>NZ_BAABHC010000005.1:329063-424777 GCF_039541895.1 Pontibacter saemangeumensis
TTTCTGGGAACTGGCCACCCTGATCGTGATCATGCTGCTGGGGCACTGGATGGAAATGAAATCCGTACTGGGCGCTTCCAAGGCTTTACAATTGTTGGTAAGCATGATGCCTTCCGAAGCACATCGTATAGTTGGCGACAAGGTAGAAGATGTCAAGCTGGAATCCTTGCAACCCAATGATGTCATTCTCATCAAACCCGGAGAAAAGGTGCCAGCCGACGGGCTGATAGTAGAAGGATCCAGTTATTTGAATGAATCCATGCTTACCGGCGAATCCAAACCGGTGAAGAAAGAAGTGAATGACAAAGTAATTGGAGGCTCTATCAGTGGTAATGGGTCTATGAAGGTAAAGGTACTGCACACCGGGAAAGACAGCTATCTTAGCAAGGTCATTACCTTGGTAGAAGAAGCGCAGAAGTCAAAATCTAAAATGCAGAACCTTTCTGACCGGGCCGCCAAGTGGCTGACCTACATTGCCCTTTTCGTTGGCTTTGGCACCTTGGCCGTCTGGCTGCTTTTAGGCTATGAGTTTGTCTTTGCCCTGGAGCGCATGGTCACCGTGATGGTCATTGCCTGCCCTCACGCGCTGGGTTTGGCTATACCTTTAGTCGTGGCTATCTCTACGGCTGTCTCTGCCCAGAACGGTCTGCTCATACGCAACCGCACCGCTTTCGAGGAGTCGCGTAAGATCACAACCCTGCTTTTTGACAAGACAGGCACACTAACTACCGGAGAGTTCGGCGTTACCCGTTACGAAAGTTTATTGCAAGACCTTTCAAAGGAAGAAATGCTGCAAATTGCCAGTGCCTTGGAGCAAACTTCAGAGCATCCTATTGCGGTGGGGATCATGAATAAGGTTAAAGAGTTGCAAATCGCTGTTCCCAAAGTGGAGAAGTTCAACGCCATCACCGGAAAAGGGGTAGAGGCGCAGGTGAACGGGCAGGCCGTTAAAGTGGTCAGCCCAGGGTATCTGAGGGACAGTGGTATGAGCATACCTGAGGAGGCTTTTTCCAGTGAGGCGGAGACAGTTGTGTTTGTTATCCTCAACAATGCGCTGGCAGGCTACATCGCACTGGCAGATGCTGTCCGTCCGGAAAGCAAAGGGGCTATCGCAACCTTTAAAGAAAACAACATCAAAGTACTTATGGCCACCGGAGACAACGAGGTAGTGGCCAGGGCAGTAGCCAAAGAACTGGGATTGGACGGGTATTATGCAGAGGTGCTGCCTCACCAAAAAGTGGAGATCGTCAAAGAACTGCAGGGCAAAGGCGAGTTTGTGGCCATGACGGGGGATGGTGTCAATGACGCCCCTGCCCTGGCGCAGGCAGACGTGGGGATCGCCGTCGGGTCCGGCACCGACGTGGCCGCCGAGACGGCCGACATCATCCTGGTCAACAGCAACCCGCAGGACATCGCCTCGCTCATCCTCTTCGGCAAGGCCACTTACCGCAAAATGATCCAGAACCTGATCTGGGCTACTGGTTACAATGCTTTTGCCATTCCATTGGCGGCAGGAGTACTGTATACTAATGGCTTTGTGCTTGGCCCTGCTGTAGGTGCTATCTTCATGAGCCTAAGCACGATTATCGTAGCGGCCAATGCCCAGTTGCTTCGGAAGAGTATTAGCAAGAAATAGCGGCACCCTTGCGTAACGTCAGATAGGAATTGTTTAAGGCTTATTCATCGTAGTGCCTTCCTGAAAAGATGATAAAGGTCATATTATATAGTATTATCTGTTATTTTTTTGGTGATATGGTTAGTATAGCTTTGTAATAATGGTTTATCCATCCTGCCATATGCTTACATGTTGGCGTTGTAAGACCTCTTTGTGAACCTTCTATCAGATTAGAGTATTAACATGAAATTATGATAGAGAACATTGTCTCCTGGTCCATCCGCAACCGTTTCTTTGTCTGGCTCGGCATTGTACTGGTAGTAGTAGGCGGGTTTTATTCAATTAAAGAAACCCCGATAGACGCCTTGCCCGACCTTTCCGAAAATCAGGTGATCATCTACACAGAGTATATGGGTCGGAATCCCAAGATAATGGAAGACCAGATCACCTATCCGTTGGTTTCCAACCTGCAGGGAATCCCGAAAATCAAATCCATTCGTGCCGCCTCTATGTTCGGCATGAGTTTCATTTACGTGGTGTTTCAGGATGATGTGGATGTGTATTGGGCCCGCACCCGTGTACTGGAGCGCCTCAACTATGCGCAACGCTTCCTGCCGCAGGGGGTCACACCAAGCCTGGGTCCGGACGGGACCGGCCTGGGGCATGTGTTCTGGTACACGCTGGAGGGTGACGGGTATAACCTGGGAGAGTTGCGGGCCCTTCAAGACTGGTACGTGAAGTTCGCGCTGCAGAACGTGGAGGGCGTGAGCGAGGTGGCCTCCTTCGGGGGCTTTCAGAAACAGTACCAAGTAACGATTGATCCGCATAAGCTGGTGTACTACGATGTGCCTTTGATGGATGTTACCCGGGCGGTTGCTGCCAACAACCGTGATGTAGGCGGCAGCCTTTTTGAAATGAACGCCACCAGCTACCTTGTCAGGGGGCTGGGCTACATCTCCAGCCTGGAAGACATAAAGGAGATATCCATTGGCACCTATAAGTCTATTCCTGTCCGCCTAAGTGACATAGCCGATGTGCAGATGAGCTCCGATCTGCGGCTGGGCATTACCGAGGAGAACGGGGAAGGCGAGGTGGTCGGGGGCATTGTGGTCATGCGCTTCGGAGAGAACGCCCGGGATGTAATTGAGCGGACTAAGGTTAAAATGGAGGACGTGGCGAAAGGGCTGCCGGCAGGTGTCAAGTTCAAGACTGCCTACGACCGCAGCGACCTTATCCTGGCCTCCATCAATACCCTGACAGAAGCACTTTGGCAAATGATCCTGATCGTGTGCACTGTCGTGATTTTATTCTTGTTCAGTTTCCGTACTGGCCTGGTGGCAATCGCCTGTATTCTGCTCTCAGTGCTTATCGGCTTTATCCTGATGCGGCTGTTCGGGGTTACCTCCAACATCATGTCGCTGGGGGGCATTGCCCTGGCTATCGGGGATGTGGTGGACCCCGCTATTGTGATGGCAGAGAATGCCTACCGGTCCCTTACCAAAAGGGTTTTAACCAATGAAACAGGCGGGTAGTATGGCAGGATCTAAAGAAAACCCGGGAAAAGAGCGTATCGGACACACAAACGAGATACCGGAAGAGGAGCGCGTATCCATTATCGAAAACTCTTCCCGTACACTGGGCCGGTCTGTTTTCTTCTCGGTCCTGATCATGATCATATCCTTTGCGCCTATACTTTTCCTGACAGGCCAGGAAAGGAAGCTGTTTTCGCCCCTGGTGCTTACCAAGACATTTTCGCTTATTGGCGCTGCCATGCTGGCCATCACGGTAGCCCCCATGCTTACAAGGATGCTGGTGAAGGGTAAGCTCATACCGGAGAGCCGTAACCCTGTTTCCAATTTCTTTGTCAGGTTGTACGGGCCTGTTGCCCGCTTTTGCCTGGAGTGGCGCAAAAGTGTGCTGGCTGCTTGCGTCGTCTTATTGTTAGGCAGTGTCCCCTTTGTTATCAACCTCGGCACGGAGTTTATGCCACCCTTGGATGAAGGCTCTCTGTTGCTGATGCCAGTTACGTTGCCGGATGTTTCTAATTCGGAAGCGAAGCGCATCATGCAACTGCAGGACAAGATCATCAAAGGCTTTCCGGAAGTAGAGAACGTGCTGGGCAAGGCCGGTCGCGCCTACACGGCTACTGACAACGCCCCCATCAGCATGATTGAAACCATTATTGTACTGAAGCCAAAGAAGCAGTGGCGGGATGGCCTTAGCAAGGACATGCTGATCCGGGAGATGAACGAGAAGATCCAGATACCCGGAGTGGTGATAGGCTGGACCCAGCCCATCATCAACAGGGTAAACATGTTGTCAACCGGTATTCGGACTGATGTAGGCATTAAAATATATGGCAGTGACCTGGACAGCATATATGCCATTTCCAGACAGGTGGAGAACACGATCAAAGGTATAGAAGGCCTGGAAGACCTGTACGTGGAACAGCTTACCGGCGGGAAATACCTGGACATACAGATACGGCGCCCTGACATTGCCCGCTATGGGTTGAATATAGATGACGTGAACATGGTCATTGAAAGCGCACTGGGCGGCATGGTACTCACTACCACCGTGGAAGGGAGGGAGCGTTTCAGCGTAAGCCTGCGGCTGGCGCAGGAGTACCGCAACGATATGGACGAGATCAGAAGAATTCCGGTACAAACCATGGCCTATGGGGTAGTGCCGCTCTCTGCCGTGGCCGACATCAAGGTTTCGGAAGGACCGCCCATGATCAACTCCGAGAATGCCATGCTCAGGGGAACGGTGCTCTTCAACGTGCGGGGCAGGGATATGGGCAGCGTGGTGAACGAGGCAAAGGAAAGAATAGATGAAGCCTTTGAAAAGATGCCCCAGGGGTATTTAGTGGAGTGGAGCGGCCAGTATGAAAACCAGGTGCGGGCACAGCAGCGCCTCAGTATCATCATTCCCATCGTGCTGCTGATCATTGCGTTTATACTTTATATTACCTTCCACTCTTTTAAATGGGTGCTGGTGGTGCTCCTCAGCGTGCCGGTAGCGCTAATCGGCGGGGTATACTCACTTTATTTCTACAATGTAAACTTCTCTGTGGCGGTGGCGGTGGGCTTTATCGCCCTGTTTGGCGTGGCTGTGGAGACAGGCGTGCTGATGATTGCCTACCTGAACGACACCATCCGGAAGCTGGTGGCAGAAAGGGGCAATGGCCGGCAAAACATCAGCTTCCCCATACTTAAAGAAGCTATTTTAGTTGGCGCCACCCAACGGGTACGGCCGCTGTTGATGACCGTGCTGGCTAATATTCTCGGACTGATACCGGTACTGGCCAGCACCGGTACGGGTAGCGATGTCATGAAGCCCATTGCCATCCCCTTCGTGTTTGGGTTGATGTCGGCTACGTTGTTTGTCCTGATCCTGCTGCCGGTCATATACAATCTTCTTATGGAGTGGGAACTGAAGAAGCATGGGGCATTGTCCGTGCTGGAAATTAAGGAATAGCAAAAGAGACGAGCATGAAAAGGATAAGCCTGTTGTTAATCGGTCTTTTGGTTGCCGTTGTCTCCCTTCGGGCGCAGGATACGGTGCGTCTTTCCTTGCCGCGAATATTTGAGCATATTGATGAAACCTACCCACAGTTGCGACACTACGAGAACAGGATAAGAAGCGTCAGGGCCCTGGCCGAGGGGGCAAAAAGCTGGATGCCGCCCACTGTTTCGCTGGCCCTGGACCAGTTTCCGTACCGGAAAGAGATGGTGGAGACCATGCCGGTTAACCTGGCGGGATATATGGTATCAGTGCAGCAGATGATCCCCAACCCGGCTAAGCTCAATGCCCGGAAAAGCTACATCCTCTCGCAGGAGAATATTTTGCGGCAAGAAGAAATGTGGGCGAAGAATGTGCTGCACTACACGGCGCGTGTTTACTACTACCGCCGCTACACGGCAGAAAAGAAAATGGAAGTGATAAGCGGGTACGGCGACCTGCTGAGGATGCTGATTACAACAGCAAAGGACCGGTACGTCTATAATCAGGCTGACCTGCCCACGGTGTTCAAGGCAGAAGCCCTATTGAGCGAACTGAACAATATGGAGACCATGCTACGGTCGCAGGTGGCCGAGAGCAGAATAGGCCTCAACACGCTGATGAGCCGGGAGGTAAGCACCCCTTTTCTAATCGATTCTGTCTTACAGCCAACCGATTACCATAGCGATTATGCGTTATTGGCCGATTCGTCTTTCCTGAAGCGCAGCGATATTCTGGCAGTTGAGAGTCGTATCCAGTCCATGCGCAGCAATCAGCGTTTGATGGCTACCGGCGCCAAGCCAGATTTTGGTATTCAGTTCAATCACAGCCAGATGAAGGAAATGCCAAACACATTTTCCATAATGGGCATGGTCACAGTCCCTATTGTCCCCTGGTCATCCCGGATGTACAAGTCTGAAGTACGTTCGATGGAGTTCGAGATACAGGCTATGGAGAATGAAAAAGCAACCATGCAACTGATGGCCAACCAAATGATCCGGGAGCGGATCACCATGCTTGTTTACGAAAGCCGCCAGTTGCAGAACTACGACACGAGCATTCTGCCGGCCTACCGCAACAACCTGGAAAGTAATCTGCTGGCCTACCGACAGAACACCGGAAACTTCTTTGTGCTGCTGGATGCCTGGAACATGCTGCTGATGAAAGAACTGGAACGCATCGATAAGCTGGGGCAGGTGTTCAACCTGCAGGCTGAGTACGAATACCAACGGGAAATCAACTAAGGCCATGAGAAAAAGTATCCAGTTAGGAACGAAACGGTGCTCGGCGACAGTCATTATGGCTTTCCTGTTGCTGGCAGCGGTGGCCTGTCGCTCAGGGGCCGGCGACGAAGCACAACAGGGAAACCCGGGTGACACATCTCATAATGGAGCCGGCATGGAGATGCCCCGTGAGGCGGATCATGAAGGCCATCGGCAGATGCCGGGCAAGCAGCAGCCGTCAGACAGCACGGATGAAGCCTTCTGGAGTACCTTGCCTGCCAATCAAACGGTTATTTCCAGGCAGGCAGTGGTGCAGGCAGGCGACAGCAGCATGCAATACAGCTTTTCCGGTAATGGCTATGTTGATTTTGACCAGCGGCGCAGCCGAAAGATTGCAGTGCGTGTCGGAGGTCGCATCGAGAAGCTTTATACAAAGTATAACTACCAGTATGTACGGAAAGGAGAGAAGCTGATGGAACTCTACAGCCCGGAACTGAACACGTTTGTAGAGGAGTTTTTATTTGTCAGCCGCCAAAGCAAGGATCCGGTGCTACTTGACAAGGCAAGGCAAAAACTGAGGCTCCTGGGATTGACAGAGGCTCAGATAAATCAGTTTACCCGCAGTGGCCGGGCACCTTTTACTATTTCCGTTTACAGTCCCTACGAAGGATACGTGTTGTTTAGCCCCTCCGGCTCCGGGGGTGGTATGGGCACCGGAGCCGGTACAGAAAGCGGGAGTATGGGTGGAATGGCTGCAGCCGGTCGCTCCACCAGCATTTCTGGCTCTGTTTTACCCGATAATAGCATTAGGGAGGGCATGTATGTGAGCAAAGACCAGACGGTATTTTGGGTAAACGACTTCCTGGAAGCCTGGGGCGTCGTCGCTTTCACCAGCGAAGCAGGGGCAGTCCTTGAACCGGGGCGGGAGACCGTGGTTACAAGCGAGCTGTTCCCGGAGAGGCCCCTTCGTGCGGTTATCGGCATGGTGGAGCCGGTGTACTCCAGCGGACAAAAATTTACGCAGGTGCGCCTGTACCTGCCTAATCCCAACCGCCAGCTGAAGCAGAACTCTTTGCTCACGGCAAAAGCCTATGCTCAGAGGACGTCGCCTGTGGTGCCGGCCTCCAGTGTTTATTACGTGGGCAGAACAGCCATCGTGTGGGTAAGGACAGGAGTGACAGAGAGTGGGAGTAGCATTTTTCAGGCAAGGGCTGTCCGTGTCGGGCACCGTGACAAGGAGATGGTTGAGATAACCAAAGGTTTGAAGGCAAATGACTGGATAGCCCGGGACGCCGCTTACCTGGTTGACAGTGAAACCATCATACAGTATTTAAGCCAAGTAAAATGAGTAGGGAATTGAAATATACAACACTAGGCAGGTGGGTACTTCTTCCGGGGATAGTGCTACTTGTTTCCTGCTCTGGCGACAAAGAGCCACATGCGGCACATGAAGCCAGCAGCTCTGCCGGGAACATGGATATGATTACACTGAATAAACGAGAGGAACTGTATGCTAACATCACCCTTGACACGGCGCGGATTAAACCGATAAGTGAAACAACGACGCTGGTGGGCAGAACGGCCTTTGATGAAAGAAAGGTAGTCGTAGTCACCTCACGCGTACGGGGCCGAATTGATCGGTTGTTCGTGCGCAACCCATTGGAGCCGGTAAGGCAGGGGCAGCCGCTGTACGCCTTGTATAGTGAAGAGCTGCTTTCGCTTGAAAAAGAGCTGCTAAATGCCTTGCAGCAGCAAGAAAAGTTCGGCGCTACGCAGGAGGTGATGAACCAACTGGTGGAAGGTGCGCGTCAGCGCTTGCTGCTATATGGGCTGACAGCGGCGCAGGTGCGGGAAATAGAGAAAAGCGGAGAAGCCTCATCACTCGTCACCTTTTATAGCCCTACATCCGGCTATCTGACCGAATTGCCGGTCAGCCAGGGCCAGTATGTGGATACGGGGGCACCTTTGTTTCGGATTGCGGATGTCTCGGCTTTATGGGTTGAATCACAAATGTACACCAGCGAACTGCACTGGCTAAGTAAGCAGCCCTCCGTTCTGGTTACGTTTGAGGCTTTCCCGGATGAGACATATACAGCGGTTCCGGTATTTGATAACCCGACGGTGGAACCCGGGCAGAAAATCAGCCTGGTGCGCTTCATGATTAAGAATCAAGGAAATAAAATCAAGCCGGGCATGATGGCATACCTAAGCGTGCGCAGGAATGAGAAACGTGGCCTTGTCATACCCAAATCCGCCATTTTAATTGGGAGCATGACAACGGCTTGGGTAAAAACAGCTGACGGCATGTACGAGAACAGGGCCATAGATACAGGTATACAGAACAAACAGGAAGTGGAAGTGCTCAAGGGTATAGAAGAGGGCGAAGTGGTGGTGGCTACCGGCGCCTATGCCCTTCAGGGTGCCCAGGTGCTGAAGAGCGGTACCGGTATGGGCGGCATGAAGATGTAAGTATCTTAAATAGGTGCTTTGAGCTTTGTCGGCAGATTATGCGGGAATAGTTGATCAAATACCAGTAAACTTTTGGTACAGATGGAGTCATGGTATGCTACAGAAGGTTCTTCTTACCCCTTAGGGGTAGTGTTTGTGCCCGGGGAGGATGCATACAACTTTGCACTATATTCAAAAAACGCTACTGATGTCAAGCTCCTCTTGTTTTTGGACGAGGAGTATGAGAAGCCAGTTGTGACTTTTGAACTTGACCCAAGCAAGCATAAGTCCCAACGTGTGTGGCACTGTCGGCTCAAGCGTTCCGAGTTGGCCGGTGCCAGGTTCTATGCCTATCAGGTTCGATGCTGTTCTGACAGGCGGTGCTTACTTTGCAGAATTGACCCGCAAAAGCTCTTGCTTGACCCTTACGCCAGGGAGGTTTTCTTCCCGCCTGATTTTAGCCGAAGCGCCGCAAGTCGCCCGGGTTCGAATATCGGCAAGGCACCATTGGGATATATTGTACCTGACCATAGCGGCTTTCCCTGGCAGGAAGACCATGTCGTGCCGCATGAGCACGACCTGATCATATATGAGATGCATGTGCGGGGTTTTACCCGCAACCCCAATGCAGTCATGAGCAAGGAAGACCGTGGCACTTTCAGAGGCGTGGTGGAGAAGATCCCTTACCTGAAGGAGTTGGGTATAACAGCTGTCGAGCTGCTGCCGGTGCACCAATATGACCCACACGCCGGAGACTACTGGGGCTATATGCCGCTTAACTTCTTTTCCCCGCATAGAAGCTACGCAGCAGAACAGGTGCCATCCGGTGCCACTGCCGAGTTCAAAACGATGGTGCGGGAATTGCATAAAGCCGGGATTGAAGTCATCCTGGATGTCGTGTTCAATCATACCACGGAGGAAGGCACAAGTGGACCGACCTATCACCTCAAAGGGATAGACACCTCTACCTATTACCTGGTGCGGAACGACCCCATGGATCCGTTCTTCAACTTCAGCGGCACCGGCAACACGCTCCGGACTGACCACCCCGCCGTACAGCGGATGATCATGGACAGCCTGCGGTATTGGGTAAAGGAAATGCATGTGGACGGCTTCCGCTTTGACCTGGCCTCTGTCTTCACCCGCCGGTCTGACGGATCTGTCGGCGCAGCGCCCATCTTCTCCGATATTGCTACCGACCCTGATTTGGCCCATACCCGGCTGATCGCCGAACCATGGGATGCACAGGGCCTCTACCAATTGGGCCGCGACTTCCCGGGAAGTACCTGGCTACAGTGGAACAGTGGTTTCAGAGATGATGTGCGCCGGTTTATAAAAGGAGACCCAAGTATGGTGGGTGCCCTGATGCATCGCCTTTATGGAAGTGATCATCTTTTTCCCGATGATCTCCTCCACGCCTACCATCCCTACCAAAGCGTCAACTACATCACTTCCCATGATGGCTTTACGCTTTATGACCTCGTTTCTTATAATGAAAAGCATAACACAGCGAATGGCCATAATAACATGGACGGCACTTTCGCGAACTATAGCTGGAACTGCGGCTGGGAAGGAAATCAGGATGTGCCGGAGGAGGTGCTGGAGCTGCGCAAAAGACAGGCAAAGAACCTGTTCATCCTACTCATGCTGTCGAATGGGACCCCCATGTTTGTGGCGGGTGATGAGTTTCTGCAAACGCAGGGGGGCAACAATAACCCTTATAATCAGGATAACCAGACAACTTGGCTGGACTGGAGTCGCCTGGAGCACATGCAAGAGCACTTTGCATTTGTTAAAAAAGCTATTGCCTTTCGTAAGGCTCATCCAAGTCTGGCGCGCAGCCGCTTCTGGCGTGCCGATGTAAAGTGGTATGGCGCAAACGGAGGGGTAGATTTTGGGGCCTCCTCACACACGCTGGCCTTTTTCCTTTCAGGCAAATCTGTGGGAGACCGGGATTTATACGTGATGATCAATTCCCATTGGGAAAGTAATGAGTTTACATTCATGGAGCCAGGCCCTTGGAACCGCGTGGTGGACACCAGCCTGAAGCCACCGTTAGATTTTATGGAAGAAGAACAGGGAGAGGTAAGACATTCACACTATACGGTTAGTCCCAGATCCGTTTTGGTATTTATAAAATAGTCATGCTCCAGAAACTAGGGCAGCAAAAGAGGGTGAAGTACTGCAAAAGCAAGACAGGTACAAAAGGGGCTTTTTAATTGTAAGAACATAGTTTAGGACAAATAAATAAAAAGGGAATATGCTTGTTCAGCCACCATACACAAAAGACACTGCTGTCCTTGCTGCCGAGATGCACTCAGAGGTACAGTGCGGGCTATCCAGTGAAGAGGCCGACAAATTACTGCAGCAGCATGGGCAGAACACCATCCAGTCGGAGAAGCAAAGAAGCCTGCTAAGCATGCTTTTGCAACAGTTCGCAAGTCCTATGGTGTTACTGCTGTTGTTTGCTGCCGGACTGTCCTTCTTTTTTAAGGAGTGGCTGGATGGAACGGCTATCCTTGCCGTGGTCGTCATTAATGCACTGATCAGCTTTTACATGGAGCTCCAGGCCAATCGCTCCATGAATGCCTTGAAACATATGGTCTCTCTGTCAGCCAAGGTGATTCGTGATAGCAGTCTTCAGGAGGTTCCTTCCGAAAATGTTGTGCCAGGCGATGTGCTTTATGTGGAAGCGGGGGACATGATTCTGGCTGATGCGCGCATTTTTAGCTCCACACAACTGGAGGTGGATGAGTCGGCATTAACCGGAGAGTCGCTTCCTGTGACAAAAGACGAGGCGGTGTTAGCAGGGGAGGTGCCATTGGCTGAGCGGGTTAACATGCTTTTTAAAGGAACCTTTGTAACCAAGGGAAACGCGTATGCCTTAGTGACGGGAACCGGCATGGGCACAGAGCTTGGTAAAATAGCTTCACTGGTACAACAGGCTGAACAAGCCGCCACTCCTTTAGAGAAAAAGCTGGAGCAACTCAGCAAAAAACTGATCTGGATAACCGTAGGGCTGGTAATAGTGATCTTCTTTGCCGGTCTGGCGCAGGGCGCTGAATGGGTGAAGGTGCTCGAGGTGTCCATTGCGCTGGCGGTGGCTGCTATTCCGGAAGGACTGCCGATCGTGGCTACACTGGCCCTGGCACAGGGTATGCTCCGGATGGCGAAACACAAAGTAATTGTCAAAAGGCTGGCTGCCGTAGAAACCCTTGGAGGTACCAATGTAATCTGCACCGATAAAACCGGAACCCTCACCCAGAATATAATATCAGTTAACACCATTCTCATACCCTCCGGTAAAACGGAAGTAATATACAGCCCTGACGGGACTGTAGCAGTTCCAAAGGAAGTCCAAAACTCAGTAAACTATCAAAAGATTGTGGATGCCGCTATTCTTTGTAATACAGCTAACCTGGAGGTGAAAAACAATGTTTTGCGAGAGGTGGGGGATCCGCTGGAAGTAGGTCTTTTGAAGTTTTCTACTACTGAAGGTAAAGATGTACATCAGGTAAGAGAGAAGTTCCCGAAAACAAGAGAAGAGGCGTTTACCTCTGAGACGAAAATAATGGCTACGCTTCATGAAAATAGGAGTACCTCTATCGTGTTTGCCAAAGGAGCCGTGGAAGAGCTGCTTCAAAAATGCACCCGGATTCTGCTGGAAGGAGACCCGCAGGATTTTTCAGACAGCCAGAAAGCAGCCTGGATCGCCCAGACCGAGCTGTTGGCTTCGGAAGGCTTACGGCTGCTGGCCTTTGCTTATAAGGAAACACCCTCCTTACAAGAAAGCTTAACGCAGGGGCTGGTTTTTACAGGGGTTCTGGGGCTTTTGGATCCTCCGCGGCTTGAAGTATCAGCAGCGCTGGAAGAATGTAAGTCTGCTGGCATCAAAGTCATCATGATAACCGGGGACCACCCGGCCACAGCAAGAAACATTGCCTTAAAGCTGGGGTTTATAGGCGACAATGAACTCCCTATCATGCATGGCAAAGACATGAAGGATTTTGCCGATCTGACCAATCAGGATAAAAAAAGGTGGTTGGAAACCGTGGTTTTTGCCCGTGTCACGCCCAAACAGAAGATAGACTTAATTACGCTCCTGCAGGAGAACAAGTATATTGTGGGAATGACAGGGGATGGCGTCAATGACGCCCCGGCGATAAAGAAGGCCGACATCGGCATTGCGATGGGCCTGCGCGGCACCCAGGTGGCGCAGGAAGTATCGGACATGGTACTAAAAGATGACTCTTTTACCTCTATTGTAGTAGCCATCAAACAAGGCAGAATCATCTTTGAGAACATTAAGAAGTTTGTTGCCTACCTGCTTTCCTGTAACCTCAGCGAGCTGTTCGTCGTTGCTTTTTCCTCTGTTTTGAACCTGCATTTTGCATTGGTGCCGCTGCAGATCCTTTTTATCAATCTTGTTACCGATGTGCTTCCGGCGTTGGCCTTAGGTGTCACCGAGGGAAATAATTTGATCATGAAAAACAAGCCCCGCAACCCGGATACACCTATCATTGACAATCAGCAGTGGAAGGCTATTTTTACCTATGCAGCCGTCATAACGTTCTGTGTGCTGGGAGCGGTGTTTGCCAGTCACTATTTGTATCACCAAACGGAGTTATGGAACCCGCAACTGTGCAACAACATCCTTTTCTTCACGCTGGTGTTCTCCCAGTTGTGGCACGTCTTCAACATGTCCTCTGCACAGGTGGCTTTCTTTAAAAGTGAAGTAGTAAAGAACAAATATGTATGGTATGCGCTTGCCGTATGCATTGTGTTAGTTTCTACTGTGTACTTCACACAGCCACTTAGGGATGTTTTATCGATTTATACTATGAGCATTATGGACTGGGTTATCAGCCTCGGGTTCAGTTTTCTTTCCCTGCTTATCATCCAGGTTCTTAAAAGAACAGGTGTAGTTTTATAAAATAGTTTGGAATTACCTGGGACAATAGGGGCTACAAACAAGGATGATCGCAAGGTTAATATGGCGCAAGCTAAATCAACACAATAGATAAGAAAAGCTAAGAGTTGCCATGTACAGTACACATACTTTCGAGAGAAGTTTTCTGGAGCAGGCCAATGACGCCAAGCATGAGCTTCTCTTCCTAAAGCCCCGTCTCTCAGATACAACAGTTCCTCTGGCTCAGGGGTGCCTGGCAGTATCTATCTTTGTCGGCGACGATGCCTCCCAGCCAGTACTGGAAGCGCTATCCGAAATAGGGGTGCAGTTTTTAGCTTTGCGCTCTACTGGTTACAACCACGTAGATTTAAAAGCAGCTGCCATGCTACAAATGCGGATAGCCCGTGTGATGGAATACTCCCCCTATGCTGTAGCCGAACACAGCGTGGCCCTTATGTTGGCACTGAACCGGAAGCTAATAAAGGCACATACCCGTGTCAGGGAACTTAATTTCTCTTTAGATGGCCTGGTAGGGTTCGATATGCACCGCAAAACTGTGGGGATAATTGGATTAGGCAAGATAGGTAAAGTAGTTGCAACAATTCTGCGTGGCTTTGGGTGCGGCATTCTGGTTAGCGACCCATCACCGGACTATCACTTTGCTACTCACCTTAAAATTAAATATACCGATGTTGATACCCTCTGCACCCAATCAGACATTATTTCCCTGCATGCACCTCTTACCGCACAGACCAGGTATTTAATCAATGCCGAACCTTTAGATTAGTGCTGTATCATTTTTCTAATAGCTATACTTTACTTATACCAGGTATATAGGTAATTTTTACCTGTACCTGAAGAGCAGCCAGTGAACTACACGCCAACAAGGCGAAATTCCTACAATCCGAATCAGTCTGGCTGCTTTTACTTTCATTGCAGGCGAGGAGTCATATAGATTTTCGGGATTACAGGCCCATGATAAAGGTTTCGATTCGCAGCTTGCCTTATTTATACCAAAAGATATGGAAAAGCTAATACAACAGCAAGAGGCTTCTTTTATCCTGGGCATCGACGTCTCCAAGGACAGCCTGGACGCTTGCCTGACCCGAAAAGGTGACGCAGTTCTGCTCCACCAGAAGTTCAACAACAACAAGGAGGGCTTTCAGCGGATGAAGGCCTGGATGAAGCTGCAGGGATGCGAGGCAGGTCCTGACACCCTGTGCTGTCTGGAGCACACAGGCATGTACACAAGGCAACTGGTGCACTACCTGCTGGCAAGAGATGTGAACGTGTGGCTGGAGAGTGCCCTGCAGATAAAAAGGAGCATCGGTATGGTCAGGGGAAAAGACGATAAGGCGGACGCCCAGCGCATCGCCCGCTATGCACTTTTGCACCAGCAGGAGGCACAGTGCCTCTCCCTTTCAGGTGTGACGCTGGAGCGGCTCAAGGACTTGCAGGCAAGCAGGAACAGGCTCATAAAGGCCTTGAAGAGCATCAAGGGCACCATCAAAGAACTACTCTCTATAGACCCTGTGTCTGGAAAGACGCTGGAGCAGGTAAACAGGAAAGCCATCAGGGGCCTGGAGAAGAGCAAAGAGCAGGTAGAGGAAAAGATGCAGCAGTTCATCGCAAAGGACGGTGAGCTGAAGCGCAAGTACGACCTGCTGACAAGCGTCAAGGGCGTAGGAAAGGTGCTCGCCATCTCCCTTCTGGTCTATACCCAGGGCTTTACGAAGATGGAGGACGGGCGCAAGTTGGCCTGCTACTGCGGGGTGGCACCCTTCGAGTACAGAAGCGGCACGAGCGTGATGGGAAGGACGGGCGTCTCCAAGTTTGCCAACAAGGAGTTAAAGCAGGTGCTGCACATGGCGGCCCTGAGCAGTATCCGCAATAACGGGGAGATGAGGACTTACTTTGAACGGAAAGTCGGGGAAGGGAAAAGCAAGATGAGCGTCTTGAATGCGGTCAGAAACAAGCTGCTACACCAGGCGGTGGCCGTCATCAAGAGAGGGACCCCTTATGAGGTAAGATTGAACATTATTTAGAACAAAGCGCTTGCTTTTATCATAGATTTCGGATTAGTAAAATGAAAAGAGGCGTAATGCTGATCAATACCAGCCGAGGCGCCCTTGTTAACACGAAGGACGTGATTCAGGGCTTGAAGACTGGTCAGATAGGCAGTTTAGGACTAGATGTGTACGAAGAAGAGCAGAACCTGTTTTTTGAAGATCATTCCGAAGAAATCCTGCAGGATGATATAATTGCCCGTTTGCTGACATTTCAAAATGTACTTATTACCAGCCACCAGGCTTTCTTAACAGACACTGCTTTGCAAAATATTGCCCGCACCACCATCTATAACTTAAAATGTTTTGAGCAGGGGGTAATTGGAGTAAATGAGCTTAACGAAATGATGTAAAGGTAATTGCCCTGTTTACTCATATAGATGCCGTTTCTACAGATAACCAAACTTAGAAAATTGGAATAGAGCACAGACAGAGAGGCAAAGAAACAAGCCGCCCGTACACCCTTAAATAGTTTTGTACTTTCACCTTTCCGGGTAATCCCCCAGCGTCTCCGGCAGCTGGGCGAGCGCCTGCCCCAGCTGCTCATCGTTGGGGGCCACCCCGTGCCACTTGTGGGAACCCGTCATGAAGTCCACGCCGTAGCCCATCTCCGTGTGCATCAGAATCATAACAGGCTTTTTTTTGCCTGTGGCTGCTTTGGCTTCTTTAAAAGCAGAAAGCAGCTTTTCAACATCATTTCCCTCCGCCTCCAGTACATGCCACCCGAAGCTCCCGAACTTAGCGTGTAAATCACCAAGGGGCAGCACGCTCTCCGTGGTGCCGTCTATCTGCTGGTGGTTCCGGTCCACGGTGGCGATCAGATTGTCTACCTGCTTGGCTGCGGCATATAGGGTGGCTTCCCATATCTGGCCTTCCTGCAACTCACCGTCCCCCATCAGCACGTACACCAGGTGCGGGTCCTTGTTCAGCTTCTTTGCCTGCGCGGCCCCGATGGCCACCGACAGGCCCTGCCCTAGGGAGCATGAGGCAACGCGTATGCCGGGCAGATCCTCCGCCGTGGCCGCATGTCCCTGCAGCCGGGAATTAAGCCTGCGGAAGGTGGCCAGCTCACTCAAATTAAAATAGCCGGAGCGGGCAAGCACACTGTACCACACCGGGCAGATGTGGCCGTTGGAGAGAAAGAAAAGGTCTTCGCCAACCCCGTTCATGTGGAAGGCAGGGTCGTGGCGGAGCACCCTGAAGTACAGCGAGACAAAATACTCGGTGCAGCCCAAAGAGCCGCCGGGATGTCCGGAGTTGACGGCGTGCACCATCTGGAGGATGTCCCTTCGCACCTGAGAGGCGATAGCTTGCAGCTCTTCTACATTCTTCTCAAAAGGATTGTCAGTCATAGTTCAGCGCTTTCATAAAAACCGTTTAAGATAAAAATAAACAAGACCTTGCCGTAAGGCTGTGCGTCCCACTTTGGTGAAGCTCTACATAAAGTGAAAGGCATCTGTTTGCTCCCAAAACAGAAGGGAAGTTGCAGACCCCTATTCAGGCTGGTACACTTCTTTCCAGGACCAGCCGTCCATCTCCAGCAGCGCAGTAAGCAGTTTGCGGCGCTCCCGTAGGTCCTGTTTGAAATATTGTCTTACAGCCTCCTTACCCTTCAGCGGCACCCTTTTCTCCTCCAGCTGCCTTAGCTCAGGGACAGGAGCCTTTTCGTTGGGGGAAGCGTTCTTCAGGAAGCCCTCCCTCACCACCTCCAGGTAAGAGTCTAACGCGGTCTGCAGCATCGACATCTTCACTTCATCAACAGCCACATTCTGCTGTAGGGCATTTCCCAGCACCTGATACGTCTCGTCCAATAGTGCAATGGCAGGCGTAATAGATAACTTCGGGTGGCTGTTGTGAAAGTGATGGATAACAGGGTAGGAGTGATGGTTCATTGTATGCTTCATCAGCATCTGGCACAGATCGGACGTGTTGTCAAAGAAGGAGGAGAAGTCTTTGCCGTTCCAGCTTTTGGTCAGGATCTGCTGCGGGGTTTTCCCCATGCCGCTGATGTACAGGCTAAGTGTGCTCTGCAGGCCCACGGCAGAAAGCACCGGTAAAAAGTAGGTAACAGAGGTGGTAATGAAAACCAGTCCCGAAAACGCCGCCACGTTCGTAACGATGCGCCAGAAGTCGTTTGAGGCAACATAGTCGCCTACTCCCAATGTGGACAGGGTAAATCCCGCGTAGTACAGTTTCTCCCCCGCACTGGCATTGGTCTTGGTGATGCTGTGCACAACAGAACCAGGGTCGGACAGCAAGGCGAGAAACAAACCCGACCAGAATCCCGCGATCCAGACTAAAAGTACAGAAACCAGCACAGCTGGACCTGCATAGCCCAAGAGCTTGGACTTTCCCCTCCTTCCTGCAGCTAAGAAGAAGACTTTATACACAGCCCGGGACACCAGGCTCGTCACCATGCCGCCGCCGTTGGAGGAAAGGGCGGTTTTGATGATGTCCAGTGCGGTGATGGCAAAAACAAGAATTCCAAGAGAAAAATACAAAACATTCATGAAAGGCTAGTAGATTTAATCCTGTTCACTAAACGGAATTGCTTTTTATTGGGTTGACAGACCTTTTTACAGTGGGAGCAACAGATGTGCCTGGTGTTTAGCTGGCAACGTTGCTATCGAGCCCATTGGCATTTTTTTGCCGGAAGGCAAAGGGCTGCTACTAAAAATGTATAAAAACCAACAGTAAATATGTAAAACATAGGGGGCGCGTGTGGGTATAAATCAAGGCATGTATCATATAAACTTAAAATACTATGAACAAAGACTTGATAAGAACCTTGGCTGAATGCGCCGCTGCCTGTAACAACTGCGCCATTTCCTGCCTTCAGGAAGAAGATATCAAAATGATGGTGCCCTGCATCAGACTGGACCTGGACTGTGCCGCCATTTGTAAAGCTGCCTTGGACTATGTGTCCCGTGACTCCCGCTACGCTGGAGATATTCTACAGCAGTGCGCCAGAATCTGCAGGGCCTGCGGTGAGGAGTGCAACAAGCATGAGGCGGAGCACTGCAAAGCATGCGCGGAGGCCTGCTTTAAATGCGCCGAGGCCTGTGAGCAGCATCAGAGTGCTTAAGACATTGTTTTGTTTAAGTGCAAGACACGGTTTAAGCAATGCTTAAACCGTGTCTTGCATTACTCCAGAAAATGAAAAAATACACTGTCCTAATTACTGCTCTAGTGACAGTACTGTCACTCTTTGGAGTAGAGGCTCTCGCCCAGGTTGATACCGTCACCTACCATCTGACTATAAACCAGGAGAAAGTAACGGTTGCCGGTAAAACAAGTATGGGCATGACCATTAACGGATCCATTCCTGGCCCAACCCTGCGGTTTACTGAGGGCGACTATGCCGTGATGTATGTAACCAATGAGATGGATGAGGAAACGTCGGTACACTGGCACGGTCTGCTACTGCCTAATTTCTTCGACGGTGTACCTTATCTGACTACTCCTCCCGTTGAGCCTGGCACCACGTTCAAGTATGAGTTCCCGCTGAAGCATGCCGGCACCTACTGGTACCACTCTCACACTGGCTTGCAGGAGCAATCCGGAGTGTATGGCTCCATTGTTATTGAGGCCAAGGAGGAGCGGATGGCCTATGACACAGACTTGGTGATCGTGCTGTCGGACTGGACATACGAAAAACCAAAGAATGTGCTGAAGACGCTAAAGCGAGGCCTGGAGATATACGACATCCAGAAAGGCACGTCGGTGCCGCTCAACCGGGTTATTGCGAGAGGGGCTTTGGGGGCACAGCTCAATTTCTGGAAACAACGCATGGAGGGGGCAGACATTGCAGACGTCTACTACCCCGCTTTCCTGACCAACGGGCAGCCCGTGCGGGAATATACGGAGTTCAGGCCTGGACAGAAAATAAGGCTCCGGGTGATCAATGCGGCTGCCTCCAGCCAGTTCTGGCTGACCTTTGGCGGAGCTGCTCCGCAGCTTATCGCCGCTGACGGTATGGAGGTGGTGCCGGTGCAGCACAGCCCGACTTTTATCGCGGTAGCCGAGACCTATGATTTTATAGTGACCATTCCGGAAAACGGGAAAATAGAAATGAAGGCCACCGCACAGGATGGCTCCGGCCACACTTCCGCCTATCTCGGGCAGGGACCTGTAATCCCTGCTCCGGATGTGCCGCGTCCTGATAAGATCGCCATGATGCAGCAAATGGCCGCAATGGACATGAGAATGGGTGCTCCAGCCACAAAGTTCAATCCCAGCGATGTAGATCCTTATGAGATGATGAAAGAATGGGGGATGCAGATGGATGAAGGCATGCAAATGGAGAAGGGCAAAAGTATGGACCACAATAAGATGCCTCCTAAGAAAGAGCAGAATCCCATGCAGCAGCATGAGATGAAGAAAGATACGGAATCATCCAAAGAAACGGACCATTCCAAGATGGATCACTCTAATATGGTAAAGAGCATAATGGGGGAGCAGATGCAAAAAGATTCTACAGTTGTAAAAGAGGCAAACCACTCCAAAATGGGCCATAACATACATGGTGAAGAAGACGACAAGCCTCAAATGCAGCAGGAGAAGCCAATGGCGGGGATGCAGCATGAAGGAATGTCGGATATGGGTATGTTCTCTGAGTATAACTACGATTACCTGAAAGCCCCTGAACCAACCGACTTTGCAGAGGGCAAACCGGTGCGCGAAATCCTGCTGAACCTGACCGGAAACATGGTGCGTTACATCTGGAGCATGAACGGAGTGCCGCTGAAAGAAGCGGATAAAATAAAGATCAGGCAGGGTGAAGTTACGCGTATCACACTTAACAACCTGACCATGATGCATCACCCAATGCACCTGCACGGCCACTTCTTCCGGGTAATCAACGAACACGGGGAATACTCGCCGCTCAAACACACGGTTAATGTGGCTCCGATGCAGAAGGTCGTCATTGAGTTTGATGCCAATGAGTCCGGTGATTGGTTCTTCCATTGCCATATCCTTTATCATCTTGATGCCGGTATGGCCCGGATTTTTAGTTATGACACGCCCCGCGACCCACGCTTGCAAAGATACCCGCTCAACATCCTGACAAACAAAAGCAACCATTTCTTCTTCTGGGGAGCCGTTGACGCGGCCTCACATATGAGTGAGGCAAATCTGGTGCTGTCTAACCTGCGGAACCAGTTTACCTTAACGGCAGAGTACGGCTGGAACAAAAACCTGGAGGCGGAGTTCACCTACGGAAGGTACCTGTACGACTACCTGAGTGTCTTTGGCGGCGTCAACGTGGAGAACGAAGGGGAAGATAGCCTGGATGAGATAGAAACCACGGCCATTGCCGGTATCCGATACCTTACGCCCTATATGTTTAACCTGGATGTGCGCATTGACAGTAAACTGCGGCCACAGGTAACTTTGGCTCGTGAAGTGCTCATATTCCCCCGCACATTCCTGTTCGGCGAGTATGAGTATCAGGCGGACTTCGGCTGGGTCAGCGATTTTACACCGGAAGAAGGCTCCGGGGGCAAGGAAGACAGTTACAGGGACGAAAGAACCTGGTCTCTGGGACTGGAATACCTGATGTCAAAGACTTTCTCGTTGATGGGCAGCTATGACAACCGTTTTGGTGCGGGCGGAGGGTTGACCATAAGGTTCTAAGGAACAGAGGCTGACAGCAAAACCAAATAGAAAACTTTGGTGAGAACGGCAATGTGCTGCGTGTACAGCTGCAGCCACAAGGGTGAACACAATTTAGGAGAACTCAAAAGTACAAGAACATTAGGTTTCCTATCCCTAGAATAAGATTTTGAACTTGAAAATGAACTGTACAATGGATGTGTTAGTAAGTCTTAAACCTGAAACTGTGATAGCACAGCAAGAAACTGTATTGTTGTTGTCTCCTGTTGATTCCAAAACCAACAATAACATGCTTGATCTGGAGCCTGTCCACACCAAAGACATACACCTGATCATTGTTTCAGAAGATTTGTCCTACTTTGCCCATGAGCACCCGGAGAAGCATGAAAAGCAGTATAAATCAAACTTTTCCTTTCCCTTTGCAGGCAAATTCTTATTGTACCTAGATATCAAGCCCCACAACGGTTCACCTGTAGTTATCCGCAAAACTGTGGGGGTTGACGGGCAGAAACGACAGGCACAAAGTTACCAGCGCAATGTACTGAGCAGTTCCGCCGGAGATGTAACTGCGGAGTTGGATATGAACGACCTGAGTGCCATGAAAGTAAAAATCACGCAGGGCAGGACGGTAGTGCCTGTCGTTTCTGCACGTACACCCCATGGTACATCAGGACGTGTTGCAGCTACACTCGGCATTTACTATTAAGGGCCTTTACCGGGTGTGGTTCATCCTCAATGAGAGGCTGTATACAATGGACTATGCGCTGCACATAACAGATGTTCCCAAAAGTGAGGGACACCATCATTGACTGCGCACCCGGAAGCGACAACAGTCCGTCTGCTTTCGGGTAGTGCTGTGCTAAAAGAGACACATTGGCAAGAGAATGTGAACTGCTAAAAGTTATTCATATCAACTTGATAAAACAAACTCCTGGTGTTGCCAATGGACCTTAACAGCGAGAACCCGCAAGCACTTTTGAAAGAGACATTATCAGGAAAAGTTAAGGTGATATTGTTGCTGGCTATTCCGGCCGTTATCGAAAACTTCTTTCAGACATTTATCGGTTTTGTTGATGTTTACTTTGTTTCAAAAATAGGATTAGCCGAAGTTTCCGCCATCGGTGCCACTAATGCCCTACTTGCTATATATTTCGCCGTGTTTATGGCTATCGGTGTAGCCTCAAACGTGCGGGTGGCAAATGCGTTGGGGGCAAAAAAAGTGGAAAGAGCAAGGCACATAGCCCAGCAGGCTTTAATTCTGTCCATTCTGTTTGGGATATTTACAGGGGCGGTAACTCTCTTTTTTGCCAGGCCACTGCTGATGCTCATGGGCCTCGAGGAGCAGGTCCTGGACATAGGGGAAACCTACTTTAAGATCGTGGCCATTCCCTCTGTTTTTATGTCTCTGATGTTTGTGCTGAGCGCTAACCTACGGGGTGCCGGTGACACCAGATCGCCCATGAAGGCGAGCATTATCATCAATATCATTCATGCTGCTTTAGGGTATGTGCTGATTTTCGGAATTTGGATATTCCCCGAAATGGGTGTATCGGGTGCGGCTTGGGCTACTGTTGCTTCCCGTATACTCGGTACCCTGATACTCATTTACTACAACCAGCGTTCAGGGGTGTTGGTGTTCAGAAAAGACTTCTGGACTGTGGATTGGCAGCACCAGAAAGAGCTTGCTTCGTTGGGGAGCCCGGCGGCAGGGGAGAGGTTTATCATGCGTGCCGGGCAAATCGTGTATTTTGGATTCATCGTTTCTCTGGGCACCAGTGTTTTTGCTGCGCACCAAATTGCAGGTAACGTGGAGGTGATCTCCTATATGGTAGGCTATGGCTTTGCCACAGCCGTTACCGTACTGGCCGGGCAGCAGATAGGGGCTGGAAACATAGACGAGGCGGTTTCTTACACAAAAATCGGCACCTGGATGGCTGCTGGGTTAATGGGAGTAATGGGAACACTGCTCTTTATTTTAGGTGAATGGGCAGGCAGCTTATTCTCAGATGACCCAACTGTAATTTCCAAGATAGGGGATGCCCTGAAGGTATCTGGCGTCTTTCAACCATTCCTGGCTGTGCTCTTAACGCTAACAGGTGCTTATCAGGCGGCAAACAACACCAAGTTTCCCATGTATCTTACAGCAGCCGGTATGTGGGCGATACGAACTGCGCTTGTTTATTTTCTCGGGATTTATCTTGGCTGGGGCCTCCTGGGAGTTTGGATTGCAATTGGTGTTGATATAATTTTCCGGGCGGGTGTGTTGACTATAAAGTTTATCAGGGGCAATTGGATGAGACTGGAAGAGAAGGTAGATGTGGAATCTCAGTGTCACCCGCAGTCTAATAAAGAAACAATGTCTGACTGCGTGAATAACTACTAATAAAATACTGCTTCCTCACTCACAGCTCCCACATCCCTAGATTGAGAGTTCAGGCAGCAAGAAGTTTAGTGTGCAATCTAAGTAACTGGCTTTGAACGGAGTGTTATTACTTATCTTCAATTTAATCTTTCAGGGTTTAATACCCAGGCTCTTGAGGCGAAAGTAGTTTGAGATACCCCGCTGCTTGCGGCGGGGAGCTTTATTTTATCTCCTGTGAGAAAGCTAAAAAGGAAAACCAGCAATTGATACTATGAAACGTTACAGGCAGACCACCTTAAACTTATTGTTCTCTATAGCCCTATTGGTAGCACTGGTTTCCTGCCAGTCCTCTACTGATAGGCAAGGGGGAAAAGCTGCTACGAGTAAGGCCCAAGAAATAGTAGATGCATCGATAGAGGCACACGGGGGAAAACTATTTGATAAAATGGCGGCGGGCTTCGATTTCAGAGACAGGCATTATACAATTCTTCGAGAGAATGGCGCTTACGTGTATACACGTGAGTTTACAGATTCGCTGGGCCAGGTCAGGGACGTGTTGAGCAACGATGGCTTTTACCGGGAGGTAAACGGCCTCAAAGTGGAGCTAACGGAAGAGAGAGAAAAGGCATACGCCAATTCAGTGAATTCTGTGATTTACTTTGCCCTTTTACCCTACGGTCTGAATAACACAGCGGTGAACAAGAAGTACTTGGGAGAAACGAGCATCAAAGGGAAACCCTACCATAAAATAAAAGTCACTTTCGACCAGGAGGGCGGAGGGAGCGACCATGAAGACGAGTACATTTACTGGATACACCCGGACAACTATACTGTTGATTACCTGGCCTACAGCTTTAACGTGAACGAAGGCGGCCTGCGGTTCAGAGAAGCGCACAATGTTCGGAATATCAGAGGTATCTTGTTTGCTGATTACATAAATTACGAACCTGTTTCCGATACTATAGCACTGGAGAAGCTTGATGTCGCCTTCGAAAACGAAGGCCTGGAAAAGCTCTCTGATGTAAACCTTAGGAACATAACCGTCAAAACCGAGATACTTTAGAAACTGAAAATAATGAAGAAAACATTTCTCATAATCGCACTTGTAGCAACAACAGCATCCGCGTTAGTGGGCTGCTCGGATACGAACCAGGAAAGCCTGCAGGAGCAGGCTGTTTCATCGGAAAACAGAGAAACGTTGGATAATGTAAGCACAGTAGCTCAGCAGGACACCATCAAAGGAAGTATTCCTTCTGAGGCTGCAGGGAGCATAGGTGACGTAAACATTAAAATAAGCTACTATGCACCAGGTGTAAAAGGCCGCATCATATGGGGCGGCCTTGTTCCGTATGATCAGGTGTGGACGACAGGTGCGCATATGGCCACTTCCCTTGAGTTTGAGCACGACCTGGTGATAGGCGGCCAGGAAATCCAGGCAGGCAAATATGCCTTGTTCACCAATCCGGGCCGCGAGGAGTGGACAGTGATCATCAACAAGAATTGGGAGCAGCACTTGGCGGATGAGTATGATCAGAAAGAGGACGTACTCCGTGTCAAAGTGAAGCCGACTGTGCAAAATCAACACCAGGAAAGACTAAAGTATGAGATAAAGCAACTTTCAGAAAAGAAAGGAGCAATCCATATGGCTTGGGATGATCTCATTGTTTCGGTTCCTGTAAGCATTCAACCTTGAACAGGACATGGTTTAACCACCGTGCCGGCTGTCTCTATCCACTAAAATACAGATCCTATCCCACATGAACCTTGGTTTTCTGTGGCACCTTGTCTTGCATTTAATAGTGCCTGTGGCGGTTGCTTGGCTGTTCTTTCGCCCTAAGTTTAAGCGGGCAGCCTTGATAATGTTTGCAGCAATTCTCATAGACTTGGACCACCTTCTGGCTGACCCCATTGTTGATCCCGACAGGTGCAGTGTTGGTTTCCACCTGCTGCATAGCTACTGGGCCATCCCGCTGTATCTGCTGATGGTCTTTATCCCTAAGACAAGGCTTATTGGTTTAGGACTTGTTATACATATCATACTGGACTGGCTGGAATGCGTTTGATCGGCAAATAAATATATAAAGAGTGCTTTAAAATATATAAAACTCTATATTATTGGGCCTGGTATAACAGGAAAGTTTACAGCTGAAAAGGAAATTGAGGTGTCTGAGTTATCAATGAGCACGGGGTACCGACCAAGAAAGGTGAAAATCTATAAATACCGACGTACTGTTTGTTTTGTAATTGGGACAGGGCTGTGCAGCACAGCCCTGTCCCAATTCAGGCTTACCTGTACACCATGGTGCCCCATACCAGAGAGGTGTCGGAGCGTTGGTTAAGGGAGTAGCTCTGAGGCTATTGGCCTCAGAGCTACCCCAAGTCATAAAGTACAAAACCAAACAATTTAAATTATGATGATTGACGTTTTATTAAATTTTGAGCCTCCCTTCATAAAGGTACAGGAAACGGTTAGACTACTGCTTACGCCTATCAACCAAGAGGTCAGCAACGTTACCCTTGCGCTGGAAGAGATGCACACCAAAGACGTTCACCTCATTGTAGTTTCAGATAACCTTTCCTTCTTTGCCCACGAACACCCACAAAAGGCAGGCAAGGACTACGCCGTGGACTTCTCATTCCCCTTCGGTGGCAAGTTCTTCCTCTACTGCGATGTAAAGCCTCTGAACGGCTCACCGGTTGTTATCCGCAGAACGGTGGATGTGGCTAGTGATATACAGGAGGCACAGCGCTACCACCAGGATGTTCTCAATGCAACCGTTGACAATGTTGCCGTGCAGCTGGATGTGCAGGACCTGAATGCCATACAGGTTACTATCAAATAGGAGGAGGCTGTCATACCGGCCTCTTCATTAGGTGATTACCTGGGAGCCAAGGCGCATGTGGTTATGATTGATACTCAAACAAAAGAGTACCTGCACGTACATCCCATGGTGCACCAGGACAAGTTGGTGTTGCACACTGCCTTCACGGTTAAGGGGACATACCGGGTGTGGGTGCAGTTCCTGCTAAAGGAGCTACTGCTTACGACAGACTTTGTGCTGCATGTAACAGAACTGTCAGCAGGCCACCATCATTGAAACATCCACAAGAGCTATTCTAAAAGCCTATTAATATAAGTACGCAGCAGCACATTTCTTCATTTACCTGATGAGCTTGGCCCTTTTAGACCATGAAAATCAACAACGAAACAAAAGAAAACATTGAGCCTGTATCGCTTTCATCAAAAATGAAAGTGATCTTGCTGCTTGCTTTTCCTGCCGTTGTGGAGAATTTCATCCAAACCTTTATTGGGTTTGTGGATGTATACTTTGTGTCAAAAATAGGGCTAGCCGAGGTCTCGGCCATAGGCGCCACGAATGCCATACTTGCCATTTATTTTGCGGTGTTTATGGCTGTTGGCGTAGCATCAAATGTGCGGGTGGCAAACGCCCTAGGAGCCAAACAGGTTGAAAGAGCCGGGCACATAGCACAACAAGCTATTATTCTTTCCATTCTTTCGGAATCCTTACAGGGTTATTACGCACTTTTGTGGGAGCCAAGGCGCATGTAGTGAGGATACACCTGGAGAGCAAAGGCCACTTGTATATTCACCTGACAGTGTACCAGGATGCGCGCGTACTACCTACCTGTTGCACCTCCAAGGGTATTTACAGAATTTGTGTTAACTCTTGCTGAAGGAAAAGCTGCACTCCTTTGACTTTTTGCTGCTTGTAAAGGATGTTTGGTCGTATGGGAACACCAACTAATTGGAAACAGAAAGGGATCTTCCCTTTCAGAGGGCTAGAGACGCCGCTTCTTTATGAGCATTGAAAAGACAACATAGAGGCTGTCTCTAAAGTATAGACGGCCCCTATGTTGCATGAAGTAAACAAACTTACTTTGGCTGCCCGTGCTCATTTCTGAACTCGCCCAACTCAATAATGTCTTCCTGCTGGTGTTCAATAATCATCCTCGCCTCGTCCAGAGCCGGCTCGTCTTTCCCATGCTTGAGTTCGATCTGAGACATGTCAATGGCTCCCTGGTGGTGGTGGGTCATGATCTCAGCGAAATCGTAGTCCGGGTCATTCGACATGTTATAGGCCCGCATGGTCTGGTTCATTTTCATCATCGCCTGCTCCATCTCCTGCATGAACTCAGGCCCTGCTGTGGGGACCGGATCACCATGAGCATCCAGGAAAGATCTTAACCTGGCTTGGCTCTCGCTGTCCCCTTCTTTGAACTTTCTGGCCAGCTGCTTCATCTCCTCATGCTTCGCATATTTGAGCACAATGTTGCTCATGTCAATGGAGCCTTGGTGGTGGGGTATCATCATGCGGGCAAAGTCTACGTCAGGGTCCATGGTCATTTCCACGGAGTCCATTGCCTGCTCCATTTTATCCATGGCCGCCTCCATCTCAGCGTGGAACGCATAACTTCCGGGGTTGATCTCGTCATCGTCGTTACAGGCAACCGAGAAAAGTGCTGTTAACAGCAGTAAACTGTAAATTTTAAGCTTGTTCATATACAAAAGTTAGGTTAAACATGCTGTTTTTACGGCATCGGAGTAGGGGCGTTGTTGTGGTGTCAGGAGGGGCAATAAATATATAACTTTTTGTCATTTAAATGTAAAATTTAACCGTAACAAGCCACAGTCACCGTCTTCTAAAAAGATTAAGCTTTGCAGTGGTTGCACTAATGTAAAAGGTCAGGCCCGGGAGCAGTAGAAGCTGCAGAAAAGGCAGCAGCCCAACATCGAAAACCGGAACGATGGGCATCTCGTCTGTGTAGGCCCATTGCTCTCCTGCCAGCGCCCATTTCTCGAACCACACGGCAAGCAGACCCCCGAAAAGGGCCAGCAGGCCGTACTGCCACGGCTTAACGTTTAGCGGCCAATACAAGCTACGGTTCAACACTGCAAACAGGGTGTATAGGAGCAGGAGCACCAATGCATCTATCACAGATGCAACCAGGCAAGTCCAAAAATGCCCGAAGAAACCATTGTATCCCCTGTAAAGAGGGGCCTGCGCGTTTTCCCAAATCAAGTTCAGGGAGAACCCTATAACCAGCACAATACTACACACCGGGAGGAGGTCCTTTAAGTTGCTCTTGTTCTCCATTTTCATATGTAGCCTCCTTGTAGTCGTATGACGCTATTTTATTTGCCGCCGCAGCAGTTGCGCGTTGATGGCCACAATCACGGTGCTCAGGCTCATCAGGGCCGCACCTACGGCAGGCGAGATCATAATGCCCTGCTGATAGAGTACACCCGCCGCCAACGGAAGCGCAATGATGTTACAGCCGGTGGCCCAGATCAGGTTCTGGATCATCTTCCGGTTGGTGGCCTTGCCGAAGAGGATGAGCGAGGCGATGTCCTGCGGGTTGCTGTTCACCAGGATGATGTCGGCCGTCTCGGCGGCCACATCGGTGCCGGAGCCCACGGAGATGCCCACATCAGCCTGGGCCAGGGCAGGGGCATCGTTTACCCCGTCGCCGGTCATGGCCACAAACTCGCCTTTTGCCTGCAGTTCCTTCACCTTCTCCTGCTTCTGGTGCGGCAGCACATTGGCCAGGAAACCGTCCATACCTAATTTGTCGCTCACGCTTTTGGCCACCCGCTCGTTGTCGCCGGTCAGCAGCAGGTTCTTGATTCCGTTCTCTTTCAGCACCCGTATGGCACTGGCAGACTCTTCCCTTATCTGGTCGCGCATGGTGATGTAGCCGATTGGCTGGCTATCTACCAGCACGTATACCACGGTTTCCACACCCTCCTCCGCGTCGCTGGCAGGTACTTTCTCGCCCGGCTTCACCAGGATCAGGTCGCCCTTCTGGAGGTCTGCGATACGCACCCGCACTGTTTCTCCGTTACGAACCAGCATGGCCTCTGCGGGCATCATGCTCACGAGCAGCTCCAGCTCCTTGGAGGCGCCCAGCACCGATTTCATCTCTATCCAGTGCCCCAGCAGCATGATCACGATCAGGGTGGCCAGTTCCCAGAAGAAGTCCATCCCCTCCAGCCCGAACACGGTAGCCGTGCTGTAGAAATAAGCCACCGAAATAGCCATGGATATCAGTGTCATCATGCCCGGGGAGCCTTTCTTTACTTCTTCCCAAAGCCCCGTCAGGAAGGGCCACCCACCGTAGAAATAGATGATAGAGGAGAGCACAAGGCGATGTATAGGCTGTAGGGCACCTCGAGTGAGTACCCGAGTATATGCTGCACCATCGGGCTCAGGACAATTACGGGGATAGACAGCGCCAGCGATACCCAGAACCGCTTCTTGAAGTCGTCGATCATCATGCGGTGGTGATCGTGCCCGTGGCCCCATGCCCTACATGCTCCTCGTGAGGCGGATCGGTACCATCTCCATGTGGCATTGCTTTTCTGTGGGCGTGTAGTGTTTTCTCCTCCAGGCGCTCTTCTATTTTGCCAGTCTCCTTCTCGGCCTGTTCTTTAGCATGATGGTGGCCGTGTTCATGTTCGTGTTTCATAGGTGTTTGCCGCTTTAATTTCGTTAATCAATTCTCAGCTTCAGGGCCATTTCAGGCGTCACGGAGTCAGCAAAAGTCCCATACGCATCTACCAGCACTCCATTGAGCCCTCTATCAGAGGAAATGGCGTACACAACAGTGTTATCGTCAGGATTGTTAACCCCCTCAAAGCGGTGTGTCTCATCAATTTCAAACTCCCCTGCCCCTAATTCCAGTTGTAGTCGCGGACATTCCAGACAATACGGCCTTAGGTGAAAGTCCTCGGTATAACCTCTTTTCTTTAAGTCAACGAGTGCCTCGGCTATCGTGTCATAGTTGTACCTGCTCATTTTGTTCACTTTGGTTTGTATCAGTACGGTAAACGACTGAATAAAAAAGGCGCAGCTATGGGGTCTGCGCCTTTCCACTTAGTGGTGGCCTGTATCCAGATACCTGCCCTGGGGACCGACTCCCTCTATGTGTACGAGCTGCGCGCCATAGTGTCCCGCCATGGCCACACAGTAGGCGGCACCGGTGAGAAGCAGGGCTACCATCGCTACGCTCCAGCGCCTGCCTTTAAACAGAAACTGGTTTAGCAGTTGGGCGCCCAGGCCTATTCCTGCAAGGTAGATAGTCCAATCGGCATAGAGGTCATGCTGATCAAGCACCAGTTTGGCGTGCTCCGTAAGGCCACTGGTGTGCGGGTGTGCAAATTTAGTTACATAGTAGGCCGTGCTAAAGCCTATTATAGTAGCCACGGTGGTGATCCAATCCAGCTCCCTGCGCAGGAACAGGATATTGCACAGCTGCACGGCAGCGGCTACCAGCAGCAGCACGATGGGGAAGTGCACGACTAAAGGGTGCTTGTTTGGAAAGTCATCTGGCCTGGCGTGCGCCGTAGCGGGTTCCTGCACGTGCGCCGCATGCTCTTCGGGTGCTACGCTTTGTGGTGCAGAAGTATCTGGCTCCTGCGCATGCTCTTCTGTTTGCGCGGCCTTGTCGTGCTTCTCGCCTCCATGCGCATATAGTGGCTCCGTGTGGATGATAGACAACAGCAAGGTCAGTAGCATTAGTAAAGGGATTTTCTTCGTCATTTATTAGGTTTTAGATAAGTTGGATGTACAAATTGGAATAGTACCTTTCCACGATACCTGACTACATCCCAACGTATAAAACCGCTGGTATAAGCGTCCCCTATAACCTTGCTGATTAAGCGAAGTCATACATGTAGACACACTTACAGTACTTAGCCAAAGCTAAAGCAGTTTTATAGATTCATGGGGCAGCGTTATATATCTGTGGAGCGCTCTAGGTGTCAATGCAGGTTATCTATGGGATGGCGGTCTATGCCACCCTGCTTTTTATATTTGTTGGGTGTTGTGCCAGTCACCTCTTTGAACTGGCTCGACAGGTGCTGCAGGCTTTTATAACCAAGCTTGGCAGCAACAGCACTAAGCGGAAGCTCGTCGTAGGTCAGCAGCTCTTTGATTCGCTCCACCTTCTGCAGGACAATGTACCTGTTCAGGGCTATCCCTTCGGAGGCCTTAAAGGCAGTGCTGATGGTAGAGTAGTCTTTCCCGAGCACCTCAGCCAGATAAGTGGACAGGTTCGTAGCAAGGGTTGATATCTTGTCCGTATAGATCAGGTCAATGACAGCCACCTTGATGCTTTCCACCAGCTCTTCTCCCTTATCGTGGAGCAGCTCGAACCCTTTGCTGACCATAGCCGCTTCTATAGCGCCTTCGTCTACCTTATCGTTTCCATCGATGACAGCCGTGCCAAGCTCCACCTCCAGCACATGCAGGCCGAGGCTTTCCAGTTCCTGGCGCACTGCCATGATGCAGCGGGGGCATACCATATTTTTAATGCGAAGCACCTTTTGGTGCATATTCTCTTCGTTCATTTTCACAAATAGCATGTGAAGCGAGGCTGCTGCTTGAAAAGCGGGGCCCGCATAATTTGATACACAAACATGCCTGAGAGGCTGCATGTCCTGCTGCAAGCCATGGAAAAACGGTGCAGGTATGGAGCCACAGCAGGTTGCCTGCCTCCGTGCTGGATGAGCATAGCTCTTCCAGCACGGAGGCAGTACAGCCACAGTTTGTGCATCAAATAATGAGAGAGTGCAGGAATACCCGGATATCGGGTATTTTAGGAACCGGGGCATCGGGGGGAGCGTGCGCCACCGCTGTGATACGGCTCTTGTACAGAAAACTCAGAACCGCCTGATACAGGCCGCCCAAGAAGGCAAAGGGTGCCTTTACAAGTGACGGAAGCTCTACGGAAGGGGAGGCCTTGAGAATAGGAGCGTATTCTTTCCCTGCACAGCAGCCAGCATCCTCCGTTGACGAAGCAGGATGCTTACCCTTGTGGTGTGCGTGCCCGTCACCGTAAGACGTCTCCTGTCCATGCGTATGGCTGTGTTCGTGATGCCCTTGGCTGTGATGATGTGCCGGGGCGGAAGCCACAGGTCGGAGCCGTTGCACCAGGTGCGGCAGGTTGCAAACCAGCTGGACAAGGTACAGGTTTACGAAGACCGTCAGCAGAAACAGCCCCATAAAACTCGTCTTCTTGTTATGTCTGGTTCTTCTCATAGAGCAAAGCCTCTATTTTACAACACTTTAACCTGCACCTGTGGCAAATATATGGGAAAAATAATAAAGTAACGCTTTGTCCCGTGCTTGAACAGGACACGCCTTCACACATGCTGCATAGCCTTGGGATGAAAGCCTCTCAGCCGGTCCCGCCAGGTATTCAGCAACGTCTCTGATCGGCGTACAGGTAAAACACGGTTAAATCATGCGTGAGCCGTTGCTAGGCCCACGCATGAATGGTTTTAATTGAGCACTTCCTCCGTGCTGCCGCATTTGAGCATCTGCTCACCAAAATACGGGTTGCGGATCTCCGGGCTAGAGCTCAGCCAGTAGGCCCCCTGGTTATTGCTGGCCATCGGGCAGTGCTGGTAGTACAGTTTCTGATCTGTGGCGCCAAAGGCTTTCGTAAGAGAGAATGTAGCCTCTGAAAGTAGCTCCAGGCTCTCACGCTGCGCGCTTACATCGCCTGCCGCTGCGACGCTGGAGGCACTTTGCCTTACCTCTTCCAGCTTGTCCTCCGCAAATGCCTGCTGCTCGCCTTCCAGCGCAGCAAGGTCTATTTTTTCGGCGGCGGCTAACACAGACTCCGCCGCCGCCTTCGCTGCTTGGGAGTCGGAAGCAACTAGCGCGTCTTTCAATTTCAAGTAGCTATCCACCAAAGCTGCTACCTGGGCTTTCACAGGCGCTGCTACCGACGTATAATCAGGGGTTTCTACCACCTCCTGGGCTGTCATCTGCCCGTGGTTCATGCCGCTGTGGTCCATGTTGCCATGATCCATGCCCTCGTGCTGGTCCTGGGTTGTTCCGGCGGCTTCCTGCTGCTTCTCAGCACAGGCCGTGAAGGCAAAGGCACCCATGACGGCCCCCGCGAATGCGATTCTTTGAATTGGTCTTCGGTTCATTTTAAAGGTTATTTGGAGTTAATGATTCATTTGGTTTATTGTTACAAAAGCGACTAAAGCGCCTATAATGAGGTAAAGCGACCACCTGAGCCACTTTCTATACTTCTGTCTATTTGGGTCCTCTGGTTCTGTTCTGCAGCAGTCTTTCATCGGTGTCAGTGGTTATGGCCAGCCATGGGGTCGCCACCCTTCTTCAGCACGAACTCGCTGTAAAGGAGGTAGGCACCCGAGGTAACCACTTTGTCGTTTTCCCTGATCCCTGAAAGTACGGCTACGTTGTTAAAGCTTTCCTCCCCGAGCGTCACCATGCGCGCCTGGAAGGTTCCTTTCCCTGTCTGCACCCACACATGGCTGCCACTTTCGTCACGTATGACCGCATCGGTGGGAACAGTCAGTGCAGCGCCGCTCTTGCCAGGAAGCAGCACATTCGCCTGCATGCCGGGCAGGTACTGGCCTTCTTTGTTCGGCAGCTCGGCACGCAGCACCGCCACCTGGCTCCCGGCCCTGAGCTCAGGGCTCAAGAACGTGACTTTGGCCGGGACAGTGCCCTCGGCAAAACCCTGCACCGACACCTGAACCGGATCCCCTGCCTGCACTTGGGCCACCTCCTGGGGGTACAGCTCGGCCTCCACCCAGATACTGCCCAGCTTGCCAAGCCTGTAGAGCACGCCGCCTTCGGGTATGTACTGCCCCTCGGCGGCGGCGACTTCCGTTATCACGCCTGAACTTGGGGCCATGAAGGTCACGCGGGCATCCAGTTGCTCAATACTGGCCAGGTTTCGGACCTGCACCTCGGTCAGGCCATAAAGCAGGAGCTTCTTTTTGGCCGCTTCCAGGAAGGACGCAAAGCGCGGGTTCTCTTCTCCGAATTCCTGGTTTTGCCTCAGGGCCAGCAGGTACTCGCGCTGCAGGGTCAGGAGCTCCTCTGAATACAGCTCGTACAGCGGCTGGCCTTTTCTGATGCTTTGCCCTGTCTCTTTGATGTGGAGCCGTTCGATACGGCCCGCGGCACGGCTGCTGACGACGTCTGTTTGTGTCTCGTCCAGCACCAGCTGCCCCGTCAGGATGGTGCTGCTGCCCACATCGCCGTACTTTACACGCTTTACCGCGATGTTACCCAGTGCGATCTGGCTTTCGCTCAGCATCAGCTCGCCTTCATTCTGCCCAGACTGCGACACCGGCACCAGGTCCATGCCGCAAATAGGGCATGTGCCCGGCTCGTTCTGCACGATCTGCGGGTGCATCGGGCAGGTATAGGTAGTCTCGCCGTCAGCATGCTCTTCATGGGATTGCTCGCTGCAGGCCACAGTGCTGATTATAAGCATCATCAGTAGCGTGTTTATGATCCATCTCTTCATCCGTCTGTTTCTTTAAGTTTGATAAAACTTTCACTGTCCACCAGGAACCGGGCATTAGCGGCGACAACATCATTCTGCTGCAGCCCCTCCACAATCTGTACCTGATCCCCCTCCGTGGTGCCGACGGTTACGGCCACTGGCTTGAAGGCACCATTTTGTTGCTTAAAGGCAACCGACTTTGTGCCAATATCCAGCACGGCCTCGCGCGGTACCCATAGGGCGGGAGCCGTGGTATAGCTGGCGGTAGCCGACACCAACTGGCCTACGCGCGCCAGCTTTTGCTGCCCCGGTATATAGGCCCTTACCTTGGCAAAGTTCTCGCCCGCCTTATAAAACGGCTGCAGGAAATCTACCTGCGCGTCCAGCTTTTCGCCGGGCAGCTGCGGGAAAGTGATCTCAATCGGAGCGCCTTTGGCAATAGACGTGACCTCCCCGGCGGGTATGTTAAACTCGGCCCATAACTGGTCAGGGTTTACCACGCGCACCAGCGGCTGTCCAGCGGTTACATACATGCCTTCGCGTAGCGGCAGTTCGCTGCCGCCCGCTGCCGGGGCTGTTGCACCCGAGCCTGCGGCAACACCGCCGCTCATACCACCCATGCCCCCTGCTGCATTTGGAGCTGTTACAGGTATGGCGCTCGGCGTGGCCGATGGAGCGGTGGTGTTGAGTCCGATCACGTAGCCGTCGTAGGGGCTGTAGATGGCGAACGTATTGCTCGCCTCACCTGTCCGGAGCAGGCGGCTGATCTGGGCTTCAGTGGCACCCAGAAGACGCAGTTTCTGCTTGGCCGCCTCAATCAGGGCCTTGTCTTCCGGGGCCGACTGAACCAGGTACAGCAGCTCTCTCTGTGCCGTCACCAGCTCGGGGCTATATACCTCCAGCAGCTTCTGGCCTTTACGGATGGGCTGGTAGTTGTACTTCACAAACAGCTTCTCGATGCGGCCGCCCACACGCGCCGGAATAGAGAAGATGCGGCGTTCGTCGTACGTGATGATGCCTTCCATCTCCACAGAAGCGGGCACCGTCTTTTCTTCCGGTTTGATGGTGCTGATATCCGCCACCACCGACTCGTTTGTCGGCTGCAGCAGGAAAGCGAGATCATCTGTGACAACGATCGGCTCCCCCTGAGCAGATGTCGGAACCAGATCCATCCCACAGACAGGGCAGGTGCCCGGCTCGTTCTGCACGATCTGCGGGTGCATCGGGCAAGTGTATTCAGTAGTGCCTTCCGCATGCTCCTGCTCTTCCCCGTGGCTGCAGGCCCCCAATGTGATGAGCAGCAGGATAGCCAGTAGGAATAAGGTGCTATTTCTCAATTTCTTTCTCATAATTCACAACCATTAAGTACAGCTCCTGCAGCCTGTTGAGGTATTCCATCTGCGCCATGTTCAGCGCCTCCCAGGCATCGATCACCTCGGGTAGCTGGGCGCTGTTCTGCTCATAGGCCAGCATGGTCACGTCGTAGTTCTTCTTCAGGGCGGGGATGATCTTGTTTTGATAATTCTCTGCCTGCTCCCGCATGGTATTCAGCTCCAGGGCCATGCTCCGCACCATCCCCTGGGCCTCATTTATAACAGACTCCCGCTCGCGCTGCATGGCCTCAATCTCCAGGTTCATCGCCTTGGTATTGGCCTTGTACATCTTGGAGGACCACGGCGCGATGGGAATGGACACCATGCCCATCGCCGTGAACTGCTGCGGCATCATGTTGTCGCGCGGGTACATGTGCTCAAAGCGGATACGGAAATCAGGCTTGCGCTCCAGCTGCTCCAACTGCACATTCAGTCGCATGGATTCAATGGTCCTGTCAAGCTGGCGCAGGTCGCTGCGGGCATTGATCAGGCTGGTCGTATCCACAGCCAGTAGGGCTGGCTCAGGTACGGCTACTACCGTGTCAATGCGGAATCGCTGCTCCGTAGGCAGGTTCATCAGGGTGTTGAGCTGCACGTTCTGCTGCTCAATCTGGCTGACCGTCATCAGCTGCATGTTCTCCACCTCGTGCAGCCTCGCTTCCGCTTTATAGATACTGCCCAGGCTGCCCTGGCTGTAGGGGTAGCGGATCCTGGCCAGCTTCAGCATGTACTCCATGATGCGCTCGCTGTCCTGCAACACGTCCATCTTTCTCTCCAGCACCACCCAGTTGTAGTAAGCGGTCTTTGCCTGTGCACGCAGCTCATTGAAAGTCACGTCCCTACCCGCATTCTCGATGGCCGCCCTGGACCTCATGTAGCTTTCTTTGGCACGCAGCTTGGCGGGGTTCGGGATGTCCTGTTCCGCCGACAGCATGAGCATGCCTTTGTCACGCCCCTCCATCACTTCTGCGCCTGGGTAAGGGTACATGAAAACGCCGCCGCCCACCATGGGTGCCATCCAGCTTTTAGCGCCTTGGGCATAGGCATCCATGGCCCTGGCGCGGTAATCATATTCCTGTAGCATGGGGTTGTTGCTGCTTATTGTTTGCAGCACACTGTATAGATTCATGGTCTGCTGCTGGGCCAGCGCCGGAGCGCCGGCCAGTAACATCACAAACAACCAGCTTAAATGCCTGTATTTCTTAATGCTTGACATCGTAGATTTCCAGTTTACCGCGTTTCTTTAACTCATGCTCTTTCGTCATCTCAAACACCACCGGGGTTACCAGCAGGATGTGAACGGAAGAGGTGAACACGCCCCCGATCAGCGGGAGCACGATGGGCAGCATCACGTCGGTGCCCACCCCTGTGGCCCAGAGCACGGGAATCAGACCGAAAAGGGACACCGACACCGTCATGATCTTCGGGCGCAGGCGCTTGGCCGCTCCCATAAACACATAATCGCGGATGTCCTGCTTGGTGATCGTTTCGGAAGAGTTGCCTTTGGCAGCCACCAGCTGTTGCATCGCCTCATTGAGGTACACCACCATCAGCATGCTTGTCTCCATCGCCAGGCCGAACAGCGCGATAAAGCCCACGGCCACCGCCACCGACAGGTTCACGCCATAGAAGTAGACAATGTACACGCCGCCTATCAGGGCGAATGGGATTGTGCCCAGGTTGATGAGCGCCTCCTTCATCGACTTGAAGGAGAAGTACAGAATGAGAAAGATAATCAGCAGCACCAGCGGGATGATGATCTTGAGGGTATTGTTGGCGCGCACCTGGTTTTCCCACTGCCCGCTCCACTCCAGGTAGTACCCCTCTGGTATGGCCGTCACTTCGCTGTTGATCTTTTCGATAGCCTCCTGCACGGTGCTGCCCAGGTCACGGTCGCGCACGTTAAACAGAACCGCCCCGCGCAGCTGCGCATTCTCGGAGTTGATCATGGGAGGGCCGCTTGTAAAGTTGATCTCTGCTACCGATGACAATGGAATGGTGCCAGCCGAGGCCGTTTGGATCGGAATCCGCCGGATGCGCTCCACGCTGCTGCGGTACTCCTGCGCCAGGCGCACGTTGATCGAGAAGCGTTCCCTTCCTTCGATGGTGTTGCCGATCGGAGTGCCCCCCAAAGCAGACTCCACGATCATGTTCACGTCATCCACCGTCAGGCCGTAGCGGCCCAGGGCTTCCCTGTTTATGTCGATCTCGAGGTACTTGCCGCCCGTGACGGGCTCCACGTACAGGTCTTCCACGCCGGGCACGCCGTTTAGGGCTGCTTTTACCCGCTCTGAAACCACTGCGATAGAGTCCAGGCTCTGACCGTACACTTTCACGCCCACATCGGTGCGGATGCCGGTGGCCAGCATGTTGATGCGGTTGATGATGGGCTGTGTCCAGCCGTTCACCACGCCCGGAATCTGCAGCTTCGCGTCCAGCTCCTGGATGATGTCCTGTTTAGTCATGCCCTCGCGCCACTCCGACTCCGGCTTGAGCATGATGATCGTCTCGATCATGCTGATGGGGGAGTTGTCGGTCGCGGTGCTGGCGCGGCCCGCCTTGCCCAGCACGCTCTCCACCTCCGGCACCGACTTGATGATCTTGTCCTGCACCTGCAGGATGCGCTTGGCCTCCGCATTCGAAATATCAGGCAGCGTGACAGGCATGAACAGGATAGAGCCCTCATCCAGCGGCGGCATGAACTCCGTACCCATGCTAAACAGCATCGGAATAGCGATTAGCAGCGCTATGATGTTGATGCCCAGCGTGGTTTTGCGCCACTTCAGGCACCATTTCAGCACCGGGCTGTACACTTTCTCAAGCCCTCGGTTAATAGGGTTTTCGCTCTCGGCCTTGAATTTTCCTTTGAGTAAATAGGAGAGCAGCACGGGCGTGAGCGTGATGGCCAGAATGGCGTCCACAATGAGGATAAATGTCTTCGTCCAGGCCAGGGGGCTGAACAGCCTCCCTTCCTGGCCTGTCAGCAGAAACACCGGCAGGAAAGAGGCGATGATGATCACCGTGCTCCAGAACACGCTGGGTCCTACCTGCTTACTGGATTTCTCTATGATTCGAATTCTATCTTCTTTTGTCAGTTTCATGTTCATTCCATGTTTGAATGATGCGAATTAATCCTCCGATGGCTTGCCCTGTTCCGCACCGGCCAGGTGTCGGTAGGCGTTCTCCACCATCACGATGGCGTCATCCACGATCACACCGATGGAGAGGGCGATGCCGGTCAGGGACATGATGTTGGAGGAGATGTCGAAGGCGTTGAGCAGGATGAAGCCGATGGCAACTGCGAGCGGCAGCTGGATCATGATGATCAGCGCGCTGCGCCAGTGGAACAGGAACAGGAGCACGATGACGGAGGCCACGATCATCTCCTCGATCAGCGTGTGCTTAATAGAGTCAACAGACTCGTTGATCAGCCCGCTGCGGTCGTAGACGATGTTGAACTTCACGCCTTCGGGTAAACCCTTGGAGACTTCCTCCATCTTCACCTTCACGTTTTCGATTACCTCTTCGGCGTTCTCGCCATAGCGCATCACCACGATGCCTCCCACCGCCTCGCCCTCGCCGTTCACATCGAAGATGCCCAGGCGGCTCTCGCCCGTCATCTGCACGGTGGCCACGTCCTGCACGCGCACCGGGATGGTGTTGCTGGTGGTGATGGCGATGTTGCCGATCTCCTCCGCCGACTCCAGGTAGCCCGTGGTTTTGATGATGTAGCCGATGTCGGAGCGCTCGAACTTGCGGCCCCCGGCCTCGTTGTTGTTGGCCCGCACCGCCTGTATCACCTGCGGGATGGTGATGTTGTAATAGGTAAGTTTGTTGGGATCCACCGTCACCTCGTACTGCTTCTGGAAGCCGCCGAAGGAGGCCACTTCGCTCACGCCATCGACGTTTTGCAGCGCGAACTTCACGTACCAGTCCTGGATAGCGCGCTGCTCGCCCAGGTCCATGCCGGGGGCGTCGAGGGTATACCAGAGGATGTGCCCCACGCCAGTGCCGTCTGGCCCAAGGGTAGGCGTGGCACCGTCGGGCAGCATGTTGCCAATGGAGTTCAGGCGCTCCAGCACCCGCGAGCGGGCCCAGTATACGTCGGTGTCATCCTCAAAAATGATGTAGATAAAGCTCATGCCGAACATGGAGCTGCCGCGCACATACTTCACCTCGGGCAGGCCCTGCAGGTTCGTCACGAGCGGGTAAGTCACCTGGTCCTCCACCAGTTGCGGGCTGCGGCCCATCCACTCGGTGAACACGATCACCTGGTTCTCCGACAAATCCGGTATGGCGTCCACCTTGCTTGTCTGCACTGAATAAACGCCCCAGCCAAACATGCCTGCCGCAATGAGCAGGATTATCACTCTGTTGTGGAGCGAAAAGGAAATCAATCTCGCAATCATGGGTATAGAAAAGTAACCTTAAACAGGAAATTTAGAAGCCGCCGGGAAGCGGCAAGTAGAAAGCAATGCTGAAGTGTAAAGTATGGCCAGTCCTGCTAGTCTCTTCACAAAAAGACACAGCTATACCAGCCAACGAATGCACTTAGCGGCCTGTAAGGTTAAATTAGGAAGGATTGCACCAGAACGGGTATGTCCCGGGCGATTGGAGGGGAAGTATAAAGCGCGTAAGCAGATTTGAGGCCTTCCTGATGTCCAAACAACTGCAGGATAACCGCTTTTACAGCGGCAATGAACTTAAGGTCCAACTTTTTTATGAGGACAAGCGCTTTTGAGTCAGAAGCCATATCCAGGCGCTCTACTACCAGTTGGTGGTCTTCGCAGCAGCTGCTTTGGGGAGCCTTTTCTTTTTCAGGAGCATGGCAGGGAGGCAGTGTTTCTTTCTTTTGCCCCATGAGACATTCTGTTGCCTCTCCGTAAAAGGTCAGGTCACGTACCTCTCCGGCGCATAAATGCATTCCCACCGAGAAGCCTGTCGAGGAGACAAGCACCAGCAGCGCAAGGGAAAACAATACAATCCGGCGGAAAAACTTCATGAACAGCTTTATTTACGTTTGCAAAGGTACTACGGGAGCAACAAGAACTATTACATAGTTAACAAAAATTTTTATATATTTTTTGTGTAGGTCGCGCCGTAGGGCATCCTTACTGCACGCAAAGCTTGATACTTCCGAAGCCTGGAATGGTTCTTGAACACCAGCAAACGATTTGCCCCTCCCATTTGTTAAGTTCAGTAACCGTTCATGCCGTTGTGACACCCTCAGCACATACCAGAGGCAGCACATACCAGAGGGTTTTCGTACGAATATCCTGTAGACTGGTAGACTGGCTAACGATTGCTCTTCTACAGTTCCCTGCAAGAGACTTTGTAACTCTTATCCAGAATTATGTAAGAGCCAGGGCAGGGGGAGGACGTATCTTTGTATCATCCTAATTGACAAAGCGAGGAGAAATAATGGAAAACAATATAGTAACGCCAAATAAGACTACCCGTCAGCCTGCTGTGAAGGAGCAGAAAGCATCCTTACCGGTCACCGGTATGAGCTGCGCCTCCTGCGCCCTCAGCGTAGAGTCCATGGTGGGAACGCAGCCAGGGGTGTCTAAGGCAGCGGTGAACTTTGCCTCCCAGACACTGCAGGTGTCTTATGATCCTGATAAGGTGGCTCTTTCGGACATACAGCGAAACGTGCAGGAAATCGGCTTCGACCTGATCATTGACCAGGAAAACGCCCAGGAGAAACAGGAGGAGGCGCAGCAGAACCATTACCAGGCGCTGAAGAAACGGACCATAGCGGCGGGCATTCTCACCCTGCCGGTATTCATCATCGGGATGTTCTTCATGGACATGCCTTACGGAAACTGGATCATGATGGTGCTCAGCGCGCCCGTGCTGTTTTACTTTGGCCGCAGCTTCTTCATCAATGCCTACAGGCAGGCCAGGAACGGGAAGGCGAACATGGACACGCTGGTGTCGCTCAGCACAGGCATCGCCTTTGGCTTCAGTATGTTCAATACCTTCTTCCCGGAGTTCTGGCTGGCACGTGGAGTGCAGCCGCACGTCTATTTTGAGGCCGCTGCCGTAGTCATTGTCTTCATCATGCTGGGCAAGCTGCTCGAGGAGAGGGCCAAGTCCAACACTTCCACCGCCATTAAAAAGCTGATGGGGCTGCAGCCGAAGACCGTGTGGCGGGTAGAGGGTGACCAGGAGCAGGAGGTGCCCATCTCCCAGGTACAGAAAGGCGACCTGCTGCTGGTGCGTGCCGGTGAGAAGATTCCTGTAGACGGAGAGGTGGCGCAAGGCTCCACTTATGTGGACGAAGCGATGATCTCAGGGGAGCCCGTGCCAGTGGCCAAGCAGAAAGGAGACAAAGTCTACGCAGGTACCATCAACCAGAAAGGCAGCTTCCGGTTTGTGGCTGAGAAAGTCGGAAGCGAGACCATGCTGGCGCAAATCATCAAAATGGTGCAGGAAGCGCAGGGATCCAAGGCCCCAGTACAGAAACTGGTAGATAAAATTGCGGGCATCTTCGTGCCTATCGTGCTGGTGATTGCGCTCGTAAGCTTTGCCGCCTGGTTAACGCTGGGTGGGGACAGCGGCCTGACGCAAGGACTACTGGCCCTGGTGACCGTGCTCGTGATAGCCTGCCCGTGTGCCCTCGGTTTGGCAACCCCTACCGCTATCATGGTGGGCGTGGGCTAAGGGGCTGAAAACGGCATCCTCATCAAAGACGCGGAAAGCCTGGAACAGGCCCATAAAGTAAATGCCATCATACTCGATAAGACAGGCACTATAACAGAAGGAAAACCTGTCGTTACTGACGTTGTCTGGGCTGATACAGCAGATATTAACAGGCAAAACCTGCAAACAGTACTGCTCTCCCTGGAGTTGCAGTCAGAGCACCCGCTGGCAGAAGCTATGGTGCGTCATCTGAAAGCGCAGGAGGTAAGGTCGTTGGAACTCAAGAACTTTGATAGCCTTACCGGGCGTGGCGTTAAAGCCTCTTTGAATGGCAACCAGTATGTAGCAGGTAATCATAAACTGCTGGAAGAGGAAGGTGTGTGTGTTGCACCGGAGCTGGCACTTCGGGCAGATGCCTTACGTGGTGAAGCCAGGACAGTCATCTTCTTTGCAGAAAATAAAGAGGCCGTTGCCCTGGTGGCCATTGCCGACCAGATCAAGCAGCATTCCGCGGCAGCCATTCGCACTCTCCAGGAGCAGGGAGTAGAAGTGTACATGCTCACCGGCGATAACCAGCAAACAGCTGCCAGTGTAGCAAGGCAGGTGGGCGTGAAAAACTTTGTAGCGGAGGTGCTGCCGTCTGAAAAAGCAGCTTTTGTAAAGGACTTGCAGGCTAAGGGAAAAGTAGTGGCCATGGTAGGTGACGGCATCAACGACTCACATGCACTGGCGCAGGCGGATGTAAGCATTGCCATGGGCAAGGGCTCTGACATCGCCATGGATGTCGCCAAAATGACGCTTATCTCATCAGACCTGCTACAGATTCCAAAAGCGCTGAAGCTGTCGAAGCAAACGGTACGGACGATAAGACAGAACCTGTTCTGGGCTTTCATCTATAACCTGATAGGCATTCCGATCGCGGCGGGTGCTCTTTACCCGTTTTACGGCTTTCTGCTGGATCCCATGATTGCAGGCGCGGCCATGGCCCTGAGTTCTGTGTCAGTGGTCACGAACAGCCTGCGGCTGAAGGTGCAGAAGATATAGGCAACGCCTGGAAGCAATGGAAAAAACTAAGAGGTAAGTACCAGGCAGGACATAGGCCTGCTTTACCTTAAAGTGTAAAATCGATTAGTACAATTAAAAACGTGAAATCATGAAAGACTTACAATTCAAAACCAATATCAACTGCGGAGGCTGTGTCTCTAAGGTAACCCCTGTACTAAATTCCACTGAAGGCGTTTGCGAGTGGAACGTGGACACCACCCAGAAAGACAAGGTATTGACCGTAAAGACAAATTCCCTTTCTGCCAACGAGGTCATTGCCGCTGTCGAGAAGGCTGGTTTTAAGGCGCAGCCTGTATAATTCTTAGAATTCAGGTGTACTTAAACCCATACACCTGCATTCTATTCCCCTGTCTTATTTTTTGAATCAAGAGGAGCAATATATCTGATGTAGAGCGGTATATAAGATTCTCGCCGATGATACCCAAGGAGCGGGCCACCCGGCTAACAGGGTGGCCATTGAACACCATCTGGAGCACTTCCTCTTTGAAGGCCGCACAGTACTTGCGACGCTTCTCTGTTACCGTTTTTTCTTTCATCTTGATTTGCTAAGCAAATCAGCTGTCAGTATTTATTGAAGCATTTCAAGCTTCATGGCTGTATGTAGTGTAATCTCTTAGAGATTTCTAAGGGTAAGACTGTTTCAGGAATCTATCTTTCGGATAATTAAATGTTTCAACCCTGGATCGTTCAGCAGCCGCTCCATTTCTGATTGGATGATATCTTGTACATCCTGCTTAATCTGAAAGTAGTTCCGCTGTACCATAATGTTATTAAGCTTGCGCACAACAGGAATATCTTCATAGCTATCCTGTTCTTTTTTCAAGGCCTCATGATTATTCAGTATCTCGCAGTGGAAAGCTTTTAATTCAACTTTACAGTCTGGGTTATCGGCTACCATGCCCACGAACTCCCCGGAGCTTAAGGCAGATATGCGAGAGGGGGGGATGGCTGATTCCAGTTGCTTGGAATGGTTGACGGAGGTATCGCTGCTATTAATGGAGAAACTGGCCCTGTCCTGCATAATCTTCCCGAAGCGCTCGGACAGTTGCTTGGCTGATTCGCCAGTCACCTGTCCACTGATGACGTTTCCTACAATGTTCATGATCACGTCGGCTTGCTCCCTGCCATAGTCTTTTCGTAGCTGGCTAAAATCTTGAATGCCCAGGCAAGTGGCCACCTTATTGCTTCTGGCAGTGGCAATGAGACTGTCCATGTTGTTGAGGTAGATGGTTGGAAACTCGTCGAAAATAAGGCTGCTTTTCTGCTTTCCTTTTTTGTTCACCAGCTTTACCAACCGAGTTACATAGAGTGATAAAACCGCTCCGTAGATCTGTATCTTCTGCGGATTATTGCCCATACAGATTACCTTCGGTTCTTCCGGGTTGTTGATGTCCAGTGTGAAGTCATGGCCAGACAGCACATAATATAGTTGTGGCGACGATAGCCTTGCCATAGCCACCTTCGCGGCGGCAATCTGCCCTTCCAGTTGCTCCATCACGTCGTTCAGGTAAGCATTGACAAAGGGGTTGATCAACACTTCGATTTCCTTTTCTGTCCTTAGGGCGGTAAACAGGCTGTCGTAATCTACCTGCATCAGCTCTATGACGTGCGGCAAGGTACATAATTCACCGTTTTTGTATTTTCGTAAGTACCAGATGATAGCGGTTAAAAAGTTAATGGGAGACTCCACAAAAAAGTCACCCTGCCGCTTGATCCATTCCCGGTTCAGGCCCATCAGGATCGTGCGGGCGGATTCGGCGGCATCTGTAATATCCGACATCGTGGCAGGATCAAGCGGGTTGCAGCGGTGGCTGCGGGCAAGGTCGTCAAAATTGATGACGAAGAATCGGGGGGGTACAGGGTATTTATCCTTGTACTTCAGCCAGGTGTTGTAGGCTATTTTGGAAAGGTCATCAAACTTAAAATCATACACGAATATGGTAAAGCCTTTCCTGATGTGCTGTGTGATCACGTGCCGTATCACAAAGTAGGATTTTCCTGCTCCGGGGGAACCCAGCACCAGTAACGACCTGAACGGATTAATGATGTTGATCCAGCTCTTGCGTACCCTGTTCTTTAGATGATACTGCGCGGGCAGGTTAATGGAGTACTCATTTTCCAGCAACCGTTCTTCCTGTGGGAAGGTCTCGTTTTCCTTGTTGAAAACATCTTGGTTATTGAACTTCATCCGTATGACGCGGGAGAGCAGAGTACCTCCGGAAAGCACCAGCAGAAAGCCAGCTACTGTCAGCGCAATGTACCACAAGGCAGCGTCTGCCGTCTGTAGTTTGAGTAGTAGAGAGAGATAGCTGGAAAAGTAAAGCAGCAGCCCGTTGATGAGATAGGCAAAGCCTGTTTTATAGTTCAATTTTTCGCTTTTCCTGCCCTTGGCCCCCATAAGGGAAATGAAAAGGAAGCCTAAGGCAATCAGCTTTGACTTGTGAAAGTTGTTGAATAAACCAGTGTTGCGGATGTTGTCCATGAATTGGTCGGTGAAGCTGACAGTTAGGTGCCAAGCTTCAAAGGCTGTATAGCAGTAATAATAAAAGTGCAATACCAGAATGGTAATGCTGATCATCCTGGTCATGTCCAGGGTTTTCCGCAACGCCTGTTCGTTCTCTCCTGTCTGCATTGCCATAGTTCTACATTTTAAGGTGACCCGTAGTGCGTTTCCGCCTTTTCTTTTTGCCTTTCTTTTTCAGCTGATGCGGTACATAATCAGAGGCTTGCTCCGGCTGCAATAGAATATCCAGTGTTTTGGCTGTATCCATATTTGGAAAAGGCTGTGCTGTTGCAGATTGCCGATTAGAGGTAGCCGGATTTGAAGATGTTTTTTGTGCAGACTGTTGCTGTGTCAACTGCACTTTTTTAGAAGCCTTGGCGTCTTGTTTATATCCGAGTTGCTCACCTTGTTCACATCTTTCCTGTATAGCTTTGGCGCTGTATCTCTTACCTAAGGCACTACCATTGAACACACTTTTTGTCCGGTGATCCACATAAGTAATGCCGTAAACCAACCCTTCCGCATTCTGCCGTAGAACAGTGCTGATACCATCTTTTTCCAGTGCTTTTATGAAGCTCATTAAAGAATAGTTAGGCTGTTTTAGAAAGCTTAAATCAATAGCATTTTTCATCCTGGCTTTATGTGGCTGCCGGGCGGCTTCATTCTGCCGGAATTTTGCTTTCAGGTATTTAAGCGTGGGCTTGCTGTAAAAATCGCTGGCTTTGATGGGAGTACCTATTTTATTGCCGCTCTCGTCTAGTATCCGGTAGGTTAGACCATTATGCAGATAAATTCTTGAATTTTCGCTGCCCCGGTCGGCCGATACATTGTATTGCTGAAGCACAGCGTTCAGCTCCGGCAGGGAGGTGTACTTATAATTTGTTAGTACAGTATCCAACACATTGGCAACGGCTCTTTTGGTTTCGGAGCGTCCATACTGTACCTTCTGTGCATTAACAGGTTTCAGTTCATACGTCTGCCTTTGTTTGCTGTCTTCTGCCTTTACCAACCCATAGGTTAACTCGATTTCTTTGCGGGCTCTCTCAGACTGATTGCGGCCAATGTTCTGTGTGTCTATCCGGCTTCCATCTGCCCTGACTTTAATGGTTATGATATGGATATGCGGATGTCCGGCATCATGGTGCTGGTACACTAAATAAGGCTGATCCCCGAAGCCAATTCTCTGCATGTAGGTAGCGGCAATTTCCCGTAAGCGCTCATGCGAATGGTTTTCTGACGGATCGAAATTGAGTGAAATATGTACACTGTTGCGGGTAACGTTTTCGTTTAAGGCAACTTGATGCAGCAACCGGTTTAGCTTGTTAAGCAGTGTCAAATCCTCTACATCCTTTGGGTAATTGGCAGCCATGATGCATTCGGCAGCGCCTGTCTTCACCTTCTGCTCATTGTAATTTAATATCCGGTGAATGGAAGAACCCGTTTTGATTACTGCAACCATTGGTCGGCAATTTTATTGATGCGGTTTTTGATTTCATCCACCTTATTCAGCAGGACCTTCTTCTCCAACTCCCAGGTAATTAACCAGTCTCTGAACTCGGCTATCTGGCGCAGTGTATGCAGCTTTTTCACAGCCTGGTTGAAGTTATTTCCGAGGCCGTTAAGCTCATTCCTGAGCCGCATCATCTCTGCCATAAAGTCATCCAGGGACTGGTTGCGGGAGGTGGCTGTAATTGGTTTGTTGAGCAGCATTTTTCGGGCATAGTCGCTTATTTTCCGACAGGTGGTTTTGCTGAATCCTCTATGAATCTGAGCATACTCCTCCGGCTTCAGGCGCAGGTGCAGCCACTTTGTGCGGTTACTGTCTTCGCTCATCACATATTCACTTTCACGGTTTTCAATTATTCTTATCTTTTCATCAGCACCGCCCACGACTTCGGAGTGATAGGCGGCCAGATTCGGTTGTGATACAACCGGACATCTGGCCGATTGCGGGAAGGCAGGCAATCTCACAGCCTTTCAGATTTCTTATGGGCTTTTTAGGCTCATACAGATTTTTGGTATGCCTTCTTCAGAGGTCAAAAGCAACATGGCTTTTCATGCTGCTCCAGAAAGTAAATCTTTAGCGGAGCTTTGGCACCAGGTTCTTATTTTGTATTTTCCCGATGTTCATTATCCATTCATTCAGGTCTTTATGATGCCGGTACAGCCGGCTTTCATCCTGGTATTTATTGCTGAGCGACAAAGCATAGCGGCTGTAATTTTGTCCGGTTTCATCACGGTCCAGGTATAGCCGGATTGCTTCGTGCTGTTCCATAAAAGGACGTGCTTTTTCAAAGAAGGAAGCGGAGTTTAAAACCACATAATCACGCTGGAACTGCTGTTGATTTTTATGGATGGCCATGAAAGAAAGGAAGTCCATAAAGCCTTCAAAAACGGCTGCTTCTTTTGCCCCGTTGTTAAAGGTGGTAATATCTTTGGGCGAACTGCTGGCCTTGAAATAAGGATTGCGCAGTTCATACCCGCCCGAATCGTTTTTAAAACCAATGCTGAAATATTCTTTACCGTTCAGCTCATAGCTGACTTCTTTACAGTAGCGCCTGGCCAGTCCCAGGGATATTCTTCTTTGATGCAAATAGCGACAAAGGGGATAGGACAGAAGCGGCCTTTCGCGGAGGATACTTATTTTGCTTTCTTTGCTTTCCGGGTGCTGCTGTTGGGAGACAGGGACAAGCGGGTGGTGAAAAGAAAGATTGCCGCTTACTGCCTGCAGAAATTCACCAACCGTGCAATGGTGGTATTGAATGGCAAAGTCAACTATATTGCCTCCTTTACCTAAGCCATGATCGTACCACCGGTTCAGTTTTCGGTTGACTTTAAAGGAAGGCGTTTTTTCATCCCGCAGGGGTGACAAATACCAATAATCGAAGTTTCTGACCTTAGCTGGTTCATAACCTAACCTGGACAGGTAGGCGACCATGTCCACTTGCCTGGCTTCCTCACAGGAAGTGCTTTGCTTTCTAACATCCATAACCACACCCTTATCAAACCGACCATTCTATCAAACAGCTGTGAAGTTAAGCAAGCGTTACGGCATTCACCTATCCTCTTTAAATTCTGAAGGGGAAAGACTTACTGATGCTTTCCGGAACATGCCGGTTTCTTTTGCTGTAAGCGCCTGATCGAGTGGATGAATGGAATGGAAACATTGAATGAAAAGAAGGAACGAGAGGAGGCGCCATCCCCTCTCAGCATACCGGCTGCAAACCGGTTCAGGCAGTTAAAAAGTAATGTTGCAGCGGGTATGCCGTGTCTGAAGAACATGTTGTCAGCCTGAATTTTGCTGAACGAAGAAAGCGGACGGCGTGAAGTGGAATGCAAGTAAACGCAAACAGTGTGACAAACTACAAAGTAACTCGAAGGGCGGTGCAGTTATTCCCGGAGGAAATACTGTGCCGGTTTGGCGCATTGCTTGTTATCCTTATTAGCTATAGTTTGATAAAACTTTGATAAGACAGTGTAGGATCATTGTTCCTTTTGCAATCTCCAGCCATTGTCATACAGCATGAAGTAAGCTTTGTAAGTAGCTGTTTGATTGTAGTTGGTTTTTGTTAAAGCAGAGAAGTCACTAATATTTTTATAGGCTGTTGTATATTCAGCTGTTGCCTGCTTGCCATCTCCCATAGTTTGAATGCCTGTTACTTCTACCAGCTCTTCATCAGCTATTTTCACCTTTTGAATATCCATCTTTCTGTCTTCGTCAGAAGTGGGTAGCATGTATGGTTTTGCTTTATCTGTAAATTCAATTAAAGGTTCGCCTATGTCAGCCAGCTTTTGCGTGCGCTGAACAGTTACCAATCCTTCTTTTTCTAATCCTGCGTCAAGCACAGCCCGTGCGAATTCTGGGTCGCTACGGTAAATATCATAGTCAATTACTTTAGGATATTGTTTATCCTGCTGGATTTGCCTTAGAGCTTCTTCCCGGCTAAGCTCTTCATTTGAGCTGCAGGCAGCTATTATCAAACAGGCTGTACACACTATAACCAATGTTTTCATAGCGTTCATTTTAAATATATGAATTTAAAGAATTATCTGTTTATTGTCAAGAATGCAAATGGTTGAAAATAACTAGATTGCCCCACCTTGAAATGTATATTGGTTCACACATGCAACAATATGATTTATTCACGGATATAACCGTTACCCTTTCAGCTTCTTTTAAAACACATCCCTGAGGGGCAATCGCTCCGGGCTGCAATAGCGGGAGCTGGGCAAGAACGCCGATCCCTGCAGGCAGAGCCTGTACTACAACTTCCGCAAATGGAGGCTCAGGAGTGCGTGGGAGCAGCTCTTGCATACGCTTACCATACTTGAGCACAGGCGGCTGGAGCGGGAAGAGACGCCGTTCGTGCCGGCAGTCAACAGCCAGAGCGCCAAGAAGGTGGCCTCCGTAAGTCTGGACACAATAAAGCAACAATGTTATATGTGAAAGAAATTGTTCAGGCGCAAAACATTGTTACGGAACTTGTGGAATGGCTGTAGGGTTGCGGTTAAGAGAATGGAGATAAGTTATAGGAGAGTAGGTACCTCGATGAAGGTGAAAAGTTTAGTAGCCATTCAGTCCAAATGCTTCGTTCTCCATATGTCAGGAGATATCGCATGTCTGCTTCTGGTGAATTGGGAATGATAATCTATCTAATCAACTGGATAGATTTATTTTTACAGCGAATAGCTATTAGCAGGTGGATACGACTACCTACTACTATTCCAAAAATTTACTTATTAATGCGTTTGACCTTTTCATTTGATCAGAAATGAATATGATTGCTTCTATTACTAATATCTTTATTAGAAGAAGCGTATTCTAAACTACTTAACCATAATACCTATGATAAAAGCAGAATATTCTGACAAGAACTTGGTAGTAGACATACTTACCAAATCATTTGAGGCTAATCAAAGCGTTAATTACATCGTGAAGCAGGATGAAGATAGGATCCGAAGAATTAAATATTTAATGGATTACTCTTTTGAAGTATGCTATTTGTTTGGCGATGTATTTCTGTCTCCTGATAAAAAAGCATGTGCATTGGTTTTGTATCCAGACAGAAAAAAGACAACGTTCAAATCCCTGTTTTTGGATGCAAAGTTAATCCTCTTCTGTGTCGGCTTAAGGAATATCAAAAAGACTCTTGCCAGGGAAACTATGATAAAGAAGATACAGCCAAAGGAGTTGATGTATTATTTATGGTTTATAGGTGTTGACCCTGCATATCAGAATACGGGAATTGGCACCCAGCTTCTTAATGATATAGTTAAAGATAGTAGCCTTAAAAAGAAGCCTGTTTATTTGGAAACCTCCACATTAGGAAATTTGCCTTGGTACAAGAAGTTTGGCTTTCATATTTATCAGGAACTTGATTTAAGCTACAAACTGTTCTTTTTGAGAAGATATGTGTAAATATTGGGGCGGTGATGTTGGTATTTGGGACAGAAATGCACATTGTAACATTCGTTTTCGTTCTTCTAGAGATCGCAATGTTCTTCTTTCAATTCATTTACTATTTATCAAGGCCTCAGGAAAAAAACAGGCTTTGGTATTTAATACTTCTATTTCTCCTAATTTTATATAATGTGACAGGGGGGCTTTTCCCTGATGAAGATATCTCCATACCCATCATCACTCAAAATATCTTAGCCTATGGGAGTGGGTTCATAATGGCATCCTACATTCCCTATTATTTCTACAAGGCATTTAATCTGGAGCGATTGCGGTTTCATGCCTTATATGGAATTTACATTTTTCTGATTTTGCCTTTTTTGATATTTTTTGTTGTTGAGTATTCTATAAATGGGAATCTTGATTTGGCGAGAAAGCGTGGGATAGTTATTCCATTCTTTTATACGATTGTTTTGCTGTTAAGCATTTTAAGGGCTACTAGGATAAAATATAAGGGAAATAATAATAAAAAGAATTTAACAGAAGTTATAGTAGTTTGCTGTGCGGTAATACCTTGGGCATCTATGCCTATTCTGGCATATTATAACGTTAGTCAATTGTTCGAAGTTATAGTATGTAATGGCGGATTTTTAATTATTACAACCATTTTTATTAAACAATCCATAGATAAATCAAAGGAAGAGTACAGTAAGTTACAGGAATTAAATGCTACCCTTATAGAAAAGGTAAAAGAAAGAACCATGCAACTAGAAAAGCTTCATGAACAAAGGACATATAACTTTATAAATCTTGTTCATGAAACCAAGACACCTCTTACTTTAGTCAATAATTATTTAGAGGAATATATTAATAAGCATGGAACAGGTGAAGAACTTGACATAATTAGGGGAGGCATCAATAAGCTTACAAGGGACATCACATGCTTATTTGATTTAGAAAGATTTAAAAAAGGGTTTTGTGTCTACAACCACAGCCGAACTTCGAATTTCAGTGAAATACTTAAAGATAGCTTGATGCTTTTTGAACATTATTGTCAAAAGCAAAAAATTTCTTGGAGCACGAGCATAGATGAGGATGTCTTTATAAAGGCAGATCCAAATGCTATGAACAGGATAGTAAATAACCTTGTAGAAAATGCTATTAAATTCACTAATCCTGGCGGGGGTATAGAAATCACCCTAAAAGCTACTGAAGATAAGATGTGCTTTGCTGTGCATGATACAGGCATCGGAATCAGTATTCATCATCAAAAGAAGATATTTGAGCCCTATTTTCAGATAAACAATGAAACCACTAGCCTGCAAGGAATGGGGCTTGGGCTGCCCATAGTTAAAAAAGTAACCGACAGTTTAGGAGGGCATGTACTTATTGAGAGCAACCCGGAGAAGGCACACGGAACTAAAATCAGTGTAATTCTTGAAAGATGTTATTTAAGGCCGGACAGTATAGTCACTAAACCTTCAGAAACCTCATCCCCTACCTGTAGCATTGACAATTTTGATGTTGTTGATACACCTTATCTTCCTGATAGACAATCAATCCTACTTATAGAGGACAACAAGGCTATGCTGAATTTTCTTTTTAGGAAGCTAAGCATGAAATATAACCTCTTCTGTTCTGTGAATGGAGCCGAAGCATTAAAAAAACTACATGAGCTTCCGATAATGCCGAACCTAATTCTCTCTGATATTATGATGGACAGAATGGATGGGTTTGGCTTCGCCAAGGTGATTTCTGAACATAACGCCTATAATCACATTCCTATTATTTTCTTATCAGCTAAATCAACGCCAATTGATAAACTAAAGGCGCTGCGCTTGGGTGCTATTGATTTAATTCAAAAGCCCTTTTCCTCTGAAGAGTTAATTCAAAAAATTGAATCGGTACTTGAGAATATTAGAAAGCAAAAAAGAGCTGTATTGTATTCGACAATTTCAAACCTTAAAACATTAAGTAACCCGGAAGGCGCTTCCACAGACACTGATTCTTCATCAGCATTTGAGCAAAATTACAAGCTGTACAATCTTACTTGTCGGGAAATGGATATTGTTAAACTTATCCGACAGGGATTAAAGTATAAAATGATTGCAGAAACCTTATTTATTTCCGAAAGGACGGTTACCAAACATGTGCAAAACATATTCGAAAAAGTTGGTGTGTCTAATAAGGTTGAACTCATTCATAAGCTTGCTCTCTAATTAATACCCTTTTCTACCGCGCCGGAAACGCCATAACTGCATATATACTCATTACTGCGTATGGAATTAGTAGAAATTGCTTATTTCATTCAGACGGTAACACGGTGAAATTTGGATATGTAAAATATTCAAATTTATAATCATGAAGTGCGGGTATACTCTGGAGTGGCTGGATGCTTTGATTAACGTTTCACTTAATCCTGCAAAAACGAAACTGGATGCGGATGCGGTTGCACCCGGGCAAATCCAATATATCAAGTCAAAGATTGAGGAAGAAAAAATCAGGCATCAATCTTTCTTAAACAATCAGGTCTTTGACCTGCTGGAAGAGAATAAGATTGAAGTGTTAATCAGGCAATATTACGCTACTCTTATCCTTCTTCTTGACCAGGCTTGGCATAACGAGATGAATACCTTATCCAGAAATCCGCTGTTTAAAGAAATTCATTTATCTCTTATCCAAAGCCTCGAAGAGTTAATATTATTTATTGAGGTTCGCTTTCCTGCCTATTTAACTACGGATCAAAGAGCGTCAGTAACGCATCTGCTTGCCGTAAAAAAAGAATTAAAGATATTGATGACCTCAACGAAGCCACAATTAGAGAAGAAGATAAACGATAAGCCACTCACTGACATTGTTTTCACTACCCTACATACGTTCCTGACTAAGATCAAAGACAGTGTTCCGGTAGCCTTACATGATGTTTTATATATAAAAAATTTAGTAAAGAAGTTAAAAGAGCTATCTAAGCAGGATGAGCATACTTGTAATTCTGCCAGCTTATATGAGCTACTTATTTACCTGAATTTTAATAGCCCGGCTTATATTAATTATTTCACTCATACAACAACGGAGAAAATAGTTTCTTACAAAACTATTCCTGAGCAACTGGAAACTTTACTCTTACTTAGGAAGGATTTCAAGCAGATGAACAGTAAACCCGGCGTTGCTTTAAATATCCATAAAAAGAACTTAAGAACCATAATAGGGAACTGGTTTGACCAGGAAGTTCAATACCTGGAAAAGAAGCAGCACTTATCGGTTATTCCCCCACAGGGAAGTACAGAAGCTTCCAAAAATAAGCAGGAAGAACCGCTTAAAGTATTATGTGTTCTGTCAGTAGACCAAATGGGCCTGGTGTTACGGGCAGCAGATGAATCAAAAATTATTATGGCCCGTTCACTGAATGCCGTGTTTAAACAGATTGTCCCGTACTTGTCTACTGCCTCTAAAGAGAACATTTCCTGGGACAGTATGCGCAGTAAATCCTATGCGGCTGAAAAAAGGGATAAGGAAATTGTGATTCAAAAACTTGAGCAGATGATTAAGAAGGTAAGGGAATATTAAATCTCTTTAAGAGTTTGATTGAGAGAAGGAGCCTTCTTTCTGTATATTAACTGGTCTTATATTTCTTTTCAGGCGCCGTTAACAATTTCTGTAAGCACTTTTAGAACATGCATGTTTCTTTTATACTAAACGCCCGGTTGCGTGGATGAATGGAATGAAGGAACGAAACGGGGCGTTATTCCTTATAGCGTACCGGTTGCAAGCCTTTTCAGGCTTTACATGATATCATTGCAACGGGTACGCTGTGGCTGGAAGAATTTTATCTTGCTGTGACAATACACTTGGACAGGAAAGAAGCATCTTTACAAATGGTGGCTTACTAAGGTGTTTTAACTACTAATCTTTCAGGCGCTGGTCAAACTCATGCGGCATTACATCAATTATCTTCATGTCCTCGAAGCTTGGATGTAAGGGATTGAATAAAAAATTTGACTCAAATGGAGAGTGAACTGATGGCACCTTCATCACCAGGAACTGATTCTCCTTTATCCAATCGTTTGTGAAGGTAACCAGTTCTTTCGGATGAGGAAAGTCTTTCCAGTTGGGTGGCAGATTACGTATGAAGAGTTCTTTATAAGTGATATAGGAAGGAACCTCCAGTATCAGAATAGCATAGTTGCGAGGGATTTTCCTGGTATTGGCCAGTATTTCCATCTTAGCCAGTGACAGCGTTTGGGAGGTGTAGAGGATGCGGGTACCTTTCTCATGCCACCCGGCAGAGCCATATAAGCCTCGGGTTCCAGAAATATCGCGGATGAATTCTCTTTTCCCTAACCGATAAACCACCATGGGTTCAGGAGTACATGCCGTATTCAATACTCACCAACAAATCCAAGAGCTGTTCTCTGCCAATGGAGGAACTCATCCAGTCGATAGGTGCTGCTCCCCCCAAAGCCGTGTTGCTGGTGTGCAGCCACTCCTTGAAGTCTGCATCATCTTCAAACACTTCCAGTTCTTTCGCAGAAGCTTCCTAATGGAGGCTTTTTTTATTTTCTTCAATATTTTAATTGTTTATACCTGATAATCAGCAGGGTACAAGGGGCACAAAAAGGGTACAACATAAAGTTGGACTTGAGAAGCGCTGTTTGTTGATGTTCCTTTGGGAGGTAATTATAAACAACCCGGCCCTCTGGCAGCTCACTGCACAGAACCGGATTGATTGGTGATGAACGAAAAGCGAAGTGTATGTTTACAAACATCTCCTGGGCAAACTATCTGGTGGTAGTTACCCTCCTGCTGGCAGCCTATTACTTAATCATCGGGACACGGTTCTATTCCCGCGAGCTGCAACATCTTTTATCCGGTAAACGAAAGCCGGCCATGCGCCCTGTCCAAGTGAAGGCTCCCGAGGCTCTGAATCATGACCATTCGGCGGCATTTCTGGATGGGGGGCCGGAAGACTTTGTCTCTGAAGATTCCCCTGTGCAAGCTGCAGATAACACTCTACAGGAAATAGAGCAGCTGGCTGACCATTTGAAAGAAGTGCTGGCCGAAGCAGCCAGCAAACGGTATGGTAAAGAGGAATTTATCCTGCTACTCCAAGCGGTACTGAAAAAATACCCGGCCTTAAAGGATGCACCGTTCCGGTCAGCCATCCACGAGCTGATTATTTCAGAATGTGAAAAGTATGGCTCCATTACGCTCAGTGAGGAAGAGATCGTGCTGTTGTGGAATGAAGCAGTGTGATGGAGCCGTCTTCCAGCCGCTCCGTCTTTCTGGCGGAGTGGCTCACGGAAGGGGGTACTTAGTTGGCATTTAATGAAAGATATGGCTCCCATCCGTCTCCATGCTGTAGAGCGTGTAGTGTTGTGGAAGGAGTAATGTGATGGCAGCCACCTTCCGGCCTCTCCGACCATTATTGGCGGAGAGGTGCAGGAAGGTAAAAACAGTGTCATGTTTAACTTTTAAAATTTGTTTTATGAAAATGAAGAGATTGAAGTTTGAAGGCTTCTCCCGGAGGCATGGGATAGCCATCGGTGTCACCATCATCCTATGCGCTGTCCACTTAACTGTAATGGCACAGGATGGCATAGCGGGTATCAATGAGGCCAACCAGAAAGTGCGCAGCTACTTTGATGCAGGCACGCAGCTGATGTATGCCGTAGGTGCCCTATTGGGGCTGATTGGGGCCGTGAAGGTGTACCAGAAGTGGAATGCCGGAGATCAGGATACGGGCAAGGTGGCCGCCGCCTGGTTTGGCAGTTGTGTGTTCCTGGTGGTGGTAGCCACAGTAATCAAGTCCTTCTTTGGCGTGTAAACCTTTTTAACTTCTGCAAAATCAATGGTCATGCAAGATATCCTGCGCACCAAGCTGCACGATTACATCCTTCACAACAACCCCGATTTGCTGCTCACCTTGCAGCAGGAAGGGAAAGTGAACAGCTATCTCCGTGAAAAAATAACCACGGTAGATGCTTTCCTTGATCAGTTACAGGCGGAAGGTAAACCGGCTTATATCATCGAAGAAGCGTGCATGGGAGCACTGACCAGGGAGTTGCGTCCTTCCAGATTCAACTGTCTCTGCTCCCTGCTGGAAGAAGAGTTCGAAGCGGATTATCGGCGGCTGCAGGAAAGCGGTATCCTCACCTATGAAGTGCTTAACCTGATGGCTGCCTGTGCACATGGCTTTGATGCCATCGGATTCACAAAAGACAGGGAAACTGACCAGCAGTTGCGCTATGTCCTGGCCGGGATGATACAGGAGTATTTGGAAAACGAGCAGTGATGTTAGAACCACTCTCTCCGAAAGCGGGTGGTGGCCTCATCACTATTGGTAAGCAAATGAAATCGTGGGAACGGATAGGAGGGAAGTATGGCTTACAATCTTTTGCAAAAACTGAAGGACAACCTGGAGGCTATCTGGACAGCCCTGGAATGGAGAGAAGGAAAGTGCTTGCAGGCAGCAGAAGTAGAAACGCTGCAGAAATACGCCGGCTTCGGGGGGATAAAAGCCGTGCTGTATCCTCATGCGGAGCGGCAGGAGTGGATCCGGCAACAGGCAACGGAGGAGGACCTGCGGCTCTATCCGAAAGTGATGGAACTGCACGGGCTGCTTCAAAAGCATTTCGCGGGGCCACAGTACAGAGAAGTGGTGCAGTCCATGAAGAACAGCGTGCTGACCGCCTTTTATACCCCAGCGGTTGTGCCGGAAACGCTGTATGCCGTTTTAAAAGAACACCATCTTCAGCCGCAAGGAATATATGAGCCAAGCGGCGGGGCCGGTATTTTTATCACCGAAGCCGTGAAGTTCTTTCCCCGTTTACAGCAGGTAACAGCGGTAGAAAAAGATATTCTGACAGGCCGCGTGCTGCAGGCATTAAGCAGTTCCCTGCCTGTGCCTGTCCAGGTGTATAGGAGCGGCTTTGAAGAAGCTACTGTAAAGGACAACGGCCAGTATGACTTGATTGTCAGCAATATTCCTTTTGGTAATTTCTCCGTGTATGACCCCGGATACCCTGACCATGCATTATCGGGTAAAATCCACAATTACTTTTTTGCCAAAGGGCTGGATAAGATCGCCAATGGGGGTTTGCTCGCTTACATCACCACCGATGGTTTTCTGAATAACCCTTCCAACAAACCAGCCAGGGAATACTTATTTAACCGGGCTGATTTTATCAGCCTGAACGTGATGCCGGATAACCTGATGAAAAGCACCGGCAACACCGAAGCGCCCAGCCACTTGCTGATCGTCCAGAAAAATGAAACCAAACACGCGCTTTCCGTGGAAGAGGATTACCTGGTAAAGACGGTAGCCCAGGAAAACGAGTTTGGGCAATACCACCTGAACCAGTACATCCACCGGCACCCCGGCATCATCGCCGGTGATGAAATAAAAGCCGGCAGAAACCAGTACGGCCATGCCCATCAAACGGTATGGCAGCAGGGGGATATGGGTGCCATAGGTGCCAAACTGGCCGGAACCATAGGGGAAGGAATACTGAGCCGTTTTAGGCAAAGCGCCTTTCAGCAAATAGAAGCATCAGCGGCGATGAAGGTGGCCCTTGCCGGTAAAAAACTCACCTTTCTGCCCGTGCCGGAGAGTAAAGCGGAATCAGTACCGGTGCAGTTGGGCCTGTTTGACACGGCTCCTGCGGAGAACAGCAGCCGGGCCCAAGCCTATATCGGGGAAATGGATGCAAAAGTGGTGCAAAAGCAAAGCGCACGGATTATAAGCACGGTGAAGACCACTGCCCGCCCGGAGCACGAAACCATCACCCTGGTCACCGCCAGGGCATCCGGGAATAACCGTTACCTGTACAAGCTGTACTCTAACGTGGCGGAGATCAGTTTCCCGACCAACTGGCTGAATGCATCTGCACTCCAACAGGAGCTGAAAAGCCTGTCTGCCCGGTTGCAGCAATACGGGTACGACTACCGCTATGAGGGGGATCAAAGTCTGAAAACAGCTTTTGAATTAAAATACCCTGCTTCGCAATTGTTTGAGGACCTGAAGCCTTTTCATAAAGAGGGAACGCTGGTCCTGCTCAATGGAGAAGTGGGGCGTATCGGGCAGCCGGATGCAGTCCTCAGGCAAGCGGTGTTTCAACCTTTATTACTGACACAAAAGGAAAAAAGGTTTTACGAAGAATACGTTATGATCCGGGACAGCTACCTGGAGCTAACGGAAATGGAATTCTCCACCGAAGTGGCGGATGCCGGTCTGCGGGCAAGATTAAACGATGGCTATGAACATTTAGTGGCACAGTATGGTCTGCTGAACAGGCCGGAAAACCGGAAGCTTATCAAGGAGGATGTTGCATTTGGCCTTATGGTGCTTTCCTCCCTGGAACGGAAGGATGGCGACAGTTTTGTCCGGGCTGATATCCTGGAGCAATCCCTGGTTCGAAAAGAAGAACAGTTCCGGACCGATGACCCGGCAGATGCCCTGGCCCGCTGCCTGAATGAAAAGGGCCGGATAGATATTGCTTTTATGGAGGCCGCAACCGGCCTTCCGGCGGCAGAGGTGATCAGCAGGCTGGGAAGCCATATTTACCTCAACCCGGAGCATATGGGATGGGAAACCCTGGATCAGTATCTGACCGGCAATGTCGTCCGGAAACTGACCGTCGCGCAGCAGCAAGCCGGACTGCATCCGGAAAATACCCAGCTGCAAAGAAGCCTGGAAGCCATTGCCCGGGTGCAGCCTGAAAAGATACCCTTTGAACTGCTGGACTTTAACTTAGGCGAGCGCTGGTTGCCGACTTCCTTTTACAGCCGCTTTGCCACTGACCTGTTCGGGCAGGATACCAGCGTCAGCTATTTTCCTTCCTTGGATACTTTCAAGGTGAAGACCGCCGGGTTTAATGCCAAAGTAACCCAGGAATATGCCGTGGTGCCCAGAAGCGGCAGGACCACCTACGGGCACACCCTGCTGGAGCATGCGCTGGAAAACACCACGCCCTTTTTTACCTATGAGGTGGAGCGGGCAGATGGAAAGCCGGTGAGGCTGCCGGACAACGAGGCCATCCAGCTCGCCCATCAGAAGATTGAGTCTATCCGCAACCACTTCGGGACCTGGTTAATGGACCTGCCTGAAGCGGATAAGAAGCAACTGGAGACCCTCTATAACAATACCTTCAATTGCTATGTCCTTCGTGAGTACAACGGCAGCCACTTAACCTTTCCGGGGCTGGACAGGAAAAACCTGGGCATTGATGACTTGTACAGCTCGCAGAAGAATGCGGCCTGGCGCATTATCCAGAACCGGGGGGCGCTGGTAGACCATGAAGTGGGGTTGGGCAAAACGCTGACCATGATTGTGGCCAGTCGGGAAATGAAAAGGCTGGGCATCGCGAAGAAACCAATGATCCTGGCGTTGAAGGCCAATATCAACCAGATCACCGAGACCTACCGGAAAGCTTACCCCCATGCCCGCCTCCTGGCTCCCGGTGAATATGACTTTACGCCCGCCAAACGGCAACGGCTTTTTCACGAGATCAAAAACAACGACTGGGACTGCGTCGTCCTGACGCACGATCAGTTTGGCAAAATCCCGCAGTCGCCTGAAATCCAGCGTGAGATATTTCAGACCGAGCTCGATAACGTTGAGCATGACCTGGCAACCCTGCAGGATTTGGGTGGGGACATGTCCAAAAAGATGCTGAAGGGGCTGGAAATACGCAAGAACAATCTGCAGGGCAAACTGAAGAGCATCGTCCATGACATAGAGCAGAAAAAGGATGCTGGGGTTCATTTCAAAGAGCTGGGCGTCGACCACCTGTTCATAGATGAAGCCCATAAGTTCAAGAACCTGACCTTTACCACGCGGCATGACCGGGTGGCGGGCTTGGGCAATATGCAAGGCAGCCAAAAGTCATTGAACATGCTGTTTGCCGTCCGTACCCTGCAGGAGAAGTTCAACTCGGACCTGTGCGTGACGTTCCTGTCCGGCACACCCATTTCCAACAGCTTAACGGAAATGTACCTGCTGTTCAAATACCTGCGCCCGAATGAAATGAAGCGGCAGCGCATCGGGAACTTTGACGGTTGGGCAGCGGTATTTGCCCGGAAATCAACGGACTTTGAATTTTCGGTTACCAATGAGATCATGGCCAAAGAACGTTTCCGTCATTTTATCAAAGTACCGGAGCTGGCCCTGTTCTACAACGAGATCACAGATTATAAGACGGCCAAGCATATCAGCCTGGCCAAACCTGAGCTCCATGAGACGCTGGTCAACATTCGGCCTACGCCGGAGCAACAGGAGTTTATCCGCAATTTGATGGCCTTTGCCAAAACCGGTGATGCGACCCTGCTAGGCCGGGCGCCCCTGAGCCGGGAAGAAGATAAGGGGCGGATGCTCCTTGCCACCAACTACGCCAAAAAGATGGCGGCGGACATGCGGCTGGTGGACCCGGAGCTCTACGGCGATCACCCGGAAAACAAGGTCAGCGTCTGTGCCCGGAAAGTAGCGGCGCTGTACCGCGAAAGCCATGCGCACAAAGGCACGCAGATCATCTTCAGCGATATTGGCACGCCTAAACCGGATGCCTTTAACCTGTATGATGCCCTGAAGGAAAAGCTCACGAGAGACTTTAACATCCCCCCGCAGGAGATCACCTATATCCACGACTGGACGGACAAACAGAAACCGCGACTGTTCCGCAAGATGAACAACGGCGAAATCAGGGTACTTATCGGCAGCACTGAAAAAGCCGGCACGGGCCTCAACGTGCAGGAGCGGGTAGTAGCCATGCACCACCTGGACATTCCCTGGAAGCCTTCCGAACTGGAGCAGCGCAACGGCCGGGGTGCCCGGCAGGGCAACCTGCTGGCCAGCGCGCATTACGGTAACACGGTGCAGAACTACATCTATGCCGTCGAGCAGTCGCTGGACAACTATAAGTTTAACCTGCTGAAGAACAAGCAGACCTTCATCAGCCAGCTGAAGAACTGCGAACTCAACATCCGCACAATTGACGAAGGAGCGGTGGATGAAAAGAGCGGAATGAATTTTTCCGAGTACATCGCCATTCTTTCCGGCGATACCTCACTGCTGGAAAAATCAAAACTGGAAAAGAAGATAGCGGTGCTGGAAAGTTTGAAAACCGCCCACTTCCGGGAAGTATTCCGCTCCAAACTCCAGCTGGAAAACCTACAGACAGAAAAGGCGGATACCATTAAAATGGTGAACAAGCTTACCAGTGATGAAAGCATTTACAAGAGCAGGCTGCAATGGGAGAAAGACGGCGCGAAAGCCAATCCTGTCCAATTGAACAGCTTTAAAGCGGCGGAACCGGAAGCCATCGGTGAGTACCTGATCGGGCTGTATAAAAACTGGAAGCCAGCCAATGGTCAGGGGGATGCGCAGAAAATAGGCAGCCTGTACGGGTTTGATTTGTATATCCGGCAGCAACGGGAGGCATCCGGGGGCAAAGAAATATTTCAGCACCGGTATTCCAACACTTTCTATGCCGAACGCCCTGAAAGCGGCATCAAGTACACTTATAACCGGGGCATTCCCAATACGGATAACCCGAAGCTGGCAGCCCGTTATTTTTTAAATGCCATTGACCGGGTAGAAACATTGAAAGAGAAATACCAGAAGTCCCTGCATGAGCTGGAGCGGAACATCCCTATGGTTGCCCAACTGGCCAAAAAGCCTTTTGAGAGGGAAGCAGAGCTAAGCCGGATGAAAAGCGAACTGGCCAGGCTGGAAAGAGAGATTACGGTGAAGATCCAACAAAACCGGATAAAGCAGCATGATGTGACGGAGCAGACTGATACCAAAGAGCAGGAAAACACTGCTGTGCCCGTCGAGGCGCCGGTGATAAAAATGACACCCGGGGAAGACGCCATCAGGCAGATGGTGATGGCAAAGGTGAGTGGCGCTGCCGCCAACGGCAAAGAAACAGCGCAGCAGGTTGTATCTATGCAGTCACCAGCACCGGGAATACGGCGGACCCACCGGTTACGGCTTTAAAGGAAAGAGTTATGGCAAACAGTGTTTATCAAATTAACAAGGGCATCAATAAGCCCATTGAGTTCAAAGGGCTGAAAGCGCAATACATCTGGTATTTCGGTGGCGGAGTGGTTGCCCTGCTGCTCTTCTTTGTTATTCTCTATATTATTGGTGTCCCTTCCCTGGTCTGCCTCGGCATCATCCTAGCTGCCGGCATTCTGATGACCATGAAGCTTTACAGGCTAAGCAACACCTACGGCCAGTTCGGGATGATGAAGAAGCTGGCCAGGCACCGTGTTCCCCATGTGGTTAAGTCAAATAGCAGGGCGGTCTTCCTGCCAAAGGAGTGAAGCAGTAAGCCGGGATTTAATTTCCCGCATTCATCAACAAGGTAAAAAGCGTGAAGATGGAAAAGCAGTGGCATGAGATTTTACCAATTATGGGAGTGGAGCATGATTGCATCCTCTCCAGGCAGGGGGACATTACCCTTGTTTTCCAGGCAGAACTGCCGGAGATATTTACCCTGTCCGACCAGGAGTACGAAGCCTTTCACCAGGCCTGGATAAAGTCTATCAAGGTGCTGCCCAGGCATTCCGTTTTTCATAAGCAGGACTGGTTTATAGACAGCAGGTACCAGGCCAATTTTAATAATGACAATACCAGTTTTTTATCCCGTACCAGTGAGCGGTTTTTTAATGAGCGGCCCTTCTTGCAGCACACCTGTTACATCCTGCTTACCCAGAAACCTGCTGGCCGGAAGCCGTCAAGCTCCATCTTCTCCAACCTGCTGCGCGGCTTCCTGGTACCAGAGGAAACACTAAACCCAGCTTTATTGCAGGGTTTCCTGGACAGCGCGGGACAGTTCAGACGCATCCTGGAAGACAGCGGATTTGTAAAGCTTACCCGATTAAAAGAGGAGGGGCTGCTAAGCCACCGCCGGAGAATGGGACTCATCGAGCGCTACTGCACTTTGTCGGAAAGAGACGATACTTTCCTGGTGAAGGACATCACCTTTACCGAGGACATACAGGTGGGTGCCCAACATGCGCAGCTTTATACTTTAGGGGATGCCGCGGATTTGCCGGCTTTATGTGGTCCCAGGATAAACTATGACCGGTATTCCACCGACAGGACAAAGTTCAGCATCGGCTTTGCCTCCACGCTCGGACAGCTCTTGCCCTGTAACCACGTTTACAACCAGTACATCTTCCTGGAAGATACCCGGAAAGTTATCCGGAAGCTGGAAAGCAAAAGGCTGCGGCTGCAGTCCCTAGCTGCTTATTCGCGGGAGAATGCCCTTGCCCGGGATGCCACCAATGACTTTCTGAACGAAGCTGTCGGCCAGCAGCGCCTGCCGGTAAAGGCGCATTTAAATGTGCTGGTCTGGACCGACAACAAAGAAGAATTGAAGGACCTGAAGAACCTGGTATCCTCAGCATTGGCCCAGATGGATGCTGTGGCGAAACAGGAAACGGTGGGTGCCCCGCAAATCTTTTGGGCGGGCATTCCCGGCAATGAAGCTGACTTCCCGATGAACGACACGTTTGATACGTTCGCAGAGCAGGCAACCTGCTTTCTGAACCTGGAAACCAGCTACCGGTCTTCGGTAAGCCCGGTGGGTATCCGTTTGGGGGACCGCCTGACAGGCAAGCCGGTCCATGTGGACATCAGTGATGAGCCGGTGAAAAAAGGCGTCTGCACCAACCGGAACAAGTTTATACTCGGCCCGTCGGGCAGCGGGAAGTCCTTCTTCACGAACCACCTGGTCAGGAGCTATTATGAGCAGGGCACGCATATCGTGCTGGTGGACGTCGGGCACAGTTACAAGGGGCTTTGCGACCTGGTGGGTGGGTATTACTTCACCTATGATGAAAAGAACCCGATCCGTTTTAACCCTTTTTTCATCAGTGAAGGAGATATGCTGGATACCGAAAAAAAGGAAAGCATCAAGACGCTGCTACTGGCTTTATGGAAGAAGGACAACGAGACCCTTAACCGCTCGGAATATGTGGCCCTGTCCAGTGCCTTGCAGCTTTATTACGAAAAGCTGGGGAAGCATGCCGGTTTGTTCCCCGGGTTTAACAGCTTTTATGAGTTTATGCGGGACGAGTTTGTCGTGACACTGACGCATGACAAGGTTAAGGAGAAGGATTTTGACATAGGCAATTTCCTTTACGTGCTGCGGCCTTACTACCGAGGCGGCGAGTTTGATTACCTGCTGAACGCCACCGAAAACCTGGAGTTGCTGAAAGAACGGTTTATTGTCTTTGAGCTGGACAACATCAAGGATCACCCGATCCTGTTCCCGGTGGTAACCATCATCATCATGGAAGTCTTCATCAGCAAGATGCGCAAGCTCAGGGGCATCCGCAAGATGATCCTGATAGAGGAAGCCTGGAAAGCCATCGCCAGGGAAGGCATGGCCGAGTACATCAGGTATCTCTTTAAAACAGTGCGCAAGTTCTACGGCGAGGCCATTGTCGTGACACAGGAGGTGGAAGACATTATCAGCTCGCCGGTGGTAAAGCAAACCATCATCCATAACAGCGATTGCAAAATACTCCTGGACCAGTCGAAATACCAGAACAGGTTCGGGCAGATACAGGAGCTGCTGGGCCTGACCGAAAAAGAAAAAGCGCTCGTCCTGTCGGTGAACAAAGCCAACGATCCCACGAAGAAATACAAAGAAGTGTTTATCAGCCTCGGCGGGATGTTGTCTAAAGTATACCGAACGGAAGTATCGCCGGAAGAGTACCTGGCCTACACGACCGAAGAAACAGAAAAAGTGAAAGTGATGCAGTATGCCCATAAGTACGGTGATACGCAGAAAGGCATTGCCGCCCTGGCGAGAGACATGGAAGCAGGAACAGTACAGGATAAACTTAAAGACAGAACGATATGAAAAAGATATGCATGCTGCTGGTCATAGCGGTGATGGGAGCCATCGCACCAATAGCCCGAACACAGGCACAAACGCCTGTGCTGGAGGTCATCAAGGCAGGAATAAAGAAAGCCATCAAAGCGGTTGACTTGCAGGTACAACGCCAGCAGAATAAGGTTATCTGGCTGCAGAATGCACAAAAGAACTTAGAGAATGCCATGTCGCAGTTGCAGCTAGGGGAAATCTCCGGTTGGATGGAAAAGCAACGCACGCTGTATCAGGAATATTACGGAGAACTCTACCGGGTAAAAACTACCGTTTCTGATTACCACCGCATCCGGGACATCATGCAAAAGCAGGTGCATCTGGTGGAGGAGTATCAACAGGCCTGGCGCCTGTTCCGGCAAGACAGGCATTTCAGCCGGGAAGAGTTAAACCACATGGCGCAGGTGTATGCGGGTATCCTGGAGGAGAGTGCAAAGAACATTGACCGGATATTTTTAGTCGTGCAGGCCTTCGCTACGCAGATGAGCGATTCCAAACGGTTGGAAATCATCGATGCCGCAGCTGATCAGGTGGATGCCAGTTACAACGACCTGAGGATGTTCAACAGACAAAACATCCTGCTGAGTCTCCAGCGGGCGAAAACGCAGCGGGACGTGGAGGCGGTAAGAAAGTTATATGGACTGCTCTAAGCGGAGAGGCAAAAGCAGAAAAGGGAAGTATAAAATCATAAGCGATGAAAAAGTTACTTATGCTGCTGCTGTTCGGCATGATGGCCACCGGCACAAGGGCCCAGACCTTTGCAGAATGGTTCCGGCAGGAGAAAACACAGAAGGAATACTTGCTGGAGCAGATAGCAGCCCTGCGCATGTACCACGGCTATGTAAAAAAAGGATACGCCATCGCACGGGAAGGATTAACGGCTGTCGGCGACAGCAAAGAAGGGGAGGTTGATTTACACGAGGAATTCTTCAGCTCTTTGGAAAGAGTTAACCCGCTGATCAGGAGTGAAGCGAAGGTGATGGCTACTATTGGTTTTCAGGTAAAAATCGTGCAGGTCTGTCAAAGCACTTACCGGCAGCTGCAGGCGAGCGGTTCATTTAGCGGAGAGGATATCGGCTATGTCTACCGGGTCTTTGCAGGGCTACTGGATGATGGTGCCGCTACCCTGGATGAACTCCAGGCAGTAACGGCGGATGATAAGCTGGAGATGAGGGATGATGAACGGTTGGAACGCATCGGAGCGCTGTACAGCGACATGCAGGACAACTATACGTTCGCACAAAGCTTCAGCAGGGAAGCAATGGTGCTGGCTGCCGCGCGCATGCAGGAGAAGAAGGATGTTCAAACCAGTCGTGGTCTAAATGGCATTAAACAGGAAGAACTATGAAAAGTATATGTGTCCTACTGCTTTTTTCGATATTCTCAGTAACAACGTCGCTGGCACAGAGCCAGGAAGTACAGCAACTCCTGCTGAACGTGGAAAAGCTCGCGCAGCTCAGGCAAATCCTTAGCGACATGCAGAAAGGTTACCGGATCGTCAGCACCGGCTATACGGCCATCAGGGATGTGTCACAGGGAAATTTCAGCCTGCACCAAGCTTACCTGGATGATTTGCTGCACGTCAGCCCTGCAGTCAGAAAGTATAAGAAGGTAGCGGATATCATCCGCTGCCAGGTGATGCTGGTCGAGGAGTATAAGCAGGCTTACAGTAGCTTCCGGCAGGATGGGAATTTCAGTTCGCAGGAGCTGGACTACATAGCCAGGGTATATGGCAACCTGTTTCAGCAAAGCCTGGACAACCTGGACGCATTAACCAGTGTGATGACGGCCAGCCAGCTGCGCATGTCCGATGACGAGCGCCTGCAGGCCATTGATGGTATTTTCCTGGAGATGCAGGACAGGCTCCTGTTCCTGCGGCACTTCAATAGCAGCACGACCGTCCTGGCCGTGCAGCGGGCCAGGGAGAAAAACGATGCGGCCACCGTCCGGAAAATCTATGGTATAACCAATTAACAAAGGCAATATGGCAACGTGGAGGAGAGCTGCTTTCCTGGCAGCAGTGGGAATGGTATTGCCTCAACTTTCGCAGGCGCAGGGCGTGGCCGGTGAAATGAACAGCCTGCATGGCGTACTGGAGCAGTTGTACGAGGAGATGATGCCGCTGTGCAGCAGGCTCATCGGGGTGGGGCAGGGAGTGGCGGGCTTTGCCGCTACCTGGTACATTGCTTCGAGGGTATGGCGGCACATCGCCAACGCCGAGCCGATTGATTTTTACCCTTTGTTTCGCCCTTTTGTTCTGGGCTTTGCAATCATGATTTTCCCTTCTGTACTGGCGATAATGAACGGGGTGCTGCAGCCCACCGTGACCGCTACTTCGGCCATGGTCAGGGATTCTGGTAAAGCCATTGCGGTATTGCTGCGCCAGAAGGAAGAAGCCGTCAAGAAAACCAGTGCCTGGCAGATGTATGTCGGGGAGTCCGGCAGCGGCGACCGGGACAGATGGTATAAATACACCCACGGCAATCAGGCCCCTTCCGGTGAAGGCATCATGGAGAGCATTGGCCATGACATCCAGTTTGCCATGGCGAAAGCTTCGTATGGTTTCCGCAATTCGGTGAAAGAGTGGATGAGTGAGGTGCTGCGGGTCTTGTATGAAGCGGCGGCCCTCTGCATCAACACCATCCGGACTTTTCAGTTGGTCGTGCTGGCAATCCTGGGGCCTCTGGTCTTCGGCATGGCTGTGTTTGACGGCTTCCAGCACACACTCACCGTATGGCTTGCCCGCTACATCAATGTGTTCCTGTGGCTGCCGGTTGCCAATATCTTCGGCTCTATCATGGGTAGGATACAGGAAAAAATGCTTGCCTTGGACCTTGTCCAGGTACAGGATGCCGGGGACACGTTCTTCAGCGCGACGGATACGGCTTACCTCATCTTTATGGTTATCGGCATCGTCGGCTACTTTACTGTGCCGTCGGTGGCCAATTATATCGTGCATGCCAGTGGCGGGAACACGCTTCTCTACAAAGTCAACAACCTGTTCAGCGGTTCGTCCCGGAGCGCAGTGCATACGGTTTCCGGTGGTGTCGGTATGGTGGCCGATGCCATGGGAAGCGCTGCCGGCAGGATCAGCAGCAACATGAGCAGCAGTGCTACAAATGCCAGTTATTTCAAGGAAGGAGGCGCCACGGGCACCTCCGGTTACATGCAGGACAAGCTTTCGGGTAAGTAGTACCCTTCTATCAAACGCAAAACCAACTCTACCATGTTCAGACAAATGAAAAATATCGATACTGCTTTCCGGTATATCCGCAGCTTTACCCTGGTTGTGGTTATCGGAAGCATCCTGCTCTGCGGCTTCGTCCTCTATAAGAGTTACCGGTTAGTATCCCAGATGCAGAGCAAGGTCTATATTCTGGCGAACGGCAAAGCCCTGGAAGCATATGCGGCGGACCGGAAGGCCAACATCCCGGTGGAAGCGCGGGACCATGTCAAAACGTTTCACCGGCTGTTTTTTACCCTTGATCCGGACGACAAGGTCATACAGGCCAATATGTCCAAAGCCCTTTACCTCGCCGATGCCTCAGCCAAAAGGGAGTATGATAACCTCAAAGAGAACGGGTACTACGCCAACATCATCGCCGGTAATATCAGTCAGCGGATCAGGGTAGACAGTGTGGCGGTAGATACAAATGAATACCCTTATCCCTTCCGCTGCTATGCCACCCAAAGCATCACCCGCACGACCAGCACAGTAAGCAGGAGCCTGGTCACGGAAGGATACCTACGTAACGTCAGCCGGTCGGATAATAACCCGCACGGGTTCCTGCTGGAACGATGGGTAACGATTGAAAACAGGGACCTGAAGATTGAAAACCGTTAAACTATGTTGTTTCTATTCAGCCACAGGAAAAAGCAAAAAGCGGTCGCAGCCAGCGCAGCGCAGGACAGAATGGCCGCAAATATTGTCCATCACTGCATCCGCTGGCAGTCGAAGTGGGCGGCCTGGATGCAGCACAAAGCAGAGCGTCTATCTAATAAGGGTAAAACCATCGTGCTGTTACTGTTTTGCCTGCCAACTGGTAGTTATAACATTTATCATACTTTAAGTAGTTTTTCAGGTAAGCAGCTGCCCCCTCTTACGATCTTTAAACAGCCAAAGTATACCCATCCCTCCGGCGGCGAATTTTCTCATGTTCCCGCGGTCATTGCGGAGGAAGAATACAGGGAAATACAGCGCTTCAGGCAATACATGGATAGCCTTGACCAGACGCCACCGGGTGAAAAATTGCTGGACAGCCTGATGGCCAATCATCCCGGCCTGATGGACAGCGTGCTCCTTTTCGAGAACCTATATCAGTCACAAATAAAAAAATAGACCATGATGAAACAGCCAACACATGCTCCGAGATTTCTGCGGCAGCGCAAATTTTTGATGGTGCTGCCGCTATTGGCATTGCCCTTTGTGACCCTGCTGTTTTGGGCGCTTGGTGGCGGAAGAGAAGGTGATGCCAGCGCACAGGGACAGGCCCCGAAGGGCTTTAATATGGCTTTGCCGGACGCCTATCTGAAAGAAGAAGAGCCGCTGGATAAGCTGAGCTACTATAAAAAGGCGGCTTCTGATTCTGCCAGGCTAAATGAGCTGCTAAAAAACGATCCTTATTACCAACAGCAGATGGCATCAGGCCCTTCCTGGAGCCAGGATACTTCGCTGCCGGAGGGGAACTATAAAAGCACGTCCCCCGCTTCCGGTAGCCGCCTGAACACTTCTCCCTATAGCGGCGCTGCTTCCCAGGACCAGAACGAAGCCAAGGTGTACCGGAAGCTGGAGCAACTGAATGCGGCCCTCCAGAAAGCTCCTGTTATGTCCGGGACAAAAGCAGCGGATGATGCGGTCTATCCCCGCCCAGCTAATTCCTTGGCTAACAGCAATGACCTGGACCGGCTGGAGCAAATGATGCACATGATGAGTCAGGAGGAGAGCGGAGATCCGGAGATGCAGCAGTTGAACATAATGCTGGAAAAGATACTGGATATCCAGCATCCCCAGCGGGTCCGTGAAAAGATCAGACAAACATCGGAAGCCCGAAAAGGGCAAGTGCTTGCGGTGGCGGCAAACGGCACAAATGATCCGGTCTCCTTACTGGATAATACCAGGCAGGAAAGAATCAACGGTGATACCAGCCTGTATCATGCCAGCCAGCAAAATGGTTTTTATTCCTGGGATGAGGCAACGGCTGTCAACGCCAGGCAAAATGGCATTGCAGCAGTGGTGCATGAAACGCATACAGTTGTAACCGGTTCTACGGTAAAACTGCGGCTAACGGGCGACGTGTACATCAATGGCATTCTGGTTCCGGAAGACAACTTTGTGTTTGGTATGGCTTCCCTGGATGGGGAGCGGCTCCATATCCATGTTAACAGCATCCGCTACCAGAACTCCCTTTTCCCGGTCGACCTGTCGGTGTATGACATGGACGGCCTGGAGGGTATCTACATTCCCGGTGCGATTACCGGCGAGGTGGCCAGGCAATCGGCTGACCGAGTGGTGCAGGATATCGGTTTCACCACCTTAGACCCTTCCCTGGAAGTACAGGCCGCCAGCGCAGGGGTGGAAGCGGCCAAAAGCCTGTTCAGCAAGAAAGCAAAATTGGTAAAAGTGACCGTGAAAGCAGGTTACCAGGTGTTGCTGCGGGATGAAAAGCAACAACAGGGTAATTGAGCCGCTCAAATAACAATTTCAAGAATAGAATATTTCACTTCTAAAATTCCTATGAGTATGAGAAAGGTAAGTGCAGTAGTAACAGGAATTTTGCTCTTTCTGATGAGCAGCCAGGCATTTTCACAGCATGCTCCCCAGGCGGGAAAGGCGGCAGTGATTGCGCCGTACCACCTGGCCATCACTTTTTACAAGACAACGAATCTGATATTCCCTTATGCCATTAAAAGCGTGGACAGGGGAAGCAGGGACGTTCTGGTACAGAAGGCCAAAGCCGTTGAAAATATCCTTCAAATAAAGGCGAGTAAACCAAACTTTGAAGAAACCAACCTGACGGTTATTACGGCGGATGGCCAGCTGTATTCTTATGTGCTAAACTATACCGATAGTCCTGCCGTGCTCAACATCCGGTTTGCTGCCAATATGGATATAGCTAAACCGGACGCTTTCTTTCCAGAAGCGGGTACAAACGAAGCTACGATTCAAAATGATGCTGCAAAGATTGCTGGTGAAAAAGGCAACGTGCGGGGCCTAAAGGATAAAAAATATGGTATGCGACTACAGCTGAAGGGGACGTATATCCGCGATGATGTCATGTATTACCAGATCAGCTTACAGAACCAGTCCAATATCCGCTATGACGTTGACCAGCTTCGCTTCTACATCCGTGATCAGAAAAGAAACAAGCGTACCGCTACCCAGGAGCTGGAGCTCAGGCCGCTTTATGTATATGGCAACCCTTCTGCTGTTGCCAGCCAGTCGGAACAGGTCTTTGTCTTTGCCCTGCCAAAGTTTACTGTCCCGGATAAAAAATACCTCGCAGTCCAGCTCATGGAAAAGAACGGCGGCAGGCATCTGCGATTGAAAGTCTACAACAAAACGCTGATCCGCTCAAAGATGCTCCCATCCTATTAGGTGTGCGCATGGGCAATAGTTTAATCATTTAAAAAGTAATTGTTATGAACCAGAAAAATTTTGAATACCTGAGGGACCAGGTAAAGTTTACCGGCTTCGGGGAAGGGGCGGAAAACGATCTGAGAGAAAAGATGCGGCAGCAGGTACCGGAGTTTCAACTGTTCCACCATGCAAAATTTGGGAACGATGCAGCAGTAGCGGTATTACAGTTTAAAAAATCCGACCAGAGCGACATGTATTTCTTTAACCGCTATGAGGTGGCCTTGAAGCCAGAGCATTCACAAGACAGAATGAAGCAAACCTTCTATATCAATAGAGGGAACAATATTACGCTGAAAGAAGCCTACAACCTGATGAATGCCCGGGCAGTCAACAAAGACCTAACCAACAAAGAAGGACAGGTTTACAACGCCTGGCTACAGCTGGATTTCAAGCAAACGGATGGAAACAGCAACTATAAAATAAAACAGTTCCACCAGAACTACGGCTACAATCTGGAACAGGCATTGGCAAAGCATCCCATTAAAGAACTCGGCAATGAACAGGATAAAAGCCGTCTGCTGGAATCTTTGCAGAAAGGCAACCGGCAGGCGGTAACATTTCTGCACAATGGCAGCGAACAGAAGCATTTTATCGAGGCAAACCCGAGATTTAAGTCCATCAACATCTACGACGGGAACATGCAGCGTGTCAGGCAATCCCAAAGGGAGGAAGAAACTACAGGGCAATCTCTTAAGCAGGAGAGCAAAAAGGAAAAGCAGGAGCAAGCAGCTGGCTGCGAAGAGGAGAAACCTGCTGCAAAGCAAAGAACCATACGGAAAGGCAGGTCTATAGGAGCATAATTATAGGGTTGATTCAGTCTCCTTGATCCCAGCCAATAAGATTAGTCTACCTTTGGCCTACCTGTAGGATGTGGGCATAAACGAGTGTCGTAGGAAGCGATAGAAAGTTCTCTTAAGTGGCAGGATGTGGAACAAATACAAATAATGCATAATTTTTTTGCCGCCATTCTTTATGACCCGCGTATCGGGGTTTCTCATATCGCCTTGTATATGGCTTTGTACCGGTGTTGGATAAAAGAAGGAGGTACCGGTCCGGTTTCGGCTTTCAGTCATGAAATCATGCCGATAGCTAAAATAGCTGGCAGTGCCACTTACCACCGCGTATTGCGGGAGCTAGACGAATACGGATACCTGAAATATGAACCATCCTTTAACCGGATGCGACGCAGCAGGATGTACTTAGCCGAGCCGGCAGCCCTTGATGCGGGCAACTAATAACGTATGGTGTCTAGACAGGATGCGGGAAGGCGGAATCTACATATTCCGCCTTTTCTTCGAGGATGAACCAATCAAAAAGAATAAGGGAAGTGAGCTATGAGAGTACGTGAAAAAGATAAAATAAGCCCTGAAGAAGCATTGGAAATATTGAGAAAAGATGGACTGAAGGTGTCACTCGAAGATGCGAAATTAATTTTGGAATCATTGAAAAAGTTAGCTAAAATAGCTGTATCCCAATATTTAAGAAATGGAAATAGCTGATTTATACATACGGGTTAGCACGGATGAGCAGGCAGATAAAGGCTACTCCCAGCGTGATCAGGAGGAACGGCTCAGGAAATACTGTGACCTTTACACCATGCAAGTCAGGAATGTTATATACGAGGATCACTCGGCTAAAACGTTCAACCGCCCTGCGTGGAAGAAGCTTTTGCTCGATCTAAGAAAGTACAAAGGAAAATCCCATTTGGTATTGTTCACCAAGTGGGATCGCTTCAGCCGTAATGCTGGCGATGCTTATCAGATGATTAGCACCCTGAGGAGGCTCGGCGTAGAGCCGCAGGCGATTGAACAGCCTTTAGATTTGTCCGTTCCTGAAAACAAGATGATGCTCGCTTTTTACCTAGCGGCACCTGAGGTGGAGAATGACAGGAGGGCTTTGAATGTAATCCGTGGCATGAGGAGGGCCAAGAAGGAAGGCCGCTGGATGGGACAGGCCCCCATTGGTTACAAGAACAGAATTACGGAGACCGGAATCAAATACATTGATGTAGATGAGCCATCGGCCTCCATCGTACGCTGGGCTTTTGAAGAGCTGGCCTCGGAAAGGTTCAACACAGAGCAGGTCTGGAAGCTGGCAAAGAAAAAGGGACTCAAATGCCAGAAGAACAATTTTTGGTTGTTTATCCGTAACCCGGTGTATTGCGGGAAAATATTCATTGCTAAGTATAAGGATGAGGAAAGCTGCTTTGTAAAAGGGATACATCAACCCATTGTCTCTGAAGATTTATTTCGCCAGGTGCAGGAGGTTCTGGACGGAAGAGGCCGCGGCTACAGACCGAAGGCAGAAACAGACGAAGATTTTCCATTGAGAGGGTTTCTAATTTGCCCGACATGCGGAAGAATGCTCACTGCCAGTAAATCTAAAGGAAGAAATGCCTACTATGCCTATTACCATTGCACCAAGGGGTGCAACCACCGGTCGAAGGCGGAAGAGGTCAACGCGGCTTTTATACAGGAATTAAAGAAGTTCGTCCCACGCAAGGAGTTTATAAATCTATACAAGAGCCTCCTGATCGAAACTTATTATGAGCAAACCAAAGAACAGTTAGACGAAAGACAAACACTACTCGCCCAGATAAAAGAATTTGAGAAGCGTATATCACATGCCCGGGATTTAGTGTCCTCGCAACAAATTGATGCCTCAGACTTCAGGGAAATGAAGCTTGTTTATACCGGGAGCATCGAAAAGCTGGAAGCAAAGTTAGCTGCCTTGTCCCTTCAGACGGATGTCAACGGGCTTTTGAAAAATGGCATAGAGCGATTGCTAAGGCTTGATCACTGCTACGTTACCGGGAAAAGTATGGAAAAGCGTTTGATCATTGGTTCGATATATCCTGAAAATCTGACTTTTGAAGAAAACCGGGTTCGAACCGCCAGGCTAAATGAAGTAGTGATGCTTATCTACCAGATTAATAAGGAGTTAGAGGATAAAAAAAACTGGACAAAAGGCGCTTTTCACCCTTTGTCCAGTAAAGTGCACCCGAGAGGATTCGAACCCCTAACCCTCGGAGCCGAAATCCGATATTCTATCCAGTTGAACTACGGGTGCATATGTGTGCAAAAATAGGAAGTATGCGCGTAAAAGAAAATATAATAGCGTAAATTTTATGCCCGCTCGGGCTTTCGTGGTGCAGGCCGTTCAGCTACAGCCCTTTACTTTTTTTTCGAAACATTCCGGACAGCGCTTGGGTTAAACAGGCATTGCATCTCAAACATCAAAGCAAGAACCATGGAGAAACTATATACGGCAGAAGTGACTGCCACGGGAGGCCGCAAAGGCCACGTCACATCATCAGACGGAATAATCAACATGCCGCTGTCCTTGCCGGAAGGCCTGGGAGGGAAGGGCGACAGCACGAACCCGGAGCAATTGTTCGCTGCAGGGTATGCCGCCTGCTTCCAAAGTGCGCTGCTGGTGGTGGCCGGCAGGCACCATGAGCGCCTGGACCCTGCCTCTACCGTTACTGCGCACGTGGACCTGAACAAAAACGAAGACGGGGGCTATGGCCTGAGCGTGAAGCTGGCTGTGGAGCTCAAAGGCGTTGACAAAGACAAAGCCAGGCAGATGGTTGACGAGGCGCACCAGATATGCCCGTACTCTGTAGGCACCCGCGGAAACATAGCGGTTGAATTGGAAGTGATATAAGAGTTAGGTAGTTAAGCCTGATTTGCCGGTACTAGCATTGGCGCATTTCGCGTTGAGGAACCCCCGGAAGCTAGGCAGGGAATTTGCTGACTTCCTGACCTTTATGTTCTCAGACTTTCCAATTCATATATAAGCAGGCCCTATATAAAACAGAAGCGGCTACCTATCAAGGCAGCCGCTTCTGTTTTATATAGGAATGGTATTAAGCTCCTACTTCAGCCAATACCTGCTTTACTTTCTCAGCGGCTTCTTTCAGCGCCACGGCAGAGTAAACTTTCAAACCGGACTCGTCGATGATGCGGGCGCCTTCTTCGGCGTTGGTGCCCTGCAGGCGCACGATGATCGGAACACGGATGTCGCCGATGTTCTTATAGGCCTCTACCACCCCGTTGGCAACACGGTCGCAACGCACGATACCGCCGAAGATGTTGATCAGGATCGCCTTCACGTTCGGGTCTTTCAGGATGATGCGGAAACCAGCCTCTACCGTCTGTGCGTTGGCCCCACCCCCTACGTCCAGAAAGTTAGCGGGCTCACCGCCGGATAGCTTGATGATGTCCATCGTGGCCATGGCCAGGCCGGCACCGTTCACCATACAGCCCACGTTTCCGTCCAGCTTCACGTAGTTCAGGTTCGACTCGCTTGCCTCTACTTCCAACGGGTCTTCTTCCGACGTGTCGCGCAGGGCGGCCAGGTCCTTGTGGCGGAACAGGGCGTTGTCGTCCAGGTCTACTTTGGCGTCTACAGCCAGTATTTTGTTATCAGAGGTTTTCAGCACCGGGTTGATCTCGAACATAGAAGAGTCCGTTTCAACGTAGGCCTTGTACAGGTTGGTGATAAACTTCACCATCTCCTTAAAGGCCTGGCCCTGCAGCCCAAAGGCAAAAGCAATTTTGCTGGCCTGGAACGGTCGTAAACCTACAGCCGGGTCAATCCACTCTTTGATGATTTTCTCAGGCGTCTTCTCAGCCACCTCCTCGATGTCCATACCACCTTCGGTAGATGCCATGATCACGTTCTGGCCTTTGGCGCGGTCCAGCAGGATGCTCAGGTAGAATTCCTTCGGATCAGACTCGCCAGGGTAGTACACGTCTTGTGCCACCAGTACTTTCTGCACCAGCTTTCCTTCGGGGCCTGTCTGGTGCGTCACCAGGGTCATGCCCAGTATATCGTTTGCGATCTGCTTCACCTGGTCCAGGTTTTTGGCCAGCTTCACGCCACCGCCTTTACCACGGCCGCCCGCGTGAATCTGTGCTTTGATCACATGCCAGCTGGTGCCTGTTTCCTCGGTAAGTTTCATAGCAGCCTTCACAGCCTGGTCTGGCGTTTCAGCCACGATTCCTTCCTGGATGCGTACGCCGTAACCTTTTAAAATCTCTTTAGCCTGATATTCGTGTATGTTCATGCTCTCAGTTTTAATGGACGCCACGAAATTAAGCCTTTATTCCCTTAGATTCAAGCAAAGCTTTTTTAAAATATACGTCCCGGCTGCGGGTGCGATGCCCGCCGGAACTATGCAATAGCGCCCTGTCGTAACGCTTACGGTTTGATGTGAGTACATACAGGAAGTGCAGGTTTTCTTTGCATGCTGACTTTTAAGATAGATATGACCGATATATACACCTACTCCAAACGTGTTGCCACTGCTGCTTTTATCATCCTGCTCATGCTGGCAGGCTTTTACCTGCTGGGGCGGCACGCATACTTTTTCCTGCTGGTTTTTGCGGCTATCCTGCTCGCGGTGCTGTTCTGCGGCATGACAGACTGGATCACGGGCAAACTGCACCTGCCGCGTGGCCTGAGCCTGCTGCTGGCAGTGCTCTTTTTCTTTGGGGTGATCATCGCCGCCTTCTGGCTGATTGCGCCCACCGTGAGCAAGCAGGTGCAGGAGATGCGGCAGACGATTCCACAGGCCGTCAGCCAGGTGGAGCAATGGCTGTCGCAGTATGGCTGGGGGCAGAAGCTGATAAACAAAGTGCCCAATGACATGAGCAAAGTCGTTCCTAACCAGGACGCCTTGCTCTCTAATTTGTCTGGCGCCTTCTCCACCACCTTAAGCTTCCTGGCAGATTTCGCCATAGTCATTATCACGGCCCTGTTCCTGGCCTCCAGCCCAAAGCTTTACACGACGGGTCTGACGAAACTCTTCCCGGTGCGTAGCCGCTCGCGCATGATGGAGGTGCTGGGCAAATGCTACGGCAACCTGAAATCGTGGCTGGTGGGCATGCTTTCCGCCATGGCGATCATTGGGGTGAGTTCAGCGATCGGGTACAGCGTGATCGGGTTGCCGCTGGCCTTTGCCCTGGCGCTAATCGCTTTTTTCCTGGCTTTCATCCCCAACGTGGGCCCCTGGATAGCCGGAGTCCCCGCTGTGCTGGTAGGGCTTACCGTTAGTCCGCAGATGGCCCTGTACGTTATCCTTGTCTATGGAGGCATCCAGCTCGTGGAAACGTATTTGATCACACCCATCATCTTCCAGAAAACGGTGGATTTGCCGCCCGCCTTGCTGCTGTTTTTCCAGGTGCTGCTGGGCATACTGCAGGGCGCGCTGGGGCTGCTGCTGGCCGCCCCCATACTCGCTGTGCTGATGGTGGTGGTGAATGAGTTATATATAAAGGATGTACTGGAAAAGAAGCCTGCGCATGCGCCCGAGGCGGCGCCGAAGTAGGCGCTGAAACACAATGCTGCGCTGGCTACCTGCGTTTAGAGAACTGACCGCCGCCCTCGCTGCCTTTCTCAGCCTCCGGAGAACCAACAACCGCCAACTATAGCTATATTTGTTGCTTTGGCAGGATCGTTGCCATTTTAAATTGCCATCAAATCTATTTTAGAAAGTGCTGCAGGTATCAAACATCCATAAAAAGTACGGTTCGCTGGAGGTGCTCAAAGGCATCGACCTGTTTATTGCCGCCGGCGAGGTGGTTTCCATCGTAGGGGCATCGGGGGCGGGCAAAAGCACCCTGCTGCACATACTCGGCACCCTCGACACCACGGATTCGGGGGAAGTGAGCTTCGACGGGAAGAACATCGCGAAGATGAACACTTCGGAGATGGCCCGCTTCCGCAACAGGCACATCGGGTTTATCTTCCAGTTCCACAACCTGCTGCCCGAGTTCACCGCACTGGAGAACGCCTGCCTGCCGGGTTTCCTGGCTAACCGCCCCGAGAACGAGGTGCGCGAGCAGGCCGCAGAATTGCTGCAAATGCTGGGGCTGTCGCACAGGCTGCACCACAAGCCCTCCGAGATGTCGGGTGGCGAGCAGCAGCGCACGGCCGTGGCCCGCGCCCTGATCAACTCGCCCCGCATTATATTCGCCGATGAGCCCAGCGGGAACCTCGACTCCCAGAACGCGCAGGAACTGCACGATATCTTTTTCCGGCTCCGCGCAGAGTTCAACCAGACATTCGTGATCGTGACACACAACGAGCAACTCGCCGGCATGGCCGACCGGACGCTCGTGATGAAAGATGGCATGATAGTGCAAGAACTCCCCGTACACTAGTCCGACACCTCTCTTTTCTTCTCTTCAGCAGCCGCAGTATATACTTCCGGCCCGGATTCCCGTATATAACCCTTACCCCCTTTACTCAATTTTTAGCCCTTGAGAACAGGCAGCGCAATAGCTGAAAAATATTTTAAAATTATTTTATAACTAACTGATTTCCAGTAAGTTTAATTAAGTGGTTTTAACTGTTTTTTGCACTATTTGCTAGCCTGTGCTGTTTGATATATGTACTATAACTATGAGAGCTAAATGAGTATGAATCAAGACACTAATGAGATAAAAATGCAGAAGAAACCGAAGGTCGAAAGCTATGATATAGCCAAGTCCGACGAGACGCTGCACCTCGCTGTGGACCTTGCTAAATTTATCAAGGAGAACCGTCTCTATCAGAATATACAGGGCAAAGAGTACGTGAATGTGGAAGGCTGGCAGTATGCCGGTTCCCGACTGGGTATTCTGCCGGTGGTAGAGCACGTGGTGAACATCAGCACAGAGGACGAGATCAAATACCAGGCAAAAGTAAACCTGCTTGACCTGAGAAGCCAGCAGGTGGTAGGGGCAGGTTTCGCAATATGCTCTAACCGTGAGCAGGGGAAGAAGTATTACCAGGAGTTCGCGATTGCCTCTATGGCGCAGACGCGGGCCATTGGTAAAGCTTACCGTAACATCCTGGCCTGGATTATCAGGGCAGCCGGTTACGAGCCTACTCCTGCTGAGGAAATGGACTATAGCGGAAACGAGCAGGCTGCCAAGCCAGCGGTGCCGACCGAGAAGAAGGCAACGATGAAGTCGTCTACGAACCCGCCGGCAGCGGCAGCGGAGGAAGAGCCGGCAGCCAGCGTGCGGTATGCATCGGCGAAGCAGAAGGAGGAAATCATCAGCCTGCTGAACAACCCGACCATTACACGCCAGGAGAAGACGAAGATGCTGCTGAACATCAACCGTTTTGACGAGGAGCGCGCTGCGCAGGCCATCGAGAAACTGAAGAAAGTGATTGAAGACCGCGAAGGCGGCCAGTCTGCAGCAGCATAAGTTAACATATATGCATGTCATCAAAGCCTGTCCCTTTTTAGGGGCAGGCTTTTTCATTTGCAGGGCAGTTGAGGCACAGCTTATATAGGATCATCCATTTTAAAAGCCGGGAATATAGGCCAGAAACGGCGGCAGCCGCACAGGCACAGTCTTGGTACTGTAAGATAGGATGAGAGCATCTATACAAAGATTACTGCCTGACGACCGGCTTTTCTGTGAGGCTGCCGCGATAAACGCTATGGGGTGTATGGCTTTATATATAATTAGGTGAAAAGGCTGAAGACATATATAAACCTATCCAGATGGGCCAGAGTGGAATGGTGAAATCTGCCACAGCAATCTTCTGACTTCTGTTTTGTATACCCTATCTTCGCTTTTGAAAATAACAGAGCCTTTGCAAGACATCCACCATATTCTGAAGACCTACTGGGGCTATGCGCAGTTCAGGCCGCTGCAGGAGGAGATTATCCGATCGGTGCTGGCGGGCCGCGATACGCTGGCGCTGCTGCCGACAGGCGGGGGCAAGTCTGTCTGCTTTCAGGTGCCGGCGCTTGCTATGGAAGGTCTTTGCCTCGTCATCACGCCGCTCATCGCCCTGATGAAGGACCAGGTGTCGCACCTGAACAAGCGTGGGATCTCTGCGGTGGCGGTTTACTCCGGCATGAACCGACGCGAGATCGATATTGCGCTGGATAACTGCGTATATGGCAACGTGAAATTCCTGTACCTCTCTCCGGAGCGCCTGCTTACCGAGCTGTTTCAGGAGCGGGTAAAACGGATGAAGGTAAACCTGATCGCCGTGGACGAAGCGCATTGCATTTCGCAGTGGGGCTATGATTTCAGGCCGCCGTATCTGCAGCTGGCCGAACTGCGGGAGGCGCTCCCGAAGGTGCCGGTCATCGCGCTCACGGCCACGGCCACCGCGCAGGTAAAGCAGGACATACAGGAAAAACTGGCTTTCCCGGAGCCCAACCTTTTCCAGAAGAGCTTTGCCCGGGCCAATCTTTCATACTCCACCCAGGAAACTGAGAATAAGGCAAGCCGCCTGCTGGAGATGCTGCAGCGCATGCCGGGCCAGAGCATCGTGTACGTGCGCAGCCGCCGCCAGACCGTGGAGATCGCCAGATTCCTGCAAAGCCGTCGCATCGCAGCGGCAGCCTACCATGCGGGCCTTAAGTTTGAGGAGCGCAACGCCGCGCAGCAAAGCTGGATAGCGAACAAGGTGCGGGTGATGGTGGCGACAAACGCCTTCGGCATGGGCATCGACAAGCCGGACGTGCGGCTGGTGGTGCACCTGGACCTGCCGGAAAGCCTGGAGGCGTATTACCAGGAGGCTGGCCGTGCCGGGCGCGACGAGTTATATGCCTATGCCGTGATCCTGTATGGCCCGAACGACGTGGCAGAGTTGCAGCGAAAGGTAGAGGAGGCGCATCCATCGGTAGAGTTTATCCGCAGGGTGTACCAATGCCTGGCGAATTACTACCAGCTGGCGGTGGGCAGCGGCCTGATGAGCAGTTTCGACTTCGACCTGTCCGCGTTCTCCAAGAACTACAAGCTCCAGCCCCTGGAGGTGCACCACACCATCAAGCGGCTGGAGGCAGAGGGGTATGTGCAGCTGAACGAAGGGTACTATATGCCTTCCCGGCTGATGCTGCTGCCCGACAACCAGGCCCTCTACGAGTTTCAGTTGGCGAACCCCGACCACGACCGGCTCATCCGGATGCTCCTGCGGCTATATGGCGGCGAGGCTTTTACCAACTTCGTGAAACTGTCGGAACGGAAGCTGGCGCAGCAACTGCATGAGGCGGAGCAGGAGGTGCGCCGCAAACTGGAGTACCTGCACAAGCTGCAGGTGATTGCCTACGAGCCGCAGCACGACTCGCCACAGCTGGTATTCACCAAGCCCCGCGAAGACGCTGCCACGCTTCCCTTTGACACCCGGCGACTGGCCACCCTGCGCGAGCGGGCGTTACTGCAGGCCCGTGAGATGGGGCGCTATGTGATATCCACGAACCGCTGCCGCACGCAGCAGCTGCTAGAGTACTTCGGGGAAATCACCGACACCCGCTGCCGCATCTGCGACTTCTGCCTGGCCGAGCGCAAGAAAGAGCGGGATGTGCAGGAGCAGGAAACCCTTCGTGAAAAAGTGTTGGCGCTTGCGAAGGGCCAGCCTTGGCTGCCCAAGGAACTGGTGCAGCAGTTCGAACCCAGGCACGCAGACATTGTCACCACACTGGTGCGGGAACTGGTAGACGTGGGCCGGCTCAAGTACAGGGACAGCGGAAAGCTGGAAGCGGCAGGATAGGGTAACTAGTTGCCTGTTTGTATGAATTCGCTAATCTGTCCGCAGCTTCCTGGCTGTTTCTCTGAGCGTCGTCGCATTATCTTTTACCTCCGGGTTAGGTGCCGTCAGGTATATGGCTGATTTTTTCCAGTAATCGGCAATGTCAGCGTTTACCCAAAAGCTGCTGTTTTCTTTTCCTTCCATGATATCCTTGAAATAAAGCGATTGCGGTATGGCAGGAAGCGGTCGGACGGCGCAGGAGTAAAACACTGATCAAACGCACTGAATCAACCCCTTCAGGTTTGTGCCAGTCAATGATATTTTATATATGAGGTTGATGCCTGCATGGTTAAAGGAGCTCAGCCGGGTTTTCTACCCTTGTTTTGCACCTGCCTCCGTACCGTTGGCGGCTTTCTGCGATTATCACAGCAGGGCATGCAACGCTTGTGCTGTTTTCTTCATCTTATAGATGGACAATCAAAACAAGGTATTTTATGAGAAAGTATTTGAACAGGACGGTGGGAAACATCATGACGTGGCCATTCCTATTGCTCAGCCTACTGTTATTGAGCGGATGCGACGATGAGCGGTGCATCAAGGGAGAGGGTGATGTAGAGCGGCGGACGTTACAGCTCCAGCCTTTCAGCGATGTGGAGGCCAATGGTGACTTTAAAGTATATATAACCCAAGGCGCCACGCAGCAAGTGGAGGTGAGAGGACAGCCGAACATCCTGGATCAGGTGAACACGCAGGTGAGCAACGGCAGGTGGAAAATCACACACGACGATTGTGTGAGGCGAAGCAAGGAGGTGGAGGTGTATATCACCATGCCCGAAGTGAAAGGGCTAGCCGTGAACGGCTCCGGCAGCATCTCCGGGGAGAATAAGTTTACGGCCACAGAGCTTCCCGTGTACGTGAATGGCTCGGGCAGCATTGACCTGGAACTGGAAGCCTCCAAGGTCATAACGCGCGTAACCGGGTCGGGGAAGGTACACATGGGAGGCACGACCAAAGTGCACAGCATTAACATGTCCGGATCAGGCTCGGTGGCTGCCTTTAACCTGGCAGCCGAAGACGTAACGATTAACATATCCGGTTCCGGGGATGCAGAAGTTGAGGCAAGCCATTCCCTTACCGTCGATATTTCCGGCAGCGGCAAGGTGTATTACGTAGGCAATCCGGCCGTAAGCTCAAATATCAGCGGCTCCGGCAAAGTGGTGAAAAAATAACAGCTTTCTGTACAGCAGGCCTATATAAATTCAGCGGGTGGGCTGTTATATATAGACCTATTGTTTTACCCCTTCCAGCAGCTGCTGTAAGTCCTTTGCCCCATATGCTTTCCCTCCAAGGATAACGGTATGGATGCGTTGCGTATGGCTGATGTTTTTGAGCGGGTTCTGATCAAGCAGTACGAGATCCGCTACTTTTCCCTTTTCTACCGTGCCGTACTTCGCTGACCTGCCCATAACCTTTGCGCCGTTGATGGTGGCGGCCCGGAGGGCCTGCGCAGGCGTGAGGCCGGCTTCCACCAAAAGCTCCAGCTCCTTGTGCAGCGACGGCCCGGGATAGGTATAGGAATTGTACGCGCCGGCATCCGAGCCGGCCAGTATGATGACACCGGCAGCCTGCATGTCCGGGATCATGGAATGAAACTTCGCGTTCAGGCTGCGCATGAACTCCACCGCCTCCGCCGGTTGTGCCCTGGCGCTGTTCACCCGGCGGGCATAGGTTTCCTCGATGCCGGCACCTATATAGGCCAGGTATGGATCCGTGCTGTGGTCGTCTTGCTGCAGGTTGTTGAGCACGCGGCTGATGTGCAGCGTCGGCACCACGGCGGTGTTGGCGTCCGCCATGCGCCGGAAGAATGCTTTTGCGGTGGCAGGGTCGTAGGAGTCGTGGAGGGAGTGCAGCGCGGTATAAAATCCGATGGGTTTGGCCGTTTGCTGGCTGGCGCGAATGGCGGCGGTCAGGCTGTCTTCCCGGGGCGAGCCGGACTTGAACGCGTAGTACAGGTGCTCGGTGATGTCGAGGCCGCTGCCGATGGCCTCGCCTAAAGAGACGGTGAACGGCATATGCCCCGCCACGAGCATGCCCCGCGCCTCTGCTTCTCTTACTATCGCCAGGAAAACATCCCCGGAAATTGTGCTGTCATATATCTTCACGAAATCAACGCCCAGTTGCTGCAACGAGTCGAGCGCGGCCGGTACTTCCGCCACGGAGGCTACCTCAATCGATCCCTCCCAGGTGGCGTTCGGCCCGTCCAGCTTCGGGCCTGCCGATATAATGCGGGGGCCGATGAGCTTTCCTGCCTTTATCTGGTCACGCCACTGCCGGATAGCCGGGTACAGGTCGCCGCCGGCGTCGCGCACGGTGGTCACGCCATTCGCGATATAAAGGGGGAGCAGGTTCCTGTTTTCTTCTGCCAGCGCCTCGCCGCCCCGCAGGTGAATGTGGTTGTCCCAAAGGCCGGGAATGACATACCTGCCCTGCGCGTCCAGGGTAGTGTCTGCTTTGTACTGGTTTGCTGCCTCCGTGTCTGCGATTGCCAGGATAATCCCATCGTTTATCGCGAGCGACCTTTTGGGCAGCACCTTGCCCGAAGCGACATCCACTACATTCGCGTTGGTGATGATCAGATCCGCACTCGTTTTCTGGGATTCTGAACAACCTGATGCAAACAACAGACTGAGGCATAGCGCAAGCGCGGAGAGGAGTTTCATACTGATAGAAATTTAGCAGAAGAGACGGATGACCCGGAGGGCATCGGTTTAACTGTTTTTAGCTTTTGAAGAAACATCCAGCATCATGTGCTGGGTGGTAGGGGTAAAGCCCTGTTTCTCCCAGAACCGGATGGCAGTGTTGTTCTTCACCGAAACCTGCAGCTCTATATGGTCGGCGCCCTTGTCGGTGAGCCAGTTTTTGGCGGCCTCCACCAGCTCATTGCCGATGCCTTTTCCCCTGCAAGGCGCTTTGATAAAGGTTTCGGCTATATAGCCCTTTTTTGAAAACAGGAAGCCCGGCGCCGCCTGTTTGAGGTTGGCCATCACCAAGCCCTGCCATTCGTCCTGCTGCACATAGCCGAATACCTTCGTGTCCTTGTCCTTCAGCCGCTGCAACAGCTCCTTCCGGAGCACCTGCTCGCTGCCCGGCTTGCACCGGAAGATGGGGTGGTGGGACTGATGAAAATCCAACAGCTCACGCCACAACGCATATACTTCATCCAGGTCGTCCAGGTCGGCTTCTACTATCACAGGGGTAAATTATAGGCGGTGTATGTTCTTGTTGTATGACGCTTTCGCGGGTTGCTTTGTTTTGAAAAAAATAGAAGGCTACTCCACGACAAGATCATACTTATCTAACAGCCCAATCAGACCTGAGGTGGAGAACTTTGCCTTTTTGATTTTATTCAGTTCCGGGTCGATGGAAAAGTTGCGGGCAGAACGGAAATCAGCCTTCTCCAAAATGGTCTGCTGAAAAACGGTCTGGCTCAGGTCACACTCCACGAAGGCGGCGCCTGTCAGGTCTGTCTGCGTGAAATTCGCCTCTTTGATGCTGCAGCCGCTGAAGGCCGTTTTACGAAGCTTTCTCCTGAAAAAAGAGACGAAATCGAGGATGCAGTTGTGAAAGCTGACGGCCAGCAGGAACTCGTTGCAGGCGCTGAAGTCGACGCCCATCATTTTACAGTTATGGAATTCCACGTTCTTCAGCCCCGTCTGGTCCACGCGCATCATGCTCAGGTTGCAGCCGTCAAACCGGCAGTCTACAAAGTCGTTGCCAGACAGGTTGCTCTCTGAAAAATCGCAGTTGGTGAAAGTGCAGGACTCAAACTCCCGCCCCGACAAAGCTTTGCCGGCGTAGTTTACTTTGTCAAAGGTCTTGTCGCGGTGGTAGGTTTCTTGCATGGGGGAAGCTATTTGGTTTTGTCAGGGGATATAAATGTGACCTCCACAATCTCGTTATTTTTTATCCTGTAGACGGCAATGGCATCAAAACGGGGGCCGTCTTTGCTGCGCCGCACTTTCTCATGGTCAATCACCACGTTGCCGGCTACAATCCTGTTCACCACCTCGCAATGCAGCTCGGGCGTGTTGGCGAACATCTCGCCGTAGCGCTTCCTGAGTTCCTCCCTGCCCTGGTAGCTGAGCACCCCCTGCTGCCTGTATACCCGCACCGTGTCGCTGTAGGCTTTTGCAAATGTGTCGATGTCGCGGTTGTTGTAGCCTTCTAACTGCAATTTTACAGGAGCCAGGACGGAGGCCTCCTCCTGTTTCGTCTGCGCCTGTGCCAGTAGGGCAGTGGTTATAAAAAGGATGAAAAGCAAAAGGTGTTTCCGGAGCATATATGCGGCGTTAAGAAGAAAAGATTCGGCAATGTAGAAAAATGCAGAGATAGGAGAGCTACCTGCAACCGATTAGCTTTGCGCAGTATTTGATTACAACAAAGGCTAAGGACCAGCTTGTCTGTCTGCCGTCATAAGCGGACGATAACGGTATATGGCATAAGCGACAATCAGAGCGTCCGGCAGTCTGGTTTTGTGGTTTTTTCTGAGGGAGATTGACACTGCCTCGTTTTACTTTTTTAGACTTCTTAAATAAGCCATCGTCTGAGGAACCTGCACGCTTTTAAGTTTGCTTTCATCTTCAATATAGTAATGCTGAATTTTTGCCTTTTTAGCAGCTTTCAATACCGCTGGAATATTTATTTGTCCTGTGCCGAGGGCTACATCATTTTCGGTGGACGTAGAGCCTGTAAGGTCGCCTTGCACACCTTTCCGCAGGTCTTTCAGATGCATAAGCTTGAAGCGTTCCCCGTACTTGTTCAGCAATTGAGCCGGGTCCTGACCGGGATGAAAAGCCCACAGGATATCCAGTTCAAAAGACACATATGCTGGGTTTGTATTGAGCACCAGGTAATCGAACAAGGTGCCTTTTCCATAGGGAGTGAATTCATACCCATGGTTGTGGTAACAAAATGTCAGCCCATGTTCCTCTTTCAACACTTTACCTACTCTGTTGAAATCTGCCACCGCTTTTTGCGCATCTTCCAGTGTAAAAGGAGCCTTATGCGGAATCCAGGCTACCCGAACGAAGGAAGCCCCCAAAATTTTAGCCTTTCGGGCTACTTCTCCGGTGTTGTTAACCAGCTCATCATAGCCCACCCCAAATGAGGTGCATTTAATACCTCGCTCGTCCAGTAACCGGCGAAGAGCTTCCGGCGATTTCCCGAACAAATTGGAAAACTCCATATCGGTGATCCCCAAGGCTTTTATGGTATCCAAAGTCGCGGGCACGTCTTTGCTGAAGCTTTCGCGATGGGTGTAGGATACTAACCCAGGCGTTTCCGGGAAAAGAGGTTTTCCCGACTGGCAAAAAGCACTGTCAACACATAAAAGTGTGATGATCAGGAAGCTTAGGAAACGGTAAAACTTGTTCATGTTTTAGAGGCCATTTTGATGCTGGTTGATATATACTTTTCTGGAAAGTGGCTTGCTCCAAAACTTCCGATAACCTTTGGAAGCTTCTCCCAAAGCAAGCCACTGTTATTGTAGAAATAACAATCTATACAATCTTTGGCTCCCAGCCCGGCTCGTATTCTCTTCTCCACAAGGCCATGACTTCCTTGTCCCCGATTATATGCCCGTTCTGCTGGTCGCAATGCAGGGTTCTTCCAGTGCGTTGGGCGATGTTGCCCAACTGACACAACAGGACACTTTTATGACCAATCTCTATATCACCGCTGGGCCTGGTGCCATTTCGTACAGATTCCAGGAAGTTGTTTATATGGAAAGCATCGAGCCGATCCCCCGGCCCGGCAGGGTCTAAGGTATTGGTTGTCACCTCGTCCTTTACCTCCTTCACGACTTTGTTCATTTTATCATACACGGTGTATCCGTTGTCTCCGGTCGTTACGATAGTCCCCTTTTCACCGTAGAAGATGGCACCACGCCCACTGTTCTCTATCGGATAACTGTTGCAACTTCGGCCCTCCCACTCCATGGATACATTACCCGGGAAGTCAAAGCTGATGACCTGCGTGTCAGGGGTCTGCCAGTCATCCTGATAAGCATAGCGCCCCCCGGCAGAGGTAACACGGGTAGGGTATTCAACCCCAAGGCCCCAGCGCATCACATCAACCTCGTGCGTTCCATTGTTAAGCGCTTCGCCGGTCCCCCAGTTCCAGAACCAGTGCCAGTTGTAGTGGATGATGTTATCCTGGTAAGGCTGGCGAGGGGCGGGGCCCTGCCATAGCTCATAATCAAGGTGTGCAGGAACTGGTGCAGGTTTACCGATTCCAATCGGCTGGCGGTTGTTGGTATACCAGCCTTTGGCAAAATACGCCCTGCCTATAATTCCTGCGTTCAGTTCTTGCACGCATTCTATGATCTTTGGCCAGGACCGCCGCTGATTACCCATCTGCACGACACGGTTATACTTCCGGGCGGCTTCGACCAACAGTTCACCCTCATACGGATTGTGGCTGCACGGTTTCTCTACATAGACATGCTTTCCCGCCTGGCACGCCATAATAGCCCCAGGCGCATGCCAGTGATCCGGTGTGGCCATGTAGACCGCATCTACTGATTTACTGTCTAAGATTGTGCGAAAGTCTTTTACCCCCTTCGGCTTCTTACGCTGCACCTCATCAACTGCAGTTATGGTTTTAGCCATCGCGTTGGCGTCTACATCACATATATGGCTTACCTCACACCCCGCCTGCTTTGCAAAATTCTTTGCCATGCCAAACCCCCGGCCGTTAACACCTATCGCCGCAACCCTGACTCTGTCGTTCGCACCCAAAATGTTCCCATAGCTTTTAGCGCTCACTCCTAAATTGCCTAAAGTGAGACCCAAGGATCCCAGGCTGGCTACTTTTATGAAATCTCTTCTGGAATTGTTGTTTTCCATATCGTCATTTTTTAAAGTTTTCCTATAGAATGTAAGGCTTCCACAGCATGAAGCACCTGTTGAATTCTCAGCTTTTATATTGCGGTAATGAATCGTATCTCTGAGGTGGACTTTAGGCCTTTCACCAGAACCTGCAAAGGCCCTGTATTAGCCGGCTGCAACCAAAGTGTTTGTCATCAGGAAGTTATTGTTTTTATTTTAAAAAATCACACCATTTACTATAGATACGTCACAAGGCAGCTATGTCCGACCTATATAGATAGACTATCTTATCCAACATCAGAGCGGCTTCAGACTCCCGTCCAGCTCATAGCTTTCGCCCTTCTGCGTCTGGAGCGTTACTACCTGATTGCCGTAGCGGATCTGGCAGGGATTGCCCAGTCTTGAGAGCACCTTTACCTGCTTCAGTTTCCCGTTCTCCCAATCAATGTCTACCTCGAAACCGCCGCGGCCCACAATGCCGTGGATATAACCCTGCTGCCAGGCTGAGGGCAAGGCGGGCAGTAATTCTATTTCTCCGGCGTGGCTTTGCATCAGCATTTCGGTGATGCCGGCGGTGGCCCCGAAATTCCCGTCTATCTGGAAAGGCGGGTGCGTGTCGAAGAGATTGGGCAGCGTGGACTTGCGCAGCAGCGCCAGCAGGTTTTCATGCGCAGCCTCGCCGTCGTGCAGGCGCGCGAAGAAGTTGATGATCCAGGCACGGCTCCAGCCGGTGTGGCCGCCTCCCTGCGAAAGCCGCTGATCAATGGTTTTGCGGGCGGCGGCCATCAGCTCCGGGTTCTGCTGCTTGGTGATTTCCCGGCCAGGGTGCAGGGCAAACAGATGCGAAATATGGCGGTGGCCCGGCTCGTTCTCCTCAAACTCCTCGGTCCACTCCATGATGCGGCCGTCGCTCCCGATGCGGGTAGGCGCCAGGCGGGTCAGTACTTTTTCGAGGCGACGGCGGAATGCGGCGTCCCTGTTCAGTTCTTTGCTCGCAGCAATGGTGTTGCCCAGCAAATCCCGGATGATCATATGGTCCATCGTGGGGCCCATCACCATGGTGGCCACCTCCCCGTTTTTTGTTTTGAAGGTATTCTCCGGCGAGATGGAGGGACCGGACACCAGTTGCTTCGTCTCCGGGTTTTCCACGAGCCAGTTGGCGCAGAACTCCGCGGCCTCTTTCATCACGGGATAAGCCAGTTCCTTTAGGTACGCCTTGTCTTCCGTGAACAAATAATGCTCCCAGAGATGCTGCGCGCTCCAAGCCATGCCCATCGGCCACATCGCCCACTGCGTCTGGCCGTAGGTTTCGGTAAAGTGCCAGGGGTCGGTGGTGAAGTGGGCGACAGTGCCTTTCACGCCGTACATGTCTTTGGCGGTTTTGCGGGCATCCGGGCGCAGCGCATCCAGGAAATTCAGGAAAGGCAGGTGCATCTCCGAAAGATTGGTGACCTCGGCGGGCCAGTAGTTCATCTGGATGTTGATGTTAATGTGGTAATCGGCGCTCCAGGGCGGGGTGAGGCCATCGGCCCATATGCCCTGCAGGTTGGCTGGCAAACTGCCGGGACGGGAGCTGCTGATGAGCAGGTAGCGGCCAAACTGATAATATAATTCCACCAGTTGCGGGTCTACGTTCCCGTTCTGCATGGCGATGAGGCGGGCATCCGTCGGGAAGTAAACGGCGTCGGTGGTGCCGAGGTGAAGGTCCACGCGGTTGAAGTACTGCTGGTAATCGGCTATATGCGCCTGCTTCAGTGCTTCGTAGGTTTTCTTAGCGGCGGCGGCCAGTTGGGCGGCTGTAGTGGTAGCTGGGTTCTCGCCCCGGTAATCGGTGGCCGCCGTTAAAAGCAGCGTTACGGCATTGGCCTTGTTTATTTGAACGCCGTTATCAGCAGCGCGTAGGGTTCCGCCGTCCTGCAGTACCTTGAGCCGTGCCACCATTTTCACGCCCACCCCATCGCCCACATGCTCGCTTAGGATGATCTCATCCCCAACTAATTCCAGTTTTGCCTTGTTTCCGGGGCGGCTCAGGTTCAGCGTAAATGACAGGACGCCGGGTTTGTCGGCTGTCAGGCGCACCACCAGCGCCCGGTCCGGGGCGCTGGAAAATACCTCGCGGGTAAAGTTTACGTTGCCGGCACGGTATGTTACTTTGGCCACGCCCGTCTCCAGGTCCAGTTCCCGGCGGTAGTCGGTTACGTGCTGCGTCAGCGTGTCGAAGTCCAGTTGCAGGTCGCCCAGCGTCTGGTAATTGCTTTCTGTTTTCTTATCGCCCATCATCTTGTCCTGGGCCAGCTTTTGCGCCTCGGCGTACTTGCCGGCAAAGAGCAGCTTCCGCACCTCGGGCAGCGCAGCGCGTGCACCCGGGTTTACGAAATCAGCATCCTTGCCTGTCCACACGGTTTCCTCGTTCAGCTGCAGCCGTTCGGATGCCACGCCGCCGAACACCATCGCGCCCAGCCTGCCGTTGCCCACCGGCAGCGCCTCGTTCCATTCCGTCGCCGGGCGACTGAACCAGATGGCCAGTTTCTCAGGGGCTTTCTGAGGCGCCTGGGAGAAGGAGGGGCGTGTGGCGGAAAAGCAGAGGAGCAGGGTGAGGCAGATGAAAAACGGGTGCATATGGGTAGTCCTATATGTTTTGGTGGAAGAACAGCTGTAAATATAAGGCTAAATGCAGTTTTCTGGTAGCTATATAGGTTGGGGTTTGTGCAGAGGGTTTTTCGTGCTGATGCAGAACCGCAACAGCTACACAGCGCTGAAAGGGAAAACGAGGCCGCCCGGCCTGAGAGCAACACACCCAGCTATAGAACTTAGATATCCTAAGGCCGGAAGGATGTACAGCCATCAAAGGCATAGGCGGAATAATAATTCCTCTGTAGCATTAGCCGTTGTTGCTCTTCAGAAAGGGTATCAGCCTTACCCGGATGTACTGCTGCAACAGGCAGGGGTACACATTGTATATCATATTCGTGAGGAGCAGGAGCAGCGCCCATCCTATATAATCTTTTATGAGGGCATATATAAATACGAGGCTGAAGAAGCTGAACAGCATGAAATGGAATTTCTCATACGCATAGGTTTGCTGCACGCGCCTGTTTACAGAGAGCCTGCTGCCCGATACAACCCGGTGCCGGGGGTATTGCTTCCGCAGCAGCCGGTTGATGATTTGCCCGTTCTGGGTAAACCTGCTGATGAAAGGAACGCCTGCTTGCTTATATATGGCTACGGTTTTCCCGAGCTGGATATGGCGGAAGAAGGCTTTGGGGAGGAAAAGGGTGAAAATGCTGAAGGCTAAAAAGGCATAGAGCAGTTTTCTGTCCAGCAGCGTGTAGCAGAATATATAAATGGGTACAAAGGCCAGTACGGACCAAAGCAGGTTGGGGATGGCATTATACCAACCCGCCGCCCGCTTCTGCTTTTTTGCCTGGGTGCCGCGTGTGCCCATTTCTCCTGATTATAAAGACGGCCTTTTCTTTGACTAAGGTGTGGCGACCACAATCTCAACTGCAAGGGCAGGAGGTTTTTAGAGGTAGGTATATGGCCGGACATTTGACACAGCCAGTGATAGCAGCGAACTATATTATCCGATGCCTGCCCCGCCCAGGATCTCCAGTTCCGGGCCTTTTTCCGGCCTGCCATCGAGCAGTGGCATCGCCTGGGCTATAAGCTCCCTGACCCCTGCCGCCTGCAAGGAGTTATCATGGGCCTCTTTGCTGTCCCAGGCTTCGGTTATCCAGACGGCGTCCGGGTTGCTGTGGTCTTTGCTGACCATATATAAACGGCATCCTTTGGCAGTGGACACCCGTTCTGCCGCTTCTAGCAGGATGGAGGCCAGCTTTTCGCCGTTCCCTGCGGTTGCCGTTAGTTTGCCGTGTAGTCCGTATTTGTGCATAGGTTTATGTTCTGATCGCCCGTGTGTCAGCAGCCGGTTTCATAGGAGCGCTGATCAAGATTCAATATAGCATCTTTTCAGCAGCAAGTAAATTAAAAAGCTGCAGCTGTTCTGTGCGTTTTGTACTCAGGATTGCTGAAGGCGCGATACGACAAGGTCGCTCTGTTTTGAACCCGGCTGATCGCGCCGGTGCAGCTTCATGCGTTTATGGTAGTGGGTGTAGGATATGGTAAGAATGGCAAAGACGAAGAGCGGGAAAAGCGTCTGACCGCTGAAGCCATCCACTACCCAATGGCTGATGAACGCGGAGATCATGGTGAAGCCAAACCCTGCATACGCCCACTCCTTAAACCGACCCTTCACGAAGGGTAAAATCAAAGCCAGCGCGCCCGCGACTTTAAAAGCAGATAACATGACCCGGAAGTAGTCCGGGTAGCCTAAATGCCTGACCCCTTCGATGGCAAGTTCAGTATGCGATGTTAAAGCAGGCATAACGCCTTCGAACAGGAAGATGAATCCTGTAGTAGTCCAGTAGATGATTTTGGTTGTATTGTCCGTTGTCATGTCTTTATGTGTTTGGTTTACATAAAGTAAGCGGATCAGCCGGACTTTCAGGAGGTGTGATCAAGACATTCTACAGGGGCATTTGCGGCAAAGTATAACCCAAGATATCAACTTCTTTCAACTTTCAAATGGCCATCTTCTGGGGAAGTCTACACCGCCAACGGTGTGGTATATAGAGCCCGCGGCGGAGCTAGGGTTTTGTATATGCAGTGTTGGGCGAGTTGCTTTTTACACTAAACGGGATTGTAATCTAAACTGTGTCACTTCACTATTTCCATTTTTACTGGCCCTTTTGCTGTTACGGCTTTAGCCTAACGGCGA
>NZ_BAABHC010000006.1:0-167703 GCF_039541895.1 Pontibacter saemangeumensis
ATAAACGGCCGGGCCCGCTACAGCATAGCGGGCCCGGCCGTTTATATATGCTCAGATATATATAACTTGCGGAAAGCATGGCATCAGAAATGAAAGACAAGAAATACAGCCCGGCACCCTGGAAGGTGCTGAAATCAGAGATGGTGGTGGACGAGAAGTGGTACAAACTGCGCCGCGACCACGTGGCGCTGCCCAATGGCCTCGAGATGGACGACTACTATGTGAGTGTGCGCCCGAACGTGGTGCTCACTTTTCCGCTCACCGAAGACAACCACGTGATATTTGTGCGGCAGTACAAACACGCAGCCGGCGGCATTTTTGTGGAACTTCCCGGTGGCGTGGTGGATGAGCATGAAATGGACCCCGCCGAATCCGCCAAACGGGAGATGCTGGAGGAAACGGGCTATACTTCCGATGAGGTGGAGTTGCTGCTGGAGGTAACCGACAACCCCACCAAGGACACCAACAGGATGTACTATTTCCTGGCCCGCAATGTGCGCAAAGTGGCTGAGCAGGACCTGGACGAATCGGAGGCGATAGAGGTGCTGAAGGTGCCGCTGCATGAGGTGGAGCAGATGATCCTGAACGGGCAGTTACAGGTGGCGGGCACCATCGCCCTGTGCCTGCTGGCGTTGCGGAAGTTAGGGGAATAATAGGCCCGGGAAAGATCAAAAACAGACGTTAATGTTTTGTCATTCCTGAAAAGCTCTACCAGAAGCGGAGAATGCGCGGCGGCAGCAGGGGTATATATACCGCTATTCAAAGCCACCGGGCATTGGGGCCTTTCTATCCGGTACGCCTGATCATTATTTCATTCTGATGGCCTTCTCATTTATGAACAAGCTGCTAGGCGGCTTGTTGTTAGGAGTAAAACCGTGGTAGTTTATATAGGCCTTTAAATTTTTAACTCTCTTGGCCAGGGTATCTCTATAAAAAATACAGCGTCAGGAACATTCAATAAAAAAACAGGCGTTATGTAGACACATTAAATGTATGTACATATAATTGTGCTACCTTTGCGTATATATAGCCAGTGTGCAGCGCTGGTGGAAGCTATATGAGCCTTTGTATAATTTAAGATGATGATAACGACAGAAAATAAAATCGCGATAAATAATTTGATTGAAGAGCGCAGAAGCCCCCGTGCTTTTGAGGACAGGGAAGTAACGGAAGAGCAGCTGGAGTTACTTTTCGAGGCGGCACGTTGGGCGCCGTCTGCCATGAACGAACAGCCGTGGCGGTTTATATATGCCACAAAGGAAGACACCGTAAACTTCAACCGTTTGTTCAGCTGCCTCGTGGAAGGAAACAGCTGGGCCGAGAAAGCCTCCGCCCTGTTTGTTACGGTGGCAAAGCAGACCTATGATGCGAGTGGAAAGCCAAACAGCCATGCCTGGCACGATGTAGGTCTGGCAACCGGCAATCTGCTGCTTCAGGCTACAGATTTAGGGCTGCACGTGCACCTGATGGGCGGCTACAATGCAGCCAAAGCGCGCGAGGTACTCGGCATTCCGGAAGGGTATGAGCCGGTAGCGATGGGTGCCGTAGGCTACGCCGGAGACCCGGAGACTCTTACGGATGCCCTGAAGGCGCGCGAAGTGGCCCCGCGCACCCGCAAGCCGCTGGACGAGCTAGTTTTTAAAGGCAGCTGGAAGCAGCAGTAAGAGCCGTTCTCTCTATTAAAAGGAAGTGTTTTCAACACCTGGATCACGCTATAGAAGCCGCGTCCGATTAAGAAATGCTGAAATAAATTTCTCTCATTGATGAAGCAAAAGCGCCCCGGCCTATAGCCAGGGCGCTTTGCTCTAGCGGTGGTGCCGCATCACGGCAAAGGGAAGCGGAGCCCACAAGGCTGCTTTTACGCCTGCGGCCTTTAGTGCTTGATTCACCCAGTTGTTGCAGTTCTTCAGGATATAAAATTTGCCGTGCGCCTCGTAAAACGTGTCCTGCCCGGAGTAGCCGGAGGCGGTGATGTGGCGGTAATTTCCATTCCCTTCCTGGAAAGAGGCATCGATGTACTGCACCAGTTGCCGGTACTGCTGCGGCGAGAGCAGGATGGGCCGCTGCCGTTTGGTGGGCACCAGTTCGGTGGCGATATACGCCACGTGCATGGCAGATGGCGTTGGCCAGAGCGTGGCGCGCAGTGCCACTCCTAAGGTCAGGTCACTCCATGCGGGGGTTTTCATGTAAAACTCCCGGTCCCCCCAACCAAAGGAAAGATGGGTGTAGCTGCTGTCTGCGCTGGCAAAATGCCTTAGCGGCACCTTCTCCCGCCAGTCTATATAGGGAGTGGCCACGGGCAGCACAAGATCGGTGTGCACGCCGTTCGAGGTCACGAATATCTCTACCTGCCCGTCGTCTGGCGGAGCCTGGGCAAAACTGCTGTTCACAGGGATGCTGCTCAACACGAAGGCAGATAGGAGGAAGAGTAGCGCCGCACCCGCCACACCCCCGGCCGCCCAGAGCAGGAAGGACAGTATTTGATTAAGCATCCGCCTCATATAGCAGCATACGGGAAGTGCGCCACTTTGAGATTAGGAACCAAGGATAACCTGTGCCGTGGCGGGTGCCGGAACCGTCTTATTTGCCAAATTCAGCATTTTTATAGAGATTGTAACTTATTTCAAACGCAGGATTACCTTTCCTTAATCAAAGAGAATATGATAGACACGCTAAAGCGAAACCTCGCTTTGCTATTCGTGCTGTTGTGCGTGCAGGTGGCCCAGGCACAGGGGCAGTTACAGTCTCCTGCGCAGTTTCTGGGCTACCCGCTGGGTAAGCAGTTCACCACCCACAGCCGCATTCTGGACTATGTAAATTACCTCTCCGCGCAGGCACCGAACCGGATGAAGGTGCAGCCTTACGGGGAGACTTACGAAGGCCGCCCGCTGGTGCTGGCCTATGTCGCCTCGGACCAGAACCTGCCCCGCCTGGAGCAGATCCGGGAGAATAACCTGCGCCAGGCAGGACTGGAGAGCGGGCAGGTGCAGGGAGACCAGCCGGCGGTGGTGTGGCTCAGCTACAACATCCACGGAAACGAATCGGTGAGCTCGGAGGCGGTGATGCAGGTGCTGTTTGACCTGGTGGACCCGGGCAATGCGCAATCGAAGGAATGGCTGCAGAATACGGTGGTGATACTGGACCCGGTGGTGAACCCAGATGGGCGCGAACGCTATGTGCAGTGGTACAAGCAAGCGTCTAACCGGGGCGGAAACGCCTCCCGTTATGCCTGGGAGCACTACGAGCCGTGGCCGGGCGGCAGGCCCAACCACTATTACTTCGACCTGAACCGTGACTGGGCCTGGCAAACGCAGATAGAATCGAAACAGCGCCTGCAGGTATATAACAACTGGCTACCCCAGGTGCACGCCGACTTCCACGAGATGGGGGCCGAGGCTCCGTATTACTTCTCGCCGGCAGCGAGGCCATTCCATGAAAGTATCACGCCCTGGCAGCGCCAGTTCCAGAACACCATCGGCGAGTACAACCGGCAGTCGTTTGACAAAAACAACTGGCTGTACTTCACCCGTGAGAGCTTCGACCTGTTTTACCCAAGCTACGGCGACACCTACCCCACCTACAACGGGGCCATCGGGATGACCTATGAGCAGGGCGGTTCTGGCAGAGCCGGGTTAGCCTATCATAAAGAAGACGGCGACACGCTTACGCTGACAGACCGCATCGCGCACCATGTGGCAGCCAGCCGGGCCACCATTCAGGCAACGTCCGAAAAGGCCGACCAGCTGAAGCAGGAGTTCCGTAAGTACTACGAGAACAGCCTGCAAAGACCGGGCGGTGACTACAAAGCCTTCGTGATGAAAGCGGGCAACGGAAGCGACGGAAACCTGAAAGCGCTGACCGAATACCTCGACCGGCAGGGTATCCGGTACGGCTACGCCGGCAAAAGCAACTCCGTGAAAGGCTACAACTACAGCAACGGCAAAACAGAGAACGTGCGGCTCGCCCCGCAGGACGTCGTGATCAGCATGTACCAGCCCAAGTCGACGCTGGTGAAGGTGCTGTTTGAGCCGAACGCCCGCCTCGAGGACTCCCTGACATATGATATCACGTCCTGGGCCTTGCCCTATGCCTACGGCGTGCAGACCTACGCCCTGAAGAACCGCATCGACGTGAATACCAGCAAGCCAGCCGCTCCGGCTACGGATGCTATCACCATCGCACAGCCCTATGCCTACCTGGCCCGCTGGACAAACCTGCAGGACCTGAAGTTCCTGACGGCGCTGCTGCAGCAGGATGTGAAAGTGCGGCAGGCAGAGAAGCCTTTCGAAACCGAAGGGCAGCAATACGGGCCGGGTACCCTCATCATCACCCGAAACGGGAACGAGGCCATGGGGGATAAGCTGGATACTGTTGTACGGCAGCTGGCACAGCAGTATGGCGTAACCCTTGGCGCCACCGGCACCGGCTTTGTGAGCAGCGGGTCTGACTTCGGTTCCGGGAATGTGCGCTTCCTGAAGCAGCCTAAAGTAGCCTTGCTCTCCGGGGAGGGTGTTTCTGCCTATGGCTTTGGCGAGGTATGGCACTTTTTCGAGCAGCAGATTGGATATCCCGTCACGGTGCTCAACACGTCCTACTTTAACACGGTGCCGCTCCACGAATTTGACGTCCTGATTCTGCCGACCGGCTCCTATGGCCGGGTGCTGGACGAAGAGACACTGGGGAAAGTGAAGGACTGGGTAAGCGCCGGCGGCAAGCTGATTGCCATGGAAAGCGCAGCGGGTTTCCTGGCGGGGAAAAAGGATTTCAACCTGAAAAAGAAAAGCAAGGAAGAAGACAGCAGCAAGGAAAAAGCAAAGGCCAAAGAGGAAGACCCCTACAAGCACCTGCGCACCTGGGGGGAGCGCGAACGTGAATCGCTGCAGGGAGAAGTGCAGGGCAGCATTTTCAGGGTAGACCTGGACAAGACCCACCCGCTGGCCTTCGGCTACGGCGATACCTATTATGCCCTGATCCGGTCTGCTGACACATTCAGCTTCCTTGAAAACGGATGGAATGTGGGCGTGCTGAAAAAGGACAACTACGCCACAGGTTTTGTAGGGGCCAACACCAAGACAAAACTACAGGACGCCCTGATTCTGGGAACGCAGGACATGGGCCGGGGGCAGGTCGTTTATTTAGCCGATAACCCCTTGTTTCGCGGGTTCTGGCATGGCGGCAAGCTGCTGTTCGGCAATGCCGTGTTCCTGGTGGGGCAGTAAAGGTTTGATAGGTTTATCGGTTGAGAGGCGCTCGGTACATGTTCCGGATAGCTTACCATATAGGGCTTTCCACTAACCTTCCCGCTTGTCTTTCGGCCTAAACGTGTGAAGCGGCAGAAGCATGCCCCCCGAACGGGTGCTGCGTTAAAAGTGGCGATCTTCGTCTTTTATACCGTAACTATATGCATTTGATTATCACCCAGCCGGAGGCTACAGAGCACAACAGTTTTTTCAGCACCTATGTGACGTTGGCCCAGACCAATGATTTAATAGAAGGGCTCACCGCCAGCTCTGTCTATAGCATGGGCATGTTGGAGGGGCTGTCGGAGGAGCAACTGCTGTACCGGTATGCAAAAGGGAAATGGAGCATCAAGGAGGTAATGGTGCACCTGATGGACACCGAGCGGATTTTCGCATACCGTGCCCTGCGTTTCGCCCGCGGGGACAAGACCGAACTGCCGGGCTTTGAGCAGGATTTATATATAAACCCCTCACAGGCAGACGCCCGCCCTGTAAACGACGTACTGGCAGAGTACATCGCCGTGCGTAACGCCACCATCGCGCTTTTTAAAAGCTTCAGCGAAGAAGCCCTTATGCAGACTGGGATCGGTAGCGGCATAAAAATGAGCGTGCGCGCTCTGGGCTTTGCTATCCTGGGCCACGAGGTGCACCACCTGAAAATCATCCGGGAACGTTATTTGGCATCCAGAGGCAATGGTCTGCTTGATAATCGCAACGCCTATATATAACGGGTAAAACATTATGTATATAGATTGCCAAAACCTGAAAACGTTAAAGGAATCCTTAAAACAAGGGATTAATCCGGCTACGGCGCTCAAACAAGCCTTTATAAGCTGAAGCGACGACGGTATCTGATATAAGCCAAAAAAACATGCCCGTTACCACCTCTCACATGCCACAATCCAAGCGCAGAATTTACCTTATCGTAGGGATTGGTTTAGTAGTGTGCGTAAGCGCCCTCATATACCTACTCTTTTCTGATGCCCGCTCTGTAGATTGGACGGTGCATTACAAAGGAGTAGGCACCGGTTCTTCTCCCAGGTTGGTGGACCTGAACCGGGACGGGATTCTCGATGTGGTGATGGGGGCGGGGGGAGCAGAGAACCAGCCAACCGATACAGCTGTTGTTGCCCTGGACGGTGACACAGGCAGGTTACTCTGGCATGTTGCCGGCCGGAATCAGGTAGTGGGTTCGCCGCTTTTTTATGATGTATCGGGAGACGGAGTGCCGGAAGTGTTCATAGGTGGGCGCACAGCTGAATTGATGGCCATAAACGGGGAAACCGGAGAGGTGCTGTGGCGTTTTTTCCCTTATGACAATGCCGTGAATCCAGCTGATTCGGGCATCTATAACTTCTATAACCCGCAGCTTATCCCGGACCAGGACCTTGACGCCAAAAAAGACCTGCTGATCTCAAACGGCGGCGATTACACTGTGAAAGCCCATGACGCCCGGAGGCCTGCAGGCAAGCTGATGGTGATCAGTAGCGGAAATGGCAAAATCCTGGCGGAGGCGGAAGTGCCGGACGGCAGGGAAACATACCTCTCGGTGGTGAAGGCAAGCCTGAAAAACAACGGAACGCAGGACATTATCTTCGGAACAGGAGGAGAGACCATGGGTGGAAACCTCTATAGGACTACCTTAAACGATGTGCTCAAAGGCGATATCTCGGGTGCGGTGGTGCTGGCCACCGCTGAACACAAAGGCTTCATCGCCCCGCCTGCGCTGGCCGACCTCAACGGAGACGGTATATATGATATCATCGTGAACTCAGTGGATGGAAGAACCATGGCCATAAACGGGGATACGGATTCGCTGCTTTGGAGCGTGGCGCTGCCAGGCACGGAAATTTACTCCAGCCCGGCCATCGGTTATTTTAATGGGGATGAGGTGCCGGATGTTTTCACCAACTACAGCATCGGGGTGTGGCCCATGATCAAGCGGTCTACCCAGCGGATGCTGGACGGGAAATCAGGGGAAGTGCTGGCCACCGATACCCTGGGGATTTTCTCATATGCTTCTCCGGTGGTGGCTGACTTTAATAACGATGGGTATGATGATGTGCTGATGAGTGTCAACAGCCTGATCCGCCTGCACCTTTACAACCCTAATAAGAACCACATCAGCCAACTGACGGTCTTCGATTTTCAGGAGGACGTTACTTACCAGGTGGGCGACACCTTGTTTGGCAGTAACGTGGCCAGCACGCCCTGGCTCGGGGACGCGGACGGAGACGGCAAAATGGAAATCGTGACCAGCACCATAGAACTGAACGGGCAGCACAACGAAATCGACTTACCCACCAACCTGCGGGTGTTCCATATCGAAACCCCTTACTCCGTCAGGAAAGAGATCAAGTGGGGAAGCTATATGGGGAGCAACTTCGATGGCGTTTTCAAGAAGGAATAGAAAGCAGCCAGACCCACCGCTCACAGAGAGGAAGTGCTGCCCGAGCCTATATAGGTTATATATAATATAGCTGCTGAAAAAGGGGCAGTCCATGGCTTCAGTGTCCGCAACCCTAAAGCCGGGTAGCGAGACAGACTTCTTTGGAACAGCCTGGAATAAGGCAAGGCCATATTTAGCAGAAGTATCCTTATATTGTCTTTTTATGATGCTAAAAAACTGACGCCCGATGCACCTGACGCGTAGAAACTCTGGCCTGCTACTGGCACCCCTGCTGGCCCTGCTGGTTTGGTGGCTGACACCAGTTTTAGCCTATGAGGCACGTACGGTTGCCACCATCATGGCTCTCTGCCTCGTCTTCTGGATGACCGAGGTCATCCCGCTTTCCATGACCGCTTTCCTGGGCGTGCTGCTGGCGGTGCTGGTAGGCGTAGCCGATATAAACACCGCTTTTCAAAACCTGGGCCATCCCATCATCCTGCTGTTTATCGGCAGTTTTCTGCTGGCCCGCTCCATGACGCGCCACGGCCTCGACAAGCGCATTGCCTTGTTTATCCTGTCGCGCCCTTTTTTCCAGAAGAGCCTGTTCCGGCTGTTTCTGGGCTTCTCCTCTATTTCTTTCCTGCTCTCGATGTGGGTGAGCAACTCAGTGACGGTCGCCATGCTGCTGCCGCTGATGCTGGGGGTGACGCAGCTGGTATGCCAGCCAGAAAAGGGGAGGAGCCCAGCCGTGTTCTTCCTGTTGGGCATTGCGTACAGTGCCTCCATCGGGGGGATCAGCACCATCATCGGCTCTCCACCCAACCTGATTGGCGTCAACTACCTCGAGCAGCAAGGCATTACCATCGATTTCCTGCAGTGGATGCTGCTGGCGCTGCCCATTTCCCTGAGCATGTATGGGGTGATGGTGGTTTATATGCACTACTTTCTGAAGAAATGCAGTTACAACCAGAGCACCGTGCAGGTTTATGTGGCGAAGCATCAGCAGGAACGCCAGAGGCTGATGAAGGGCGAAAAAGTGACGATGGGCGTGTTCCTGCTGGCTGTTGTGCTGTGGCTCTCTCCGGGCGTACTTAACCTGCTGGGTCTGGAGCGCGGTTATGCGTTCATGAGCACCTACTTTGCTGAAAGCACAGTGGCCATCCTGGCCGCACTGCTGCTCTTCCTGATTCCGCCGGGAAAGGAGAACAACGGCGAAGGGACGCTTACAGCAGGAGATTTGGTAAAGATTGACTGGGATACCATTCTCCTGTTCGGCGGCGGCATGGCCTTGGGGCAGCTGGTGGTTACCTCCGGGCTGGCTGATGTTATCGGCCGCAGCATCACCTCGTTTGTCGATCCTGAACAACAGGTGCTGCTCGTGTTTGCGCTGGTAGCAATGGTGCTGCTCCTGACGGAGGTAAGCTCCAACACGGCAATTGCCATCACGTTCGTGCCCATCATTATCGGGGTGTTGCAAGGACTCGGTTTGCCGCTGCTCTACCCGGTGCTGGGAGTGGTGGTGGCTTGTAGCTTTGCCTTTATGTTGCCTATTGCCACGCCCCCGAATGCCATTGTTTATGGCAGCAAGCAGGTGCCTATCGGTGATATGGTTCGGGTGGGCGTACTGCTGAATGCTGTCGGGGCTATAATTATCACCGGCTGGGTGCTGCTCTATATGGGCTGAGCAAAACAGCAGAAGTTATGTATTATGGCAGCTGATGTACCTTTCGTTCAGAATATGTATAGCTTTACGCTTCAACCTTAATGCTCATCTTTGCAAGCTCTATATGCAAAACCGCCGGATTTACCGTATTGTCGTGACTGTTGCCTGTTTCCTCTTCGCAGGGCTCAACGCATATGAAATTATAAAGGGGGATTACACTGCCTTAGATGTCTTCCTGCTGGTCGTTTTCCTTGTTTTCGGCATTACCTATACCTATATACTCCTGCGGAAAGACAAAGGGATTTGAGGAATTTATAATTTAGCGGGCATAAAAGAAAAACCTGAGAGTCTACACTGTTCCTTCTGAACAACCAGACCCTCAGGTTTTCAACTTTTAGCCAAAGGTATCTATTTGTACGGAAGCTGCTTAGGCGTGGTTGCATTCCTTTATAAAATGAATAAATTTTTGTTGCCTGTTACAAAGCCGGTGATTTAAATTGAATAGACGCTCTATATACAACACCATGCTTCCTGTTGCCCCTGCCTATTTAAGATTACATGTTATGGAGCAATATTATATATAGTCGTACCTGTACTTTGGTACAGTTTCTAAGATGCTTCGTTTACAGGGGCGTATTTATTCCTTCTATAGGAACTGTAGCATCACAGTAAGCAGGAGATAAATAATTTCGGGGTACGGATTTTTAAGTATAATTATAGTGCATGACATAAACTATTGCTGAAAAGCCAGCCTATAACTGGTCAAAGTAAGAAGAAACTGGTTTTTCTTCTGCATGAAGTTATGTCACTGTCTATAAATTATTTTATTCATTATAAATCTATATCTGAGCTTTATAGGACATAAAAATTGGCTGAAATATTATTTCAACAGTATAATATAATATTAATTTAAAATTGTAATTTTTACTTAAGAAAAGGTCTATGTCCCTATCAGAGCTATATGAAACCGATAACTATTGCTTCCTTAAAAGATAAGTTCAGGAAAAACTATTATGATTTATTAGGTAAATCAGCTGATTATGGCCCTTTTCAGCAGAGAATCAGGCACAGGCATACCACATTCTGGAATGCCCGTGACGCAGAGACGGTCCGCAATTCCGCTGTTTCCGCGGGTGACCCGCTGGAGAAGTGGCGGGACGTGGAGCACTGGCAGCGCAAGCTGAGCAACAAGCGCAACTCGCGCGAGTTCGCCCGGATGCACGGCTGCCGGGTGCCCGAACTCTACTGGGGGGGGCGGGAGCCTGAGGCACTGGACTTCTCCGCCCTGCCCGACCGGTATGTGATCCGGCCCACTATCGGGCACTCCTCGGGCCTGGTGTTCCTGATGGACCGGGGGGTGAACCTGATGGACAAGAAGGCCTACAGCCCCGGGACGGTCCGGGGCATCCTGAAAGAGGCGCTGCGGCAGAACGCGGACCTCGAGTTCCTGGTGGAGGAGTTCCTGCGGGACGAGCGGGGGGAGTACCGCATCCCCGACGACTACAAGTTCTACACCTTCAACGGGGAGGTGGCCAGCATACAGGTCATCAACCGGCTCGGGCCGGCAAAAGGGTTTGACAGTTGCTATGACGAGCATTGGAATCAAATTCCGAACATCAGCACCTATTATCCGCAGGCAGAAACCCAGCCGCCTCCCGCGTGCCTGCACGAGCTCCTCCAACAGGCGAAGCTGCTGAGCAGGTCCTACGGCATCTTTGTCAGGTCAGATTTCTATTCAACAGACAAGGGACCTGTTTTTGGCGAATTTACGCCGACCCCTGGCTTGGGAAGGACCTTTACTCCGGCAGCTGAAAAGTTGTTCGTGGACTATTGGGAAAAGTATTGCCCAGGCATGATTTAAGCTGCTTAGCTAAAACCTATACCGGGTCCACGTCGGCCACCACCCGGATGCCTTTGAAATCGGGGAGAAGCTTGAGGTTGAAGATCGCCTGCGCCACCTGGTGCTTGGCGGCTTTGAGGTTGGTGTTCTCCCGCGGCAGCTTGATGTGGATCTCCTGCAGAAACAGGTTCCGGATCTTGAAAATATACGGCACCTCCGGCCCCAGCACCTGCTGCTTGCCCATGCGGTCCGACAGGTCTTTGGCCAGCACGATGGCGGCATTTTCTGCGATAGGCTCCTCGGCATGCTTCACTGTGATCTTGATCATGCGCACGAAGGGCGGGTAGCTGAAACGCAGGCGCTCCTCAATCTCGTGCTCGTACAGGCTCAGGTAATCGTTGTTGCGCACCTTCCGGAAGATCGGCTGCAGCGGGTCGCGCGTCTGGATGATCACAGCGCCGGGCTTGCTCTTGCGGCCAGCGCGGCCGCTTACCTGCACAAACAACTGGTACGCCCGCTCATGCGCCCTGTAATCCGGGAAGTTAATGATGGTGTCTGCGTTCAGGATGCCCACCAAGCTCACGTTCTCAAAGTCAAGGCCTTTGGTGACCATCTGCGTGCCCACCAGCACGTTGGTGCGGCCCGTCTCAAAATCCGCGATGATCTGCTGGTAGCTGTTCTTTTTCTTAGTAGTGTCCAGGTCCATGCGCTGCACTTCGGCTTTGGGCAGCAGCAATTTCAGCTCGTCCTCCACTTTCTCTGTGCCGAAGCCCATGCTTTTGAGCGTGGTGGCCCCGCAGGCGGGGCAGTCGTGCGGCATGCGCTCGTGGTATCCGCAGTAGTGGCAGCGCAGTTCGCTGTTGTATTTGTGGTAGGAGAGGCTCACGGCGCAGAACTTGCACTTGGGTATCCAGGAGCACTCGTCGCAGGAGATGAACGGGGCGTAGCCGCGGCGGTTTTGGAACAGGATCACCTGCTCGTGGCGCTGCAGCCGCTCCTCGATGGCCGTGAGCAGCTTGCCTGAGAAGTGGCTGTGCATGGCCTTGCGCTGCTGTTCCTCGCGCACGTTCACCAGCTCGATCTCCGGCATCTGGGCCTGCCCGAAGCGCTTGCTCATGGTCACCAGGCCCCAGCGGCCGGTCTTGCAGTTGTAGTAGCTTTCGATGGAAGGCGTGGCCGAGCCGAGCAACGTTTTGGCACCCTGCAGGTTGGCCATCACCAAGGAGGTTTCGCGGGCATTGTAGCGCGGGGCCGGATCGTATTGCTTGTAGCTGGCCTCGTGCTCCTCGTCCACGATCACCAGGGACAGGCTGTGGAAAGGCAGGAAGATAGACGACCGCACACCCACCACCACCTGGAAGCGCCCCGACAGAATGCCCTGCCATACCTCGGCCCGCTCGTTGTCGGAGAACTTAGAGTGGTACACGCCCAGTTTCTCTCCGAACACCTTCATCAGGCGCGTCACGATCTGGGCGGTGAGCGCAATCTCGGGCAGCAGGTACAATACCTGTCCGCCGCCTTCCAGCGCGTGCTTGATCAGATCTATATATACCTCGGTTTTGCCGCTGCCCGTTACGCCGTGCAGCAGCACCGTGTCTTTCTCCTTGAACAGCCCCAGTATCTCGTCCTTCGCCTGCAACTGGTGCTCCGAAAGCGCCATCGGTAACTGCTGCGGTTCGTTGTCCAGCGGGAAGCGCGACACAATCTGGTCGAACTGCTCCAGCACGCCTTTTTTGATGAGCGTGTTGATGGAGGAGGCGGAGAGATGCGGGTTTCCGGTAAGTTCGCTTTTCTCGATGCCCCTGTAGTTCAGGTGGATGTCCTGGTGCACCGGCACCTTCTGCAGGTAGTTCAGCAGGATGTCGAGTTGCTTGGGCTGCGGCGTGAGCTGGTTGAACAACTCCTCCAGCATGCCTTCTTCCTGCACAAAATGCTCCGTCAGGCGCACTTTCTTCACCACCTTCGGTGAGAACTTGTCGCTGACCTGCTCATATATGATGATCGCTTCTTTCTGAATCAGCGACTTGATGAACTTATGGTAGTTCCGGAGCTGCAGCAGGTTGCCCACTTCTGTAAACGTGAGCGCCTGGTTCTGCTGCAGCGCGAAGATGATCTTCTCCTCCTGCGGGGCAAAGATGATCTCGTCCTCCTCGGGGTTGTAGTGCGGGTGCAGCTGTATCCGCGACTCGCTGCTCAGCTTCAGGGCTGAGGGCAGCGCGGCGTTGATTACCTCGCCCAGCGTGCACATATAGTAGTCGGCCATCCACTTGAAGAGCTTCAGCTGCGGGCCGGTCACGATAGGGGTGTCGTCGAGCACATCCAGTATATACTTGGCCTGGTAGTCAGCGGGGGCGTTTTCGTGGATGTCGGCCACAATGCAGCTCAGCACCTTCTTGGCTCCAAACTGCACGATCACCCGCACGCCCACCAGCACCTCGTCGTTCATCTCGAACGGGATGCGGTAGGTATATAGCTTGGGCAGCGGCAGCGGCAGGATCACATCGGCAAACAAGGTGACACGGTCCGTGGCCGGCTCGGGCGGAAAGTTGAAGTTCAGTAGCTCTGACAAGGGTGAATCTGTTTGGCCTTCTTATACAAAGGTCGGAAAAAATGGCGACAGTGTAGCATCTCATTCTGCCCGAAAGGCAGGGCCGGTAGATGATCAAAAAGTCTTATCTTTAGGAGGAAAGGGTGGGGCTGGGAACGGTTCATGAGATCAATCAACCTAAATATATAGAAGACTATGTTCAGGAAAACTTTGTTTACGGCGATTTTTTTGCTGCTGAGCCTGTGCAATGCCCTGCTCGCGCAGACGAACACGCTGCGGGTGGCGACCTACAACATCCGCTACGACAATAAAAGCGACACTGTGAATGCCTGGGCCAAACGCCTGCCCGTGATCGCGGACCTGGTGCGGTTTCACGAATTTGAGCTATTCGGGACGCAGGAAGTGCAGCACCACCAGTTGCTGGGTGTGGCCAAAGCGCTGCCAGCGTACGGCTATATCGGGGTGGGGCGCGATGACGGGAAGCAAAAAGGCGAATACGCGGCTGTTTTTTACCAGAGGGATAAGTTCGACTTGCTGAAGCAGGGGCACTTCTGGCTCTCCGAAACACCGGATAAGCCGGGCAAAGGCTGGGACGCGGATTATCCGCGCGTGTGCACCTGGGGCCAGTTTAAGGAAAAAGACACGGGCTTCAGCTTCTACTTTTTCAACGTGCACTTCGACCATATGGGGGAACTGGCGCGAAAGGAGAGCGTCAAGCTGATGCTTCAGAAGGTAAAGGAGATAGCCGGTACTGCACCTGTGATTCTGCTGGGGGATTTCAACTTCAGCCAGAAAGATGAGAAGTACGCAGCCATGAGTGCTTCGGGATTCTTTAAAGACGCTTACCAGCTGGCAGACGTGCGTTTAGCGCCAAGGGGCACCTTCAACAATTTCGAAGCTGACGCGAATACCGACGAACGGATTGACCATATATGGCTGAGCGAAGAATTCGGAGTGAACCGCTACGGCATCCTGACCGCAACCTACGGCGATGGCAGGTTTCCCTCCGATCATTTCCCGGTGATGGTGGAGGTGACTTATAAGGCAAAGAAGTAGTTAAGTGTTGGCGGCGCTAAAACGGGCAGAGGCGCCAGATAGGACGCTTCTGCCCGTTTATATATGGCTTCTTGATTTTGTATAGGGTATGATATACCTGTACTTTCTTCTTGAATAAATTTAGTGTTTCTGCAGGATAAGGGTCAGAATTCTGGGAAGCTGGCTTCTGTCGTTGTCGTCAAAATACTCGTTGATGTCTACCAGCGACAGGCCGTGTTGCTTTGCGGCCTGCACAAAATCCGAGACGTGGTGGATGAAACAAGTGACTACCTGCCGCCCCGCTTCGGTATCGAATCTTGCTTTGGTGCCAGCGTATTGTTTAAACGGATGCAGCTCGCCAATATATACATACCCACCTGCATGCAGCGCATTGGATGCTTCGTGGAAAATGTGACCGAGGTTTTCGATATGCTCCAGCACCAGGCTGAAGCTTACGAGGTCATATAAGCTGTCTGCGAAGGACCAAGCCTGCGTAACGTCGGCCTGCACGAAATGAACGCGGTTAGAGTTGATCTTCGCCTTCGCCTTTGCCAGCATTTCTTCTGATAAATCTACAGCCGTTACCTGCTTTGCCTGCTCCAGCAGCCACAAAGTGTTCTTCCCGGTGCCGCAGCCGATCTCCAGGCAGTTCTCAAAAGTGATTTCAGCTAAAGACGTGCGCAACGCGTGCCCTTCCAAATCCCTTGTCTTGTTCTGGTTGGTGTCGTACTGGGCAGCCCATATATTGTAGGCTTTTTTTGGGTCCATAGGGGGTAAAGAGTTATGTTTTTGTGAAATGGAGGCCTATTACTTGCAAGGGAAAACACTTGCAAGTACTTAGAAAGTAATCAGTTAAATTGAGTATTAGTCATAAATTCAATCAATTTTTTATCTAACTCTACAAGTTTCTTTCTGTTGTCTGTGTACAATTGATTTAAGATACATTCAAGGGTTTCCAGCATGAAAACTAATTTCTCTCTTGTCAAATTTTCTCTTGGATGACTTCCTATATTTCCTAATTTTCTTAGATTATTGAGTACAGCTTTTAAATCTTCATTAGGATACTTATCATGAAACAACTCAATGCGTTCGTATAAATTATAAGTTGTTACTTTACCTTTATTTTTTCCACTCATCGGTATATGAGTTTTATCAATACCATTATCATCCATTACAACTTCCAAAACTGAACGTATTTTCATGCCACAGCAATCAGCATTTCTCCAGAATATACTGAAAGCTTCCTCCAATTCTCCTTCCAAAGCGCTTGCTTCAGCTTTAAATGAATAGCTTTTAATATCAAACAAATTTAGTGTTGGAATTATGTCGTAAATAGTTATTTTGTCATGATGCACAGGAAACTGAGTTACCTTTCCTTGACAAATTCCTTCTTCAAGCTTTAGTACAGAATTTTTATCACCAACAAATATTGAAATATCTCCGCATTCCGGATTTGAGCAAATAAACCCTGCTGAGAATCTTCTGTGAATCTTTGTCTTAAACCCATTAACTTCTTCTGTAAATTCACTCCGTGAGAATTCTGATTCTGATTCAAAATATTTGCTTTGGTCCAATAATTTTACACCTTTCTTGCAGCACTCACACCTGAATGTTAAATGCTCAATTTTTGAAAGGTTATCTAATAAGATGTCTTTTTCTATCATTGCACAGATTCTCTAATATATCTATTTAGAGCTTATTACCAGCTACCTTATTTCAGCATCATTTGTTTAATGAGTCTATATATAAGCCCTACTTCACCTGCGCTTTATCTACCCGCATTGGTGTGTCCTCTCCGTTGACCACGCCTTCTGAGGCGAGGGCGATGGCTTTGATCATGTTGGTGAGGTGGGCCATGTCCAGTTGTTCCAGCTCGTCGTTCACGGTGTGGTACGTTTTATCCTGGTCTATCTGCACCGAGGATATGGTGTGGGCCGGCACACCCAGGCGCGCCAGCGTGGCGTTGTCGGAGCGGTAAAACAGGTTTTGCTCAAGGTAAGGGTCCGGGTGGATGCTGTAGGCGGTGCCCTCCAGCCTTTTCTGCATCAGCTGGCCCAGGTCGGAGCGCTCGAAGCCGGTGAGGTAGGCGGTGTTCGGTCCGAACTTAGAGGGCTTTCCCACCATTTCGATGTTGAACATGGCCACGATCTGATCCGGGTTCAGCTGCTCCGAGAAGTATTTGGAGCCGAAGCCGCCCATCTCTTCTGCCGCGAAGGCCACAAACAGCAAGGTGCGCTCCGGTTGCGGTTGCTGCCTGTAATACTCTGCCAGCAGCATCATGGCGGTGGTGCCGGCGGCATCGTCATCCGCGCCGTTGGCGATGCTGTCGCCATCCAGCGCTTCCTGAATCCCGATATGGTCGTAGTGCGCCGAGAACACGACGTATTCGTCTTTGCGCTTCCCCTCAATCATACCCCCGACGTTGGTAAGCTGCAGCTTTTCAATTTTGTTCTCCACTTCAACCGCGTAGCTGGAGGCGGTTTTCTGATCGGTCAGGATAAACACTTTGCTGCCGCCCTCGCCGAGCTGCTGTTTCACGCTGCCGCTGCCCAGGTAGTGCTGGTAACGGCCGAATAGCTCCTCGTGCTTCGGGTGCACCAGCACCAGCACATCCTCCGGAGCGTCACTCAACTCACCCATTACAGCCCTTAAATCGTCCTGCGCGCTCACCGTCACCACTTTCTGTTTTCCCTTCTTCGGCCACTCCAGCTCTTCTTTGTCGGTGATGGCGAAGACGTGTTCCGGCTTCAGCTTTTTGCCGTTCAGTTTTACTTCCTTTTCCTGTGGCATTACGCGGTACATAGCAAAAGTCTGCTTCAGATCAGTCTCGCCAGGCAGGGGTTTTAAGCCGATGCGCTTGAACTCAGCCTGAATAAAGTCGGCAGCTTTCTCAATCCCGGACGTGAAAGAAGCGCGGCCCTGCATGTCGTCTGCGCTAAGGGTCTGCACGATACGGGTTGCCTCGGCTTGCGTAATGGGAGCCAGGTCCTGAGCAGAGGCGGCAGTGGTGAAGCCGCAGGCAAGCGCAAGCAGGCAAACTCTAAAAATGTTCATGTTAAATAGGTCTAAAGCGGATGAAAAATCGGGACCGTCCAAAGATGCCCGAAAAAAAACAGGAAGTTCTTTCGTGTTGAGTATGATACAGTAAAAGCCATATCCCCGTGGTTGCCTTGCACGATATTCCTGTATAGTGCCGGAGTCAAAGCATATCTTATTACAGACGCCAGGCATGCACAAAAAGCTGGCTTTATATGTTTCTATAAATGGGCCGCTACTGCTCCTCTTGCTGCAGCCACTCCCGCTGCAGCAGGCTATATACCTCCAGGTCGTGGAAGCGCCCGTTGAGGTACTCGCCATCCCGCTGCACCCCTTCCAGGGTGAAGCCCAGTTTCCGGGGAATGTTGCTGCTCCGGAAGTTGCCGGCCCCGGCCTTTATCTGAACACGGTTCATGCCCATCTCCCCGAAAGCATATTGCAGCAGCGCTTTGCAGGAGCGACGCATGATGCCGCGGCCTTGCAGGTCGCCGGAGAGCCAGTATCCAAGTTCCGATTTGCGGTTTATATGGTCGATGCCCTTAAACCCGACAATGCCCGCTATGCTTTTCTGATACAGGATCACATACACTTCCTCTGCAATATTCTTGGTGTCCGTCACGGCCCTCAGGTACGCCTTCGTGTCTAGCACCGACTGGCTGAAGTCGATAAAGGGAAGCCACTCGCGGAGGTAGGCCCGGTGCGTGTCGATGATGCGGTATAAAAAGGGGGCATCCTCGACGGAGGCCAGTCGCAGGTAAAGGTTATTGTCCACGGCGATCGTGGTGGTATGCGGGCTTATTTTCATAGGTTTGGGCGGGTATCGGGTTTTTGTCTACAGCCAAAGCATTACTGCAATTTATATAGCGACACGATAAATGGCGCATGGCTTCATCCTCTATATTGCTTCATCCTATATAACCACAGATTCAGGGCATCTAGTTTGTCGATACAGGAGCAACGGGTCATTACAGGTTCTGCTTTTTCAGCTCGGAAACGGCATGGTTGGCGGCTCTCGCCGTCAGGGCCATATATAAGATGGATGGGCTCTGGTTGCCGGTGCTCGTCATGCAGGCGCCGTCGGTCACATACACATTTTTGCAGTGGTGTAGCTGGTTCCATTCGTTCAGCAGGGAGTTCTTCGGGTCTTTCCCCATGCGCACGCCGCCCATTTCATGGATGTCCAGCCCGGGGGCCTGCTTGCTGTCGTGTGTGCTGATGTCGGTGCAGCCTGCCTTCTCCAACATCTCCCGGCTTTGGGTCAGGAAGTCCTTTATCATCTTCTCATCGTTGTCGTCATACCCCACTGAAGTCACGAGCAGAGGAATTCCCCACTGGTCTTTCTTGTCGCTGCTTAAGCGCACATGGTTGCTTTCCTTCATGATGGTTTCGCCCTGCATGTACATATAGACCCGCCAGTCGGCAGCGGGCTGCGTCAGCAGTTCCTTGTAGTCTGCCCCAATGCCCACCTCTTCCGGCACCTGGCTGGTGCGCGGCCTGTACCCGCTCATGAACGTGGTAAAGCCCCCGACGTAATCCGTGTCCTGCTGGTGCAGGTTCCGGTAGTTGGCGATGATCGGCTCGGTGGGGTTGCGGCCATAGTAGTACTTGTCTTCGAACCCGGGCACGGCGGCACCCGCGCTTCCCCGGTATATATGGAAGCCGACGTGCTTTCCCAGCAGCCCGTTGTCGTTGCCCAGGCCAGCCGGGAAGCGGTTGCTGGTGGAGTTGAGCAGGATGAGGTTGCTGTTCAGCGCGGAGGCGTTCAGGAAAATAACCTTGGCGAAATATTCCGTGACTTCTTTGGTGTTCGTGTCGATCACCCGCACACCGCTGGCTTTTCCTTTCTGCTCGTCATATATAAGCGAGTGCACCACCGAGAAAGGGCGTATGGTGAGGTTACCTGTTTTGGCCGCCCAGGGCAGTGTGGAGGACACCGAACTGAAGTAGCCGCCGTACGGGCAGCCGCGCATGCACAGGTTTCGGGCCAGGCACTTGCCGCGGCCCTGCTGCAGGTGGATGTCCTGTGGCTGCGAGAGGTGCGCCCACCGGCCCTGCACCAGGTAACGGTTGCCGTAATGCGCCAGAAATCTCTTCTGCAGTGCCTTCTCCACGCAGTTCAACTCAAAAGGAGGGAGGAACTCTCCATCCGGCATGGCCGCCACGCCGTCGTCGTTGCCGCAAACCCCGATAAATTTCTCGACATGAGAGTACCACGGCGCTACATCGTTGTAGCGGATGGGCCAGTCGAGGCCGTAGCCAAAGCGGGCGGGGCCTGTGAATTCGAAGTCGCTCCAACGCTGGCAGGCGCGGCCCCAAGTAAGCGATTTTCCACCCACCTGGTACCCCCTGATCCAATCGAAAGGTTTTTCCTGGACATAGGGATGGTCTTTGTCTTTGATGAAAAAGTGGGCGGTGTCTTCCCCGAATCCGGCGGCCTTGCTGATCAGCGGGTTGTCCTCCAGGAACTCCCTTGTCATTCTGCCGCGGTGCTCAAACTCCCAGGGGTGCATGGTGGCCGTGGGATAGTCTTTGTTGTGTTCGATGTCCCTTCCGCGCTCCAGCACCAGGGTTTTCAGCCCCTTTTCACACAGCTCCTTGGCAGCCCATCCGCCGCTGATGCCCGATCCGATGACGATGGCGTCGTATGTCTGCTGCGCGGCACCGGGACCGTTCACGTTGACTTTATCTATAGTTTCCTGCATTAACTGCTTTCCTTTTCAGTTTATCACCCTGGTTTGCTTCAGGTAAAAGCATAAAGTAAAAAAATATTGCCGGATTATGTATGTTTTGAACCCGGAATTGTTGCGCACCGCCATCCTTGCCCGTTTCGGTGACGGCTGCGTATAGGCTTTCGAGGACGCAGGCAGTCACATTTATATATAAAGTTACATGGATATGAGACCGAACATCTTGATTGTGCCCGGCCTGGGAAACTCCGGCCCGCAGCACTGGCAAACGCTGTGGGAGCAGCAGCACCCGGCATTTTTGCGCGTAGAGCAGCACGATTGGGAAATGCCTGCCTGCAGGGACTGGGTCGCTGCCCTGGATGAGGCAGTGATGCGGCACGAACCGGCGCAGGTTGTCCTGGTTGCGCACAGCCTGGCCTGCGTGGCGGTAGCTTTCTGGGCGAATCAACACAAGCGCCCGATCAGGGCTGCCATGCTCGTGGCGCCCGCTGACTCGGAGGCCGATGGCTTCCCGGCAGGGAGCACGGGGTTTACGCCCATTCCGCTGGCGCCGCTCCCCTTTCGGAGCCTGGTGGTGGCGAGCACCACCGACCCCTATATAACTGACGTGCGGGCCCGGCAGCTGGCGCAGGCCTGGGGCAGCGACTTTGTCAGCATCGGCGCGGCAGGCCACATCAACGCCGATGCCGGATTTGGGGAATGGGAGGAGGGGCTGGAATTACTGCAGCGGATTAGTTAAGTACCAACACATCAACAAACAGCAGGCATACCTTTGTCTCTGCGGGAGCAGTATCCAAGGGGTGTGGATATATCAGTTTATCTGCTTCCGGAAACCGCCCTGGCCGCCCCGCTTTCCCTTGTCGCTGCCGGGCGTTCTGCTTCTGAAGCCGCTGTTGCTGCCTTTCGAACTGCCTCCCTTGGCCGCTATCGCCTTTAGCTGTGTTATTTCCTCGGGCGTCAACTCGCGGTATTCCCCTGGCTGCAGACCGCCAAGGTGCAGCGGCCCGATAGCAGGGCGAATGAGGCGCAGGGTGGGGTACCCGACGGCGGCAGTCATGCGGCGCACCTGCCGGTTCATGCCCTGAGCTATTTTGATCTCCACCCAGCAGGTGGGAATGTTCGCCCGGAAGCGGATGGGGGTGGAACGCTCCCACACCTGCGGCTCCTCCTCTAAAAGCCGCACTTTGGCCGGGGCTGTTTTTGTCTCCTTGATGCGCACCCCCAGGCGCAGCCTGGTCAGAGCTTCCTCCGTCGGGATGCCCTCTACCTGCACCCAGTAGGTTTTCTCCACTTTAAACTGTGGGTCTGAGAGGCGGTGCTGCAGCGTTTTGTCATCGGTGAGCAGCACGAGGCCCTCGCTGTCGTAATCGAGACGGCCGACGGGGTATATATCGGGTACCTCCACGTAATCTTTCAGCGTGGCGCGGCCGGCCTCGTCTGTAAACTGCGTGAGCACCTCGTACGGTTTGTTCAGGATGTAGTATTTCAAGCAATTAGAAATTAGGAATGAGAGATTATGAATTAGGCTGCGCCTGCTGTTGCACCCAGGTTGCCTTCAGCGCCTCGAACTCGGGGAGCAGCAGCGAGAAAAGCACCGAGTCTTCCAGCACGTCGTTCACCATATAGTGGTTCCGGAGGAGGCCTTCTTTTTGAAAGCCGTAGCGCTTGAGGAGCTGCAGCGACGGCACGTTGCGTGGCGAAACCAGCGCTTCCACCCGGTACAGGCCCATGTGCTCAAACCCGAAGGCAAGCACCGCGCGCAGGGCCTCCGTCATCAGGCCTTTGTTCTTGTGCGCGTCGCTTGTCATGGTATAGTCCACTTCCGCTCTTCTGTGCGAGGGCACCCAGGTATGGAAATCGCAGCGCCCGACCACCTGGCTATCCCGCTTGTCCAGCAGGTGAAAGTTTTTGAAGGAGGTGAAATATGTGGTTGTCCCTTCGTCGAAGCGCCGTTTCGCCTCCTTGAATTCCGCCTCGGTTGCCAGGCCGAGGTAAGCCTTGATTCCCCGCTCGCTGCACGACCTGAACAGCTTGTTATATATAGCAGGGGTCAATTCCCGGAGAATCAGGCGCTCTGTTTCGAGCAGCGTAGGGGGCGGAAGCATTGTCAGCATTTGGGTAAAGGGACAAAAAAAGCAGGGCACATGCGTTGAATAATAAGTAGGGTCAGGCTCATATTACGGCTATAACCTGTGATTCAAACCAAAAGGGCATATAGCATTCAAATGAATGTGGTTGCGCTAATCGGGAAAAACCAACAGCCGTTTGATATGTAACACGAGCATTAAATGAACCATGAAGCCGTTCAACCACCCAAACCATCAATAACTGCCATTGTACTTTCGCACGAACCACTCCACGCACACCAGCCCCAGGATCAGGAAAAACAACCACTTCAGGTCTACCAGGTCAACCAGCTCTTCGGAGCTGTAGATCACGTCTTTGTGATCAGAATTCCGGATATCCTCCTCCAGCTGCTGCAGTTGGGAGGGGTAATATAAATTAGAGTTCGTGTTGCTCGCCAGCTGGAAGAGCAGGTTATGGTCGGCCACGGCGTTCAGTGCTTCCAGTTGCAGTTCCTCCACTACAAACTCGCCCTTGTCCTGCTGCTGCTGCCCGTTTATGCTGGCCGAGGCCGTATAGGTGTAGCGCCCTCCGGAGAGGGTGCCGATGTTCACCCCCGACTGGTTCTCGCCGTTCGCAAAATTAAAGCTCCTTGTTTCGTTGTCTTCACCCGTGATGCGGAGCGTGATGTTCTGGCCATATATAGGTTCCAGCGCCTCGTTGTAGGCCTCCGCGTTGAACAGGATCTCGTCGGAGCTGGTGTATTCCTCCTGCGTCGGGTATACGTTCAGGCGCTTTTTGTTGCGGGGCGCGCTCAGCAACTGAATCAGGTTGGTAACGAGCTTATTATATACCTCGGGCTGCTCGTTGTTGGCGGCCTCCGTAATGCGCCACTGCCAGGTGCCGGAAGCAAGCAGGGTAGCGTTGCGCTTGTCGCCGGAGGTTTGCACCGCCAGCAGCGGCTTGCTGGTGCGCACCCTGCCCACCTGCTGATAGAGCACCACTTCGGTGTTCGGGGCGACGCGCACCTCTCCGTACGGCACGTGTGCCGGCGGGTACTGCAGCAATCTTTCGGAGGCGGCCTCAGGCAGCTTAAAGGTCGTGAAGTTGCCGCTGGCCACCGCCGTCACCTCGTCTGTCTGGCCACTGGCGCTGATGTTCAGCCCCACGTTCAGGCGGTTGTAGGCGTTCAGGTCGCTTTGCGGCCCAAGGATGTAGAGGGCGGGCAGGTTTTTCTGGCGCACCAGGGCAAGGGCGTCCTCGCCACCCACGGCGCGGCCAGGCAACTGGTGCAGCACCGCCACATCATAATCCTGCTGCTTGAGCGTGTTGAGCCCGGGTATATAGAGCTCGGTTTCGTAGTTTTCGTTCGTCTCGATGGCCGCCCGCAGCGCACTGATGTCGGGGTGCGGGGCGGCGGCGGCGATCAGTACTTTTATCTTGCCTTTCACCACGTCTATATAGGCGTGCTTGGTGTTGTTGAGGGTGGTGAACTCTGCCTGGAGCGGTATCACCTGCACCTCGTAATGGCGCTTGCCCAGCCCGGCGGCCAGCACCTGAAACGGCACTTGCTGCACCGGCTGGTTGGGGGCGAGGGTTACGGTTTTGCGGTCGATGGTTTTGCCGTTTTCCTGCAGCACCACGGTCGCGGCCGTGCCACCGAAGCCTTCCTGCTGCAGTTCCACCTCCAGCGGAAAGCGGCTGCCACTGTAGTTTACCTTGTTGTAGCGCAGCGATGCCACCAGCACGTCCTTCTTCGGCACGGTGTCGCCCACGGCCACCGGGTAAAGGGTGAAATTGTAGTTGGCGTAGGCGGGGGAGATTCCCTGGTTCACGATGCCATCCGACAGCAGCACCACGCCTGCCAGGTTCTGCTCCGCAAAATCGTCCTGCACCTCTGACAGCAGCTGGCTGAGGTTGCTTGTTTCGGCGGCGTACTCGATCTCCGTGATGTCCTGCGGGCTTTGCCCTGCCGCCAGGGTGCGTACCTGCGTCAGGTAGCCTTCGCGCTGGAGTTTTTCACGCAGGGCCTGCAGCCCCTGTGTCGCCTGCTGCAGCTGCACAGAGTCAGAGAACAGGGAAACCGACTGCGAGTTATCCACGGCGAAAACAATGGTGGGCTCTACCGTGGTGTTGGCCACATAGCGCACCAGCGGCCCCAGCAGCAGAAAACAAAGGAAGCTGACCACCGCAAAGCGCAGCCCGGCCAGCATATAATTGATGGCCTTCGGCCAGGGCGTGCGCTTGCTATATAGCAGCCATGCATAGAGCAGGCCGGCAGCCAGGCAAGCCAGCAGCAACCAGGGCGAGTACGTGGTGATGAGTTTGAAGGAATTCAATTTTTATGAATTACGAGTTCCGAATGAGTTTTGCTTTGTGCCATACAATGGCTTGGGCCCTATATAACGGGAGAGCCATGATTCTATTTTCTCGCCTAAAAATACGGACTGTGTACAGGAAGCGGAAAGGATATTTATATACGGATACTAAAGATAAAAGAAAAAGACCAATGCTGCTAACGCAAATGTCAGCGCATCGGTCTTTCATATGCCCCAATCGGGTGGAGGCGATAAACCACCTCTCCTTCATTATCCCAATTCGTAATTCGTAATTAATTTCGTAATTCGTAATTAATTAGGTCAGCATGCCGCCATCTACCTGCAGCACCTGGCCGCTGATATAGGAGGACTGGTCGGAGGCCAGGAAAACCGCCGCGTTGGCCACATCCTCCGGCGAACCGCCGCGCTTGAGCGGGATCGCCTTGCGCCACTCGTCCACCACCTTCTGGTCCAGTTCGGCGGTCATCTCGGTTTCGATGAAGCCCGGGGCGATGGCGTTGCAGCGGATGTTGCGGGAGCCAAGCTCCAGCGCCACCGATTTGGTGAAGCCGATAATGCCAGCCTTGGAGGCGGCATAGTTGGCCTGGCCTGCGTTGCCCTTGATGCCCACCACCGAGGTGATGTTGATCAGGGAGCCTTGCTTGGCGCGCATCATATGCTTGGTGGCGGCCTTGGTCACGTTGAACACCGACTTCAGGTTGGTGTTGATCACCGCATCCCATTGCTCCTCGTTCATGCGCATCAGCAGCCCGTCGCGGGTGATGCCGGCGTTGTTGACCACGATGTCCAGCTTGCCGAACTCCTTTACCACGTCCTCCACCAGCTGCTCTGCCTGGGCGGTGTTCGCGGCGTCGGAGCGGTAACCTTTCGCCCTGCCGCCGCCTGCCGACAGCTCCTGCTCCAGTTGCTGGCCTTTCTCGACGCTGGAGAGGTAGGTGAACGCCACCTGGGCACCCGCCTCCACAAATTTTTGCGCGATGGCACGGCCTATCCCTTTGGATGCCCCGGTTACCAGGGCCACTTTTCCTTCTAATGCTTTCATAGGGGCCAAAGATATAAAAGTTTTCATTATTTGGCAGGCGCAGAAAAATACGGGCGGGATTAAGTTTTAACTGGCTGGGGATTTGATTCTTACAGCTCCGGTTACGTTATTATATATACCCGGGAGTTGTGCGTGCAGTGCTATCATGTATAGCGGAAGCTATATGTTAACCTGTTTATAATCTGAATATTGTCTTTGGCTATGTTTTTATTTGTAATGGTTAAAGCCTATTTTCGTGACAGTTTTTCAACCAAAGGTATTACGTGATGTTAAAAAGCAGCAAAGGACTTGCCATCCTCATCGCTTTGTTGGTGTTGGTTTTTTTTACGGCGGAATATACGCTGCAATTCAGTACCGAGCGCCTGATGGCCCAACCGCAGGAAGCCGCGCCTGAGCCAGAAGCAGACGTGGTTGAGGAAGAGAAAGCGCCGGCCCCCGTTATCTACGGTATCCCCACCGATTCGCTTGAGATTGTAGAGGCTGAGATAAAGCGCGGCGAAAGCCTCTCTGCCATTCTCTCGGGCTACAACATTTCCCCTGTGCAGATAGACAAGCTGGCCAGAAAGTCGAAAGAGGTGTTTAACCTGCGCCGCATCGCTGCCAGGCGCAGCTATATCCTGCTCCACGGCCTCGATTCCGCCCAAACCGCCCAGTACTTTATATATGAGCCAAACCAGCTGGAGTACATTATATATGACCTGCGCGGCGACATGTGCGTGACGAAGGTGAAGCGGGAGATGGAGGTGCTGGAGCGGACGCTGGCAGGCGAAATCCAAAGCTCGCTTTTCGAGTCGATCGTGGCGGCGGGGGGCTCGCCCCAACTGGTGAACAAGTTCGCGGACATCTACGCATGGCGCCTCAACCTGAACCGCATCCAGCCCGGCGACAAGTTCAAGCTTATATATGACGAGAAGGTGGTAAACGGTGCCACCATCGGTTTCAGCAACCTGAAGGCCGCTTATTTCGAGCACAACGGCAAGCCGCTCTACGCCATCGCCTTCGACCAGGGAGACGGCACCAGCTATTACGACGAGAACGGGACGAGCATGAAAAAGGCGTTCCTGAAGGAACCGCTGGAATACACCCGCATCAGTTCGCGCTACACTAAAAGGCGCTTCCACCCGGTGCAGAAGCGCTACAAAGCACACCTGGGCACTGACTATGCCGCCCCGCGCGGCACCCCTATCCGCACGGTGGGCGACGGCGTGGTGCTGGAGGCGCGGTATACCCGCGGCAACGGCTACTACGTCAAAATCAAGCACAACAAGACGTATACCACCCAGTACCTGCACATGTCTAAGTTTGCGAAGGGCATGCGGCCCGGCAGGCGCGTGAAGATGGGCCAGACGATCGGCTATGTGGGCAGCACGGGTCTGGCCACCGGCCCGCACCTCTGCTACCGGTTCTGGCAGAACGGCCGCCAGGTAGATGCCCTGCGCGTGAAACTGCCGCTGGCCGAGCCCATCAGAAAGAAACATGAAGCAGCATTTGCAGCCGTGAAAGAAGAGACAGTGAAGCGGATGGAGGCAATTGATCCGGACGGCGGCGGGCAGAATCTGCTTGCAACCGGAAGCGCAGCGCAGCCGGATGGGGTATAGAATAGCCGGGGTATAGGAAGCAATAAGAGGCGCAAACAAATGCGCCTCTTTCTTTTTTTACCGCCTTCGGAACAAACGTTTTCTGCTGCTGCAGCTCACCAGCAGCAGATTTAGTAGCATTCTCCACACCCAACTCCACGCATTCAGTTAAAAGCCGGGGCCCGTAACGCCGTGGGTTTTGCAGTGTTAGGATTTAGGTTTATTTTTGCTCAATCAACTATATAAAAAGAGACTATGGCATCAAAATACGATTTAGTAGTGGTTGGTAGTGGCCCGGGAGGCTACGTGGCGGCTATCCGTGCGTCGCAGCTGGGCCTGAAGGTGGGCGTTATCGAGCGTGAGTCGCTGGGTGGTATCTGCCTGAACTGGGGCTGTATCCCGACCAAGGCACTGCTAAAGAGCGCAAATGTTTTTGAATATATCAATCATGCCGCTGATTATGGCATTACCGTAGGAGATGCGTCTGTAGACTTCGGTGCGGTGATAAAGCGAAGCCGCGGCGTGGCCGACGGCATGAGCAAAGGCATCCAGTTCCTGTTCCGCAAAAACAAGATCGATGCGATCATGGGCACCGGCAAGGTAACAGGCAAAGGCAAAGTTGAGGTGACGAACGCCGACGGCAAAAAGGAAACGATAGAGGCAACCAACATCATACTGGCAACAGGAGCCCGCTCGCGCGAGCTGCCGAACCTGCCCATCGACGGCAAGAAGATTATCGGGTACCGTCAGGCGATGGCGCTCGACAAACTCCCGGAGTCAATGGTCGTGGTGGGTTCCGGGGCGATCGGAGTGGAGTTTGCCTACTTCTACAACGCCATGGGCACCAAAGTGACCGTGGTGGAGTTTCTTCCGAACATTGTGCCGGTAGAGGACGAAGAAGTTTCCCGCCAGCTGGCAAAGTCTTTCAAGAAGGTGGGCATCGACATCATGACAGATTCTGAGGTGGCCTCTGTGGACACGAGCGGCAAGCTCTGCAAAGTGAAGGTCAAATCAGCCAAAGGCGAGCAGACCCTGGAGGCGGAGATCGTGCTTTCGGCGGTAGGCATCCAGACAAACCTTGAGAACATCGGCATCGAGGAACTGGGCATTAAAGTAGACCGTGGCCGAATAGTGGTGGACGAGTTCTACAAAACAAACGTGGACGGCATTTACGCGATCGGTGACATTGTGCCGGGGCCGGCGCTGGCGCACGTGGCCTCCGCGGAAGGCATTATCTGCGTGGAGAAAATAGCGGGTCACCATCCGGAGCCCTTAAACTACGGCAATATCCCGGGCTGTACGTACTGCTCGCCCGAGATCGCGTCAGTGGGTATGACAGAGAAAGCAGCCCGTGAGCAGGGGCTGGATATAAAAGTAGGCAAGTTTCCGTTCTCAGCCTCTGGTAAAGCCAGCGCGGGCGGCGTGAAAGACGGCTTTGTGAAAGTGATTTTCGACGCCAAGTACGGGGAGTTCCTGGGCGCGCACATGATCGGGGCGAACGTGACCGAGATGATTGCCGAGGTAGTGGTTGCCCGAAAACTGGAGACAACCGGCCACGAGATCATAAAGTCGGTGCACCCGCACCCAACCATGAGCGAGGCAATCATGGAAGCCGCCGCCGCCGCATACGACGAGGTGATACACCTATAGCAAGGGATATATAAATTCAGCAGCGAGGCTGGTCAATGTTTTGACCAGCCTCTTTTGTTGAGCCAGCCGGTTTTCCAACTAACAGTGGCAGCTTAAAGAGCTACTGACAAGGCAGGCAAGCACTTTTAGACAATGATTCCATACTTTTACGTACTTTTCCAGTCACATTTGTATGAATTCATGTATACGGTCCGTATAAATATGTGCACAACAGATAGCATTCTAAGTATTTATTACTATTTCTGACAGCTTTATCTGAACTTAAAGCTGCAGCTTACTCTTTTACAGTAACTATACCCTCTCACTCCACTTCGCCTACAGCACGGGTCGTGGTTGGTTTTTTTCTCGCACACAAGCACCCCATATGAGTCTCAAAGGCAAAGTAAAATTCGTATCCAAAGATAAAAATCTCTTTTTCGCCACCTTGCGCAAACGGGTAGACAATTACTTCGAGGAGAACAAGATATCGAAGACAGCCAACACGGCCATGGTGGTGAAAAGCGTGGTGCTGCTGCTTTGCTATATACTGCCCTTTGTGGCGCTCCTGGTTTTTCAGCCGGCGTTGCCGCTGAGCCTCCTGCTCTGGTTCATAATGGGTTTGGGCGTGGCTGGCATTGGGATGAGTGTGATGCACGATGCCAACCACGGCGCTTTTTCGAGCAGCAAACGCGTAAATTCCCTGATGGGGAGTACCCTGAACCTGGTGGGCGGCTCTACCTTCAACTGGAAGCTGCAGCACAACATCCTGCACCATACCTACACCAATGTGGTGGAGATGGACGAGGATATACAGGACAGGCTGGTGCTGCGTTTCTCACCGCACACACGGGTGAAATTCTTCCATCAGGTGCAGTGGCTGTATGCCTTCCTGTTCTATGGGCTGCTGACGCTGTACTGGGTGCTGGCGAAGGACTTTGTGCAGTATAGCCTCTTTATCAGAAACGGGGTAAATGCAAACTCAGCCGCTGAAAACAGAAGCTGGCTCCTGAAGCTCATCACCATGAAAGTGCTTTATTTTTCCGTGATGTTTGCGTTGCCGGTGTTTATCCTGGGTATCCCATTCCTGGAGGTGTTGCTTGGCTTCCTGTTGATGCATTTCGTGGCGGGCATTATCCTGACGGTGGTATTCCAACTGGCGCACACGGTGGAGGGCACAAGCCACCCAAGGCCTGATGCGAACGGAAACATCGAGAACGACTGGGCCATACACCAGATGAACACGACCGTGAATTTTTCGCGCAAAAGCAAGTTTATCTCGTGGTATGTGGGCGGCCTAAACTTCCAGATCGAGCACCACCTGTTCCCGCGCGTCTGCCATGTGCACTACCCCGCCATTGCCGACATCGTGAAAGAAACAGCGGCCGAGTACGGGGTCCCTTACCTCGAAAATGAAACATTCGGACAGGCGGTTCGCTCGCACATCGCCACCCTGCACCGTTTCGGCAGGCTCCCGGATCTAAACGAGGCCATTGGCTAATTAGCGGGCGAAACAGAGACTTTGGAAAAGCCGGTGCCTGAAAACCTGCTTCACCGCAACCATACGGTAGGCTGTGGCGCTGCTGCTTTTACAATCTGATGGGAGCATGCAGGAAGCTACCGCTTGTTCTGCAGAACTAACAGTTGTAGGTGCCCGTTTGCAGGCAAGGGCCGGGAAGATATCCCTGAACTTATCTTCCCTTCGCTGGTTTGCACACCGGGCGTGCCTGTTTAGAATTCATTTCTCTGCTGGCAACCCGTTTTTCTAATATATCAAGCATATTTAAATGAAGCTTAAAGGCAAAGTAAAATTCGTAAACAAAGACAAAAGCCTGTTTTTCCCAACGCTACGCAAGCGTGTAGACGCTTACTTTACAGAAAACAACCTTTCCAAAACAGGAAACTCCCAGATACTGACAAAGAGCATCGTCCTGCTGCTTTTATATATCGTGCCATTTGTACTCTTGCTTGCCTTTACACCAAACCTGGGCGCCAGCCTTATGTTGTGGTTCGTGATGGGAATAGGGGTTTCAGGTATTGCCATGAGCGTGATGCATGACGCCAACCACGGCGCCTTCTCCAAAAGCAAGACACTTAATTACCTGATGGCGCATTCAGTAAACCTGCTGGGTGCCTCTGCCTTCAACTGGAAACTGCAGCATAACATCCTGCACCATACTTATACCAATGTGGTGGAGATGGACGAGGATATAGACGACATGGTATTCATGCGCTTCTCGCCGCACACCAACGTGAGGTTTTACCATAAGCTGCAATGGGCCTACGCGTTCTTGTTCTATGGGCTGCTGACGCTGTACTGGGTGCTGCTGAAAGATTTCTTGCAGTTCTTCCGCTTCATCAGGAGCGGCGTGAATGCAAACTCCAAGGCGCAGAACAGAATAGCTTTCACGAAGATACTGGCCTTTAAGGTGCTGTATTTCTTTTCGATCCTGGTGGCGCCAACGCTACTGTTTGGCATTCCTATCTGGGAGGTTGCCGTGGGCTTTCTGCTGATGCACTTCGTAAGCGGTATTATCCTCTCTACTGTGTTCCAGTTGGCACATACCGTGGAGGGCACAAGCCACCCGCTGCCCTGTGAAAGCGGTATCATTGAGAATGACTGGGCGATACACCAAATGAACACCACGGCGAACTTTTCGCGCAAAAGCAGGCTTCTCTCGTGGTATGTGGGCGGCTTGAACTTCCAGATCGAGCACCACCTGTTCCCGCGTATATGCCACGTGCATTACCCTAACATTGCCGATATCGTGAAAGAAACAGCCGCAGAGCACGGCATTCCCTACCTTGAGAGCGAGACGCTGGCGCAGGCGGTACGGTCGCACCTGAGCACGCTGCACCGCTTCGGCAGGCTGCAAATGCCCAACCTGAACGAAGTGATGGCTTAAACGGGACCCTATAGAACAGCAGCGGCGGAGAGTAAACCTCTCCGCCGCTGCTGTTCTTATCAATAGGTTCCTGCGTTGTGCGCAGCTTCTTCTGTTTCAACGTGTAATCTCACGCGTTACCTATCGTCATTCTTTCTGTCGTTGTAACGTTCGTACCGTTTTCGGTCCTTCTTCTTGTCTTTTTTACGGCCTATGGCGCCACCTGCAGCAGTACCGGCGGCCCCACCTATAATTGCACCGCTGGTGCCCCCGACAGCAGCGCCTGCAGCGGCACCGGTGGCCCCGCCAACGGCCGCGCCTTTGGCTTTTCTACTCCAGCCATCCCCGCCGGCACAACCAACCAGCAGGAAAATTGAAAGCAACATAGCTATCGGGAATCGTAAGTTTTTCATAGGGCGTCTGTTCTGAGGATTAGATACTTTTACGTTTCTTTCAAAGCAGTTGTTTTTACTGTTTGCTATATAAATACTTGGCAGACAGGTTTTAACGGTGAATGGGAGGGCGAGTGGGTTTTCGCTTAGGGGAGAAGAAGCTACGCTTCTTAACAAGCTTGAAATTATGCTAAAACGCCTGGTTTCAGCGCTTAGGTTATCGGGCAGATACCGGGGCAATACATAACTTCTGGCAAGTTATATACACGAATTCTGTAATGCTGTGTAGCTTTGCATCATGAATAGCGTAACCGTTTCTCCCTGCACCGAGGCAGATTTGCATACCCTGCAGGACATCGCCATCAACGCCTACGGCGACCACTACCTCTACCTCTGGTACGATGGCGGCAAGTGGTACATTGAGAAGTGCTTTAGCGATGCCGCCCTAAAAGCGGAACTGGCCGACCCGAACGCCGCTTTTTTCCTCATTTACATGAAAGGGGAGTTAGCCGGTTTCCTGAAGCTGAACGTAGACAAGGCTTTTGAAGGCGGAAGCGCCGAAGAGTGCCTGGAAATGGAAAGGATTTACCTCACAAAAAGTGCCTCGGGCAAAGGCGTGGGCAGGCAGGCGGTTGAGTTTACAGTGGATTTTGCCAGGCGGCGAAACAAGCGCAGGATATGGCTGAAGGCCATGGACAGCAGCAAGTCGGTGGACTTTTACGAGCAGAACGGCTTTGAGAAGTGCGGCACTTATCGCCTCGACTTTGAAGCTATGAAACCGGAATACAGGGGTATGTACGTGATGCAGCGCTGCCTGTAAGAATATAAAACCTTGATGCGCCGCTGCGTGTTATAACTACTACGTATGACTACAAGCTTACCAGGAAAGCGAACTGTATTGGACAACATACTCGACATTTTCATCATCGGCGCAGGCCCCATCGGGCTGGCCTGCGGGCTGGAGGCACAGCGGGCAGGGCTAAGCTACCTGATCATAGACAAGGGCACCCTCGTGAACTCAATCTATCACTATCCCCTGAACATGACCTTTTTCTCCACCTCCGACAGGCTCGAGATAGGCGGCATCCCCTTTGTATCCATTCACCCCAAGCCGAACCGGATGGAGGCGATGGAATACTACCGCCGCGTTGCCGATTCGCAGCAGTTGAAAGTGCAGCTGTTTGAGGAGGTGCGTCACCTGGAGCAGGAAGGTGAACTCTACCGCATCAGCACGAGCAAAGGGACGTATATGGCGCGGCACGTCATTATTGCCGTGGGCTTTTACGGCCTCCCGAACATGCTCCACATTCCCGGCGAGGACCTGCCCAAGGTACGGCACTATTACTTCGATCCGCACTATTACTTCCGCCAGAAGGTGGTGGTGATCGGAGCCAACAACTCCTCGGCGGATGCGGGCCTGGAAACCTGGCGCAAAGGAGCCGACGTGACGCTGGTGGTACGCCAGCCAACCCTGGGCAGCATCAAGTACTGGACCAAGCCCGACCTTGAGAACCGCATCAAGGAAGGTTCAATTAAATGCTACTTTTCCTCCAGCCTCACCGAGATACGGGAGCGGGAGGTGGATATTCAGACACCGGAAGGGAAGATCACGATTGAGAACGATTTTGTGCTGGCCATGACGGGTTACCAGCCCGACTTCAGCTTTCTGCAGAAAATCGGGGTGCGGCTGTCTGATGACGAGAAATGCTACCCGCAGCACGACCCGGAGACGATGGAGACGAACCTCCCCCATGTTTACCTGGCCGGCGTGATCTGCGGCGGCATGGACACGCATGTCTGGTTTATCGAAAACTCCCGGGAGCATGCCGTAAAAATCGTAAAGCATATCGCCCGGAAGGCGAGAGCGGAAGAACAACACCCACAAATATAAACAGCACTAACTGCAATTATAGACAACTGAAACATACAGAGCATATGAAAATAGCCATTATAGGTGCCAGCGGAAACATCGGTTCCCGGATAACACAGGAAGCCTTGAGCAGGGGGCATGATGTGACTGCCATTGTCCGTAACCCTGAGAAAGTAACAGAAGAGAGCGTGAGCCTGACCGTGAAGGAAGGGGACGTGCAGGACGTGGATGGAATGGCCGGATTGCTGAAGGGCCATGATGCCGTGGTGGTGTCTTACAGCCCGGGATGGGAGCCAGGCACCGATTTCAGCCAGCACGTGGAAGTGGCACAGAAGGTGCTGCAGGCCACAAAACTGGCAGGCGTGAAGCGTATACTGAATGTAGGCGGCGCCGGTAGCCTGTACGCCGACCCGGAGCAGGGCATACAACTGGTGGACACCGAAGAGTTCCCGGAGGCCTGGAGAGGCGGTGCAGCGGCACAGCGGGACTCGCTGAACGTGTACCAGGAAGAGCGGGAACTGGACTGGACTTTCCTCAGCCCTGCCATTATCATTGAGCCGGGCGAGCGCACGGGCAAGTTTCGCTACAATACCGATAGCCCTGTGTTTGATGAGCGGGGCGAGAGCAGGATTTCGCGGCAGGATTTTGCCGTCGCCGTGCTGAACGAACTGGAGGAGCCACAGTATATCCGGCAGCGCTTCACGGTAGGGTACTAAGACTGTCGCTGCGATTTATATATGACGGGGCAACCTGTTGCAAAGGACCACCCATTGCATCTCCTATATAGGTATAGGGGGATCAAAGGTGGTCCTTTTGCGGTTATACCATGATTTTGATTTACACCCGATTATGGGGTGTGGTCTCGCGGCCGCAAATGAAGCCCTTGCCGTTCCTGCGCCTGAAAAAAGAGCAGTAGGATGTGACGCAGCAGTAGTGTACCTTTGTGTTCTTCAACAGCTGAATAGAACTATATCCCCGTTTTATGAGTTGAGGTAGAAACACAGGTCGGGAATGGCCCTTGTGCCTATATAAACATATCAGAGGCACTTCTTCAGATTCCGGCCAATCACCGTAAAGGCAGCGCACAAAGTGCTGCGCGGTTTCTTTTGAAAAACCAATTAATGACATTCGAGAATCTTAACCTCATTGAGCCAATCCTAAAAGCTCTTAAAACAGAAGGATATACCACCCCAACGCCTATCCAGGAAAAATCAATACCGCTCATACTCCAGAGAAGAGATATTTTGGGCTGCGCCCAGACGGGAACAGGTAAAACGGCTGCTTTCTCTATTCCGATCCTGCAGTTGCTGTCAGAAAACGGCGGACAGCAGGAGCGGGGAACGCGCAAGATAAAGGCGCTTATCCTGACGCCGACACGCGAACTGGCCCTGCAGATTGCCGATAGCCTGACGTCTTACGGCAAACACACAGGCCTGAAGCACACTGTCGTTTTTGGTGGCGTGCCACAGCGGCCGCAGACCGACGCTTTGCGTGCCGGAATAGACATACTGGTGGCCACACCAGGCCGCTTACTCGACCTGATGGCGCAGAAATACGTGCACCTGAGCCAGATCGAGATGTTCGTGCTGGACGAGGCGGACCGTATGCTGGATATGGGTTTCATAAACGACGTGAAGAAGGTGCTGAAAGTGCTGCCGGAGAAAAAGCAGACGCTGTTCTTCTCGGCCACCATGGCACCGGAAATAAAGAAACTGGCCGATACTATTCTGGTGAACCCGGCGCAGGTGGAGGTTACCCCGGTTTCTTCCACAGCCCACACCATCAAGCAGGCAGTTTACTATGTGAAGAAAGGCGATAAAAAAGACCTGCTCATTCACCTGCTGAAGGATGGCGCTATCGACCGCGCCCTGGTATTTACACGCACCAAGCACGGAGCTGACCGTGTAGCCCGCGATGTAAGCAAGGCCGGTGTGCAGGCAGAGGCCATTCATGGCAACAAGTCGCAGAACGCACGCGTGCGTGCCCTGAATAACTTTAAGAACAGCCAGACACGTGTGCTTGTCGCGACGGATATAGCCGCCCGCGGCATCGATGTGGACGATCTCTCGCATGTGATCAACTATGAGTTGCCGAACGAGCCGGAGACCTATGTGCACCGCATTGGCCGGACAGGCAGGGCGGGAGCCAGTGGCGTTGCCCTGTCTTTTTGCGATGGCGAGGAAACATCTTACCTGGTGAGCATCCAGAAGCTGATCTCTAAGTCGGTTCCGGTCATCGACAACCATCCGTACCCGATGACAGCCAAAGACTTTGCCGAGGCAGCCAACGCAGCAAAGCAGCAGAAGAAAGGCGGCGGTGGTGGCCGACGTCCTTCCGGTGGCGGTGGCGGCCGGCCAGCCGGCGGGCCGCGAAACGGAGGCGGCAATAGCCAGGGCAACCGAAGCGGTGCGCCCCGAAGCGAAAACCGCAGCCGAAACAGCTTTGCCAGGTCAAACTAATAAAGCATACTGAACCACATTAAACAAAGAAAGCCTGCCAGTTTTAAACTGGCAGGCTTTCTTTGTTTAATGTGGTGGCGCCAATTGCTCAAAAGATAAACTTATCCCCGGCTAAAGTTCTCACAGATAGAGAATGTGTTGTAAAGGGAAAGGCGTTGTGCTGGTAAAACACAGTTAAAATTACTTAGGTGAGGGAACAATAAAACCTGTCATGTTTTACGAAGACCTATCATAAAATCTATTATCTCTAAATCCATCGGGTTGATTATTGACTACGTTTAAGATTACTTTCACCCTTGCCGAATGCCTCTATATTAGTATTTTATCTATATATGAATCTTGTTTACCAACTATAAGTATATTAAAATTATAAAAAATTATATTTTTTCTTTGCCTGTTTAATAGTATTGGTAAAGATTTAACTTTTTCTACTCTCCTTACTAAAGCAACTTTCTTCGATTTGTTTTAGTCGCCTCTTCTAAACTGGTTATTTGATTCTCTTCGATTTAAACTTGTCTATAGATGATGAAAACAAATCTAATTCATATTAAAATGTTGTTTAAACAACATCCTTTTTTGCTCGTCTTTCTGCTTTTAATTGTCTATTCCCATATAGCTGTAGCCCAACCAGATTGTGGTTGGGTAGATGGTATAAATAACCAACCTGTAAGTTGCATGGGTGAGAACGTAACAGAAGATTTCAATTTGGATGACGGTGGGTTTACCTCCGATGACTTTGTATGGAACGCTTCTGAGGGTTACTGGGAAGCAATAATTGACAGGCCTATTAGTCGTAGTGAACCAGATACGTACACGATTACATCAGGCGTCTATACCATTACCGAGGATGGTTATGTCAATTACGGATTTATTTTTTCTGGGCCAAATAGAATAGGCATTTCAATTATAGATGCTAACACAGGTGAGGTCCTTGCCGGTTGTGATCCTACCGGGGGCATTCTTTACAATGACCAAAGAGGATACTTTATTACGTGTTTAAGATTTCCATACCCAGGAACAGATGATGACTTATATGCGGGTAGGGAAATCCAATTTGTAACAACTTTTCATGTTTATGGTAGAGGGTTCACAAGAGGAAGAAGCATTATCTACGACAATTTTTCTGTAGGGGGTAGTGCGACGGAAGTAGGGGGTGCTTCTGCTCTTTTAAGCAACGCCACCAGTAGAAGCCTGTTGCAGAAGAAAGGTTTATCGCAGGCAACAGGTGAACTCGCCGATTTTACTTTATACCCTAACCCGGTGAATGACCGGGCGACATTATCATTCGATAAACAACTTTCCGTAAGCGCAGTTTTATCTTTGATCAGGGCCGATGGAGTTCTGCTCCGGACGCTTAAGTTAGAGAAAGGCGCGGTTACCACCCAACTGGATCTTTCAAGCGAAAAGCCAGGTTTATATATTGTAACGCTGCAGGATGCAAGCGGCAGAAGAACCGTCAGCAAATTGTTTAAATACGACTAAAGGGAAATAATTAATAGCTTTCAGTGATTAAAAATCCGGAGACAGCTTTCTCCAAAGAAAATTAGCGACTTGCATAAAATGACAATAATCATAATAATATGATTATTGTCATTTTATATTTAATAATTTACACATACCTTCAGCTTGATGATTCTTCTTTAAACAGGCATCTCCTGTTTTTTTCTGCTCGCATATGTAAATATATTTTAGCTATGAGTCATGAAGCATCCTTTCCACAATACCATTCGCAATACAATAGCATTATTGTTAGCATTTCTGCTAATAAGACCACCTCTCTATGGACAGGAATTATTAGAACCTGATGATATACCTAAGTTTGTTAATCCTTTACCAATTCCTTCTGTTATTGATGCTACTAACGCTGGCAATAAATCTCTTGCTATAACCATTTCTCAGTTTAAGCAGGACCTTGGCTTGGGGCTGAAAGACGAAGATGGCAACCCTGTGCTGACCACCGTATGGGGGTACAACGGCCAGTATCCGGGTCCTACCATTCTCGCCAAAAAAGACCAGCCTATAAATGTGAAATGGCTGAACAGACTGGTGAACGAGGCCGGAGCGCCTTTGCCGCATTTACTACCGGTCGACAAGTCCATTCATTGGGCAGACCCGGGAGGGCCAGGCGTGCCTATTGTTACTCACCTGCATGGCGGACACACAGAGTCAGAGAGCGACGGCTTGCCCGGCGCCTGGTATACCCCATATGCCCAAAACAAAGGGCCTCAGTTCATTAAAGGCGAGCACATCCCTTACCATTATGACAATGACCAGGAGGCGGCCACGCTGTGGTACCATGACCATGCACTGGGTATCACACGCCTAAACGTATACGCAGGCCTGGCAGGCTTTTACCTGCTGACTGATGGCTTTGAGAACGGTTTGAGGAAAAGCAAAAAGCTGCCGGACCCTCTTTACGACATAGGGTTGGCCATACAGGATCGTATGTTCACCACTGACGGCCAATTGTTCTATCCCTCTGACCCTGAAGAGGGTGGCGAAAACGCTATGTCAGGAGCAAATCATTCGTCACAGGAGCATGATGTACCTAATCCCAGCGTTTTACCGGAGTTTTTTGGTGATGTGATACTGGTGAATGGCAAAGCCTGGCCCATATTAAATGTTGAGCCACGGCAATATCGCTTCCGTCTGCTGAACGGTTCAGACTCCAGGTTTTATAACCTGAAACTGACGGAAGGAGTGAAGATATGGCAGATTGGGTCTGATCAAGGCTTCCTTAACAAGCCAGTGGAGCATGATGCATTGTTAATTTCACCCGGTGAGCGCATGGATGTGGTGATTGATTTCTCAGGTGCAAACCTGTGGAAGAAAACCATCATTATCACAAACGATGCCAGTACGCCATTCCCGGATGGAGATCCTGTTGACTCGGATGACAGCCCGGTACAGATCATGGCCTTCAAGGTTGATGTTCCCTTGAATAAAGCATACCCACTAACCCATATACCGGCATCGTTTCACAAACCGCTTCCCAAAATACCGACTGCCACCAATGTCAGAAAGCTGATCTTGTTTGAAGGAACGGATGAATATGGCAGGCTCAAACCTATGCTCGGCACTGTGGAGGACGGTGCCATGGAGTTTATGGACCCGATCACAGAAAACCCTGCCCTGAACGGCTCAGAAATATGGGAAATACATAACCTCACCCCCGATGCCCATCCTATTCACCTGCACCTGGTCTTCTTCAGGGTACTCAACTCTCAGGAGTTCACGGGCGATGTAGACGATACAGGACGTCTTGCAAACATAGAACTCGTTGGGCCGCTTATAAAGCCGGAGCCAGGGCAGGACGGAAAGAAAGACACCTATCCGATCGCACCCGGAGAAGTGACCAGGCTGATCGCCACATTTGATCGTGAGGGGCATTATGTCTGGCACTGCCACATCCTGTCGCATGAAGATCACGAGATGATGCGGCCGTATTATGTGGGCAATTTGCCAGATAACTTGCTGGCCAGCCAGAGCCACGAACTAAAAGTCTTGCATGAGGACGACTCCGGCATTGGCGTGTTCAGTGTATACCCAAACCCTTTCTTCGACTCAGCGACCTTGCAATTCAAAATGACTGAGTCGAGTGCAGTAGCGGTTCGCATATTTGACCTGAGTGGCCGACTGGTGCGGGAGGTGCCGGAACAGCAATTGCCTATAGGTCAACACCAGCTTGAGCTAAGTGGCGTGGGTATGCAGGCAGGCATATATGTATGCGAGGTAGAGGTAAATAACAAGTTATACCGCAGCAGGCTCGTGCTGGCTAAATAGCTAGTGTATCCTAAAGATGGAAAGCCCCTTATAGAGGGCTTCCCATCTTTATCTCAATTGTTAGCCCCTGCTTTGACTGCCGTGTGCTGCCGTGTCCGGCTCACCATATAGACCCCGGCAAAGATCAGCAGCGCGTACAGACCTTTCTGCAGCGTGAAGACATCCTTCCCAAAACCGATCGCTATCAGGATGGCCAGTACAGGCTGCAGGTATATATAGGCCCCGACCAGTGAAGCGTTGGCGTAGCGCAGGGCCCACGTGTTGAGCAGGTAGGCCAGGATGGTGACGGCCAAAACCATAAACGCGATCGCGAGCCAGATGGAGGTGGGGAAGGTGCCATAGGCAGGGGCGAGGAGCTGCCGCCAGCCGAATGGCACCACAATCACGGCGCCTACCGCGAAGATGCGGCTGACGATGGTAACAGCCTTGTATTTCTGCATCAGCGGTTTCACCAGCACCAGGTACATCCCGAAGGAGACGGCATTGAGAATAATCAGCAAATCGCCGTAGATGTTGCCTGGGGTGCCCTCTCCACGGGAATTATTGATGAGAAGCAGGGCGCCCAGGCATGCTGTCACGATGCCGGTTACTTTACGCCAGCCGACCCTTTCCTTGAGGAGCACCGCCGAGAAAAGGAGCACCGCCACCGGGCTGATGACCATCAGCAGCGCCGCGTTGATGGGCGCTGTCAGGTTGAGGCCCCCGAAAAAACAGAGCTGGTTGATGGCGATGCCCGTCACGCCGCAGGCAATGGACCGCAGGTTGTCGGCCCGGCCCACTATTTTCTCCTTCACGACCAGCCTTGAAAACACACCGAAAAACAGCGCCGCCGACACCACCCGAATCACAATCAACCCGAACGGCCCTACATAAAAAGGCATTACTTCCTTGGCGATGCTATAGTTGCTCCCGTAGATCAGCGCCACCAGCAGCAGCGCCCCATGCACCTGCACTTGTTTATTCATGCCGTAAAGGTAAGTGCTTTTGCTTTTGGGCCGTATACAGGGGCATTATGAATGCTAAACTCTTCAAATCATGCTAAAAGGAATACCGCTGACGGTGCGGAGATCAATAGAGATTATGGGGCTGTTCTTTTTGGGGTGGCTCATCGTGTTGGGGAAAGGCATCCTGGCCCCGTTGCTCATGGCTTTTTTCCTGAGCATCATGCTGCTGCCCATTTACCGTTTTTTCCGGGCAAAGCGTTTTCCTGAGTCGCTCTCCATTGGCACCAGCCTGTTCGTGCTCATATTGGTGTTGGGTCTCATTATCTGGTTTTTCTCCTATCAAATCAGTAACCTGGTATCCGATTTCCCGGTCATACAGGAGAACGTGACGCAGCACCTGAAGGCTCTCAGCGCCTGGATTGAAGACATCTCACCGGTGTCTACAGAGGAGCAGACAAGCTTTATAAGCGAGCAGAGCAACCGGATTCTGAGTTATGCCGGTAACATGCTCAGCGGGGCCGCCCTTTCCATCACGGGCATTTTTGTATTCCTGGGCCTGGTGCCCATCTATATCTTCCTGCTGCTCTTCTACAAAAACCTGCTGCTGCGCTTTGTCTTTTTCTGGTTCCCCAAGGAAAACCACGAGAAGGTAGAGGGGGCCATGCGGGAGATGGAAGTCATCATCAAAAGCTACCTTTTTGGGCTTCTGATCCAGATCAGCTATATAACCGTGCTGCTCGGTGGTATCCTGATGATCATCGGCATCAAGCACGCGCTGCTGATCGGGGTGATATTCGCCTTCCTGAACCTGATCCCGTATGTAGGCGCCTTGCTGGGCAACATTATCGGGGTGCTGATCACGCTGGCCTCCTCTTCAGAGCTCTGGCCCATCGTCACGGTGCTGGGTGTGATCGCGGCGGTACAGTTCCTGGACAACAATATCCTTATGCCACGCATCGTGGGGTCCAAGGTGAAGATAAACGCGCTGGCGTCCATCGTCGGGGTGATCGTGGCCGGGGAAATCGCGGGGGTGATCGGCATGTTCCTCTCGTTACCCATTATCGCCGTGCTTAAAATCATATTTGACCGAGCCGAGAACTTCAAGCAGTGGGGAGTCCTTTTTGGGGATGAGCGACCTTCCCGCAGCCCGATGGAGGTACCCGCCCTGCGGCAGGACAGCGAGCAGGTAGACCGGCAACTGGAACGGGAAAATGATATAGAGCCGTCTGCTAAAACAAAAAGCTAAGTTCTCCTATCAGAGGGAGTTGCCGGGACGAGCGATCCGTTTTCTTTTCAGATCAAAAGAAAGCATGTGAATGAACCTGCGCCGGTGTTGCTATATATCAGGCACAGCAGTAGGGGATATATAAACAGCAGGAACAGGGCCTGATCTGGCACCGTTTCCTGCGCTTTATATATCCCCTTCGCTCTATGGAATTTACTTGCTGGACAGCTGGCTCTCCATAATAGCCTGGTAGACCAGCACCCTGAATTTGTCGCTCAGGTCGCCGTAGCTGTTCGGGAATTTGTTGGTGTAGAGCAAAGCCACGATCCCTTCTTTCGGGTCTACCCAGTAGGTGGTGCCGAAGATACCGCCCCAGTCGTAAGTGCCTACCGAAACCGGTAACTGGGCGGCGCCTTTTGCCGTGGCAATGCCGAAGCCTAAGCCAAACTTATTATCGCCCATGTTCAGTTCCCCGATTTGGTTAGTGGTCATGAGCTGCACTGTAGCGGGGCTTAACAGGCGCTTCCCGTTGTACGTCCCTTTGTTTAGCAGCATCTGCAAAAACACTGCGTAGTCATATATAGTGGAGGACAGGCCTGCTCCCCCGGAATAGTACGACCCTTCCTCCTTTGGGAAGTCAGGCGATAAACGGCCCTGCGCGGCCGTCGGCTTCAGGGTTTTGTTATCGCCTTCAGTGTAGAGCTTCACCAGCCGGTTCTCCTTTTCATCAGGCAGGTAGAACCAAGTGTCATTCATGCCGAGCGGGTCAAAGATGCGCGCCCTGAGAAACTGATCAAGCGGTTGCCCGGAAACTACTTCTATCAGATGGCCAAGTACATCCGTGTTCAGGCCATAGGTAAATCGTTCGCCGGGCTGGTGCACGAGCGGCACCTTGGCCAACGCCGCCATGGCATCGGAAAGCTTGTCGTGCGGGGTGCCGATGCCGCTGGGGATAGCGTGCTTGGCGTAGATGGCCACTGCCTCGGCGCCCCCGATGCCAGGGTAGCTGATGCCGGAGGTATGGGTGAGCAGGTCCCGGATCGTGATCTGCCGTTTGGCCGGCACCGAAGTAAATGTGGTGTCCTCCTTGTTGAACGTGTCCAGCACTTTCATGTCCCGGAAGGCCGGGAGGTATTTCGAAATGGGGTCATCGAGCAGAAACTTTCCCTCCTCAAACAGCATCATCACCCCTACGCTAGTGATGGCCTTGGTCTGGGACGCGATCCGGAAAATGTCGTCGCGATCAAGCTTGTTCTTTGCTTCAGCGTCGCTGTACCCCACGCTTTTATAATAAACAATCTTGCCGTCACGGGCAATCAGCGCCACGGCGCCCGGTATATAATTCTTGTCCACATATTCCTGCAGTACCCGGTCCAGGCGTTGCAGGCGCTCTGCGCTTATGCCCGATTTCCCGGGTTTGGCCTCCTGTAAAACGGATTTGGCGGGCTTTTGGGCAAAGGAAAGGCTGATGCTCAAACAGAGCGCCAGCGTCAGGGCGGGTTTATGTAACATCTAGCTTCATTATATAGGTGATATCAGAGGTAAGATAAGGATAAATAGCGCATACTTTCAGTTTACATTTTGAATTTTTGGTGTGCTTGCTATGCAGCTTGGGCTGATCAGTAATGCCTTGGCACCGACTTACTGACGAGGCACAGCATCTCCTCTTGAAACAAGAGGCCCTCATCCCTTACCTCTTTGCCTTCAAATCCGTAGCTTTGTCTTTCACCGAACCCGGAGTTTTAGACAGCCGATGAACCATCCGAACATACCGCTTGCCGAGCGCATGCGCCCCCATAACCTGGACCAGTACTACGGCCAGAAGCACCTTGTTGGCCCCAGCGGCATCCTGCGCCGCTATATAGAGGGCGGCGTGATCCCGAGCATGATTTTGTGGGGCCCGCCCGGCGTGGGCAAAACTACATTGGCCAACATCATTGCCAACCAGATGAAGGTGCCGTTTGTAGCCCTGAGTGCTATCAACTCCGGCGTGAAAGACATCCGCGAGGTGATTGAGCAGGCCCGGAAGCGGCAGGGCACGGTGCTGTTCATTGACGAGATTCACCGCTTCAACAAGTCGCAGCAGGACGCGCTGCTGGGTGCCGTGGAGAAAGGAACGGTTACGCTGGTGGGTGCCACCACCGAGAACCCCTCGTTTGAGGTGATCTCTGCTTTGCTCTCGCGCTGCCAGGTATATATACTCAAGCATTTAACAAAGGACGAACTGGTCGAACTGGTGGACAAGGCGCTGGAGCAGGACGAGTGGATCCGGCACCGCAACGTGCGGATTGAGGAGTACGAGGCGCTGCTGACCATCTCCGGGGGCGATGCGCGTAAGCTGCTGAACCTGCTCGAGATCGTGGCCGAAGCCCAGGCAGGCGATGAGGTGGTGCTGACAAACGAACTGGTGAAGCAGGTGGCGCAGCAAAACATCGTCATGTACGACAAATCGGGGGAGATGCACTACGACCTGGTGTCGGCCTACATAAAGTCCATCCGGGGCTCTGACCCGAACGCGGCCGTGTACTGGCTGGCCCGCATGATCGAGGGCGGCGAAGACCCCAAGTTCATTGCCCGCCGCCTGCTCATCGCTGCCTCCGAGGACATTGGGCTGGCCAACTCCAACGCGCTGCTCATGGCCACGTCCTGCTTCCAGGCGGTGCAGATGATCGGCTATCCCGAGGCGGAAATCATCCTGTCGCAATGCACCGTTTACCTGGCCACCTCGCCCAAGAGCAATGCCTCCTACAAGGCCATCAAGCAGGCGCGGGCGCTGGTGCAGCAAACGGGCAACCTGCCGGTGCCGCTGCACATCCGCAACGCGCCCACCAAGCTGATGAAGGAGATCGGCTACGGCAACAACTACAAATACGCCCACGACTACGAAGGCAATTTCGTGCAGCAGGAGTTTATGCCGCAAGAGCTCAGCAGCACCGCCTTTTACCAGCCCGGCCAGAACGGCCGCGAGAACGAGATGCGCAAGCAGCTGCAGGCGCAGTGGGGGAAGAAGTATGGGTATTAGAAGTTAAAGAGTTATAGAGTTAGAAAGTTGAAAAGTTAGAAAGCTGTAAGCGTGTTGATTTGAAGTGTGAGGGAAGGGCGCAGTTTATATATAAGCCGTGTACGTATCAGGTACTAACCTCTCTAACTCTCTAAATTTTTAAATTTTTAACTTTCCCACGTTTGTCTATAAAAAGGGAGGGTTGGTCGAGAAGGTGTGATTCGGCTGAACAAATTGCCTTATTTTTGTATATTGCTATGGAGACGCACTGCATTCCGTCTTAAAAACCGTACAAATAATTAACCCATATACAACATGCTAAGTTTTCTGAAATATGTGCTGGGCACGATAGTAGGCCTGTTCATATTCTTTTTTATCAGTTTCCTGATTTTACTCGGTATTGCCGCCAGCTCGGCCTCCGCTGATGAAGTAACCGTGGCCGAAGGCTCTGTGCTGGAACTGAAGCTGGACAAACCCATCTCGGAGCGCGACCCTGATAACCCCCTGGCTGAGCTTGGCTTCTCGTTCGGCGCTTTCGCCAGCACCGATGGGCTGGACCAGATAAAAGCAGCTATCCGGCGCGCGAAGACGGACGATAACATCGAGGGTATTTTCCTGAATATGACCTTTGTGGATGCCGGCATGGCGAAACTGGAGGAGATCCGGAACGAGCTGATCGAGTTCAAGAAGTCCGGCAAGTTCGTCGTGTCCTACACCGACCTGGCGACCGAGAAGGCGTATTATGTAGCGTCCGTGTCCGACAAAATCTACCTCAACCCCATGGGGACTGTGGAGTTTAACGGCATGAGCTCCGAAATGTATTTCTTCAAGCGCCTGCTGGACAAGCTGGACATTGAGGCCCAGATCTTCAAAGTGGGTACGTACAAAAGCGCCGTGGAGCCTTTCTTCTTAGAGAAGGCCAGCGACGCGAACCGGGAGCAGCTGAACTCCTTCCTGAACTCCATCAACAATTACCAACTGGAGCAGATCGCCAAATCACGCGGTGTGGAGATGGCAGAGCTGAAGAACGTGCAGGACAACCTGCTGGTGCGCGACCCGGAGGACGCCCGGAAGTACAAGCTGATAACCGATATCGGGTACTTCGACCAGGCGATCAGCTTCATGAAAGAGAAAACCGGCATCGAAGACGAAGATAAAATAGAGCTGGTGCAGCTCGATAAGTACAAAAAAGTAAAAGATAACATCAAGGTAAGCACATCCAAGAACCGCATCGCCGTGATATATGCCGAGGGCGACATCGTGGACGGGGAAGGCGACGAAGGCAATATCGGTAGCCGCCGTTTTGCCGATGCGCTGCGCAACGCCCGCCTGGACGAGAACGTGAAGGCGGTGGTCCTACGCATCAGCTCCCCGGGCGGCAGCGCCCTGGCATCGGACGTTATCTGGCGCGAGGTGCAGCTTACCAAAGAAAAGAAGCCGGTCATTGCCTCTATGTCTGATGTGGCTGCCTCAGGCGGGTATTATATCGCCATGGGCTGCGATACCATCGTGGCGCATCCCAACACGATTACCGGCAGCATCGGAGTGTTCGGCGTTATCCCGAACATGCAGGGCTTTCTGAATGACAAAATGGGCATCACCGTGGACCACGTGAACACGGGTAAGTTCTCTGACACCCCGACGATTACCCGCCCCATGACGGCGCAGGAGCAGGAGATCGTGCAGACGCAGATCGACCAGATATACGAGACTTTCACCAGCAAGGCAGCCAAGGGCCGGAACATGACCCAGGACAAGTTGAAAGAGTACGCATCCGGCCGCGTCTGGTCTGGCATCGAGGCGAAGCAGCGCAACCTGGTGGACGTTTACGGCGGCCTGGAGGAAGCCATCGCCATTGCCGCTAAAAAAGCCAATGTAGAGGATGATTACCGCCTGAAACCACTGCCCGCCCGCAAGTCATTCTTCGATGAGATATTCAGCAGCTTTGGGGCGCAGGCAAAGGAGCAGTCGATCAAGTTGGAGCTTGGCGAGCTGTACCCGTACTATAAGCTGTACAAAAAGGTGAGCAACCTGCACGGGATACAGGCCCGTATGCCTTACGACCTGAGCGTGGAGTAATCAATTTATAGATTATTGCATGCCGGGAAACCGGATTTGCATAAGCATTTCATTCAACCAGTTCAGTAAAACAACAGAAGCTGTAAAACCGCTCCCAGGCATGATGCCCGGGAGCGGTTTTTTAATTTTAAGTCAGCGCTATTTTTTGCAATTTTGGCCGCGCCTCAAACGTTTGGATGCCGGTTACAGGACCTAAGTCCATCTAACTTCGTCGCTTTAGGGTTCACTTGTTCAGCATTTTTTATTATAAAATCATATATGATGCAGCAGTTACACGCCACCACTACCTATATACAAGAAAACACAGGCGGCTTTGTGCCTGAATTCGGAATCATACTGGGCACGGGCTTAGGAGCGCTGGTGAAGGATGTGGAGGTACAGTATGCCTTGTCCTATGCCGATATCCCGCACTTCCCGGTTTCTACGGTAGAGAGCCATTCTGGCAAGCTGATCCTGGGGCTGCTGGCTGGCCGGAAGGTGGTGGTCATGCAGGGGCGCTTCCACTATTACGAGGGCTATACCATGGAGCAGGTGGTGTTCCCGGTGCGCGTGATGAAACTGCTGGGCGTACGGCAACTGATTGTTTCGAATGCAGCAGGAGGCCTAAACCCAAGTTTCAGCACTAGCGACCTGATGGTGCTGACAGACCATATTAACCTGCTGCCCACCAACCCGCTGATCGGGCAGAACCTGGATGAACTGGGCCCGCGCTTCCCGGACATGAGCGAGGTTTATGATGAGCACCTGGTGCGGGAGGCCATGGTGGTGGCCGAAGACAACGGCATCTTGCTGCAGGAGGGCGTGTATGTGAGCGTGCCGGGGCCGATGCTGGAGACAAAAGCGGAGTACCGGTACCTGCGCACGATCGGGGCTGACGCGGTCGGCATGTCTACCGTGCCGGAGGTGATTGCGGCGCGGCATATGGACATGCCGGTGTTTGCCATTTCCGTGATCACGGATATGTGTACCCCCGATAGAATTAAAAAGGTGGCGCTGTCAGACATTCTGAAAGCCGCCGCCTTAGCCGAACCCCGCATGACCCTGCTCATCCGGGAGCTGATCAAGCGGATTTGACGCAGGAAATTGCTGCGGCCATATATAAGTCAAGCGTAAGGATGTATCCTGCAGACCCCGCGTCGTGCGTAGCTCCCGCGAGCGTCCGAAGCTACAATCCTGACTCGCGGGAGCTGCGCACGACGCGAGGTTTTTCATATTGTTATTTGATAATGACAACCTTTCGGTCGAACGCGAGATTTGTGAAGATACCCATGCCACCCTGCACAGACGACCTGATTTTTGATGGCTGCGCGAAGGGGTTCCCGTTGGCGTCCTTCGCGTTGGAGGTGGAGACCAGGAAATCATAATACTGTTTCTCCATGTTATACAGCGTAACGATCACCGTGTCACCCGGATCATAGAAGTAAGTAGACCCAAAGGAGACGCGCGTGCCGTTGGTCAGGTTGTCAGAGGTTTTGATATCCTGCTCCGTGCCGTTGTTCAGGCTGTCGCGGTTGGTCATATAGCGATAGTAATTGCTGGTGCTGCCATCGTCGTAGAAAGATGTGAGCAACAGCGCCTCTTCGTCATCCTCATCAAAGCGCCATTCGATGGTATCGATGGGCACAGCAGGCAGTATGGTGGTGATGCCTGTGATCCTGCGGCCCTTGTCGTCCGAAACCTCCAGGCTATACACGTCTCCGGGCTTTCCTTCCATCACCTCCGAGGCACTGTGGGTATATATAAAATTAGCCTGCTCGTCCAGCTTCGGCTTGTACTCTAACTCAATGCGGCGCCCGTTGTGGGTAATATAGGCCTTTGCGTCCGGCACGAGCGGGGCTGTAGGAGGGTCGAAGTAACCGGAGCTCTCGTGCACCGCAATGCGGTAGGGCTCGCCCGGCACAAGGTAACCCTCCACAATCAGCACGGGTTCATGCGCCGGCAAGGCAACGTCTATATCCTTGTTTAAGTCGCAGCCATAGAGGAGGGCCGCAAGCGGCAGCAGCGCGTAAAGCAGGTGCTTTGGGTTCATCAGAATTTGAAATTATAGGTAACAGAGGGTATGATGGGGAACAGCGACACCTGCTTTGCCTGGAAACGCACCACGTCCCGCCTTTCCTTGTCTTTTACCTGGTCGAAATACACAAAGTAGGGGTTGCGCCGGTTGTAGGCATTATATACGCTGAAAGTCAGGTCGGCCTCACCACGCTTTGGCCTTAGTTTCAGCACAGCACTCAGGTCGAGGCGGTGGTAAGAGCTGAGCCTGTAGGAGTTGCGGTCTTCGTATATCGGCACAATGGAAGTGCCCTTGCCCTCCACATCCTGAAAGGCCATGCGGGCAACCGGTATGGAGTAAGGGTTACCGGAACTGAAAACAAAGCTCCCCGTCAGGCTCAGGCGCTTGTTCAGCTGGTGCAGCAGCACCAGGCTCAGGTCGTGGCGGCGGTCGTAGCGGGTCGGGAACCAATTGCCGTCGTTGATGTCGTCGAGGTCGTTGCTCCCGTCAAACTTGCGGTAAGTCCAAGAGAGGGTGTAGCCCACCCAGCCCGTCGTCTTGCCCTTTATCTTCTCCAGGTAAATCTCGTTGCCGTAGCTGCGCCCCAGGCCGAACAGGAATTCTTTCTGCAGGCTGTCGTTCACAAACAGGTTAGCTCCGTCCCTGAAGTCCAGCTGGTTGCGCATCCATTTATAGTAGACCTCGTTTGTGAGCAGGTACCGGCCCCGGCCGAATAACTTGCTGAACCCGGCCGCCACCTGTTGCGAGCGCTGTGGGGCTACCCCTGCGGTAGAGGGGTACCAGACGTCGGTGGGAAGCGACGCGCCCGAGTTAGAAACCAGGTGGATGTACTGCTTCATGCTGGCGAAGCTGGCCTTGACGGAGGTGCTTTCGTTGAGGTTGTACTTGACGGCGGTACGCGGCTCAAAGGCTATATAGGTGGTGTCGCTGCGGAAGCCTGACAGGCGCAAGCCATAATTAACCGACAGTCTGGCGTTTACCTGGTAATCGTCGGAGGCGTAGGCGCCAAACTCCACGCCGCTATAGGTAGTGCCAGCCCCTAAGTTAAGGGTGCTGTCCGAGGCCTGGAAACTAAGGCGGCCGACCGTGAAATGGTGGTGGGTGGCCATGGCCCCGAACTTAACGCTGTGCCCGCCCTTCAGAAACAAGTCGAAGTCTGTTTTAAAAGTGTAGTCCCGGACTGCGGAAGTGAGGCTCAGATTAAACACATCGATCTCATTTTTGATGCTGTATTGGTAGCGGGTGGTTTGAACGGAGGAGGTGGCGTACAGGCTGTTGTTAAACTTATGGCGCCAGCGCAGGGTGCCCATGGTGTTGCCCCAGTCAAAGCCAAACTTGAAGTCATCGTCGTTAAACCCGAAGAAGTCGCGCCCGTAGTACCCGCTAAGGCTCAGTTCATCGTTCCGCCCGAGTTTATAAGTGAGTTTTGCGTTGAGGTCATAGAAGTAGTAGTCCGGGATGGGGCTGTAGTCTTCCTTGCCTTCGCTGAGGCGGTTTATCTGGCGCGTGAAAATGTCGGCATAGGTGCGGCGGCCGGATACGACGAAACGGAGCTTGTCTTTGATGATGGGGCCGTCTACCGTCAGGCGCGAGGCGATGAGGCCTAGGCCGCCGTTTGCCCGTACGCCCTGGTTATTCCCATCGTTCAGCTTCACCTCCATTACCGAAGAGAGCCTGCCCCCGTACTGGGCCGGAAAACCGCCCTTGTACAGTTCCACGCTTTCCACTGCGTCCGGGTTAAACACGCTGAAAAAGCCGAAGAGGTGGGAGGGGTTATATATAACAGCGTCATCTAACAGCACCAGGTTCTGGTCAGGTCCGCCGCCACGCACATACAGGCCCGAGGTGCCTTCCCCACCGGATTGGACGCCGGGCTTCAGCTGCAGCACTTTCACCAGGTCCACCTCCCCGAAGAGGGCGGGTAGCAGCTTTGCCTCGCGCGCAGTGAGGCGCTCTACGCTCATGCGGGTATCGTTGAGCTTCTGGCGGAGCGTATTGGTCTCTACCTGCACCTCTCTCAGCTCTGTGTTGGTGGGCTCCAGCGAAAAGTTCAGGCGCTGCTGCTGTTCTGTGTCCGTTATACGCACCTGCCGGGTATGGCTGGCGTAGCCAAGGTAGGAAGCATGCACCTCATGTTCGCCAGCAGGCAGGGTGAGGGTGTAAGAGCCATTTTCGTTCGTGATGGTGCCCAGGTTCAGCGCCGGAACGGCTACCGTGGCTCCTATAAGAATCTCCCCGTCAGTGGTTCCCCGCACAACTCCCCGCACCACGGCTTTCTGGGCGAAGCAGTGTGCAGAAAGAAACAGAAGCATGCAGGTGAGCGAAAGGTGAAAAAACCGCATCAGGGCCGGTGGTTAAAGGTGCTTGGCTGTAAATTTACGAAACTCATTATCGAGCTAAAAAAGTTTGTTAAAGTACAGTTTTTACACATATAAGTTGCAATTGGTTTACCATATGTCTTAAAATCCAGGTGCGTTCAGAAAAAAAAGCCGCCCCAAGGGAGCGGCTTCTGAAACAGCGGATTAGCGGCAAATGTGCCTAACCCTGGTAAAGCTCCAGAATGCGCCGTTTGAAATAGTACTCGCACTTACTTTGTAACAGCTCCGCCTGCGCCTTGTTTTTGTTGTTGAGGGATTCCATATAGGAGAAAAAGTCCACTGTGCCCGCTTCGTACTTCCGCTTCGCTGATTCAAAGGCTTTCTCGGTATACTCCAGGTTGGCTGTCACGGTGTTGTACTTCTCGCGGGCGGCCAGCACATCCTGGTAGGCCTGCTCCACCGTCTGGCGCAGGGCATTTTGTGCTGCTGCATAGTCCAGCTCGGCGTTATGCAGGTCCACCCGCGCCGACTGTGCCTCAAAATGCCTGCTCAGCCCGTTGAACACAGGTATCCGAAGGTTCAGCTGCACGATCTTCTGCTGGTTCAGGTCCAGCTGGTCTACATACCGGATCTGCTCCATCTGCTGCGTCTCCGGGTTTTGCTGGAGGATGTTGCTTGAGAAGTTAGAGCCGATGATGCCCTGCAGGCTGAGAGTGGGGGCAAAACCGCTGCGCACTACTTTTAAGCTGCTCCTGGTGGCCTCCAGCGTGGCCGCAGAGGCTTTGAGCTGCGGCGAGAAACTAGTTGCCCGCTCCAGGACGCGCTCCAGCGTGGGCAGTTCCGCGGTGATGTCTACGGGCGTGGCGGGCACCTCTAACTCAAAGTCCGTGCTGCTGCCTGCGTTCATCTGCTGCCCCAGTGCGAGCATGGCCTGGCGGTAGCTGTTCGTGTGCGTGATCAGGTTAAGCTTCTCGGTGGCGAGCTGGGCCTTCAGCTGGTATATATCGTCCTGGGTGCGCACACCGGCCTGCTCCAGCTTCTCCATCTTACCCAGTTGCTGCTCCAGCAGCTGTATGCGCTCCTGGGCAATAGTCACGTTCTCCCGGTCCAGCACTGCCTGCAGAAAATAGCCCGTGACCGCTGCTTCCAGCTCGATGTCCGTCTGCTGCTCCGTGTATTTGGTGGCCTGCGCCTGCTGTTTTGCCCGCTTCAGTTCGTAGAGTTTCGAAAGGCCGTCGAAAAGCACCAGCTCGCCCACCATATAGGGGTTAGAGGAGGTGGTGGTGCCCCGCTTCAGCTGCCCCGACACGTTATCGAAGGTCAGGCCGTTTATGCGGCTGACGTCGGTGTTGGCCGTGAGCACGGGCAAATAGCCAAACTTGTTTCGACGCAGGTTAATGTCTGCCTTGGTGCTGCTGTAGCGGGCCTGGCGCAGCGTCACGTTGTGCTGGCGGGCCAGTTCGAGGCTGCGGTCGAGTGTCAGGGATTCCTGTGCCTGTGCGGCAAATGCTAAACTGAGGCAAAAGGCCAGCCCTCCCAGCTTTTTCAGCAGGGCTGCAGATGTTAATCTTTTCATGGTTTTATTTTATACTAGTGGCGGTTTAATTGCTGTTGCTGATCGCTTCTTGTTGATTGTTAAAATAATCTATCGGAAACACGTAAGGCTAATTTTTTTAATTATTAGGCTGTAGACATATATAGTTGCCTTATATGCCTGCGCTATTTCGGCACTTCATGGTTTTGATTTATTCTCTATATATGGATGCGGTGTTATCTGTGAGTTTAAAAGAGGAACAACCATAAAGACGTGTAGCATATCAACAATTAACAATAAGCAATTAACTTATTTCTCATCATTCAGCCAGGCGGCACGCAGCGCTTTCTGCTCCGGCGTTGCGTTCGGGTCGGGCTCCAGCACGTGCATTTGCTGGCGCTCCACGGCGGTGGCCCTGCCTTTCAGCTTCTTCTTCTTTAGCTTGCCTTTGCCATTCATGCGGCCCACCGTGATAGTTATTTTCTCGCCCGGCTCCAACTGCTGCAATTGGTCCCCGATCACCTCCCGGATGTTCTGGGGCGTAATGTCCGTGCCGTTCAACTCCAGCAACTGGTCATCAACCTGAAAGCCCATTTTCCTTCCGAAGGCATCCATGTCCTCGGTTTCGGCCACGGTGATTTTCCCGGCCTCCTGGTCAAAGCCTGGAATGAAACCGCCGTAAGAGATTACCTGCGCTGTGGCCACCGGCTCATACCGGATGCCCACTTTCCGGAACGTCTCTTCCAGCGGCAGCGGCTCCGGGCCTTCCACGTGCTTTGCGAAAAACTCCCGCACCTCGGGGTAGGTAAGCTCCGCGATTTTGTCGAAAAGCTCCCCGTCTTTGAAGGCGTTATCCTTGCCATAGGTTTTGGAGAGGTCCAGCATCAGGTCGCGCAGGCCATACTTGCCGTCCGAGAGGTCCCTGAGCGTCACATCCAGCACCAGCCCGATCAGCGCGCCTTTCTGGTATACATTGGGATACTCATCCTCGTACTTTGTCAGCACCTCGGCGCTCATCTCTGTAAAAGGCAGCGTGTCGTTGTAATATACTTTTGAGGTGAGGATATACTCCCGCACTTTATCAAGGAACGCTTCCAGGTCGTACAGCCCTTCGAAGACCTGCACATGCGAGGCGAAATACTCGGTGACGCCCTCATACAGCCACAGGTGCCGCGACATCTTCGGGTTGATATAATCAAAGTTGCCGATTTCCTCGGAATGGATGCTCAGCGGCGTTACGATATGGAAAAACTCGTGCGCGGCCACGTCCCGGATGGTGCTGCTGAACTGCTCCTCCGGCATTTCCGGGAGAAAGTAGACAGAAGAGTAGGAGTGCTCCAGCGCACCGTAGGAGCCTGACTTGCCCACGCGTTCCGGCACATAGATGATAAAGGCGTATTTCTCAACGGGCAGGGTGCCACCCAAGTAGCTGCGCTGCGCCTCCAGTATGCTTTTCACCGTGGCCGCGACAGGCCCGGAGGTCACATTGCCCGAAGGGGAGTACACCGACACCAGCACTTCTGTTTCGCCCATCTCCAGCACGGTGGTATCGGGGCGGTTGTACATCAGCGGCGAATCGGCCAGGTCCATATAGTTGGGCACGAGGTAGCAGTCAGAGGAGTCGGTGGAGGCGACGGCCTGCAGGGCGGTAGAGCCGTAGAAGCCCGGTGGCTTGGTGATGTTCAGCGCGTAGGGCACTTGCTTCATGTCTTCAAAATAGCCGACAAAGCCGAAGGTGTTCAGCAGGAAATTCTTGTCTGCCTCTATGTTGGTGCCGCCCGGCTCGAACAGCACATCCTCGCGCTTGGCCGCATCAAAGGTGTCATCCACCCAGTAGGTGATCCTTGCGAGCGACTGCGCGTTGCTGATCTTCCAGCGGTTGGCGTCCAGTTGCTGCACAGCAAGCGCTTTGCCTTTGGCGTCGTAGGCAGCGAAATCAGATATAAACTTACCGAAGTCAGAGACGGAGTAGGTACCCGGCACAATCTTGGGCATTATGTATATAATCTCGCTCTTGCTGATGGGCGGCGCCTGCAGCGTGACCTGCACCTTGTCGTCTTTCACCCGTGTCAGGTCGATGGTAAAGTCGTATCGCGCTGCAGTGCTGTCCTGCTGGCTGGCGTAGCCGGAGATTGTAAGGTTCAGTACCAGGCCAAGCAGCAGAAATGTCTTTTTTAACGTCATGTCTTGTTTTTTGTGGAATGCAGTCGGTTCGTTAACAGCCAAACGGCTGATCTGTTGTTTACGGCTACGGGATATATAGGTATCCGCCGGGGCGGGTCCTACGCCCAAAACAAAAAGCCGACGGCTGTTAATTGAGACGCAGGGTAATACTGCGGAAACGACTGCTCGGTCTGTACAATCAGGTTGGCCGCCGAGCAGTTGATGAGAAGCAGCCCGATGAGCCTTCCGTAAATCCCGGAACTCCGGCATCCTGGCCCGGCAAACAAATTGTCCTGCACGCCAAGGGCGCTGTGTCGGCAGAAAGAGGAATTCAGGCTTCGGATCATATATGGGAGCAAACGTACGCTGGTTCTTTGAAAAGCTGGCTGCTTTCAAGGCTTGCCCCAGCTATGGTTTTTTGCTTTCTGTGAAGATAGCTTTTCAGGGGATCTGATTGGAGCTTATTCGACTAACGGGCGGGATTCATATATAAACTACCACAAGGCGTCAGCGGCAAGTTGCAAAATAGCCTCCCAATGGAGGATGTTCCGCCTGTCGCCTGGCACTTACCCGCTGCGCCTCGCCGATGCCACAGGAAAATGCCGCGCTGGGTACTGCCTCTTACAGGAATCTCCTGTCCACCAGTTTGAATAGTCCCTCACTCCTGTTCAGTAAGCCGCCGCTGGCAAGGCGAAAGGGCGCGGCATAGGCTAACTGAAGCGGCTGCGTTCGGTCCGTTGCCCGCAAAAGCCTCTTCAGGAAGGTGCCAGGTAAGATGCGCTTTATACTGGCGGAGACCTCAGTGCGGGAAACGTCTGCCTTAAAATCTGCTTCTTCTTTGGTGTTCTGCTTCCTGTTAGGGCAAGCGGGCTTTTTGGTTGCGCCGTCTATCTCCCGAGGAGTGCGCGGATGTAACTCTTCGTTTGCCTGGGCTATATGCTGCACCGATACATCCTCTCCTATGAAAAGATTCAGCACAGTAGTTGCAGCTGGCAATGGGATGGTCAGGCTGAAGGCACTGACTGCGAGCGAGGTAAGGAAAACAGCTGGGGTACTTTTCATAGTTTATATCTTTATTTTCAAAGATGATGCTTCAGACAGTAAGGTTGCTTCAGCCGTGATAAAATTTTGCTGTCTGGCTGCAAACCACCTGAAAAGCACCTCTGGTCTAAGTGATCAAAATTTCAGGAACACCAAGCACTTCTAAGGGATGTCAGCGTTTGAAAGGATGAAAACGATCTACTCTGCCGCTCAAGTGAATATATAAATGGTGTCATTTCTCTAAACCATACTTCTGCGCCCGTCTCAGTTCTCGGTGGCTACTCGTCCTGCAGCACGCTGATACTGCCCAGCCCGCCTGCCACCGTAATGTCAATCACGTGCTTGCTTTTGCCCAGCGCCGCGTTCACGTAGGCGTTGCCTTCCTGGTGCAGCCCTTTCATGTTTCTGCTGCCGAGGCCGCTGCTTTTCACGCGCACACCAGTGCCTTTAGGCACCCGGATGCGCACATCGCCGATGCCGCCGGACACGTCCACGTCCACGTCGTGGTCCCATTTGCCCCGCAGGTCCAGGTTCACTTCGCCCACACCGGCATTCACGGTCACGTCGCTTACCTTGCTGCCGCGCAGGTCTATGTCGGAGCCCACGGCGCCGGCGTCCATCGTGAGTTTGTTGACGTGGCTGTTCTGCAGGTCCAGCGTAGACTTGCCCGCGCCCATTTTTATATATAGATCAAGGGGAGTGGTTTTGCTCAGGTTTATATTCCACTCGTTCTTCACGTCTTTGCCGTTGTTGTCAGACATCTCCTTTTGCCGGATGCTTACCTCGGGCTCCGTTTTACTGTTGTTGCTGGCGAACACCGGCAGCCACGAAGCCTTGGTGTACTGCACCTGCGCGTCCATCAGCGAAGTCCCGTCGGCATTTACCTGCAGCTCGCCTGCCGGAATTTCCAGCGTGACCGTGCCTTTTTTTGCGCCGCTCGCCGAGGTGGTTTTTTTAAACACGAACTCCTGCTGCGCCAGCAGTGCCTGCAATGGGAAGAAGAGGAGGAGTCCGAAAACAGTTATCTTTTTCATATGTCTTGTATAGGTGTGAAATCAGCTGTTTATATAAAGCTATTGCGTCCGAAGCGATTTTACAGGGTCTGCGAACGCCGCCTTCATGGCCTGCAGGCTCACGGTAAGCAGTGCAATGGCCATGGCAGAAACGCCTGCCACCACAAACACCCACCAGCTCAGCTCGGCGCGGTAAGCGAAATCCTGGAGCCACCTGCTCATGCCGTACCAGGCAACCGGGCTTGCCAGCAAGATGGCCACCAGCACCAGCAGGGCGAAGTCTTTCGACAGCAGCATGACAATGCTGCCGGTAGAGGAGCCCAGCACTTTGCGGATGCCTATCTCTTTGGTGCGTTGCTCTGCGGTGTAAGAGGCCAGGCCAAACAGGCCGAGGCAGGCAATCAGGATGGTGAGGCCCGCGAAATAGCCGAACACCGTCAGCATTTTCTCCTCGGCCCGGTACTGCTCGTCGAAATGCTCGTCCAGGAAAAAATACTCCATGGGGTGCCTGGAGTCGAAGTTGCGCCACTCGCTTTCCACAAAGCTGATGGTAGCGGGCATTTCCTGCGGCTTGATGCGCGCCAGCAGGTAACCGGCAGAAGAAGGCCGGAGCGCCAGTATCAGCGGCTCCACCTCCGTGTGCAGCGACTTCACGTGGAAGTCGTTCACCACACCGATGATTTTGGCGTCCCAGTCAGCCATCTGCATGCGCTTGCCTATCGGTTCCGACCAGCCCAGCCATTTGGCGGCTGCTTCGTTGATGATCAGCCCGCCCTTCAGGTCCGTTTTCATTTCGCGGCTGTAGTTGCGGCCCTCTTTCATTCCGATGCCCAGCACATCCAGAAAATCGTAGTCCACGAACATCACGTTCAGGGCCCTCTCCACCATTTTATCGTCTACCTCAGACAGTGTCATCAGCTTCGACAACGACTCTGCCGGTATATCGTTAGTGTTCGAAACCAACTCCACATTCGGGTTGCGCAGGAGCTGGTGCTTTAAAGTCGGGAGGCGCTGCACCAGAGTTGAGTCGTTGTTAGGGATGTCGATAACCATCACCTGCTCTTTGTTGAAGCCCAGATCCTGGCTGCGCAAGTAATGCATCTGCGTGAACACCACAATGGTGCCGATGATCAGGATGAGCGAAATGGTGAACTGCGCCACCACCAGCCCCCTCCGCAGCGACACGCTGCCGCTCTTCGGGGCTTTATCTGACTTCAGCACATCGATGGGCTTGAAACCGGAGAGGAAGAAGGCCGGGTAGCTGCCTGCCACCACCCCCACAAACACCACAATAGCCAGCACCACCAGCAGAAACTCCCACTGGAAAAGGAAGCTGGAAGCGAAGTTTTTGTCTGTCAGCGCATTGAATGTCGGGATCAGCATCTGCACGATGCCAAGCGCCAGCACCACGGCAATCAGCGTTATCAGCACCGACTCGCCTATGAACTGGCGGATGATCTGGCTGCGGTAGGCGCCCACCACTTTGCGCAGGCCCACTTCTTTGGCGCGCCTGGCCGAGCGGGCGGTGGCCAGATTCATATAGTTGATGCAGGCGATGAGCAGGATAAAGACAGCCACGGCCGCAAAGATGTACACGTAGGAGATGTTCCCGGCAGGGCTAATGTCGGCGCCATACTCTGTGTCGAAGTGAATGGATTTGAGCGGCTGCAGCACAAACTTCATAGTTGCGTTCAGCTCATTCTCCTTTATCCAGGGTGTAACAGTGCTGGCGGTGAAGGCGTCCAATTTTTCTTTGAAGGCGGGTAACTGCTCGGGGTTTTGCAGCAGGGCGTAGGTATACCGGTTCAGGGCAAACCACTGGTTGGTGCGGGTGTCCGCATCCAGGGAGGCATCGTAGGCGCTCCGCGAAATAAAGGCGCTTGCCTTGATGTGGGAATGCTTCGGGTCGCGGTAAACACCGGTCACATTGTAAGATACATTGCCGACTTTCAACAACTCGCCCGGCGCGTTCTCCACCTCCCCGAAATATTTTTCGGCCATATCCTCGCTTACCACCATCGTCAGCGGTTCGTCCAGTACGGTGTTAGGGTCGCCGGCCAGGAGTTCATAATCAAACACCTGAAACAAGGAACTGTCGGCAAAGACCATGTCTTTCTCGTTGAAGCTTTTCTCCTCGTACCACACCGTCTGGGTGCGGGCGGGCAGCAACTGCGTCACGTTGTCTATTTCCGGGAACTCCCGGCGCAGGGCAGGCTCCAGGGCAGCAGGCGAGAGGGCAAACTTATTCGGCTCCTGGCTCTCAAACTTTATCTCGCCGGCCAGGCGCACAATGCGGTCTGCCTTTGTAAAATGGCTTTCATAACTCAACTCATCCTGCACGTACAGAAAGATCAGAACACAGGACGCCACCCCGATGGCCAGCCCGCCAATGTTGATGGCCGAGTAGACTTTGTTGCGGGCAAAGTTGCGGAACGCGATCTTCAGGTAGTTGTACAGCATATCGGTGTATATAAGAGGCTTCAGGAATCAGCAAGGGTATTCACAGGCGAGCACCATGGCAGCGCCATTTTGGGGCACGGGCAGAGGAAGTTGTTTTAGATGATCATAAACCTGGCTCTAAAAATTCAGAGCATCCTATATGCCGTTTTCTCTTCGGGAATGAAGCCGTTGGGTGATCAAGGCATGCTTCACGCGGCCTGAGACGCTGGCTCTACAGGCGCAGCAAAAGAGAGGTTTGTAAAGGTAGGCGTCAACAGCCGTCCACGCCTACACTGCTATTACAAACAACGTTTCTTCTATATAAATCGCCTACAGCAACTCGGCTGCGTGGCGCTTCACGTTCAGGTTTTCCGTCACAATCTGGCCATCGAACAGGTTCACAATGCGGTGGGCGTACTCGGCGTCGGAAGGCGAGTGCGTCACCATCACAACGGTGGTGCCGGCCTCGTTCAACTCCGACAACAGCGCCATCACCTCCCGGCCATGCACCGAGTCGAGGTTACCGGTCGGTTCATCGGCCAGGATCAGGCTGGGGTTGGAGACCGTGGCGCGGGCAATGGCTACCCGCTGCTGCTGGCCGCCCGACAGTTGCTGCGGGAAGTGGTTGCGGCGGTGCGCGATGCCCATGCGCTCCATGGCCGCCTGCACGCGCTTGTTCGTCTCGTCTTTCGAAACCCCCAGGTAAGCAAGCGGCAAGCCAATGTTCTCCGACACGGTCAGCTCGTCGATCAGGTTGAAGCTCTGGAACACGAAACCCAGGTTCTCCTTGCGCAGCTTGGCGCGTTGCCGCTCGGTTGCGTTGCTGATGTCCTGGCCCAGGAAGTTGAAGCTACCGGACGAAGGGCTGTCGAGCATGCCCAGGATGTTGAGCAGCGTGGACTTGCCGCAGCCAGACGGGCCCATGATGGCCACAAACTCGCCCTTGGCAATTTTCAGGTCAACACCGGCGAGGGCGGTGGTCTCCACCGTGTCCGTTACGTATTTCTTCTGCAGGTTCTGCGTTTCGATAATCAAATCTTCCTTGTTCATGTTTTTGTCTTTGTGATGTGAGAGTTCTTTGTAGTTTTATTTTGTACTAATGGTGGCTGATTGTTGGTTGTTGATTGTCAATTGTTGAAGGACTTAATTTTGAAATGGTTGTTTCTCAGTTGCTTTATTTATTTAATTAGCTATTTAAGGTATAGGCTGATGAGGTTGTTTATATATAGCTTCATACTAAAATATTTCAAACATGTAGCCATTCAACCATTCAATCATTTAACAATCAGCAACTAAAAACCAGCAATTACTTCAACTCCAGCCTGTCGATGTCGCCGTAGCTGTCGTAGGACGAGAGCACTACTTTTTCGCCGGGCTGCAGGCCGTCCAGCACTTCGTAATGGTTCGGGTTCTGGCGGCCCAATTTAATGTTGCGCTTCGTGGCATAGTTACCGGACTCATCCACCACAAACACCCAGTTGCCGCCCGTGCTCTGGTAGAAGCCGCCACGAGGCACCAGCACCGCCTTGCCGCCATCGTTCAGGTTCAGCTTCAGCTGCAGCGTCTGGCCGCGGCGGATGCCTTCCGGCGCGGCGCCGGCAAACTCCATATCCACTTTAAAAGTGTTGTTCTGCACCTCCGGGAACACCTTGGCGATCTTCACTTCGTGGGTCTTGCCGTTGAAGTCGAAAGTGCCGGTGAGGCCCTCATATACCCGGGAGATATAATGCTGGTCGATGTTGGCAGAAACCTTATAGCCGCTCAGGTTATCGACCTGGCCAATGTTCTCGCCCGCCCCCTTCGACTCGCCTACCTCCGCCTTCAGCGTGGAGAGCTGCCCGGCTATCGGGGCGGTTATATATAAATTGTCGAGGGTGTTGCGGGCCATGTCGATGTTGGCGCTCATGCGGGAGATGGAGAGGTCCAGCTGGCGCAGGCGGTCGTTCATCAACTGGGCATCCTGCTTCACAGAGCGCTCCGCCAGGGTTTTGCGCTTGGTCAGGTAGTTAAACTCATCCTGTGACGCCTGGAATTCCTCCTGCGGGATCACCTTCTCAGCGATCAGCATCTTGTTCCGATCGTAGCTGCGCTTGGCCTGGGCCAGGTTGTATTCAATCTCCGCCAGCTCGTTCTCCTTCCGGATCAGGTCCTGCTTCATCGTGATCTCTGAGTTCTGGCGCTCGTTCATCAGGTCATATAGCTGCGACTCGCGCGTCATGAAGTCAATTTGCAGGGTCGTGTTCGAAAGTTTCAGAATGGTGTCACCGACCTCCACGGTTTGTCCGTCCTCGGTATAGATCTGCTCCACACGTCCGCCTTCTGCAATGTCGAGGTAAAATGTTTTGAGCGGTTCCACAGAGCCGTCAATGGCAATGAACTCCTGAAAAACGCCTTCCTTCACGCTCCCGAGTGTCACGCGCTCACTGTCCACGTTCAGCTTGGAGGTATGCTCTGCGAAAAGCAGGTTATAGATGATCAGCACAAGCACAGCTGCAGCGCCTGCTATAAGAGCAATTCGTTTCGGCGTGTTCGTTTTCTTCTCAATTACTCGGTCCATTTCAGAGGTATGTGTTAGGTCGTATGGAATTTATCGTACTGTCTGTTTTGCATTTGCCAATAAGTATGCCATGTTTATTATGTTATTGTATATCAGATATTTATGTGTATTCATATAAAAATGCCTATGTCTTTAGTGTCCGCTTCCGAACACCTGAGTGTCTGCATCCGAACAACCCCTGGAACAAGTGCCTCGCCCCCATCAGGAGAATTGTGCTAAGGATCGTATTCTTAGGCACAGGCATGGCAAAAGCCATATAAAAACGTATTTTTACAAGACAAACTCCTGTATATGCGCACGCAACTATGACTAAAATTCCCTGCAACATACTGGTAGTAGACGACCAGGAAGATATCCTGACGGCGGGCAGGTTGTTGCTGAAGCAGCATTTTACCGCTGTCCAAACCACCTCAGACCCCTATCAGATACCCACGCTGCTGCAGGAGCGGGTAGTGGACGTGGTGCTGCTGGATATGAACTACAGCACCGGGGCCACGTCCAGCAAGGAAGGGTTGCACTGGCTGAAGCAGATTCGGCAGATTTCACCTGCCACGAGCGTGATTCTGATGACGGCCTACGGGGACATCGAGCTGGCGGTGCGCGCGCTGAAGGAAGGGGCGGCGGATTTTGTGCTGAAGCCCTGGCAGAACGAGAAGCTGGTGGCAATCCTGAAATCGGCGTGCCGGAAGAAAAGCAGCGAGGAGGTACGGACAGCCGAGGCGGCGGTGCAGCAAAACACCGCCTACCATTACGGCGAGTTCATCGGGGTGTCGCCGGCCATGCAGCGGGTGTACCAGACGATTGAGAAAGTGGCCGGCACCGACGCCAACGTGCTCATATTGGGCGAGAACGGCACCGGCAAAGAAGTGGCCGCGCGGGCGCTTCATCAAAAGTCGAAGCGCGCCAAAGAGGTTTTCGAGAAAGTGGACCTGGGCGCCGTGAGTACCACCCTGTTTGAGAGCGAGCTGTTCGGTCACGCCAAAGGGGCCTATACCGATGCCAAGGAAGACCGTGCGGGCCGGTTTGAGGCAGCCACCGGCGGCACGCTGTTCCTCGACGAGATCGGCAACCTGTCGCTGGCGTTGCAGGCCAAGCTGCTGACGGTGCTGCAGAGCCGGCAGGTGATCCGGCTGGGCACCAACAAACCCCGGCCCATCAACATCCGGCTGATCTGCGCCACCAACATGCCCCTGTACGAGATGGTGCGCGAGGGCAGCTTCCGGCAGGACCTGCTGTACCGCATCAACACCGTGGAGATACACCTCCCGCCCTTGCGGGAGCGGCGCGAGGATATAAAACTGCTGGCCCAGCACTTCCTGAAGATCTACAGCCAGAAGTACGACCGCCCTGACCTGAAATTAAACCCGGCCACGCTGCGCCGCCTGGGCGAGTACCACTGGCCCGGCAACATCCGCGAGCTGGACCATGCCCTGGAGCGGGCCGTGATCCTGTGTGACGGGGACGAACTGCAGGCCGATGACTTTTATTTCGCCCCAGCAGGTGCTTCTCCGGAGCAGCAGCAAAGGGCCACCGACATCACCGGAAATGATTACACCCTGGACGCGCTGGAGAAGATGATGGTGCAGAAGGCACTGGTAAAACACAGCGGCAACATCACGCACGCGGCCAAAGAACTGGGCATTACCCGCACCGCCCTCTACCGCAGAATCGAGAAACATGGTCTTTAATGGCTTTAAGGCGAAGCTGCTGCTGCGCCTGCTGCTGCTGGTAGCCGTTATCGTGGTGGCCATCTTCGTAGTTTACCGCACCGACTGGTATATCACCGCCTTCTGCCTGCTCCTGCTGGCGGTGTTCCAGCTGTATGACATGCTTTTTTTCGTGGAGCGCACCAACCGCGATATCAGCAGTTTCCTGGAGGCTATCAAACACTCTGATTTTACCCAGCGCTTTGCCGCAGAAGGCACAAATTCTTCTTTCCGGGACCTGTATGGCAGCTTCAACGATATTTCAGAGGCTTTCCAGCGGGTGAAGACGGAGCAGCAGGCGCACCACCACTACCTGCAGACGATTGTAGAGCAGGTCGGGATCGGTATCCTCACATACGACGCCGAAGGGGAGGTGCAACTGGTGAACCAGGTGTTTAAGGACCTGCTGCGCGTGCCGTACCTGCGCCATGTGCAGTCACTGGAGCGGGTGAGTCCGGATCTGGTGCGGGCCCTGTGGCAGACGCCGCACAACGAGAAGACGCTGGTGACGGTGGCGCTGGAGCAGGAGCAGCTGCTGCTGAACCTGCACGTGACGGAGCTGCTCTTGCAGGGGCAGCTGCTCCGGATCGTGACGATGCAGAACATACAATCGGAACTGGAGGAGCAGGAGCTGCAGACATGGCAGAAGGTGATCCGGGTGCTCACACACGAGATCATGAACTCCGTGACTCCCGTTATCTCGCTTACCTCGACAGTGGCCGGTTTGCTGGAAACGGAGGTGATCGCGAAGCAGGCGGCAGGGGAGGCGATTGAGGAGGAGGTGCTGGAGGACATGCAGGCGGGTCTGCAAACCATCGAGAAACGCAGCGCCGGGATGCTCAGCTTTGTGAAGAACTACCGCCGCCTGATGCGCCTGCCGGCTTCGGAGCTCCGGCCGGTAAAGGTCAGGGAGCTGCTGCAGAATGTGAGGCGGCTGCTGCAACCTAGCATGCAGACACAGCGCATCAGCCTGAAGCTATATATGCCGGATGAAAAACTAACGCTGCTCGGTGATGCGGAGCAACTGGAACAGGTGCTGATTAACCTCATCAAGAATGGCATGGAAGCCTGCGAGGCAGTGGCGAAACCCTGCGTGGAGGTGCTGGCCTATATACCGGAGCAGGAAAAGAGTAAAGTCAGGATTGACGTCACCGATAACGGCGCCGGCATCCCGGAGGATGTGCTGGATAAGATTTTTCTCCCCTTTTACACCACCAAAAAGCAGGGTTCCGGCATTGGCCTCAGCCTGTCGAAGCAGATCCTGCGCCAGCACGGTGGCAGCATCCGGGTCAGTTCGCAGCTTGGCGGCCCCACCGTCTTCAGCCTGCAGCTGAAGGCAATCGCTGAATGACTGACTTTTGAATAGTTGAATCAGTAAATTGAAAGAATTCAGAGATTGCCTTCAAACTCAGACAAGCGCCTGCTGCACGGCTTGCGAGAGCACGTTAGCGGGCATTGCGCCGGACTGCCGCCACACCTGCTGGCCCTGCTTGAAGAGGATGAATGTGGGCACGCCCTGTACCCTGAACTGTGCCGCGGCCGCCTGGTTGTTGTCTATGTTCACCTTGATCACCTTCAGCTTGCCGTTGTACTGGCTCGCCACCTGCTCCACAACAGGCGACATTGCCTTGCACGGCCCGCACCAGTCCGCGTAAAAATCTACCAGCACCGGCATGCCCGGGCTATTGATCAGTTCCTGAAATGATTTTTTAGGCATAATTCTGTGTTTTTATATATAAACTGAATACGGCGGCGGCCTGAGCAGGGGTTACACGAGCTGCGCACGGGGTATTGGTTTATATATACGGGGCAGCCGGCTGTCAGGGAAGGGGTTTCGTCGCTTTGATGGAGTAAAGCAGCGGAATTTTGTCCCGCAGGTGTTCAATGCGCCAGTTGCCGTCGTCGCCCTGCACCATGTGCTGGAAGCAGTTATAGGGCGAATACGGAAACTCGTGCAGGAACTCCAGGCGCAGGCCGGTGGCGGTGAGGGAGGAGATAATTTCGCTTAACCCATGGTTCCAGCCGTATTCTTTGTGCGGGGCATGGCCGCTGCCGTCGGTATAGCTGTGGTCCGATTCCGTCACAATGGGCTCGAAGGTATTGTGGTAGGGATATATGATTTTCTCAAACTCGTCGTCAAACATCCAGGCCACCGGGTGAAAGTCCACCATGTAAAACGTGCCGCCCGGCTGCAGGAAGTGCGCGATGGTGCCAGCCCATTTCTCCAGGTCCGGCAACCAGCCGATGGTGCCGTAGGAGGTAAACACCACCTCGAACTGCCCGTGCAGGTTTTCTTGCAGGTTATATATGTTCGACTGTACAAACAGGGCGTCCAGCCCCAGTTGCCGGTTCAGGCGGCGGGCCTCCTCCACAGCGGCGTCTGAAAGGTCAATACCGGTCGCTTTGGCCCCCAGCCGCGCCCACGACAGCGTGTCCAGCCCGAAGTGGCACTGCAGGTGCAGCAGCGATTTGCCGCGCACATCGCCCAGTTCTTCCAGTTCGATCCTGTTCAGCGAAGTTGCGCCCTCCATGAAGGCTGGCACACGGTAGAAGGCAGACTTCCGGTGAAGCGGGGTGCGGAGGTTCCACAGCTGCCTGTTGCTTTCGAAGTAGTTTTCAAGATCTTCCATATAGGATAATTTTTTCCTCACTTTAATTCTGTGTAAGAAAATATGATTGATATTAAATTTATTATATATTTGGAAAAGAAAAACTAAAGTTAGAAAGTTAATGTCTTATTTCGACGGATCAGAGGGCGAAGCCATTCCTTTAGACGAAGCGGCCGCTTTTACAGCTAACTACAGAAGAAGTCACGGAGATAAGGCCGAGACAGTGAAAGCGCACTTCTTTGGGCGAGACATCCTTCAAAAAATACTGGAGCAGGAGGGATGTGCGGGTATCCGGATGTACTATGGGCTGGATGGCAGCGGAGAGAAGCAACTGGTGCTGGTAGGGGTGGATGCAGATGGGCAGGATATGGAGGATGGCTTGGTCGCCGACAGATCCAGGGTTTGCCCGCCCGACTGCGCTGTGGGTGCGTTAAACGGCTAATGGAGGTCTTTTTTAGTAAATACTATTACTGGCTGTCGTATACGTCATCTTTCAGCGTACTGGTGCCGTTGCTCGCCAGCCTGATCCTGTTGAAGCAGTTTGGCCGCCCCGGCAAAGTATTCTGGGGCGTTTTCCTGTATATAGTGTTTCTGGCGATAGTGGAAACGCTTGGATTTTTAAGCGTGTACTTATGGTCTGGCAGCAATTTGTGGATCTCGTACTTATATGTGCCTATCGAGTATGCTTTGCTGTCATGGATTTACTATATGAGCTTTGAGCAGAAGCAGATCAAGTCCGGCATCATCATCTCGGTCATCGTTTTTCTGCTCGCCTGTATCGCTGAAGCCTTCTGGGGGGCAGGCACGCACAATATGAACTCCTACTCAAGGGTAATGGAGAGCACGATACTGATCGCACTGGCGCTTCTGTACCTGTTTGTGCTCTATAAAGACCTGAACTACGTGTACCTGGAGCAGGACCCTATGTTCGTGCTGAGTTGTGGTGTGATGATATTTTTCGCGGGCACGGCCATGGCATACGGCATGTTCAACAAAGCGCTGGCGATATCAGATAACATGGCGCGCGTCTGTATGACAATTACCTATGTATTAAATATCTCGTTTAACTGTGTGTTAGTGTTAGTGCAGCGCAGAGCAGTGACCGCATGAACGTACTCCAGCCTTTACTCATCATCACGCCGATCCTGCTGCTGTTGGTGCTAGGGGTGATTGTGTTTGTATTGCTGTACCAGAAGCGCCTGCTGCAGCACAAGGAACAGGTGCAGCGGCTGCAGACCACCAAGCAGTACCAACTGCTGGAAGCCACCATGCAGGCACAGGAGGAGGAGCGCCGCAGGGTGGCCCGTGATCTGCACGACGAGGTGGGCTCCATGCTGTCGCTGGTGCGGCTGAACCTGCACCAACTGGTGGCAGGGATAGACGGGGCAAACGAAGAAGTGCGCCATGCGGAGCAGACTATTAAGAAACTGCTGGATGAGGTAATCGGCAGCGTACGCCGCATCTCGCACGACCTAATGCCAGTCGTGCTGGACAAAATGGGGCTGGCGCAGGCGCTGGAGGCCTTGCGCCGGTCGGTGCCGGCCACCGCCAAAGTTGCCGTCACCTACGAGTGCAACGACAAAAGCAGGCGCCTGGAGCCAAAGCTGGAACTGATCCTGTACCGGATGGTGCAGGAACTTTTGAACAATACTTTAAAGCATGCCCATGCAACCCTTGTGCATGTAAAGCTGCTCTTTACAGATGACGAGGTGACACTGCACTTTGAGGACGACGGCGTAGGCTTTGACTACGCCGCCCATTTGCAGGCCGCTTCACAGGGCGTGGGGGTCGTGAGCCTGAGAAGCCGCGTGAACCTGCTGAACGGGAAATTGAACATACAATCTGAGGCCGGGGTGGGGACCCGGGTCGAAATAACAGTGCCGACTAAACAACACAATCAACAAACTTTATATCAGCTATAGTTATGGCTTATCAAACACTAACATTGGCTATTGCCGATGATCATATTCTGTTCCGAAAGGGGGTTTTGGAATTATTAAAGGCTTTTCCGGAGATATCGTTAGTCGCGGACGCCAGCAACGGCGCCGAGCTGCTGGATAAAATCGAGGAAGACCTGCCGGATGTGATCATGCTGGACCTGGAAATGCCCGAGATGGATGGGGTGCAGACGTCGCGTTACCTGCTGTCGAAGTATCCCGATATCAACATCCTGATCATGTCGACATACGGAGACGAGGCTTTGGTGGAGAACCTGATGGAGGAAGGCGTGAAGGGGTATCTGCTCAAGAACGCCGAACCTACGGAGCTGCGCGAGGCCCTGCAGGAACTGAAGGGCGGCAACCGCTATTTCTCGCAGGCCATCAACAGCGCCAGCCTCTGAATATAAGGTGCTGTAGCAGTACAGGCTGGGTTCAGCATCTGAACGCAGGCTGCACTGTGGCTTAACTCACCTGCTTCAGGTGTGGCACCACCCATATCGCCGCCAGGGTAATGGCGCAGGCCACAAACCCCACCCAGTTGAAGTGCAGCAAGCTGCCCGTGGCAGATTCCTGTACGATGTAACCTGCGCCAAACGAGGCAAGGCCGGCACTCAGCTGCTGCACCGACGAATTGATGCTCATGAAACTGCCGCGTAGCTTCGGCTCTACGGTGGAGGTGATCAGGGCCATGGCGGGCACAAAGCGCGCCCCGAAGAAGATAAAGAAGAACGTGGTGACGATGAGGGCAGCGTAGTGGGGCACCGGCGGCAGGTTCGTGATCACCAGGATCGGCAGCACCGACAGCAGCGCGCTGATGGCGAACACCCGCTTCTTTCCGTGCCGATCGGCCAGGCGCCCCGCCCACTGCGAGGTAAACACGGTGGCAAGCCCCCCGAATAAGTAGATATAGCTGAGCTCTGCTTCCTCAAACCCCACATTCGCAACCATATAGGGGCTGATGAAGGGTATCACAAAAAAGCCAGCCATGGTGAGGGTAACGGTAAGGGCCATGGCCCAACGCAGGTTCTGCCTGCGCAGGATATCGCCGATCACCAGGAAGGGACTGTGGCGGGTGGCGCTGCTCAGGTGCCCGCGCATGGCAGGCAGGAAAAACATCCCCACCAGCAGCACAATAAAACTCAAAGCGGCTAACAGGTAAAAAGGCGCATGCCAGCTCGTGACGCTCGCCAGGTACAGCCCCACCGGGATGCCTGCGATGGAGGCCACAGAGAAAGCAGCCATCACCTGTCCGGTGGCGGCGCCCCGCCGCTGCTCCGGAATTGCGTCTCCGATTATGGCCAGCACCAACGCGCCCAGCACCCCGCCAAATGCACCGGCAGCCACCCGTGCCGCCAGCAGCATCCCAAAGGAGGGGGCCATAGCGCAGGCAAGCGTTCCCAGGGCGAAGCCCAGGTATAGCCCGAGCAGGGCATGCTTCCTGTCGAAGCGGTCGATGAAGAGGGCGCTGAGAAAGCCAGCCACTGCCGCGCTGAACGTATACGCCGACACCAACAGGCCAAACTCCTGGGGCGTGATGTCGAACACGCGCATCAGTTGCGGGCCAAGCGGCATCATGATCACGAAATCCATCATGTGCGTGAACTGAATGGCGGCCAGCAGAAAAATCAACAGGTCCTCCCGGATGACGGTTTTCGGGACTGCCTCCTCCGCTGATGCGACAGGTGCAGGTTCTTCGGGGGATATTTTCATGTATATATGTCTGTTTAATCGGGGTAACCTGTGACGGTATTCAGCGCCTGGGTAAGCTTTTCTTGTATTCAGAGAAGCTCTTTAAACCATCAGCCGCCCTGTTTTGTTTTCCATTTTTGGAAGAATAAAGTACAGGGAACGGGAATAGTGGCAAAGAAGCAGAACGAAGCAGTTTGTGCGCTCTGTGGCCGGGAGGGGCAGAGCCTGTCGCGGCATCACCTGGTGCCAAGGGAGGAGGGAGGCCGCTACGGTGCCACCGCCGAACTCTGCCAGCCATGCCACAGCACCGTCCATCTTACCTTCACCAACCGCGAGCTGGCCATCCTCTACAACAGCATCCCTGCCCTGCAACAGGCAGAAGCCCTTCAGAAATACCTGCGCTGGGTACGCACCAAACGCATCCAGCGCATCTCCAACAGCAGGGGGAAACGGAAGTGAAACGAGCTTCCAAGGGGAGCCAGTTAACCGATCATACAGCAGAAAGCGTGGCTCTCCGGTAGAGTTTTTGCCTGCACCCTATATATAAATCACCCTCATCCAGATCCTGACCGGCTTTAGGGGCGCCCTCGTGTTTAAATTCCTGATCAGGAAAACATATATCTATCATATTTATATAGCAATCAGGGCCAAAACTATATATAGCGCATAATGGCACCCGGTTTATATATAGCCAGCGCTCCCGTCACTCACCGCGTAATCGCAGGATCAAATCTAGTTTGTATTGATGCAGACTCCCCTCTAGACCGGCAGGATAACTGTGCGGGTTCAGGTAGCGTCGGATACTTTCGTGCAGGCTGTCGAGCTGGGCCTTTGTTCTTGCTTTTATCGTGAGCAGGTCCGGCAAATCATATATAAGAGTGCCGTCTTTAAAAACCGGTAACAGGAGATCTTCGAAAGCAGTACCCGGCGGGATGCTCTTGCGGCGCGTGCTGTCGAGCGGGTCCACGACCTGCGTATGCTCCGGCAGGCTTTCCAGCTCATTGTAAATCATGTCGGCAATAAACACCCCGTCCCTAAACCGGCGCACCTGCAGCATGCCGGGCGTAGAGGTTTTCGCCCGCTGCTCCGACAGCTTCACTTTGTATTCCCATGCGCCGTCCAGCTGCCGGATCGCGGCCAGCTTATATACCCCACCCAGGGCAGGCTGGTCGTAGGCCGTCACCATTTTGGTGCCGACACCCCACACGTTTATTTTGGCACCCTCCTGTTTCAGGCTGGTGATGATGTGCTCGTCCAGGTCATTGCTGGCCACGATGTTGGCTTCGGTAAAGCCCGCTGCATCAAGTAGCTTACGCGCCTCTTTGCTGAGGTAGGTCAGGTCGCCGGAGTCGAGGCGGATGCCCCCGAAGGTAAAGCCGGAAGGCTGCAGTTGCTTCGCAACCTTTATGGCGTTTTTCACGCCTTCCAGCGTATCGTAGGTGTCAACCAGAAAAACGGAATCGTGCGGGAACGCCTGCCCATAGGCAAGGAACGCCTCTTCCTCTGTGTCGAATGCCTGCACCCAGCTGTGCGCGTGCGTGCCTTTTACAGGGATGTCATACAGCTGGCCAGCCAGCAGGTTGGATGTGGCGGCGGCACCCCCTATATATGCTGCCCTGGAAGCTGACAAAGCTCCGTCGATGCCCTGCGCACGGCGCATCCCGAACTCGATCACCGTGTCTCCTTTGGCGGCGTCGGCAATGCGGGCCGCCTTGGTGGCGATCAGGGTTTCGAAGTTGACGATCGTGAGGAGTGGTGTCTCCACCAGCTGCGCCTGTAGCAACGGACCCCGCACCCGCACCAGCGGTTCCCCCGGAAACACGGCTGTTCCCTCCGGGATGGCATCCACACTGCAGGAAAAACGCATTTCGCGCAGGTATTCCACAAACGCCTGCTCAAACAGCGGCTGCCCCTGGCCTCCTCTCAAGCCGGCTATATAGGCCAGGTCCTCGTCTGTGAAGTGTAACTCCTGCAGGAACTGCACGGCATGCTCCAGACCGGCGGCAATCGTATAGCCCCCCTGAAAAGGGTTTTTTCGGAAGTAGAGATGAAAAACCGCTTCCTGCTCCGCCATGCCTTTTTTCCAGTAACCGTAGGCCATCGTGAGCTGGTACAGGTCCGTCAGCAGGGAAAGGGAGGTTGCGTATATATCTTTTAAAGCCATGCCTGAAAATTAACGATTAAGCGGCAGATTCGCTTCTTGTTTTTTCTGAAGAAGCTCCGCCAGCCATACGAGCGTAATTGAGCAGGGAAAACCCTTGCGACTTTGCCCGCGCGTGAGCAACTTTAAGCCATGCAGAAACGACAATTTATCCCATTCGCGGCCGTCAAAAGCCAGAAAGCCATTGTAGTAGACAGTACCCACGCCAACGGCGTGATGTTATCGCACTGGCGGGGCGCCCCCACGCCCGCCGAGATCCGGGACAACACCAGCGCCGCTATTGTGCTGCACGCCCTGCGGCAGCGCCTGCCCCAACTGGACCTGCCGTATGTGTCGGCGAATCATTTTGATATAGATGGCTTTGTGGGCGTTTGGGCGTTGCTTAACCCGGAACGGGCGCTGGAAAACGAGGAACTGCTGCGGCAGATGGCCGTGATCGGGGATTTCAGGGAGCTGGACCTGAACCACCCGCTGGCTGGCGAGGCCCTGAAATTGGTTTGCTGGATTAACGCCAAAGAGCGGGAGCTGTTTTACAAACCCTTTGCCGCCGACCAGGCCGATGAGAAGGAGGCCGCACAGTGCGTGCAGAAGTTCAGGTACTTTCTGCGGGAGTTCGGCCATGTGCTGCAGGACCCGGACTGGGAAAGAGGCGCCTGGGAGGAAGAGGTGGGAAGCGTGCTGCTAGGCTACCGCGACATATACAAGCCCGACACCAAACTCACGCGGCACCCGGAGATCGGCCTGATCATCGTGGAGACGCCGCACCCGGTGCACTACTACGCCCTTTTCAGCCGTACCCAGGGGTTTGACATGGTGCTGGCCTGCTACGGGCAGAACCGCTACGAGCTGGAGTACAAGTACACCACCTGGGTCGACCTTGCCTCCCGGCCTACGCTGCCCCGCCTTACGCTGGCGCCGCTGGCCGGGCGCCTGAACCAACTGGAAAAGTCCGGCCGCCGCTGGACCCACGACTCCGTGACGGATACCGGCCCTTTGCTGCGCCTCGACGGCGACCGGCTTACCCGCACCGAGGCCTACGACAACCCCACTGACCGGGAGATATACAGCTCGTCCATCCCGGTGGGGCAACTCATTGAGGAAGTGGTTAACCATTACAGAAAGGGTTATAGCGGCATCCAGCCAAAATACAACTGGACGTGGAAGGAAGTGAGGGAAATACAGCCGGGGATATAAGCCGCAGCAGGGCGCGCTGCCAGGTCGGGCAACAGTGGCCAAGGAAGAGGGGATTGATACTGGCAAAAGAGGTTTATTGTGCTGGTTATGATTGGTTTAGTTATTTATATGGTTTACTGTAAAGGGCCAAAACATGCTTTCTGATTATGTAATGCACGATTTCGAAGTTAACTTTCTATTACTTTTAATTCTTTCCGTATACATCGACAAAACGTGATACGATCACATGCGCAACCAAACAACACAACTTACTTTATGGAAAGAATTCTATGTCCGATTGACTTCTCGAGCACATCGGCGAAGGCAGTTGACTACGCTGTCTACATTGCCCAGCACGCAGGTGCGCACCTGTCGTTGATGCACGTGCTGCACCTGCCAATCGTAGACACTTCTGAGACTGCTTTAGTGGCGAGCGAACTGCTGGGGGAGCAGATGCGGGATGCCGCCGAGAAGCTGAAAGCCCTGTGCAGGCAATTAGAGGAAAGACATGGCGCAAACCGTGACGGCGGCTTCACCTGCGATTATATACTGAGAGAGGCCCTCTTGACGGACCTGGCATCGGAGTTAACCGCACATGGCGGTTACAACCTGATTGTGATGGGAACAACAGGCTTAGACAATACTATGGAGGAATTGCTGATAGGCAGCAATACTGAAGCGGTGATAGAGGAGGTGAAGTGCCCGGTGCTGTCGGTGCCAGGCACTGCGCCGTCGCCAGCACTCGAGAGGATTATATATGCCACCGATTACAGCACAGAAGACATGTACGCCCTGAAACAGGTTGTGCAGCTGGGTAGCTTTTTCGGTTCCCATATAGATGTGGTGCATGTGGTGAAACCAAATGCCAGGAGCAGCAGCGAGGAGGCGGAGCATTTCTGGGGGGAGCTGCAGCAAAAGTTTCCGGGTGTGCCCCTCAGTTTCCATGAGATCACCAACAAGCACCGCGACGAAGGGCTGAAGAATTACCTGAAGAAGACAGGCGGCGAGGTGCTGGCCGTTGTTCGCAGGCGAAAGGGATTCCTGAAGGAGCTCTTCTCACAGAGCCTGGCAGAGCGGCTAACCTATCAGGCGGAGGTGCCGCTGCTGGTGCTGCAGGGCGAGAAAGCAACCACTACCTGAAGAACCGCCAGTCACAGAGAAGGCTCCGCTACCGCAGCGGAGCCTTCTCTGTGACTGGCGGTTAACGGACCTTATTTTCGTCGAAGATGTGATCAAGTTCCCGGCTGCACTCCTGGCAGTTATAGCGGCCGAAGTCTTCGATGGCCCGGACAAGCGTCAGGTTCCGGAAGGTGCCCTTGCACGGCACCAGCAACGGGCAGTCGTTTTTGGTATGGAAAAGGTTCGCTGACTCATCCATGCAAATCCAGACGCGGTTTTTTGCCATGTCCGGAGGAATCAGGAAAAATTCTGGGGCGGGCCTGGCCTTTGGCTGTGTGCCTGCTACTGCAACGGCAGTCTCTGCCTGAGAAGCGGCAGTTTTTTCATCAGTATGCTGGCAGCTAAGCAGGGTGCCGGCAAACACCAGCAGCAGCAGTGACCTGCGGCCTTGTCTAAGTAGGGTGATCTTCATCTTCTAATTGTAACGAACAGCGTGGTCCGGTAAATTTAGCATTCTACATCATGAATCCCCAATGCCTGCCGGGGCGATTCAGAAGCTATATATAATTTGGTTTAGGATCCATTCCGCTTTTCATGCTCTTGCTGGATTCAGGGGTTGCTGCAGGTTTTATCCGCTCTGCGGTTGTACACGCGGATGGCGGCCTCTTCTGTAATGGCGAGCATTTCCTGTTTGCAGCGTTTGAGCACGTGGCAGTCTCTGGTGAGGTGGTAGACACCGGAACTGGTGCTGTTGCATATATAAACCGTGCGTTTGGAGGCCCCGGCTGGCAGCGGCGCTTTCGTTTGCTTTGCACTGCCGCCGCTGCGCTTATCTTTCCTGAAATCCCAGGGTGCTACCGGGTTGGCGTCCTGCCACAACCCCCGTTTATAGCGGCGGGCGTCGCTTTCCAGGTTGGCCAGCTTCAGATCGTTGGAGTATGCTTTGTAATGCCAGGCGTAGCCGTTGCGCACCAGTTCTTCGTTAAGGCTGCGGCCGTCGGGCAGAATGATGGTGCCCACGGTGCGGCCGTAGCGGTCGGTGTTGTTAACGATCAGGCGCACGGTTTTGCCGAACACCAGGTCGGAGGTGAACTGCCTGGCCCGCTGCCCGTACGCCTGCGTTTTCTCCGGGGTATCCACACCAAAAAGCCGGATTGTTTCTGTTTTCCCGTTCCGTAGCAGCTCAATGGTGTCGCCGTCTTTCACCCCGACTACCTTGTCCCCGGCCGTAGTGGCCGGTTTAGCGGGTGCATTTTGGGGTTCATCTGCTTCGGAAAGAGACGGTTCATCGGCAAGGCTGTCGGCAGGAGCGGGTGTGGACGGTTGGCCGCGTTCCAGCACCGCCTGCTGCCGTTGCCTGAACTGCTCCTGTGCCTCTTCGCGGCTGCTTTGCTTGCAGGCAACAGCGGTGCACAGGGTGAGGATGAGAAGCAGGTAATAACGGATTTTTTTCATACGCTTGCATTGCTGCTAGGAGGACAGAAGGAGGCGAAAGCCTTATGCGGCCGGGATATGGTCATGCATCAGCAAAAAGAAAAACAGAACCCCGGTGGTCAAACGCAGGGGTTCTGTTTTGGGGCTTAATGCTGTTGCAGCGACGCGGGCACCTCGTCTGTTGTGGCAGTGGTGTCCTCGGTTCCTGTAGCCGCGGGAGCGGTGGACTCTTCTGTGTCCTCCATTTCCTCGTGGTTGCCCTGGCTGCAGGAAACGCCTGCAAAGAGGCAAAAAACGAAAAGAAGCTTAAATAGGTTGTTCCGCATTGTTTCTTATATATGATGATAAAGTATATACGAAAGCTGTAGATTTAAAGCATTTTTGCAAGGCTTTGTTTAAGAAGGAACGCCATATATGATCAGCGAACCGTTTTCTGATCCTATATACGCATAGCCGCTTAGTAGCCGATCACCTCAACCTTACTCACGCCGCCTGCCTTTTTCTGCACGCGAATCTGGGTGCCGATGCGTTCTTTCAGGGCCTCCACATGGGAGATGATGCCGATCATTTTGCCGCTGGCCTGCAGGTTCTCCAAGGTAGAGATGGCGGCATCGAGCGTCTCCGCATCCAGGGTGCCGAAGCCCTCGTCAATAAACAGCGAGTTGATCTGTGTGCGTCGGCCGGCAAGGTCGGAGAGGCCGAGTGCCAGGGCCAGGCTCACCAGGAAGCTTTCGCCGCCAGACAGGGTGTTCATGGGGCGCACAGCCTCTGCCTGGTACGTGTCCACGATCAGCAACTCCAGGTCTTCTTCCGTGGATTTGAGAATGCGGTAGCGGTCGTTAAGCTTTTGCAGATGGCGGTTCGCCAACTCTACCAGCCTTGCCAGTGTAAGCCCCTGCGCAAAGCGGCTGAATTTATTGCCGTCGGCTGAGCCGATCAGGTCTGCCAGCTGATTCCAGCGATGGCACACCAGTTGCTGCGTCTGCAGTTGCTGTGCCAGCTCCTTGTTCTTGGCGCGTTGCTCGGCGTCCTGCTCCAACAGTTGCTGGATGCGCGCGCGCCGGGCAATCAGCTCGCCGTGCGTCTGTGTCTTTTCGGCATATGCGTTTTGCAGGTTTTCCGCGGTTTCAGACGTTAGCTGCCTTGTTTGCGTCGTTTCCAGTTCCTGCCGCACATCGCTGAGGCTTTTGCGCAGCTCCGTCAGGTGTTTTTCGGTCTGCGCTTTCAGGTTTGCCAGCCGGTCAGCCTCGTCCCGTTCGAGCAGCATCTGGCTGAGCGCCTCAATGGTGGCAATGCCTCGCTTTTGCAGCACCTGCAGCAGGCCGTCGCGCAGCGCATCCAGCACCGATTTGCTTTTCTGATGGGTGGAGGTGCATTCAGCCTGGCGCTGACGGGCCTCCCGCAGTTCCTGCTGCTTTTGCAGGTGCCGGGCGCGCGCTTCCTCGGCCTGCCGGGCGCGGCTGTCGAGCTCCTGCCGGGCCAGCTGCCGTTCCCGTTGCGGTTGTTTGTCCCCGAAAAGCTGCTCGCGCGCTTCCTTCAGTTCCGTTAGTTTGATATGCTCCAGTCTCAGGTTTTCCTGTCGCCCCTGCAGTTCTTTCTCTTTCTCCTGCACCCGTTCTGTCAGGTGCTTCACCTCTGTGTTCACCTGGGCATACTCTTCCCGCATCTGAAGCAGGGCCTGCTGTTTCTGCTGATAGGTGGAGGCCTGCTGTATCAGCTGCTGCACGAGTTCCTGCCGTTCAGAAGGGTTATAGGTGTGGCCATATGCCGCCGCAAACGATTCGGCTGTCCCGGAATGCGCCTTGTGCTGTTCCTGCTCATCCTGCAGGCTGACCTGCAGCTTCTGCAAACTCTCCTGCCGGTGCTGCGCCGCCTGTTGCAGCTTCCCCAGGCGCAACTGAACCTGCAACTGCTCCTCCCGGTTTTGCTGCGCCTGCTGGTTTATATGCTCCAGTTCACGGCCAAGGGAGCGGGCCTGCGTGAGCGCCTGTTGCACTTGCCCGAGCGCCAGTTGCTGTGCCTTTAAGGATTGCTCCAGGCGCTCTGTTTCTTCAATTTTAAGGTCTGCGTCTGCCGCAGCGGCTGAGAAAGCGTGTTGCAGGCGGCGCAATTCGAGTTCTGCCTCCGTTTTAGCCACAATGGTTGCCTGTTGCTTTTGCTGCAAAGTGCTCACCTGCACTTGCAGCGTGTGCACCGCCTGCAGCAACTCTTTTACCAGCGCCTGCTGCCTGTCCCGTTTCTGCTCTTCTTCCGGGATGTTGATGCTATAGATGCCTTCCACAAAAGGATGGTGCTCCGACCCGCAAAGCGGACAGGGCTGCTGTGGCTGCAGCGTGTGCCGTGCCTCTTCGTACTTCTGTATCTGCTGCTGCAACAACACGAGCTTTTGCAGGTCCTCGAGGCGCTCCGTTGCCTCCCCGTGCCGTTGCAGGGAATCTGCCAGCTGCGTTTCCTGCGTCTTTATTTCCTGCTCCAGCTGTGAGAGCTGCTGGATGAGTTCCCGGTGCTTATGCGTTTGCTGCTTATGCTGCCACGAAAATTCGAGCAGCTTCTCGTGCCGCGCCAGCAGCAGCGGTTGCTCCTGCGCCGACTGCTCCAGTTCATCCACCGTCTTATCCGAAAGCAGTGTTTGCAACTGTGCCAGCTTTTCCTGCTTCAGGGCATGGAGTTTTTGCCGCTGCGTTTCGTGCTGTTGCTGCGCTGTCTGTAGCTGCTCTTGCAGCAGCGCCTCCTGTTGCTGCTGTGCCTGTAGCGCCTGCTGTTCCTGCTGGCAGCGTTTGATGCGTTGCTCCGCTTCCTGCAGGGAGTTTACTGCGCTTTTGAGCTCATGCAGGTTTTCCTGCAGGTCCTGCAAGCGCTGCTGCGCTGCCAGCCATTTCTTGATGCTGGTTGCCTCCTGTGTCAGTTTAGAAAGGTGCTCTTGCCTGGTTTGCTGCTGCTCCTTTTCCTGCTTCAGCGCCTCCTCTACCTGCACATAGGAATCCTTGTCTTTTTTATAATCCTGCCGGAGGGTATATAACTGATGATCGAGCTGGGTAACCCGCTCCAGCAGTGGCTCCAGTTTGTGGAGCGCCTCTTCCTGTTCCTGGTGTGCCCTGCCTGCGGCTGCCGCTAACTGTCCGGCCTGCTCTAGTTCGGTTTCCAGCGCAGGCAATTGCTTTTCCAGTGTCTGGAGTTGCTCCTGTACCTCCACCACCTTACTGCTCGCGTTCCGGATCTCCGTCAGTTCCCCCACATACTGGTGCGCCTGCTCATGCTGCTGCAGTTTCCGGAACTCCGGTTGCAGCCGGGCCAGTTTCTGATCCTGCAGCTGCAGCGCCTCCTCGTGCTGTTGCTTCCTGGATCGTAACTGCTGTAACTGCTGTAGCCACTGCAGCTGCTCCCGCACCGCATGCATATCCTTCTGAAGCATCGCTTCCTGCTCCTGCAGCTCCGCCACGCTTTGCGCGTATGCCTGCCGCTGCTCCTCTGGCAACAACTGGCTGTCCTGGAGCCGGCGCTCCAGGTCCTCCTGTCTCTGGCGCTCGGTCTTTGCCTTTTCGTAAGCAGATTTGGAGATCTCAGAATAGATGCCGGTGTCGGTTATTTTCTCCAGCAGGCTGCTGCGCTCGTTGGGGCTTGCCTTTAGGAAACGCGCAAAGTCACCCTGCGACAGCATGACGGAGCGCAGAAACTGGCTGTAGTCCAGCCCACAGACCTCGGCTACCTTTTCCGGCACCTGGCTTGGCTTCAGGTCAAATGGTTTGTCATCGGCCAGGTCGCAGAGCTCCATGTGCACAGGCTGCATGTTGCCGTCTGCTTTGCCCCGGCTGCGGCGGATGTGCCACCGGGAGCGGTAGCGCCTGCCCCCGGCCTCAAACTCCACCTCCGAGAAAGACTCCGCCGTGTGGCGCGTCATCAGCTCCAGCGGCTTGTCGTTGCTGTGGCGGTGCACCAGCCCATATAGCCCCACCGTGATCGCATCCAGGATCGTGGTTTTGCCCGCACCCGTCTGCCCCGTTATCGCAAAAAGTCCTGCATCCGCCAATGGGCTCCTGTCGAAGCGGATCTCATGCTCACCTTTCAGCGAGTTCAGGTTGAGGAAGCGGACAGAGAGGATTTTCATTAGATAAGTTTATATATAAAAACCAGTTGTGATAATGACTTCGCGGAGTCCGACGGTCCCGCGAGGGTATTGAAGTTTCAGACACTCGCAGGGGCTGCGCACACTGCGAGGTAGGTTCGGGCGCTGCTTCGGTTAGCTTTCTTCCGCCTGCCCCATCAGTTCCAGCAATTCTGAGAAAGTAGCCAGCAGTCCGGCGTGGTCGCTCTCGGGGAAGGCGCTTTCGCAGCGTTTGAGGAACACTTCTTTTTCGCGCAAGGTGTGCAGGTCAGCTTCCTCCTGTACCTGTTGCTCCAGCGCTTGCCGCGCCGATTTAATGATGGGCGGGCGGTGGATGAGTAACTGCAGCTCCGGCTTCAGCTGAAGGATCTCCTCCAACTGCTGGTTCAGGTCGGGGAGGGGCGCATCCAGTTCTACCTGCAGCTCGGCCCAGGCTGTTAATGCGTAGCCGCTGTTGTCATATATAGCCAGCTGCTGCTTCACTTTCTCCAGCGGACCTTTAAAGCGCACCAGCTTGCGGTGGCAGGGAATCTCCAGTTCACGCAGTTCGGCCAGTTTGCCGCCTTCAAAATCAAGTATATAGTTTACCTTTTTATCCGTCACTTCGCTGAAGCTGAGTGGTATAGGAGAACCGGAGTAGCGGATATGGTGCTGGTTGTTTACCTTTTGCGGGCGGTGCAGGTGGCCGAGCGCCACATAATTAAACTCCTTTGGGAACTGCTCGGCGCCGATCTGCCCTAGGTTGCCCACATGTATTTCTTTCTCGCTTTCGGAGGCTGTCGCCCCGGCGGCAAATAAATGCCCGGTGGCCACCACCGGTATATGCTGGGCTTTGTATTGTTGGATATTCGGCACAAAAGCTGCATAATGCGCGGCAATGCCCTGTTTCAGACGCTGCTCCCGCTCTTCATAGCTTTCGCCCGCCACCGAGAGCCGCACGTCGCGGTCGCGAAGGAAGGGCACGGCGCACACCACCAGCTCTATATCCCCTTTTTCATTTTTCAGCTCAATCAATTCGTCCAGTGGGTCATTCGTCGCACCCCCGATCACATAGATGTTGAAGCACTCCAGCAACTCCCGCGGGGCGTTCAAGGTAGCGACAGAGTCGTGGTTACCGCCCGTAATGATGACATGGCGGCAGCAGGTGGCACAGACCCGGCGCAGGAAGTCGTAGTATAGTTTGAGGGCGGTGTTGGAGGGGGCGCCGTTGTCGAACACATCGCCCGCCATGATGAGGGCCTCTACCTGCTCCTGCTCAATGGTTTGCAGCAGCCAGTTCAGGAAGTGCTGGTGTTCTTCCGTCCGTTCGAGGTTAACGAGGCGCTGGCCGAGGTGCCAGTCTGAAGTGTGTAGTACGCGCATATCCCTGTCCTTTCTTCCTTTACTGCTTCTAAGATACAGTAAGATATAGCGATATTACAAGCTGACGGGAAAGGATTTTGAAGAAGATCTAACAGTTAATCTGTAAGGCGGTGTGCGTGGCCGGAATGCTGATTCGGCTCCCTGGCCAGGCGGGAGAGTAAAAGAGTGGCTTTTATATAAAACCTCCGCTCAGAACCGTGCCTTCTGTTGCTCCAGCCGGGAAATCTTTTCTAATATTCCCCATCGCCCTGTTCTGTGGGGAAGCCGGCTTCCTTCAGGTCTGTGAAGCCGCCGACATTATAGATATACTTGAAGCCCGCTTCTTTGAGCAGTTCTGCGGCTTTGCCGCTTCTGTTCCCGGACGCGCAGTAGAGGTAATAAACTTTGTCTTTGTCCCAGTTCTCCATTTCCTGTGCAAACGCGCCGCCGCGGAAATCCGAGTTGACAGCTCCGTCGAGGTGGCCGTCGGCAAACTCCTCCGGCGTGCGAACATCCACCAAGATAGTTTTGCGGCCCATCCGCTCGCCCTTAAACTGCTGCGGCGTCAGGTTCTGCACCTGTGCGGGAGTACTCTGCTGCGGCCCTGCACAACCCGCAAGGAAAAGTAAAGAAACGGCTATCACAATGGCTCTCATAATATACGGCTTGGCGTTCGCTGACTTTAAAACAAATATATAAAAATGCGGTCCTGGTTTTCTGTTCCTGCCAATTAATTTATGGGTAACAGCTTTTTAGCAGGATGATCTCAAAACGTCTTGCTGCCCTGGATACAGGCAATGATGTTGGAGATGCTCTTGTCGGCAAGGAAGTAGTAGATGTTTTTGCCCTCTCGGTGTGTACCCAGAATGCCTTTGTCGCGCATGTTGGTGAGGTGGTGCGACAACAGCGACTGTTCTATCTTCAGCACTTCCTGCAACTGGCTCACCGTTAGACGTTCGCGCTGCTCCAGCAAATCTATAATGCCGAGGCGCATGGGGTGCGCCATGCATTTGAGAACGTAGGCGGCTCTTTCTAACTTCTTCTGCTCAACCCTGACTTTTAAGCTGCTCATGCTCCGGTTCGTTATGGGTGGTCGTTATTTATATATGCAGATGTGTTCATATATAAATAAAGAGACAATTAAACGGCTTCTGAAGTTCCTGCAATTTCATCAAGGCAACACCCGTCCACGCTTGCCGGGTCCACCATCAATGTGAACACATGGGCAGAGCGCCGCGCCGCCTGCTCTATATACCGCAGGGAATGCGCTTGTAGTGAATTATATATAGGCAAAGCATTTTCTAAAGCGAAAAGCAGCGCCAGCAAGGCTGGCGCTGCTTTTCGCTTTAGAAAAATGTCAGAAGGTAATTCTCTAGTTCAGTTGCATGGAGCCAGCGTGCTGCGTTACGTCTATGCCCAGCCCCTGCGCCACGCGCATACCCAGGCCCACATCAGCCCGGAAGAAGTGGCACAACTGGCGATTGATGATCAGGCCGCGCTTCTCGCCGCTGATGCCACTCATGGCGCCCACAATATTGCTGATCGTATGCTGCTGCGCTTCCGGGGGCATCAGCCGGAACAGGTCGCCTGGCTGTGTGTAATGGTCGTTCTCGCCGGGGGCGTTGCGGTCGTAGGAGTCAGCGTACACGCTCTTCCCGAGGTACTCGGCGGGCTGTTTGTAGCGGTCGTCCGCGTACGCATCGTCGAAGCTGTTGGGGAAGTAGTTAGGTTTGCTGCCGCCGTTTCCGTCCACGCGCATGGCGCCGTCGCGCTGGTAGTTGTTCACGGCAAAGGGGCATCGGTTCACCGGTATCTGCTCGTAGTTGGCACCCAGGCGGTAGCGCTGCGCATCAGGGTAGCCCAGGATGCGACCCTGAAGCATTTTGTCCGGCGAGAAAGCGATGCCGTCCACGATGTGCGCCGGGGCAAAGGCCGCCTGCTCCACATGTGCAAAATAGTTATCCGGGTTCTCATTCAGTTCCAGCACGCCCACGTCCAGCAGCGGAAAATCTTTTTGCGACCACACTTTGGTCACATCAAACGGATTCCATTTATAGGTGGCGGCCTCTTCCTCTGTCATGATCTGCACTCTTACCGCCCAGCGCGGGAAGTCGCCCCGGTCAATGGCCTCCACCAGGTCGCGCTGCGCCTGGTCCGGGTCAATGCCTTTCATGCGGGTCGCTTCAGCATCGGTGAAGTTCCGGATGCCCTGTAGCGTTTTAAAGTGGAATTTCACGAACACGCGCTCATTCGCCGCATTGATAAAGGAGAAAGTGTGACTCCCGAAGCCGTGCATATGGCGGTAAGAGACGGGTGTGCCGCGGTCGCTCATCAGGATTATCACCTGGTGCAGGCTCTCCGGGTTCAGGCTCCAGAAATCCCAGACCATGGTGGGGTTTTTGGTGTTGGTGTAAGGGTCGCGCTTTTGGGTATGTATAAAATCGGGAAATTTCTTCGGGTCCTTGATGAAGAAAACAGGCGTATTGTTGCCCACCAGGTCCCAGTTCCCGTCTTCGGTGTAAAATTTCAGGGCAAAGCCACGCGGGTCGCGCTCGCTGTCGGCGCTGCCCTTCTCGCCGCCCACCGTGGAGAAGCGCAGGAACACGCGGGTTTCTTTGCCTACCTCGCTGAAGACTTTTGCACGGGTGTAGTTTGTAATGTCGTGGGTAACGGTGAAGGTGCCGTAGGCACCGGAGCCTTTGGCGTGCACCACCCGCTCGGGGATGCGCTCGCGGTTGAAATGGGCGAGTTTCTCGTGTAAAAAGAAATCCTGCAGCAAAAGCGGGCCGCGCGGGCCAGCCGACTGGCTGTCTTCGTAATCATATACCGGTTTGCCGGAGGCAGTCGTGATGCGGGTGTTTTTCTCTTTGTCGCTCATGTGGGTTGGCTTTAATTTGATGTAGATTCTTTTTCAAAACTACAGCCTGAGCAATCATCAATCAAATCGATTAAAATGATGTCGTTATAAATATTGTCTATGATTCGCCTATAGATGCTTCAAACTATATAGCTTTCAACATTAACTACCGTGCATTTTATATATTTAGGTTATATAATTAGCAGCAGAGATCAGGGTAACTCCTTGTGTGTGCATGGTAAATGGCGTTGCTTGAAATAGCATGACAATTCCGGGCGCTTCTCCTGAAACGCCTGGATGGGTGATTATTGACAGGTGGTATATGAGGGGAAAGCAATACGGATGATATGAAACCACTATGACGGGCATATACCGCGGCCTTGCTCAAAAGGCCTCTCCGATGACGATGTAAAAGTTACTGCCTTCGCGGCCGTAGCCCACATCCACCCGAATGTTCAGCTTCTGCTCTTTGTTGAGGGCGTAGCGCAGGCCGGAACCGACTGAGTACTTGATGTTGGAGAAGCGCACGTCCGATGGCTGGTCAAACACATCGCCTACACCGGCAAAGGCAGCCATACCAAAGCGGCGGTACAGCGGGAAGCGGTATTCTGCCTGCACCCCGGCGAAGTTATCGTCCAGGAAGCGGTTCTTGGCATAGCCCCGCAGAATCCTGTCGCCGCCGGCAGGGGCCAGCCGCATCACCGGTACTTCACCGTTGTTCAGGTTCAGCGCCGCGTTAAACGCCAGTATCCGACTGGGGCGCAACGCGATATACTTGCTGAAGTTCAGGTTCATGTTGCGGTAATCGAAATCGCCGCCGAGCATTTTCCCGAAGTTATAGAGAGAGGCTTCAAATAGAATACCCTGGCTGGCAAAGGCGGTGTTGTCGCGGGTGTCGATCAGGAAAATAATACCTGCGCCGCTGTTCAAACCGCCCATATAGCCCGGTACCTGCTGTGCCCGCAGCAGGTTCTCGCGGTCAACCCCTATCGAGTCGATGCTCAGGTCGTAGTAGTTCGTCAGCTGAAAATCGAGCCCCAGGAACACACGCCGCCCAAGGTTCTTCAGCGCGCCAATTTTGGCGCCCACATAGGAGTACTTATACTTGCCATCATCTTCATCCCGGGTGTTGTTGCCGATGCCGTAAAACCGGTCGGTATATACGCGGTGGCGCAATTCGCCGCGCAAAAGGTATTTTTCCTCCCGGGTAAATACTTCCCACAGCAACTGCTGGTCCATCTGCTTGTTCAGGGTATAATCAGCCAAAAGGCGCGCAGTGGAGAGACGGGTATAGCTGGAGTCGGTGTGGCTTTTGAGGCGGATGTAGCCGATCACGGCGGCACCCAGGCCTAGGTTCGTGTCGGGCGTGTAGTATATAACTGGTATCGGGATCAGGCCTTTCACACTCTCCGGAGGCGTGGCTGCGCCGGTCGCGGCTGTATCCGGTTGTACTTGCGCCGCGGCGGTGTGGCCCAAAGCCAGTAAGCCTGTCAGCAGCAGAAGGGAGAGGTGCTTTTTCATGATCAGACAGCTAATAATTTATAGGGAAGGACTGAGACTGAAAACCTATATATGGCCTGGGTTATTTTTATAGCAGTTAAATATAAACCATAGGTACCCGATCTCCTATAGCGCCCGCCGCTATTTATAAAATAAAAATCTGGTAGTAGAAACTATGTTGCGGCCTGCCTATATTTGAAAAGCAATCAAACTTACTCACAATTTACCTGATGAAGAAAATCTTTACCATTGCAGCCTGCCTTGCCCTTGGCGCAGGCAACGTAATGGCGCAGGATACATTTCCGCGCAACGGGGTATATGACGAACGCTCCGGCCTGGTGGCGTTCACCCATGCCACCGTCCATACCGATTATAAAACCACACTCCCCGATGCAACCCTCGTAATCCGGAACGGCAAAGTGGAGGCCGTGGGCGCCAACTTGAAAGTGCCCGCGGGCGCGGTGGTCGTAGATGCCCGGGGCAAGCATATATATCCCGGCCTTGTGGACATGTTCAGCAGCTACGGACTGCCGGAGGTGAAGAGCGAGCGCCGCTCCTACAGCTCACCGCCGCAACCTGAGTCTGAAAAGCAGGGCGCCTACAACTGGAACCAGGCCATCCGCCCGGAGACCAACGCCGTGGAGCTGTTCAAAGTTGACAAGAAGCAGGCGGCGGAATTGCGCAAACTGGGTTTTGGAACCGTACTGTCGGTGCACCGCGATGGCATTGCCCGTGGCACGGCGGCACTGGTAACACTGGCGGAAGAGCGTGAAAACGAGGTGGTGGTGCTGGATAAAGCGGCCGGCACGCTGTCGTTTGACCGGGGATCGTCGAAGCAGGACTACCCGAACTCGCTGATGGGGGCCATTGCCCTGCTGCGCCAGACCTACCTCGATGCCCAGTGGAATGCCCGTAACCAGGAGAAGGAGCAGAACATTTCTCTGAAGGCGTTTGAAGAGGCAAACCAGTATCCGCAGATTTTTGAAGCAGACAACAAGCTGAACGTGCTGCGAGCCGACAAGGTAGGCGACGAGTTCGGCAAACAGTATATCATCAAAGGAGCTGGAGACGAATACCAGATGCTGCAGCAGGTAAAAGCCTCGAATGCGCCGATCATCCTGTCGCTGAACTTCCCGGATGCCTATAACGTGGAGGACCCCTTTGATGCGCGCCGTGTGTCGCTGGAGGATATGAAACACTGGGAGATGGCGGCTGCCAACGCGGCCATGCTGCAGAAAGCCGGTGTCACCATCGCGTTTACCGCCTCTGATCTGAAAGACAAAAAGGATTTCCTGCCGAACATGCGCAAAGCCATCGAGTACGGACTGCCGGAGGAGGAGGCGCTAAAAGCGCTGACCGTCACGCCAGCCCGACTGCTGAAGGCGGAGAACAAAGTAGGCAGCCTGAACAAGGGATTGCTAGCTAACTTCATCATCACCAGCGATGCCCTTTTTGCAAAGGAGAGTGTGATACTGGAGAACTGGGTGCAGGGCCATCAATATAAAGTGTCGGAGGTGCCTTCTGATTACCGCGGAGTATATACCCTGAAGATAGCGAACCAGCCGGACCGCAAGCTGCTGATTGCCGGGACACCTGAAAAACCGGAGCTGAAAGTAGTGGCGCAGGACACCGTGAATGGTAAAGTCTCCTTTAACGGCAACCTCGTGACCCTCTCTTTCAACAAGGATAAGAAGAGCAACGAAAGCATCCGGCTGAGCGGTTGGCTGGCCGACAAGAACCTGCAGGGCGAGGGCCAGTTGCCAGACGCTACTTCCGTGAAATGGACGGCCACGTTCTCAGAGGCGATGAGCCAGAAAGCGAAAGCCGACAGCACCAAAACGGCCAAACCCGTTGCACTTGGTGAGATGTTATATCCTTTTAAGGCCTTTGGTGCTGCTGAGTTGCCGAAGCAGGAAACGGTGCTGATTAAGAATGCGACTGTCTGGACCAGTGAGAAAGAAGGCAAACTGGACAACACCGATGTTCTGCTGAAAAACGGCAAGATCGCGAAAGTAGGCAAGAACCTGAGCGAATCCGGCGCCCGCGTGATCGACGGAACAGGCAAGCACGTCACGCCCGGCATCATCGACGAGCACTCCCATATAGCCCTGGACGGTGTGAACGAGGGTACGCAATCCGTAACCGCTGAAGTGCGCATGGCCGATGTCGTGAACCCAGCAGATATTAATATATACCGCCAGTTGGCCGGTGGCGTCACTACCTCGCAATTGCTGCACGGTTCTGCCAACCCGATCGGGGGGCAGTCAGCGGTGGTGAAGCTGCGCTGGGGCAAAAGCGCCGACGAGATGCTGATCAAAGACGCCAAGTATATCAAATTTGCGTTGGGCGAGAACGTGAAGCACTCCAATCGCAGCAACCTGCACAGCATCCGTTTCCCGCAGTCCCGCATGGGCGTGGAGCAGGTATATATAGACGCCTTTACCCGCGCCAAAGAATATGAGCAGGCCTGGAAGGACTATAACAAACTGAGTAAGCGGGCGCAAGCTAAAACCCCGCCTCCCCGCCGCGACCTGGAACTGGATGCGCTGGTAGAGATCCTGAACAACGAGCGCTTCATTACCTGCCACTCCTATGTGCAGTCCGAGATCAACATGATGATCAAAGTGGCTGACCAGATGGGCTTTAAGGTGAACACGTTCACGCACATCCTGGAAGGATATAAAGTTGCCGACAAGATGGTGGAGCATGGCGTGGGTGCCGGTACTTTCTCAGATTGGTGGGCCTATAAAATGGAGGTGAAGGATGCCATCCCACAGAATGCGGGCATCATGAACAAGGTGGGCGTCGTGACGGCCATTAACTCCGATGACGCCGAGATGGCCCGCCGTCTGAACCAGGAAGCTGCCAAGAGCGTGAAATACGCGGGCGTTAGCGAAGAGGATGCCATCAAGATGATCACCCTGAACCCGGCCAAACTCATGCACCTCGATGACAGAACCGGCAGCCTGAAGGCAGGAAAAGACGCCGACGTGGTGCTTTGGAACGACCATCCGCTCTCCATCTATGCCAAGCCGCTGAAGACCTTTGTGGACGGTGTGGCCTATTACGACCTGGAGCGCGACGAGCAGATGCGGGTGGAACTGGGGAAAGAGCGCATGCGCCTCGTGCAGAAAATGCTGAACGAGAAAGCAAGCGGTGCCAAAACACAGGCTCCTGTCAGCAAGAAAGCACGCGTGCTGCACTGCGAAGAGGTGGAAGTGAGCGAGGAAGAGGCTTACCTGGCGAATTAATTGTTGATTGCTAATTGTCAATCGTTAACCTCAAAAACAATCAACAAACATCAATCAACAATATTAAGAAAAGTCAAAGAAGATGAAACTGAAAAAAACATATATGGCTGCAGCGCTTTCGGCTTTGCTGGCTTTGCCTGCCCTTGCGCAGGTTCCGGCACCCGCGCCGAAGCAGAGCAGGCCGATGCTCCTGAAAGGGGCCACGCTGCACGTGGGCAACGGTACAGTCATAGAGAATGCCGCCGTGGGTTTTGACAATGGCAAGATCACCTATGCAGGTCCGCAGAACGGTGCGAACCTGAGTGGTTATGAAGTGGTGGACGTAACAGGGCAGCATATATATCCCGGCTTGATCCACTCTAACTCCACCCTGGGTTTGAATGAAGTGGAAAGCGTGCGTGCCACCATCGACTGGCGCGAGGTGGGGGAGTTCAACCCCAACGTGCGCTCCATCATTGCTTACAACACTGATTCCGATATCATCCCGACAGTGCGGACGAACGGCGTGCTGATGACGCAACTGACGCCGGTAGGCGGCACGATCTCAGGCATGTCTACGGTGGTGCAGCTGGATGCCTGGAACTGGGAGGACGCCGTGGTGAAGGCGGATGAGGGCATTCACCTGAATTGGCCGAACATGCTGATCGAGACGGGCAACAGCAGCGACGAGGCAAGGCTGAAGACCATGGCCGAGACGCGCAAGCAAACGCTGGCCGAGCTGACAGCCCTCCTGCGCGATGCGGCGGTATATAAAGCCGGCCAGCACGACAGCGAAAATCTGAAGCTGGCGGCTATGGCCGGTTTGTTCGATGGGTCTAAGAAGCTGTACATCCACGCGGACTATGGTAAGGAGATCATTGAGTCTGTGAACTTTGCCAGGCAGCACGGCGTGAAAGACATCGTGGTAGTAGGTGCCGGGGACGCGCTGGCCGTGGCTGATTTCCTGAAAGCGAATAACATTGCCGTGATCTATTCGGGTGTACACGCCTTGCCTTCACGGGCCGAGGAAGACGTGGACATGCCTTATAAAACGCCGTACCTGTTGCACAAGGCAGGTATTCCGTTTGCGCTGGATTATAACACCAGCATCCATGGAATCCGGAACCTGCCGTTTATTGCCGGTACCGCCGCCGCCTATGGCCTGGACAAAGAGCATGCGCTGGCTTCTGTTACGCTAAATGCCGCCAGAATCTTGGGCGTGGACAAGCAGGTGGGGTCTGTGGAAGTAGGGAAAGACGCGACCCTGGTTGTTTCTGCCGGAGACCTGCTGGATATGCGCACCAACAACGTGACGCACGCCTATATACAGGGCCGCAACCTGGACCTCAGCAACAAGCAGAAGTACCTGTACGAGAAGTTCGACAACAAATACAAGGCGCAGGAAAAGTCAGTGGAGCCAACTACCTCCCTGCAGCCTTGATTTATATATAGCGAAGGTAATGAAGCAGAGCCGCCGGATTTCCGGCGGCTCTGCTTGTTTTGGTGCCGGCGTGGTCTTCACTGGCTTCTATCCACTTTCCCAGACTTTTAGCGGAGGGCACATATAGCACCGGGGCACCATCTATAAATCCTGCTGAGGGAGAGCAAAAGGAGGCTTGGCAGATCAAATAATAAGCTTCTCTTCCAGCAGTACCTGGTTCTCTTCTCCCCGGATTTGCAGGAGGATGGCGGTGTAGTCGCTTTGCCAGTAAATATCAAGGATGCCGAAATTAAGCGCGCCCACCTGTTCCCCGACACGGTAGATGTTGCCGCCTGCCCGGGGTTCGCGGTGGTGCGTCATGCCGCTGGACGTGATTTCGTAGATGGGAGCATTGTACCCCTTCAAATCAATTTTGGCCAGTTCTGCTACATGCCGGTCTCCGGAAAGGATGATGGGTGTGGCGGCCTGCGCCTTTTCCAGGAGCCGGAACAGCCGCTCCCGCGCCTGCGGAAACGCAGCCCAGTTGGTGTAGGATTGGCCGGTGGGAAGTACCTGTATGCCGCTCACGATCAGGTGGAGTTTGGCGTCACTGTCGGTGAGCTCCTGCTCCAGCCATTGCCACTGCTCCTCTCCCAGCACATCGCCCGTCTCGTTGGGCATATAGAGGCCGAAGACGGAATTGAGCCTGTCGCGGTGGTAGCGCACATCCAGCAGCAGGATCTTTATTTTCCGGTCGCCTTCGCCCACGGTATAGCTGCGGTATATGCCTTCCTGCTCACGCACGGGGGCGTTTTTGGGCACCCCCATAAAGTTGAGGAAAAGCTGCTGGCTCTGCGCCTTCTTTTCAAACTCCTTGCCCGCCCCGTCATAAGCATAGTCGTGGTCGTCCCAGGTGCCGGTCACGGGCGTGTTCTGCAGCAACTGCCGGTAGCCGGGGTGCCGTAACTGCTGCGCGTAAGATTTGGCCATCTCAGCCATTTCCCTCGTGTCGGCATAGATGTTATCCCCCAGCCACACCCACAGGTCGGGTTTGGCAGCTACGATGCTTTGCCAGAGCGGTTGCGGCTCCAACTGACTGTTGCAGGAGCCAAAGGCAATGCGGGTACGGGAACTGTCAGGTGCTGTGCCCGGAAGGGCGGCGGCAGGTAAGCAAAGGCAAATGAGGCACAGCAGCAGGGTGTGCTGTAGCAGGATTCGTTTATGGAGCATAGCCCCTCTATACTGGATGTTGCGAAATCAGGTTATGGATTTCAGGCCAGCAGAAAAAAGGAAACCCCTGGCTAGGGCGCAGGGGCTTGATCAGGAAATTACAAACAAACAATTAAATTCTTCAGGGAGCGCACCCTGTACTGGCAGGGCGGGTCCTATGCATATGCTTTGTGCTGATGGCGTAGTTACCTTTCCGAAGATGAGGCATATAAGTTATCACCGAGATGGCTGTGTGGCCCGGGCTTATATCCTTTCTCTCGTTTACGCGCTTCAAACAGGTGGTCACTGGGTTGCGTTTTCATTTTCATTAGCTTGGAACAGACCGTATCTTGTTTTAAAACTATGAAACTCCCTAGCCATCACCTAATGAAATAGATTAACTCCCCAAACAACTCGACCATCAGGACCAATTAACCCTTTACTCCTGCAGATAATGCTGAACAGGACAGACTGTATATATAAAAGGGAGGCCGCATCTTGTGCGGCCTCCCTTTTATAAAATCAAATGAAGCCTTTTAGTATGGCTTCGCAGAGTGCGAGTCGCTCTGGGCCTGCTCCACGGCTTCTTCGCCAGTGGTATTGCCAGATGGGCCGTCAGTACCTGCTATCTTATCGTGTTTCATCATCATCTTCAGCTCCTTAGTGGCCCGCTCGATGCTTTCCCTTACCCTGCGGCCATAATCCTCATCGGCTTGCGTAAAGTATTCCAGCATCTTGTCCTGGATGCGCTTGTCACACTTGGCCAGGTCGTTACCCAGGTTCATGATCAGTTCATCTCGCTCCCAGTCCTCAAAGTTGCGGTAAGTTTCGCCGGCTTGCCCGAAGGGATTCGGCCGGTCTATCTTCTGGCGCACCAGGTTGGCTTCATAGCGCGGGGTATATTCTTTGCCTGTTTTCGTAGCTTCCCGGAGTCCGCCTAAAATGGACGGCTCGTAATTAACATGGATGTTTTGCCCTTCGGCAAAATCTGTGCTAAAGGCCATCTGGCCGCCCCGCTGGTTAGTCGCCACATGGGTTTTCGCTGCGTTTATCGGCAGCTGCAGATAGTTGGCGCCCACCCGGTAACGCTGCGTGTCGGAGTAGGAGAAGGTTCGGCCCTGCAGCATTTTATCGTCTGAGAAATCAAGCCCGTCAACCAGCACACCGGTGCCGAAAGCCGAAAGCTCCACTTCGTTAAAGTAATCGACAGGGTTTCTGTTCAGGGTCATTTTGCCGACAGGGTACCAAGGGAACTGCTCTTTTGGCCACAGCTTGGTGTCATCCAGCGGGTCGAAATCCAGTTCCGGGTGCTCGTCGTCGCTCATGATCTGCACGTTCAGTTCCCACTCCGGGAAGTCGCCGCGCTCAATGGCTTCGTACAGGTCCTGGGTGGCGTGGTTGAAGTTTTTGCCTTGTATCTCCTGGGCCTCTTTCTGGGTGAGGTTACGGATGCCCTGTTTCATCGGCTCCCAATGGTATTTCACGATAACGGCCTCTCCGTCTTTGTTCACCCACTTATAGGTGTTCACGCCGGAGCCCTGCATCTGGCGGTAGCTGGCCGGGATGCCCCATGGCGAGTAAAGGAAGGTGACCATATGGGTTGCCTCGGGCGTACCGGAGAAAAAGTCGAAAATGCGCTCTGCACTCTGGATGTTCGTTACCGGGTCTGGCTTCTGCGAGTGGATCAGGTCCGGGAACTTCATGGCGTCCCGGATAAAGAAAATCTTCAGGTTGTTGCCCACCAGGTCCCAATTGCCGTCTTCGGTGTAAAACTTCACCGCGAAACCGCGTGGGTCGCGGAGCGTTTCCGGCGAGCCTGAAGGATGGCCTACCGTAGAGAAACGAACGAACACGGGCGTCTGCTTGCCCTTTTCCTGGAACAGCTTGGCGCGGGTGTATTTTGAGATGGGTTCATCGCCGACTTTGCCGTAGGCTTCAAAAACACCGTGCGCACCTGCGCCCCTGGCATGCACCACGCGCTCAGGAACACGCTCGCGGTCAAAGTGCGATATCTTCTCGATGAAATGGTAATTCTCCATCGTGGCTGGCCCGCGGTTGCCCACCGTCCGGATGTTCTGGTTGTCCGTTACCGGGTGCCCCTGCCGGGTTGTCAGGATATTGCCTTTCCCATCCTGGCCGTTCCCGGATTTCAAGGATTTTCCACCCGCTTTCTTATTCCCATTTTCGCTTTTTTCTTTCATGTTTTCCCTATATAAATTTTTTATTAGAAGACGTGCTTAATCTATGCTATACTTTATAAAGTCTTCTTTTGGTTATTGATTTTATCTATCACTTATCTGTTGCCTTTATAAAGTACAGGCCGGGGGCAGGCGCCTGAAATGCAGGAGAGGCATTCCGGGTATTGGGATTTCGGTAGGGGCACTTTATACTTTTACGTCTTGGGAAGGTTAGGAGGTGTTATACGGATCACACGCCTGCTACTGGATTAGCTCGGTTCATTCGCTTCTTCGTGTATTTCAGCGTGTGCCAGCCTGAGATGCGTATTTCTAGATGGAGGCAGGGCAGAGGCAGGCGCCGAAAGAGCCAATCGCAATGCGCGGATTTGTGGCAGGAAAAACGTTGCCTGCTTATGCTCGTTTAAAGAGGTATCAAAAACAATTTTTAAACCGATATACCTATGGAAAGAGACCACGAATATTATAACCGGAATTCACGCAATAGCGACCAGCAGGGCCGGCAGGGCAACGAGCAATTCGAAAACTACAGAGACCGTTACAGTAACCGCGGCAACTATTATGGCATGCGGGACGAAGACAATGCCTACCGCAACGTGCGCAGCTCAGGCAGTAATAATTATGGTTCCGGGCCGTCAGGGGGATATGGCGCCAGCAGCCACCGCTCCGTACCGGGAACCGGCAGTAACCAGGACCATTACCACTACGGTGATCCGAACCCCTATATGGAGAACGACCGCAACGGGGGCTATAACCGCACTCGGGGTACCGGATGGCGCGACAACAACGACAGGTACAGCAACTACGGAAGCTCCCGCACCAACGACAGGGAGAACTACGACCGGCAGGACAACAGCTACCAGTACGGCGACCAGGGGCAGGGCAGGCGCTACAGCGACTTCGGCCGCGACGAGGGCAGAACCTACAACCGGAGCACGAACCGGGGCTACAACGCCGGAACAGAGGACAGTTTCTATGACCGTTCGGACTTCAAGCACGACAGGTCAGAAAACGACTACCGTGGCGGACGCCGCAACAGCGGGGAGTGGGATGACCATAACAATAGCAGGGAGGATTTCCGCTACAGTGGCCGCATCCAGGATTCCCGCAGTAGCCGGGACGACAACTATGCCACCGGGCTATATGCCTCGAACCGCGCCTATAACAGCGACCATCCCTCAAACAGCGACGGAGACCGCTCCAGCAGCCGCCAGAGACGCAGCGGCAGGTCCGGACCTGATTACACCAGCCGCTCCTCTATCAGTGACTACGGCACCGGAGAATACCGCGGATAAGTAACGCGCAGCATGATAAACCAGAAAGCCCACTGCATCAGGTGGGCTTTTTGCTGCGCCGCATTCCAGGAATTGCCGCACGTACAGCGGAAGTCTCCTGATTTTGCGTATACCTAAAACCAGGGTTTTCCTTACTCATAATATGAATTACATGAACTATCGAAACATCATTTTGCCTGTTGCCCTGCTGCTGCTTTTAAGTGGCGGTTCGTCGTGCACCCTACAGCCCAAAGACCTCGCGTTAGAGAAAGATAACATCAAAGACGCATATTGGGTGCTGATGTCGCTGGAGGGCCAGGAAGTGCAGCCGCTGAACGACACGCGCACGGCCTATATCCGTCTCGAGGAAAACGAGAACGATGTGGACGGCTTCACGGGTTGTAACAAAATCTCCGGTAGTTACAGCTTAGACGACACCCGCTTGCAACTTTCACAACTCAGAACAACCAGGATGGCTTGCCCGGGGATGGAGGAAGAAAACAAGCTGATGGATGTGCTGGGCCGCGTGAACAACTACAAGTTGTCAGGGGATCTGCTGACGCTTTTTGAAGGCGATAAAGCGGTGGCCACCTTCATGACCGGCAACCCGGAGATGATGAGGAAGCAAGTGGAAGACAGGTTACACATCGAAATCACAGAATAAGTATATCGGTAGATAGAATGTTTTCTGGTTCGTTGTATTAGTGCGTTACACCCACACCAGTATAGCAGCTGCATCAAAGTGCCAACTCTCATTCCCCAACCACTGGAAAGTTGCTGCTGTGAACTACCAGACTACTTACACCTTCTTAACCCGGGAAGTTGCCCTTTCTCTTCTCCGGTCTTCTGTTTCTGACCAACTGATGTTGATATAGCGCGAAAGCTACTGCGTTTATATCTCTTCAGGCTTTAGCTACTATTTTTCAGCAGAAATGCCTGGATACTTTGCTGAAGTATCTGAGTTCTGAAATCGCAATACCTGATCGTTTTATTTGCTGAATTATTAATAGTATTGTGAAAATATGTTTTGTTTGTATTGATAATTTATATTAATTGCAAATACAGCAAATGGTATTGTGCTGATTTTGTGGTTCTGAAAGCACTTAAAAAAGTAGTTTGGTTGGCGAGGCGGGATGGGTAAGTCATGGATGCGTCAGGCGGCGCTTCTATATCGGTTCGTAAGATATTGACTACGCTGGGGCATATAGGAACCTGGGAAGGCCGGGGCTTTGCCCGATAGCTGCTTGTATGGGTACTTGTTTTAGCGTAAGGAACCCCCTGTACAGGCTGAAGCACATAGGTGGGGAATGGATTTCCAGACATACATGAGGTTGCAGGCGAAGCGACACGCGTTTACATATATAACGCGATGGTTCCCCTTCATCGGGAGCAAGCGCTGCATTGACAGCATTTTGGATAGCTAAAGATAATAGAGCATTGCATGCAAGCATTCTTACCCATACTTTTCGCTTCCCTGGTAGGTGTCGGACATGCGTTCGAGGCAGACCATTTGCTGGCCATTAGCCACATTGTCTCCAAAAGGAATAGCGTGCTGCTGGCCGCTAAGGACGGCTTGTTCTGGGGGTTGGGCCATACCACTACCATTGTGGTGGTAGGGGCTGTGATTATCCTGAGCAGGGCCACCTTCCTTACCTCAGGCTATTTTGAGGCAGTGGTGGGGGCAATGCTGATCATAATGGGTGTCAGCAGGCTGGCCAACAAAGGAAACTTTACCAAAACGACGCGCTATGTCACCCCCGGTCGTTACCAGCATGGGCTGGCCTACACCCTGGGCCTAGTGCATGGCCTGGCTGGAAGCGGGGCGCTTGTGCTGCTGGTGATGAGCGAAATGAGTGACGCGCTGCTGAGCATTACCTACCTGCTGGTCTTCGGCATTGGCTCTGTTATCGGGATGCTGCTGGCCGCCGGGCTGCTCAGTATCCCGTTTACCAGGCGCATGAAAATCAGCAGAGTCTTTCGGACAATCATTGTGCTCATATCCTCTGTTGTCTGTATCCTGTATGGAGGCTGGATGGTATATGATGTGGTTGGTTAGCTGGCCCTGTCCGCCCCCTGCGGGCTACACAAGGCAACGGGGTGATATTCTTTGGAGTAGCAGTTTATACGGCTGCAAAAGCCACGAAGTGCCCTTGTTTCTTAGCGTAACATACTTTTTAAGACCAACCCGACTCCACGATGCACCTCTCTCCCAAAGACATTGACAAGCTGGTACTCCACAACGCCGGTTTTGTGGCCCAGAAACGGTATGCCCGCGGGCTGCGCCTGAATTATCCGGAAGCCGTGGCGCTCATCGCGACCCAATTGCTGGAGTTTATACGCGACGGGGAGCGGGTGGCCACCCTGATGGACAAAGGCAAAAAGCTACTGGGGCTGGCGGACGTGATGGAGGGCGTGGCCGGTATGATTCACGAGGTGCAGGTGGAGGGCACTTTCCCGGATGGCACGAAGCTGGTGACGGTGCACCACCCGGTTTGCCGGGAGCAGGGTTCCCCGGAGCTGGCGCTGTACGGAACGGGCCTGACCAGAACACAGGCCCTGCAGGGACCGGATAACCTCGGTGATCCTAACCCAGGGGAGTATGTGCTTGCCTCCGGGGAACTGACCCTGAACGATGGCCGCGAAACGATCGAGTTGGAAGTAACCAACATGGGCGACCGGCCCGTGCAGGTGGGCTCGCATTATCCGTTCTTCGAGACAAATGCCTCCCTTGATTTTGACCGGGAGAAAGCCTTTGGTTTCCGCCTCCACATTCCGGCGGGCACTGCTGTCCGGTTCGAGCCGGGCGAGCGCAAAAAGGTTGCGCTGGTCGCACTGGCCGGGGAGCGAACAGTATATGGCGGCAATAACCTGATCGGGGGGGCGCTGGACGAGCAGCGCAAAGCAGACGCCCTGGCGAAGGCAAAGGCGGGAGGCTTTCTGCATACCAGCTAACAGGGAAACCAATACTTCCATCACACAAAATATATAACCTATGAGCAGTAAGATAGACCGGCGTGCTTATGCAGACATGTATGGCCCCACCGTGGGAGACAAGGTGCGGCTGGGCGACACCGACCTGGTGGTGGAGGTGGAGAAAGACTATTGTGTGTATGGGGAGGAGTGTAAGTTCGGGGGAGGGAAGGTGTTGCGCGACGGCATGGGGCAGGCGGCCGGCATTCCGCAGGCCGAGGCGCTGGACATGATCATTACGAACGCGCTGGTGATCGACTACACGGGCATCTATAAAGCCGACATCGGGATAAAGGCCGGTCGTATCGCAGGCATCGGGAAGGGAGGCAACCCGCACATTATGCCGGGCGTTACGCCAGGGATGGTGGTAGGCGTGACCACGGAAGCGGTTGCCGGCGAAGGGCTCCTGCTGACCGCCGGCGGCATAGACGCCCATATCCATTTCATTTGCCCGCAGCAGATTCCGGAGGCCCTGGCCTCCGGCGTAACAACAATGGTCGGCGGCGGCACCGGGCCGGCTTCCGGCACCAATGCCACCACCTGCACGCCGGGCGCTTTTTTCATCGAGATGATGCTGAAAGCCACCGAGGCTTTCCCGATGAATTTTGGTTTTCTGGGCAAAGGCAACTCCTCCAGGCCGGAAGGGCTAATCGAACAGGTGGAGGCTGGCGCGCTGGGGTTCAAGTTGCACGAAGACTGGGGCTCTACTCCAGCCGCCATCGATACCTGCCTGCGTATTGCCGACCAGTATGATGTGCAGGTGTGCATCCACACCGACACCCTGAACGAAAGCGGCTTTGTGGAGACTTCCACGCGCGCTTTCAAAGGCAGAACCATCCATGCGTACCATACCGAGGGGGCGGGAGGGGGCCACGCGCCGGATATCATCAGGATCTGCGGCGAACCGAATGTGCTCCCCTCCTCCACGAACCCGACCCGGCCTTTCACGGTGAACACCATCGATGAGCACCTCGACATGCTCATGGTATGCCACCACCTGGACAAGAACATTCCGGAGGACGTGGCCTTCGCAGAGAGCCGCATCCGGGGCGAGACGATTGCCGCCGAGGACATCCTGCACGACATGGGCGCGCTTTCGATCATCGCCTCCGACTCCCAGGCCATGGGCCGGGTGGGGGAGGTGATTACCCGTACCTGGCAGACGGCCCACAAAATGAAAGTGCAGCGCAAGGCACTTCCCGAGGATGAGGCGGCAGGAAACAACGCCGACAACTTCCGGGTGAAGCGCTATATAGCCAAGTATACCATTAATCCGGCCCGGGCACACGGCTTTTCGGAAGAAACAGGCTCTGTGGAACAGGGTAAGCTGGCCGATCTGGTGCTGTGGAAACCGGCCTTCTTCGGTTCCAGGCCGGAGATGGTGATCAAGGGGGGGATTATCGTGCAGTCGCAGATGGGAGACGCCAACGCCTCTATTCCCACGCCGCAGCCAGCCTTCTCCCGGCCTATGTTCGGTGCCTACGGCTCTGCTGTCGGGAAGACGTCGATGGCCTTTGTCTCGCAGGCGTCCCTGGAGCACGTCAGACAGCATTACGGGCTCCACAAGCAGGTGGTGGCGGTGAAGAACTGCCGCAGTGTGTCGAAAAAGGATATGGCGCTGAACGATTACCTGCCGGATATAGACGTGGACCCGGAAACGTATAAAGTGACTGTGAACGGAGAGCATATCACCTGCGCACCGGCCGACAAGCTTCCGCTGGCACAGCTATATAACCTGTTTTAGGGTATGATGGGTATATCAGTAGCCGGAAAGCCCGGGCAGCAACGGCCGCTGCCGCACATTTTCTCCCCGGCGTTTAAATCAAGTTTCAAGTGCCATAACTAAAACTCCCTTTGAATCTTTTGGCCCATGTCAAAATTTGCCCGCCTGCTGCACCTGATAGATTCCTCGATTCCGACGGGCGCATTCGCGTATTCCTATGGGCTGGAGAGCAGCATCACATTCGGGTTGGTTAAGAACCAGTTTCAGCTGAGAAACTACCTATACGCTTATCTGCAGCAGGTTACGAGCATGGAGTTTCCTTTTATGAATTCCTGCTACAGGTTGGCGCAGCCCGACCTGAACGCTGCACTGGGCGCGATGGCGGAGGCCTATGATGCCATGATGCTGGTGCCTGCCCTGCACAGGGCGAGCCTGGTGCAGGCTAAAAACTGGCTCCGGTTGCTGGCGTCTTTTTACCCGGAGGCAGGCATGGGAACGGTCGCGGACTGGTTTACGGCTCAGGGAATCCCGCTGCACTTCGTGCTAGCTTTTGCGCTGTGCCTGAAGCGTGCCGGCTTTGCTTTGCCGGAGGTGCAGGAAATGTACCTGCACATGGCCCTGCGCGACCAATTGAGCGCCGCCATTCGGCTGGGCTTTGTCGGCCCGATGGAGGGGCACAGGCTGCAGCACGATTTCTACGCGATCTTTGAGAACCTGATGGCCGGGCATGCGGAGAAGGAATATGCGGACGCTTTCAGGTCAGCCTATATGCTGGATGTCTCGCAGGTCCTGCACGAGGAGGTATACTCAAAGTTGTTTCAGAACTAAAGATCCTATAGCTATATAACTCAAGTTGCGCTATACTTACAAAGTCGAAACATGACTCACCCCCGCCCCTCCGAGGAGGGGAATTTTTCACAAACGGAATTTTTATTCCCCTCTTGGGAGGAGTAGGGGTGGGTTTTCACTCAGCAGAATTATATATAGCAACTTAGGATATACAAGAAACTGCAAAAGTAAAATGACTAACGTAAAACCAACGAAGTGTCTGTTTATATATCTCTATTTGTGATTGAGTCAAAATTGCTAAACTCTCAAACTAAATCCCGGCTACTTATATATGGCGTACAAAATTATGTTACACCTTGCCTGTCTGATTAGCAGGCATACTTCCCCCTTTCAAAGACTATGGCATTTGTAGATAAGTTAGCCCTCCTGCTCCAGGGCCACACCCACGATCTATACGACTCACCGGGGGATTACAGGGAGCGTGCCACCCGAAAGCTGCCTTCTTACCGCAACTTTCGGAAAAGAGCATTCACTGTCGGCATTGGTGGCCCGGTCGGCACAGGCAAGACGGCGTTGCTCAAAGCGCTTTGCGAGCGGCTGCGGAATGAGCATGAACTGGGTGTCGTGACAAATGATATCTTCACGCGGGAGGATGCGGAGTTCCTCGTCCGGGAGAGCGCCCTGAGTGAAGACCGGATCGTAGGGGTGGAGACCGGCGGGTGCCCCCATGCCGCCATCCGGGAGGATATCTCGCTCAACATGGATGCACTGGAGGGCCTGATGTCCCGCTTCCAGTATAAGCTGGATTACCTGTTTGTGGAAAGCGGCGGCGACAACCTGGCCGCCCACTTCAGCCGGGAGCTGGTAGATTATTCGATTTATGTGATCGATGTTTCCGGCGGCGACAAGATCCCCCGGAAGGGTGGCCCAGGCATCACGCAGTCTGACCTGTTGGTGATCAATAAAATAGACCTGGCCACCTTCGTGCGGGCAGACCTGGGTGTGATGGAGCGGGACTCCAGGAAAATGCGCGGGGAAGGGCCGTTCATCTTCGCCAGAGCCCTGGACGGGCATGGCCTCGACGGGATCATCGGGCATATCAAAGCAGCAAAAGAACAGGCGCTTCTGTCGGTGCGGGAGGATAGGAGATAGACGAATGGCCTTTTCTGGCTGGTTGCTTGAAAGCCATATATAGCGGATAGGAGCCTAGTATTTTCGCTTCCACGGATGAAAGCCCAGGTATGAATCAGTGGCCAGTTCCGTTAAAAGCGCGTCACAAAGCGCTAGCAGGTCGATGCGGCTTTCGGCCATGGCTCTCAGGATATAAACCCCCTCTTTCACCCGCGACGCAGACAGGATAACGGCTTGCTGCGCCAAGTCGAAATGCGGGGAGGCTCCTTCTGCCATCTTGAGCTGCAGCAGCTTCTCTGCCAGCCGGATAAATCGCTCCTCTTCCGGATTACCGACCAGGTAGGCCGAGAACATGGTCTGGTACCTGTCGAAATTGGCGGGAGAGGCGGCGATGTTTTCGGCAGGGCTGAAAGCGAAGCGGTCCAGTAAAACTACTTTGCCGGCTATACTTACTTTCAACTCAGAAAGGAAAGAAGTAAAAACAAATTTTTCGCCCCTGTCCATCCGGCCGGAGTGGAACCAGTCGACTACGAACAGGAGTGCGTCGGGCTTCAGATGCCAGTGCTGCACCTGCCTGTACCTGCTATCCTCCTGCAGCACGACCGGGTCCGGGAAAACAACGGCCAGGCTTTTCTCCTCCAGTTCCCCGACGATGAACTGCTCCGCGGCGGCACCGTCCGAGGAGCGGAAGACTTTGGTGTTGGACTGCGTACCCAGGAAGAGCCGGGTGTTTCTGCCGCACGCAACTCGGAGCCTGATCTTGTCGCCGGACACCATTCCCCCGCCGTAGGTCGACAATACTGCGTGACAACTGCCGGAGTGGGTGCCGGGGTTGAGGATCTTCAGCGGCTGAAGGTTCTTCAGCGTGATGAGTGTTGACTTCTCCTGGATTTCGGCGACCTCTAGTTCACTCCACTCTGATGCCTCTTTCATTTTATGTTAAATCCTGTGATGCGCGCTGCCTGCCCGCCGGGTTTTCTGAGCTGGCTATATGGTTAGTTCTAAAAAGCTAACTGTCTTTTATATATAATTCGCTCAAGTTTAAACATCCTACACAATCCTGCAAACGCTTTTGTGAATAATTTTGTCTGGTCAGCGCTATAAATCATGTGCTTTTCACTCCCGTAGCTGTTGTCTCCTTTGCCATGTAACTTACTATATATAGCTGAGGGTAAGGAGTACATGGGGATGTAATGAAAATAAGCAATGTAGCATCCAGCACTGGCCACCTTATTCAGGGCGAGGCCAGTCAGCCTTCAGCGCAGGCGTAGTTGGGCAAGCGAGGCGCAGACGTTTCCTCCGCCTATATCCGGTGTGATGCTAAGCTCCAGTGCACTCACCCCGTGGAGCTCCACAGCATACTCCTCTAATTCCGTCGTGGCATGCGGGGGGCTGAAGTTGTATTGCTGCCGGACAATCTCCCGGTAGGGTTGCTCCCCTTCAGGCAGCCAGCGCAGCACAAACTCCTGCGTGCGCTCCCGGTCTTTTTCCTCGAACAGAACCTTAATCCGGGTGATCGTTTGCGGCTCATCAAAGAGAAGGCGTATGGTCTGCTTTCCGGGTTGCGAAGCTTTCCAGCCAGCCTCACCCTGCGCTGCATCTTTGAACGCAGCCTCAATGGGATGGGCCTCGTGTTCGGAGGTTACTTCAACCAGGGCGTGTTGCTGCAGGTCTAACCAGCCTTGCCGGTCTGTGGCTGACTGCTCAAGTTCCTGAGGAATAATTCGTTTGCGCATATACTTGTATTTTGAGGAGGCAAGCTCCCGGTGTGAATTCAATTGTTGCCGATGCTTTGTCGGTCACGCCCCTCGTGCGGGTCCAAAGGAGCGGTGGAGGCATTGGTAATGGGTGTGTGGGAAATAGCATTCAGAAAAAAACGAGGTCATGCTGTTCTTCCACTCTTGAACTGCTGCTACAGGCTGGAAAGCTGACGTACCCATGGCGCCCTGCAGTTTCGCCCAAAGGAATACGAGAAGGAAAGAATATAAAAAAGTGGTACTCTAAAAAGTGCGATTTACGAAGCGTCTCACCACCCGCCTCATTCCTGGATTCACCTTGAAATGCATAATACATCCTTCTACATATAGCAATCACCTTAGTGATATACGCAAGGGAGAAACAACAGAGGGAAGTAAGAGCCCGTTTATGCGGCCTGGCCCAGTGAAATGATCTTTCTTCTCCCATATCCTTTCAAAATCCATGGGCCTAATGATGTAGGTTGCTGCTCATTTCAAAGGCTCCTTTTCAAGAATCTGCTTTATCCTTTTCAAATCCTTGGTGTTTGCCTTTCGCATCATCGTTGCCATGAGTGGGGCGAACAGTTTTGAGAAACCTGCGGGCTCCCCGGCATTGCGTAGCATCATACGCGTTTGCTGCTGGTTGATGGCTTCCCAGGTATATGTTGTCTCCATCGGGAAGGGCCCCTCCTCCGTGCCCATGACAAGCCTTTGGCCAGGGATATACTCCCGGATCCTGTAAGTGTAGGCAAGCTGGCGCCCAAGGAAGTGCGCAGTGAAGGCAACCTGTGACCCCACCTGCAAGGGCTTGGGTGTCTTCCACACGGCGGCTCTGATGTTCTCATACCATTCCGGTGCGTTATCCGGGTTAGCTGCGTATGCGGCGACCTCAGCCAGCGGCCTGTCGATTACTGTTTCTGTTAAGATATCTACCATCGCTAAAAGCCTCGTTTTGTTCCTGCCCTGGCACAACTTCCTTTAGACTAATGCGCGCCAAGGGAAGTCGGAGTGCTGCTCTTCGGTTTCCCAGCGCAAGATACGGACTCTCCGCTATAGTGCCGCCCCACTGGCGCGGCGCCCGCTACCACCTACAGGCTCACCGGCAAAAAGCCCTGCCACTGCTGTTAGAAAAAGAGATACAGGGGTGACTTTCAGGGGCCAGTCTGAAACCAGGATGCGCAACCACAGCTGCCATTCCTCAGTTTTCCCGGGTGCCTGTTTTAGTGCTTTTACCTTTGTCTTTTTACCACTCACAACAAAATAAACAGAGGTTTTTAGTTTTTGCGATTAAATTTATAAATTAACTTGTAAATATTCAATTAGAGTTGGTGGGCAATGGCAGCCAGACGATAGCGGTGGTGCTACTGTCCCCGCTGGTGCCAACTAACCGTGCAGCATAATAGCCGTCAATTCCCGCTGACAAGGTCGGCCAGGGCGGCAGAGGGGTATATACAGGCGCGCTGTTCGCAGCGATACCCAGGATGAATTAGAAAAGCAAGCCATTACTCCAAACGCACATGCCATGCAAAACAAACTCTCCTCCTGCCTTTTTCTGCTTCTGCTTGCCTGCACGACAGGCTGTGAGTACCTGCCTGACCTGGTGGACGTGGATGACCCATAAAAAATAAGCCAAAGGTCACTGCCTTTGTTTCCGGCCTGACGGCGCCGTTGGGGGTGGAGTCAGACGCAAAGGGGCCGTTGTGGGTGAATGACCTTTGATGGTGAAATAAAGAAAGTAGTATTTTGATCAGCCACCTCTATATAAATCTATACAGCATGATCAACACACCCGGCTTAAGGCTGAAACAGATATGAGCAGGACGCATGGAAATTCTGCGCTGGTGATCGGGGGGAGCCTGGCGGGCCTGCTGACCGCCCGCATCCTCAGTGACCACTTCGCGCAGGTGACGATCCTGGAGCGCGACCCGGTGCAGGACGTGCCGGAGTCACGCAAGGGGCAGGCCCACACGCGGCACCTGCATGGCCTGCTTGCGCAAGGACAGCACATCATGGAACAATACTTCCCTGACCTTGGGGTAGGGCTGCAGAGTGGGGGGAACCCCTTCGTGGATATGGGCCAGAGCATGCGGTGGTTTTGCTACGGGGGCTACCGTGCCAGGTTCGAATTCGGGATGAAAGGCATCGTGACAAGCCGCCCTTTTCTGGAGTGGCACATCCGCCGCCGGGTGATGGCGCTCCCCAATGTTACCCTCAGGGACAGCTGTGTTGTGGAGGGGCTGCTGGCAGGCGAAAACAACAGCCGGATAGTTGGTTTACGGCTAGCACAGGCGGACAAAGGCAGCGGGACCCAAGACCTCTTTGCCGATTTAGTGGTGGATGCCGGCGGGCGCGGCTCCCGCTCACCGAAGTGGCTGGAGGAACTGGGCTACAGCAAAGCCGAAGAGAGCACCGTTACCTGTGGCGCCGGTTACGCGACGCGCATTTACCAGCGCGATGCCGCCCAACCCGGAAGCCAGGATTGGATACTGATTACACCGGAAGCACCCCGGGAATACAGGTCAGGCGGTGCCCTTCCGATTGAGCAGGGAAGGTGGATGGTATCACTGGGGGGATGGCATGGTCACCACGCCCCAACAGACGAGGAGGGATTCATGGCATTTGCCAAAAGCCTGCCCGCGCCAGATGTGTATAACATCATTGCCAACGCTACCCCCCTGTCAGGCATCTTCAGCTACAAATTCCCGTTCAGCCTGCGCTGCCATTATGAAAAGCTGGAGGACTTTCCGGAAGGGTACCTGGTGCTGGGGGATGCCGTGTGCAGTTTTAACCCGCTATATGGGCAGGGCATGACCTCCGCCGCCATGCAAGCAGCCGCACTGGACAAACTGCTGCAGGAGCGGCCAAGCCTGCTGGGGCTTCGAAAGCCTTATTTCAGGCAGGTAGCGAAGGTTGTTGCGAACCCCTGGAGGACAGCCGTGGGCGAGGACTTTCGCTTCCCGGAGACCAGGGGCGAGAAAGCACCCGGCACGGACCTCATCAACGCCTATATAGACCAGGTGCACCGGGCAACTCACCAGGATTCCGCCATCGGGGCGGCGTTTCTTAAGGTAATGAACATGATCGCGCCTCCGGCCAGTTTAATGAGCCCACCGGTCATGTGGCGCGTTATCCGAAACATGGCGCGAAGGCGCCTGGCCTGAGGACAAGCATTGGCCTGATGAAGAGGCCAATGGCAGCGCGTGCATCCTTGACTCCATGATAGTTAAATCAACAGAGAAACGAAGACAAATCCCTCAAGGGACGCTATAATTATTGAGCAGCTATATATAAAGGATTTAGGATAATGGTGAAGTGTTGGTCTTCCGCATTGTAAAGTGTAGACATATGGCTACTTGAAGCGCCTCTTCTTTTTCTTCTTAACGTGTGGCTAAGTCCTTCAAGAAACGAACCTCTCGTCCCTCTTTTGCTTTCGCAGGCTTGAATGACGGCTTTAGAGTCGATCACCTTTGAGTTTTGTTATGTTGAGCACCATATCATAGCATCTCAGGCGTCTGAACTTTTTCCTCGTCCTTACTGGGTTCTGGTTCCTCTTCAACTCCCGTAAAACGAGGGCCGGAGCCGCGCCTGCTGCCCCTTGGGTTTGCACGACGCTTTCTTGTTTTGCAGAAGCAGCCAAAATTGGTAACATTATCCTTGGTTACGCTGTTGTGGTTGAAATTTTTGAAAAACAAGCATGGCAGAAGACAACAATACATCGTTGAACGGGCAGACCGTCATTTTGGCCGGGGCCACCGGTAACCTTGGCGGGCGCATCGCCCGGTCACTTCTCGGGCGGGGAGCCAGCGTGCGGGCGATCGTTCGCCCGGGCAGCGCCCGCGACGAGGTAGCGGCACTGCAGGCCCATGGCGCCGCAATAGTTATATCTGATTTCAAAAGTGTCTCTGAACTCGCCAAAGCGTGCGTGGGAGGGGACTGCGTAATTTCCGCCCTTTCGGGCCTGGAGGAAGTGATCCTGGAGGCGCAGCGGGTGCTGCTGCATGCGGCGGTGGAGGCAGGGGTGCCCCGCTTTATCCCCTCTGACTTCGCGATAGATTTCACTAAACTCCAGCGGGGCGGCAACCGCAACCTAGACCTCCGCCTGGCGTTCAGTGAACGCCTCGACAGCGCGCCGATCGCGGCCACCTCCGTGCTCAACGGCATGTTCACGGACCTGCTGACGGGAGAGGCCCCGCTTATTCTTTTCCCGCTCCGGCGGGTAATCTACTGGGGGGACGCTGACCAGCCGCTGGACTTCACGACGGTCAGCGACACGGCTGCTTTCGCCGCCGCCGCCCTGGATCCGTCCGCCCCGCGTTACCTGCGCATTGCCGGAGACACGCTTAGCGCCCGCGGGTTGGTAGAGGCCGCAAGCGAGGCCACGGGCAAGGAGTTCCGCCTGTTCCGCGTGGGGGGGCTGGGAACGCTCGGAACCATGATCAAGGCTACCCGCCTGCTCATGCCAAAGAGTAAGGAGGTATTTCCGCCCTGGCAGGGCATGCAGTACCTGCGCGACATGTTCAGCGGCCAAGCTAAACTAGAGCCGCTGGACAATAACCGCTACCCGGAGATGGCGTGGACAACCGTGCGGCAGGTGCTTGCGCAGCACGTGAAGCACAGCCAGGAATGATTCTAACTGGCCAACCATGGCTCTTTTTGGGTTGAACCAAAAAGAGCCATGGTGAAATTGCAAATGGCGGGGAGGACTGAAAGCACTCCGGCGTAAGCTAATGGACTCCCGGACCCCATTTCGCGTACTACTGAATCAAAATTGAATTCCTGTCTTGAGAAGAGTAGCGTTCTGACTTATTTGCTCTGGGAGGTTTTTAGGAGCAGTTCGTTAAAGTTTTCAAGCAGCGCGATGTATTTTTGCTGCAGCTTTACAAGTTCCTGCTCACATTCTTTCATGTTATTGGGTTTGTAAGGCTCCTGGGGGCCTCCATCGAATGGCAGCAGCAGGTTGTTGCTGGAAGGTGCCTGAGGCTTGGGAGCCTCTTTCTTTACAGTTTTACCCAAATGCGGGAATTCATTGGCGAAATCGTGGTGGATTACCTCACCCAATTTGAGGATAAAGCTATACGGGATGCTGGATTCTTTGAATTTATTGTAAAGCGTTTTGCGGCTGATACCTAGCTTTTCGGCTACCACACCTACGGCCACTCCACTTGCTTTGATGGCCTCTTTTATCGTCTCGCCCCTGTGAAGGCCTGTTTTTGTCTCTGTCTGCTGCATGCTACTCGTCTTTTGTAGAGGTCTGTACTGTTACAAATATAGGTAACGTGTGCACGCGATCTGTGAATGTGGACAAATTTTACACGTTTACACAAAGCAGGTGTGGCGCGTCTTGTTGTATATGCCTGATAATTAGTACGCGAATGCTGTATTTAGCCTAGCGCCTGGGCCTGTCAACAGCTGCTTATACACACATTATCCACAGCTGCTTTAGTTGATTTTGCCCTTATTTGCCTGACTCGACCCTCGGCAACAGCCGCAAATGCAATCGTGCTGTGTACCGGTTTCTGAATTGCCATTAAATTGTGTAGCAGCAGGGAAGCAAACCGGGTTAAAGCGCCTCTGCACCGGGATGTACGGGGAACCTATAACGGAATGATGGAGAAGGTAAAATTTAGCACGAGCGGTTAACATCGTAACAACACCCGGTGCTGGTCATGCATTATATGTTTTTGAATTATAAAGCAGCCCAGATTTTAGTGGAGTTAAAGCTGCTGCTGCAGATAAATTTACACGTTAGAGCAAACAATAGCAGCCAAAACCGTACTTCTTAGTGTTTGTTTTCTCTAACTGATGGGGTCATGTTAAAAAACAGTGCTAAAAAAGCGGTAGAGGATGTGTTAAGCATAGCGCTCGGCGAAAAAGAGTCGCAGGAGTTATATTACAGCATATGCAATTACCTTATTGATCATGATGACACCTGCTATATAGGCGTTATCAGGTTTAAATACACATTGCTCTGTGATGGCATCGACAGCAACGTTAGCGATTACTTTATCATGGAGTATATGTTAGAGAAAATGAGAAAAAAACACCCCTTGATGCTGATGGCACTTACCAATATCGTGATTAGTAAATCTTAATGCGCTTGTACGTTCAATTGTAGTGCTGAAGCAACACCTTGCGTTTCCTAATCGATATGCAGTGTGCTATTATCAGTTTCACTTCTTTGCCTGCCCTTGCTTTACTGCCAGCAATGGGTTTCCCTTCAGTAGCCTCCATACAAATTTTACTAATTCGTGTTCCTGGTCGCGGCAGCCACTGTGGCCTCTTTCTGTTTCCGTTGGCGTTTTTGAGCGGGAGCCACGGGTAAGGCAACATAAGCAACCAGATGGAGCAGAATATGCTGGTGTGATACTGAAAAGAAGCTGCTCCGGAAAGCTGCCTTCGCACATTATGACCATGTTATAGCTTCCTTTTTCTCATATGATATGATATATGACTAAACCTGTAACAGGTTAACAATTCATTATGGATTTGGAAGGATTCATCTCCTGACAGTGCCTGTTTTGTAACCTTACGGTAAAAATTAAGTAATATGAAAAATTTGTCGGGCAGTTACTGCAGATTTTAACACAGGAGAAGTTGCGGAAGGTGGGGCAGTAAGCGTAGTTGAGCTCGTTATATATGCCCTTGGATCAGCAGCAGCAGGGGTTTTAAATATTTCTTTCGTTATTTAGAAATACTTTAAGTCGTTTAAGAAAAATACGTATAAATACTTATATTGGTAAGTGTTTGTAACATAGCTGCAGCAAATGAGTTTTAGTAACTACATGTACTTATACCGGAACAGCCTTTTTCAAAATGAAGCGGGTTGTTGTAAAGTAAACAGGACATGTATTTTGTCACAGAAGCATGGTGTTGAATAATGAATGAGTTAATAGATTTTTCGGAGAAGTTGTCTACCTGTGATTTTATTGCGATTACCCCCGTTAGCCAGGACCGCATGTACTGCCGGTTTTACGCAGACGGCCTTTACGTCGACAGGATGTTTATTTCACACCTGAGCCTGTTGGAGGACTTGATTCTCCTAAGCAAGGACGATGAGGTGATCGAGGAAAATGGTATTTCCCGATTGAAGAACAAATACGCTGAGATCCCCAAAACAAACGATGAGGAAAGCTGCTCGGAGCCTTCAAATTTTGAGTAATGGTTTAAGCTTTCCCACGCCTATATAGTCTCTATCCTGTTCAAAAGGGAATAGGTGGGCAAAGTTGTGCCGTGCGTTGGCGCATGTATGAGTGCGTTGCGCCCGCTATACCTGCTCGCGGAAGATAATTCCTTTTATTCTAACAGTTTCCGGTAATCTGTGTGCTGCCTCAAAAACGCAGCGACAATAGGGCAGGTGGCCATCACTTTAAAGTCGTTTTGTTCCGCATAGCGCAAGCCTTCCCTTATAAGTTTGTTAGCAATACCACGCCCCCGCGCGTTTTCCGGCACGAAGGTGTGCGTAAAGTTTATCTCTCCCGCCGCAGGGAGGGCATAAGCCAGCTCCGCTTCCTCCTCGCCTAAGGCTACAGTAAACTGCTGATACTTCTCTTCGTGGACAATGTTGATCTCCATAACAATTGAACTTTTGTGAGCGTCGACTCAGGTTGGTGATGGTGTTAGAAACGATACGATCTATAAAATTAAGTGTACCGTCGCTTCTTTGGCATCCGCCTGATTTTCAGAGATGCCCTTGCTTAAGTTTAAATAAATGACCAGCATATAGCCCTATAGCGGCAGCCTGTAAAATAAGTTGCCTTTGAGGTAAACCTAAAAGAAGGCCTCTTTGTTAACGAGTGTTATAACTTTGAGTAGAAGAATTAATGACGCGAAAACAGCATTTTATCATCATACTTATATTGGGATCGCTGGCGACGATCAGTCCTTTTTCCATTGACATGTATCTGCCGGGCTTTCCGGCTATTGCAGAAGATCTGAACACATCCATTGCGCAGGTGCAGCTGTCGCTCACCAGTTACCTGGTGGGTATATCTGCCGGGCAGTTGCTCTACGGGCCGCTGCTGGATCGGTATGGACGGAAAACCCCGCTCTATGCAGGCCTGGTTGTGTACCTGCTGGCATCACTGGCGTGTGCATTCACCACGTCCGTTGATTCGCTGATCGCGATGCGGTTTCTGCAGGCCGTGGGCGGGTGCGCCGGCATGGTGGCGGCGCAGGCACTGGTACGCGACCTGTTCCCTGTGAACAAAACGGCGCAGGTGTTCTCCCTCATCACCCTCGTGATCGCCGTGTCCCCGATGATCGCCCCCACCGTGGGTGGCTATGTGACGGCTGCGTTCGGCTGGCACGTTGTATTCCTTATCCTGGCGGCGATCACGGCGCTTATCCTGGTGGCGATCCATTTTGCGCTGCCGGAAGGCAAGCAGCCGGACACCACGATGTCGCTTCGGCCAAAGCCGGTGCTGCAGAACTTCCTGGCCGTGCTGAAGCAGCCGCAGTTCCTCGTTTACGCGCTGGTGGGGGGCATTGCCACGGCGGCACCCTTTGCCTATATAGCCGGTTCTGCCGATGTGTTCATGAACCTGTACCACGTGAGCGAGCAGGTGTATGGGTGGATTTTCGCTTTCCTGGCCTTCGCCATGATCGGGACAACGCAGCTGAACCATTTCCTGCTGAAGCGGTTCACGAGCCAGCAGATCATCAACTTCACCTTGTTCTATCAGACGGCCGTCGGCTTGCTGCTGGTGATAGGGACGTGGTATGGCTGGTTTGGCATGTACAGCCTTATTTTGCTGATGTTCGTCTTCCTGACAGGGCAGGGGCTGACGAACCCCAATGCCACGGCGCTCTCTCTGGCACCCTTCTCGAAGCACGCCGGCAGCGCCTCCGCGCTGATGGGGAGTTTCAGGATGGCCATGGGAGGGCTGGTGTCCGCTGCTGTCAGTATTTTTCATAACAACACCGCCATGCCCATGATCAGCGTGATGATGGCCTGTGCGCTGGGCGGTTTGGTTATTCTCCTGGTCAGCAAAAGAAACGTACGGTATAAAGCCAGCCAGCTGCAGGTAGAAGAAGACACCTCCGTTGTGGTATAAACCGCTTCTGCCATATATAAATTTAGACAAAGCCCCTGCAGAACGCCGGGGCTTTGTGCTTTTTAGCCCGAATTCACAGCTTTTGTGCTGTAATATTTGCTATACACCGTATAAACCGGCTACTTTAGGATATGAGCGGAAAACAAGGGCACCCCTGAAAGTGCCTGCAGCACCCAGTCGGTTGAGTAGCTGCCGGCCCTGGTGCCCGGGTATATATAACCCGTGATCGTTCCCCGATATATAACGTGAACCAGAACCCCACATGAAGCAAGAGGCTATAATCGGTATGGATATCGGTACGACGAGTACCAAAGCAGTGGCCTTCGACAGCGCAGGTAACGTACTTTGCCAGGCTGCTGTGGAGTACCCCATTATCAGCACGCAGCCTTCATATGCCGAGCAGGACCCGGAGGTGGTGCTGCAGGCGGTGCTGGACGCTTTCCGATCAGTTTCCAGCAGACTGAACGCCGCGGGCCACAGCATCGGGGGCGCCTGCTTCAGCAGTGCCATGCATAGCCTGATTGCCGTTGACACACAGGGGAAGGCACTCACCAACTGCATCATCTGGGCCGATACGCGCAGCATGGAGCAGGCAGCCGACCTGAAGGAAAGCGTGATCGGGCACGATGTTTACCTGCACACGGGCACGCCGCTGCACCCCATGTCGCCGCTGCCGAAGCTGTGCTGGCTGCGGGAGCACGAGCCGCTTATCTTCCAGAGCGCCTATAAATTCATCGGCATCAAGGAGTACGTCTTCTTCAGGCTATTTGGGGAATATAAAATTGACTACTCTATCGCCTCGGCCACCGGCCTGTTTAACATCTTCTCTTTTGAGTGGCACACGGATGCCCTGGAGTTGGCAGGCATCACGGCAGATAAGCTTTCGGAGCCGGTTCCGTCCGACCACGTGTTCCGTCATCTGGCGCCTGCTTACGCCACCCTGCTGGGCATTCCGGCCACGCTGCCTTTCGTGATTGGGGCAAGCGACGGGTGCCTTGCCAATCTGGGTTCCAACGCGGTCAGGCCCGGCGATGCAGTGGTCACCATCGGCACCAGCGGCGCGATCCGGGTGATGGCGAAGAAACCTGCCACAGATAAAAAGGAGCGGATCTTCAGTTATATCCTGACCGAGGAGCGCTTCGTGCTGGGCGGTGCCGTGAACAACGGGGGGGTGGTGCTGCGCTGGTTCCGGGACAATTTCTACTCCTCAGAGGCGGCCGCTGCCCTGTTGGAGCAGACGGACGTGTACGATCTGCTCAATAAAAAGGCCGCTGCCGTACCGGCCGGCGCTGACGGGTTGGTGTTCCTGCCGTACCTGCTGGGGGAGCGGGCGCCCATATGGGATCCCTTGGCAAAGGCTTGCTTCTTCGGCGTGGAGTATAACCATACGCGTGAGCATTTTCTGCGGGCGCTGATGGAAGGCGTGATCTTCGGCATGTACAGTGTAGGGCTGGCGCTGGAGCAAACTGTGGGCCCAGTGACGGCTATATATGCCAACGGCGGTTTTTCGCGCTCCAGCCTGTGGGTGCAGATGCTGGCCGACGTGTTCAACAAAGAAGTGCACCTCACCGATACGCATGAGGGGTCTGCCTTTGGCGCGGCCATTATGGGCATGTATGCCCTGGGCCTTATCTCCGATCTCGAAGAAGCCAAGGACATGGTCCGGGTGAAGCAAACGTATGTACCTGATCCGCAGCTGCACGCACGATATATGCAGAACTACGCCCAGTTCGATGCGCTGTACCCTATCCTGAAGGACGGCTTCCGGAAGGAGTAGCACTTTCATGGCCCCGGAAACCGCCTTCTAGAAAAAAATCTATATATTATGATTTGGCATGCGGCAGGCTGCTTGCCATGATTACTTTCTGCTTCTCCAAACCTATAAACTATGTCGCTCCTCATTGTCTTTCTGGGTGTAATCGCACTGCTTATTTTAACGCTCCTCTTCCGGTTGAATGCCTTTATTGCGCTGGTGCTGGTGGCGCTGGGCGTCGGGGTGGCCGAGGGCATGGCCGTGAAAGATGCGCTGGCATCGCTGCAGAAAGGCATAGGCGACACCCTGGGGTCGCTGGTGCTGATCCTGGGATTTGGGGCGATGCTGGGCAACCTGCTCTCAGAGAGTGGGGCGGCGCAGCGCATCACGTATGGCCTGATCCAGCGCTTCGGCAAGCGGAACATCCAGTGGGCCATGGTGCTCACGGGCTTTATCGTGGGCCTGCCGATGTTTTACAATGCCGGCTTCGTGGTAATCATTCCGCTCGTTTTTGCCGTGGCCGTGTCTGCGGAGCTGCCGCTGTTGTATGTGGGCATCCCGGCGGCGGCGGCGCTTTCCGTCACGCACGGCTTTCTTCCGCCGCACCCGGGGCCAACCGCCATCGCGGTCATTTTCGGCGCCGACATTACCCTCACGCTCCTATATGGCCTGGTGCTGGCGGTGCCGACAATTGTGATAGCCGGGCCGGTTTTCACGCGCTTCCTCACTAAAATCAAAACAGACCCTCCGCAGAACCTCTTCGTGTTGAAGCCGCTGGCTGAGGCCGACATGCCCGGCTACGGTGTCAGCGTGTTCACGGCGCTGGTGCCGATAGGCCTGATGGCCACCTCGGCGGTGCTTTCCATCGTGCTGCCGGCTGTGTCGCCGGTAAGGCAACTGTTTGAGTTTATTGGCGATCCGGTGATGGCGCTACTTATCTCGGTGCTGGTGGCCATTGTGACGCTGGGCCTGAGCAGGGGAAAAAAGATGCCTGCCGTGATGAAAGTGTGTACAGACTCGATCGCGAGCATCGCCATGATTTTGCTTATCATCGGCGGCGGCGGTGCGCTGAAGCAGGTTCTGGTGGACAGTGGCGTCGGGAACGAGGTGACGGCCCTGCTCAGCGGCACCAATTACTCGCCCCTTTTTCTGGCCTGGCTTATTACGGCGCTGCTGCGGGTTAGCCTCGGTTCGGCAACTGTTGCGGCCATCACAGGGGCCGGCATCGTGTTGCCGCTCGTAACAAGCGCCGGCGTGAGCCCGGAGCTGATGGTGTTGTCTATCGGGGCGGGCAGCCTCATGTTTTCGCACGTCAACGACCCCGGCTTCTGGATGTTCAAAGAATACTTCAACCTGACGATTCCGCAAACTTTAGCCACCTGGTCTATCATGGAGACGCTTGTCTCCGTATTGGGATTAATCGGCGTGCTCTTGCTGGAGCCCTTCGTATAGGAGTTAATATTCCCGCAGCAAGGGCTGTGGGTTGGGTGATTTATATATAAAACACGAACAAATGCAAATAGGACTGATCGGATTAGGGAAAATGGGCTATAACCTCGCCCTTAACCTCCAAGACCATGGCCATGGCGTAGTAGCCTTCGACATAGCCAAAGAAAACATTGACGCGATTGCGGCAGACGGTGTGACTCCAGCTTATACCATACCGGAACTGGCGCAGAAACTCTCGGGCCGCAAGGCGGTCTGGGTGATGGTGCCTGCCGGCGCACCCATGGATGCCGTGATCGCCGAGCTCGTGCCGCACCTTAGTAAGGGCGATATCATCATCGACGGCGGCAACTCGAACTACAAGGATTCTGTGGCAAGAGCCGAAAAGCTGGCTACTTCCGGTATCTACCTGCTGGACTGCGGCACCAGTGGCGGCCTGGACGGTGCCCGGAACGGTGCCTGCACCATGATCGGCGGAGATCCGCAGGCCTTTGCCTATTGCGAGCAGATTTTCAAGGATGTCTCAGTGGAGAAAGGCTATCTGTATGTGGGCGCGCCAGGCAGCGGGCACTATGTGAAGATGATTCACAATGGCGTGGAATACGGCATGATGCAGGCGATTGCCGAAGGCTTTGAGGTGCTGCATAAAAGCGAGTACGACATTAATTACAAAGAAGTGGCCCGTGTATGGAACCATGGCTCGGTGGTGCGCAGCTGGCTGATGGAGTTGGTGGAGAACGCCTTCAGCAAAGACCCTGAACTCTCCGGCATCAAAGGTATCATGCACTCGTCCGGCGAAGGGAAATGGACGCTGGAAACTGCCCTTGACATGCAGGTGGCCACGCCGGTGATCGCCATGTCGGTGCTGATGCGTTACCGGTCTTTCGAGTCCGACACATTTTCGGGTAAAGTGGTGGCCGCCCTACGAAACGAGTTTGGCGGGCATAAAGTAGAGAAAGCCGATTAACTCAGGTAAAGCCGGCATGGCGGCTGTTCGAGACACGGCTCCGTTTGGAAGAGCTCGGAAAGGCACGTGTTTGAAATTTCGCGGCACTACCTGATGAAATGATAGAGGAGATCGTTTACCTCGTCCGGTTTTTCGTGGTGCAGCCAGTGGGTGGCGTCATCTAAAAAAATGAGCTGGCCCCTGGTGCACTTCTCGATGCTTGGCTGAGCCATTGTGTGGCTTAAAAAGGCGTCTTTCCTGCCCCAGATCATCAAGGTTGTCACAGTTACCTCCCGCCTTGTGTCCATGGAGATGTATTTGATGGCGCGGTACCAGTTCAGCATCGCCGTGATTGCCTCCGGCTGACGCCACGCGGCTTTGTAGCAGGCTATTTCTGCCTCTGAGAAAGTGCCGGGCCTGGCCGATGCCGTCATGCTCTTCTCTAGTACTTTGAAGTTAAAAGTCTTGCTGACGATTTCCGGAAGCATCGGGAGTTGAAAGAAGCCCATGTACCAACTCTTGCGGAGTTGCTTTGGGTTTGTCCTGAGGTGGTGTTGCATCACCTCCAGGTGCGGCATGTTCAGGATAACGAGCTTTTCCAGCAGGTGCGGATAATGTTGTGCCACCGCCCAGGCCACCGCGCCTCCCCAATCGTGCCCCACCAGGTATACTTTCTTTTGGACGACCTGCTGAATAAGGTCAGCTATATCGGCAGTTAACGCTGTCATTTTATAAGCTTTCACACGACGAGGTTTGCTGCTGCTGTTGTACCCGCGCTGGTCGGGCGCCAGTACACGGTAGCCTGTGGAAGCGAAAAATTCGATTTGCCTGCGCCAGCCGTACCAGAACTCCGGAAACCCGTGCAGGAACAGGATCACTTCACCCTCTGGCGCCCCTGCCTCGGCTACGTGCAGTTGTATCCCGTTGACGGCATAGTATTTATCGCGTATTTCCATATACCCTCATACTTCAAAGAGCCGCTCCAGGATATGCTCGAAGGACCATAAGTAGAGAGGCAGCAGAGATTTTATACCCATATCCGTTGGTTCATGCGCCATGCCTTTTACAGAACTGAAGATTCCCCTCCGTGGAGGGGCAGGTGCTGTCGTACAGCTCCGTATGCAGGTGATGGCGGTATCAAGGTCCTTTTGAAACTACAGAGGAGCAAAAATACAAGCGGCCCACATCTGCATGTGGGCCGCTTGTATTAAGATATATGAATGGTATTTTAGCGCTTGATGAGCCTGAAGGTATGCTTGCTGCCACCATCGACTACACTAAGAAAGTACATGCCGGTTGCTTTGGCTGCCGTTACGTCCACTGCCAGGTTAAAATAACCTTCCTCTACCTGCGCCTGCTGCTGCATGACTACCTGTCCCATAGCGTTTGTCAGCACGAGGCTAACCTGCCGATCCGTACCGGGTGCTAACTGCACGGCAACCTGCTGGCCTTCAGCGAACGGGTTCGGGTAAGCTTTCACCGCCACTGGACCAGCCTCCAGGCTTACTGCCTTAATATTAGAGTAAGTAGTAGTGCCATCCAGGTCTACCTGTGCAAGGCGGTAATAGCGGGTGCCGGAGGCGAGTGTCGAGTTGTCGGTATAGCTGTAGCGCTGCTTCACAGCGGAGTTGACTACTTTGCTCTCTACAAAAGCCAGGTCGCTGAATCTTTTACCGTCTGTTGATACCTGCACGTTAAAGCCTTTATTCTCTTTTTCAGAGGCAGTCTCCCAGGATAGCAGTACACCTTGTCCCTGGCGCTGTGCCTTAAACCAGGCAAGTTCTACGGGGAGGATGGTTGGAGGGGCAGCGATCGTGTACCTCCCCAACTCACTTACATTCGACAAGCTATACCTGTAGCTCAGGGTGGCGTTATCATTTGTATAGGGCGCCGATTCTCTTAAAAACCAGTCACCTTTGATATCTTTGCGGTAGACAGCATACTTCTCTATGGATTCCACTAACTCATGCTGCAGGAAACTCAACTCTACCACCAGATTAGGAATTTCGGCCAAAGTGCCAGCTGTTATATCAAATAAACGCGATGCACTTTGCTTTCCTTCAAACTGCTCGTTTTCACCTGTGATGCGGACCACGGTTATAGGAACATTAGGAGCAGTGGAGGAAGTCGTAAAGCGGATGCCTATGTTTCCAAAAAGCTCCGCCACTGAGGTTCCAGTAGATCCGTTACTGATTGTGCGATCAGCGGCAACCTTTCCCACAATATATTGGGTTGCGGTCTCACTTCTGGCTAAGGAACCAGTTGTACTGAAATCTACTCTGTAAGCATCAGTAAGTAACTTGTTCTCAGTAGTTGAAATATTATCGAGATCCAAAATTCCTTTTACATAGACATTGCTCAGTAACTTCTTGGATCCGTTGCTGATGGTGAGGTTGTTAAACGCGTTTGTTACTGAACTTGTGCTCACTGTGGAGATCGTTTTGGAAGAACCATCCGCATTGACTGCCCCGTTCATCACCACAGTGGAGGTGCTGCCGGTGAAGGTGCCAGCGTTTGTCCAGTTACCGGAGACAGTGTGGGTGAAGCTTCCGGCATTAAAAGTCGAACCACTTTTGATATTCAGGTTGCCCCTGATGCTAAGTCCGGCGGCCGGTGTTTTTACACCTGATCCGCCCAGAATCAAATTAGCATATGCAGTAGAGGCTGCAGATTCTGTGTTACCTGCTATGGGATAGAAATTGAATAAAGTTTGAGCCGAAGTACCTCTATACTCAATAGTGCTTGCGGTGTTAAAACTGTAATGTATCTTGGTATGATCAGCGGTATTATCGGTTTGATTCTGACCAACACTGCTGATTTTTGATATGCCTCCCGAAACTGCTAGGTATCCTGTGGCACCCATCTTCAATGCGGCCCGCTGCTTTGGAGTTCCATTCGCAATTTCAAATTTTAAATCGGTCAGGCTTAGTTTCCCAACTCCCGTATTCCCGATCTCAATTTGACCACCGGTCGGATCATTACCTGTTTTACCTGCTTCTATGACAAGCGTATTGCAAGTGGCGCCTTCACTATTGACCGTAACGGTGTGGCCTTGCATGATTTGAACGTTATCGGTCGCGCTTGGGAGTCTTGTTGCAACTGTGGTGCCGTTCCCAACCGCATTTCTATATACCCAGGTTCCTACTGTACTCCAGGGGCCATTGTTCGCAGACTGAAAAGTAACAGATAGAGCAGCATCCTGCCCATAGCTGCCAAAACTCAGCAGGAGCAGACCGAACACCAGAAGTATTGTTTGTTTTTTCAGGCTGCCACATCGGATGCTGGAGGCAACTATGGCAGGTTGTGCCCGTAAGAGGGTAGAATTGATAAAGTAAAAGTTTTTCATATAATAATTTAGGTTAAAGGGGTATATGATTTTCTGAATAAAATAGTGCTGAATTGTATTTTTTTGGCAATAAAGTTCCTGTACAAAAAATGTCATTTTTTGCTTTTTTGTAGGTAATGCTGGATTCATTCCTGAATTCCTTTTTAGAAGGCAATAGATTTCCTATTGCTACTTTTTATAGCATTTACCAAATGGCAATATTTCCTGTTAATTTATCCTGTGTTTTTGCTACTCTTAAAATTTGTGTTGGTATGAAGCAATATTACATATAACGTATATTAAATACTAAAGCTTTTTTAGGAAAATTTTGCCGTAGGTGGGCCTTTCCTGCTGCTGGAGGTAGTTTTTATGGCTATGCAAATAGTATAAAAACATATCAGATAGAGTCAAAAATGAATTAACATGTCACGTATATATAATTAATACGTTATATACTTAAATAAAAATATTGACGTATTTTTATTTAAAATAAGGATATAGGAAGTGGATTTCAGAGGGTATTTATACCTTAACGGACCCAATTATAGTTGTGATAGCCATCCTGATAACTCCATCAAATATAATTTTCCGGCAAAGCGTGTTCTCCTTTCCTGCTACTCTTGCTCTTTGTTCAGCTCACCAAAAAATCTTCTGTTCAAGATCAGCTATCCTCTGCTTTCTGCTCGAAAGGCGGTCAGGGCCAACTGAGCTTTGAGTGCTCAAAAAAGGAAGTGTTCTCTGGATCTATATAGGGAGCGAAACTTCTTCAGAGGGCTATATCAAAGCAATGCATTAGAAATACTTTCTCAGCATTGGTGTGATCTTGATGCGATGCTTTGCACCCGCCGATCTGCCGCCGCAATAGCGCATCATGCCAGCTTTCATGGAGGCGTCAGCCAGTGTCATTTGGCTCCGTTGGAAAATTTTAGTAATATGTTGCCAAATGTGAAAGGAACTTTTCAGAAGGTTGAAATCTTAGATAATCAAGTCGCGGAACGCTAGAAATGGAGGAGCAGAGTTGGCAGTTGCAGGCGGCATCAAGCGCTGATTCTTTTGCTGGTAGAGTAACAAGCTTTTGCCCGTTTGCATCATTAAGGACGACGCTGCCTCCGAAGAGGATTACCAATCTTAGAAATCAGCGCGTTTTAGGGTTCCCTATACCTTGGCGCTGACATTATATAAAGTAAATAACAGATCATCAAAATAAGCAGATTGCCCGAATGAACAGACGAGTAGTGATTCGAAATATGGCTTTGGCCGTTTCCGGCCTGGTGCTTCTGCCGGGCTGCGACCTGAGCAGCAAGAAAGCAACGGCACAGGACCTGGAGGCATTTCTGTCGCCGAGCCAGGAAGACCTGTTGGCGCAGGTGGTGGATACCATTATCCCGGCCACCGACACCCCCGGTGCCAGGGACCTGAACGTGCACCTGTTCGTCCAGAAAATGGTGACCGACTGCTACGAAAAGGAAGCGCAGGAGAACCTGGTAAAAGGACTGCAGGCGCTGAAGGCGAAGGCGAAACAACAGCATGGCAAGGTGTTCAAAGCCTGCAGCACAGAAGAGCGCATTGCGCTGCTGCGCGCCATGGAGCAGTCGGGCGATACCGCCGCGCAGGAGTTTTACAAGCTGGTGAAGGGGCTGACCGTGCGCGGCTACATGAACTCGGAGTACGTGATGATGAACCTAACCCATTATGAAGCAGTGCCCGGCCATTACTATGGCTGCGTACCTGTTGATTCTATAACCCTTTCTTAAGACAACATGGCGAATTTAGCGGTAGACGCGGTAAAAGACATGACCTATGATGCCATCGTGATCGGTTCCGGCATCAGCGGAGGCTGGGCGGCAAAAGAGCTGACCGGGTACGGCCTCAAAACCCTTGTGCTGGAGCGGGGCAAGGAGGTGAAGCATATAAAAGACTATCCCACTACCACCAAAAACCCGTGGGAGTTTGAGCACCGGGGGCAGTTGCCGCTCGAGGTAAAAAACCAGAACCCCATCATTAGCAAATGCTATGCGTTTTACGAAGGCACCGAGCACTTTTTTGTGAAGGACGCGGAGCACCCTTACGTGCAGGAAAAGCCTTTCGACTGGATACGCGGTTACCAGGTGGGCGGGAAATCGCTGCTTTGGGCGCGGCAGACGCAGCGCTGGAGCGATTTCGACTTTGAGGGCCCGGCCCGCGACGGCTTTGCCGTGGACTGGCCGATCCGCTACGCCGACATCGCGCCTTGGTACAGCTACGTGGAGAAATTTGCGGGCATCTCCGGCAACAAGGACGGCGTGCCGCAACTGCCGGACGGGGAGTTTCTGCCACCGCATGAGATGAACTGCGTGGAAAGCTTTTTCCAGAAGCAGGTAGCCAGCAAGTACAAAGACCGCCAGGTGATCATGGGCCGCGCCGCGCACATCACGGCGCCGCAGCCTATCCACCTGGAGCAGGGCCGCGCCAAGTGCCAGCACCGCACCATCTGTGAGCGCGGTTGCCCGTTTGGCGGCTACTTCAGCAGCAATGCCTCCACCATCCCGTGGGCGGCAAAAACGGGTCTCATGACCCTGCGCCCCGACTCGGTGGTGCACTCGCTTATATATGACGAGGCGAAGGGCAAGGCGACCGGCGTACGCGCGATAGACGCCAACACCAAAGAGGAGATGGAGTTTTATGCCAAGATTATTTTTGTGAATGCCGCGGCGCTGAACACTAACCTGATTTTGCTGAACTCGACCTCCAGCCGCTTCCCGAACGGCCTCGGCAACGACAACGGGCTGATGGGCAAGTACGTTGCTTTCCATAACTACCGCGCCCGCGTGTCTGCCGACTACGACGGCCACCTCGACTCCACCACGGACGGACGCCGGCCGAACAGCCCCTATATCCCGCGCTTCCGGAATGTGTACAAGCAGGAGACGGGCTTCCTGAGGGGCTACGCAGCCGGTTTCAATGCCCGACGCAACAACGTCACGAACCAGGATGGCTTAGGCGCGGACCTGAAAAACAGCCTGCTGAACCCTTCGCTGGGCGGTTGGTCGGTTGGCTCGCATATGATGGGCGAGACCATCCCGAAAGAGAGCAATTACGTGGCCCTGGACAAATCAAAGACTGACCCGTACGGTATGCCGCAGCTCAAGATCTCCATCGACTATGATGCGAACGATGAGAAAATGACGCAGGACTATATCGAGCAGATGACAGAGATGTTCGCCAACGCGGGCTTCACGAATATCCAGGCAAAAGACTCGAAACAGGCACCTGGCTTGGATATACACGAGATGGGCGGCGTGCGCATGGGCAACGACCCGAAGACGTCGCTGCTGAACAAGTGGAACCAGTTGCACGCCTGCAACAACGTGTTTGTGACGGACGGTGCCTCCATGACCTCCACCTCCACCCAAAACCCGTCCCTGACCTATATGGCCTTCACGGCCCGCGCCGTGGATTATGCCGTTAAGGAAATGAAGAAGATGAATTTGTAGAAAGCGGGTTATATATAGCCTCGGCACATTTTAAGGCAGAACAGCCGGCGCTTGCGCCGGCTGTTCTGCCTTTGTTGTTTCACCGCTGTCGTTTGCCGCGCATTGGACGACAATCATTTAAGTCACGCGCTTTTATGAAGTTAAGCGGCACTTTAATGGCGGCGCTTTTTCAGGGGCTCCAGCAGGTAGGTCAGGCCGTTTATTTTGATTTCGTAGAGTGTGGCCAGTTGCATGCCCAGTTTTCCCGCCGGGAAACCTTCCCGCTGAAACCACTCGAGGTAAGATACCGGCAGGTCGCAGAGGAGGGTGTCTTTGTACTTGCCGAAAGGCATGCGGTGTTTCACCAGTTCCAGTAAAATCCCGGAGTCAGGTTGTGCTTGATCAGCCATGGGAGGGGAGGTTTATAGCGGTGTGAGAAGATGCCGGTGCTGGTTTGGTCATTTCGATGTGGTCGATCCCGTCCTCATCATATACCTCCCCGGACTGCACGAAACCGAATGACTCGTAGAATTTCCGGGCGTAGAGCTGCGCGCCAATCTTTATCGGGCCGTTGCCATACAGGTCGTGGCAGGCGTCAATGGCCATGTCCAGCAGCTGTTTCCCGACCCCGGTTCCCCTGACCTGCATCCGCGTGATAATCCTCCCGATCGACATCTCGGAAGGGTACGATACGCCAGGAGGCACCAGCCGCGCATAGGCCACCAGCGCTCCGGCAGCATCGTAGAGCAGCACGTGGTGGCACTTCTGGTCCTTGTTGTCGAGGTCCTGGAATATGCAGTTTTGCTCCACCACAAACACCTCGCTCCGCAACCGGAGCAACGCATATAGCTCCTGCGGCGTAAGCGCATCAAAATCTTTGCAAGCTTTGGCAAGCGTCATCCTCATCTTATATATAAAACCCGCATCATGCAGGCCAACGCCCAAACTGTGTGTATTGGCAGACCGTGCGGTAACTGCGAAGGCAAGCAGATCAACAGGGGATTTTACCCCCAGGGCTTTGCTCAGGTGCAAATATAGCGGAGCCATTCCGAAGATGGTATATCCCGGCAGACAAGATGCGGCGCAGGGGCAGATAAACTGTAACGGGGCGAGGTACTGAGGGGCATATACAAGCTAAGCCCCCAACATCGGTTTGGTTCAGGTAAAGGAAGGATAGGGAAAATGCCTGAAAGCATATCAAAACATAGGCTGTATGGTCAGGTAAATGCGGATTTTTTAAGAATGTGCCGTTAAAACTCAAAATTTTTGTTGGCATTTGCGTAAATTCAAACCATCACATATAATTATATATACTTATGAAATTTAAAAATTTAAACCTACTCGCCCTGTGCTTGCTGGCAGTGCTATGGGGATTGAATGTTATGCCAGCCTATAGCCAGGCAAAAAAGGCTACCTATCATTTGCTGAAGGTATATCACCTGGACGACGAAAGCCAGGAAGCCGGTTTGGACAAATACCTGGAGCAGGCATACCTGCCAGCTTTGCATCGCGCTGGTATTAGTAAAGTTGGCGTATTTAAGCCCGCCGAAAACTCACCAGCCAACGCCGGTGATACAACCCAAAAGGTGTACGTATTCATCCCGCTTACCTCACAAAGCCAGTTCTTTAGCCTGGATGAGACGCTTGCGAAAGACAAACAATACCTTACGGCCGGGAAAGAGTACATAGAGGCCACACAGGACAAGCCGCTTTACAGCAGCTTCGAGAACATCCTGATTGAAGGCTTTACCGGCATGCCTGGCACAAGCGTCCCCAAATTGAAAGGACCGAAGCAGGACAGGATATATGAATTGCGCAGCTACGAGTCGGCCAGCGAGAAACTGCACCTGAACAAGGTGGACATGTTTAACAAAGGCGAGATCGATATTTTTAACAACCTCGGATTCAACGCTGTATTTTACGGACGTGTGCTGGCCGGTAGTAAAATGCCGAACCTGATGTACATGACCACTTTCGAGAACAAGGAAGAACGTGACAAGCATTGGAAGGCATTCAGCGCGGACCCTAACTGGAAAAAGATGAGTTCTGATCCGAAGTATGCCAAGAATGTGTCTCATAATGACACCTATTTTTTGTACCCTACAGAATATTCAGATTTCTAAGCAAAGAGCGATTAACATTCGATATACTAAAAGTATAAAGTGGAATACTTATGTTAAGTAGAGTGTTTTGTCTCTGATATTCTTGAAGACTTCTTAAGTTTGCTTGCAGATAGATTCATGTATCAAGAGAAAGCCCGGGCTCCATTAAAGGAGGGCCCGGGCTTTCTGTTTATATATGGTGTTTTGCCTGCGCCTATATACTCAGCTTCTGGAGGTAGTTGTAATTGTGCTTCACGCTGTCCATCGCCGTGCCGGCGTACTCTTCCTGCTCTACAAAGAAGTACTTCATGCCTGACTTGTCCGCCACCTGCAGCATCTTTTTGATGTCGATAGCGCCTTTGCCAAACTCGGTACTTTCCTGTTTCGCCTTGTCCATATCCTTCAGGTGCCACAGCGGGAAACGGCCGGGGTAGCGGTTGAAATAATCCACGGGGTCGTTACCCGTCAGGATCGCCCAGCCCAGGTCCATTTCCATCTTCACCAGTTCGGGGTCCGTGTTGTCCAGCAGCACATCGTATAGCACCTGCCCGTTCTCTTTCTCGAACTCATACTCGTGGTTGTGGTACCCGAAAATCATGCCCGCCTTCCTGCAGTCCTCGGCAGCTTTTGTGAACATGTCTGCCACATGCTTGTAATTCGACACGGTCTGCCCGTTCGACGGCAGCGAGGAGCATATCAGGTAGTCCTGGCCTGTTTCGGCGGCGGCAGCCACAGTGCTGTCCCAGTCTTTGTCGATGTGCACATGGCCGCTGCGTAGCGTCATGCCCAGGTCTTCGGTTATCTTTTTAATTTCCTTCGGTTGCAGGCCATAATACAGCCCTTTCTCGCTGCGCGCCGACTCCAGCTCTTTGTACCCGATTTTGGCGAGTTGCTTCAGTGTGCCGGTGGCATCGGCCAGCATCTCTTTGCGAACGGTATATAGCTGGATGCCCACATTTTTCACTTTGATTTTTTCATTTGCCATCGCCGCTAAATTGGGGGCGAGGAGCGCGCCAAGGGCCAATGCGCCTGAGCTTTTAATGAAATTGCGTCTTGAGTTTATCATTTCGATTTTTGATTTTAGGCTATTGCTTTATCTTCATGCTTTTTAAATAGGCTCGTTTAGATGCTTTCAGTCTGCGCCGAACCTATTTTCTTGGCTTATTTCAGCTGTTCCTCCGTAAAGTCTGAGTTGCTGATAAACGCCACTTTCTTGCTGTCCGGTGACCAGGAAGGGGTGTTGATGGTGCCCTGCCCGCCATAGACATAGGCGATCACTTTCGGCTCGCCTCCGCTAATGGGCATCATCCGCAGGTAAACGTGCTTGTAAAAGGGGTGGTCTCCGGGCTCCACCTCCTCTTTCAGGAACGATACGAACACCAGCCACTTCCCGTCCGGCGACACATGCGGGAACCAGTCGTGAAAATCGCCGTTCGTAACAGCCTCCTGCTCACTCCCGTCGGCTTTCATGCGCCAGATTTGCATGGGGCCGTTGCGGTTGGAGTTAAAGTATATATACTTACCGTCAGGGGTGTACTCCGAGCCGTCGTCCAGGCCTTTGGCAGTGGTCAGGCGCACTTCCTTGCCGCCTTTTGAGGGTACGGCATAGATATCCCACTCCCCGTTGCGCTCTGCTGTAAAGGTCAGCCACTTGTTGTCTGGCGACCAGCTGTGCAGGTAGGAGGGGCCTTTGGGCGTGATCTGCTTTGGTGTTCCGCCCGTAACGGGCACGGTATAGATAATGGAGCCGCCCAGTTCCTCCACGCCGCTGCTGAGGCCCAGCATCTTGCCGTCGAAAGACAGCACGTGGTCGTTGTTGTTGTTTTTCACATTGCCGGTGTTCAGCACTTTGGGCTTGCGTGTAGCCAGGTCGAAGGTGTACATCAGCCCCTCGCTGTTGTAGATCAGGTTTTTGCCGTCCGGGGTCCAGTTGGGGGCCTGCAACGATTTGGGGGAGGTATATATAATCTCCCTGTCGCCGGTTTGCACGTCCAGGATCTCGAGGTTGCTGCCCAGGTACTGCCGGTACTGCACCAGGTCGTCGGGGGCGGGCACCGTGATGCGCACATCACTGTAAATGCCTTTCTCCAGCACATCTTTGTTATGTGAGCCCACAAACAGCCCCACATATACGTCGTCTCCCAGGTCCAGGTGCTGCACCTCCTCCGTCACAAACGGCTCCCCGAACCTGGCGACGCGCATGGTGTAGGTGTTGCCTTTCCTTTCCAGTTGGATCACATCCGCGCCTGTCAGCTCAGAGCGGATTTCCTTGGTGCTGTCGCCTTTGGCCTCCCGGTACTGGAGTGAGGTCAGCCCGTCGCCATGTACCACGGCGTTGATATGGGGTGCGTCCCCCTCCAGGTTTTTACGCACCATCCAACCCACTTTCCGGTGCGGGTCCACGCCTTCGCCCACGAACCTGGCGCGGGTGTAGAGGATAAAATCGCCCCTCATCTTTTTCCACAGGTAATGGAATTCATCCTTGTCGAACCAGATGTTATAGCCTGACCCAGCCACTTCATACTCTTCCGTTTTGGGGTTGAAGGTGGCAGAACCCTTTTTCAGCACGTTTCCGATATCGGTGCTTCCGTCAAATATGCCGATGGGCTTTTCCTGCGCGGAGGCGGGAAAGCAGAGGATCGCCAGAAGAGCCGCGCAAAGCAGGGAAACACTCCATGAATTATTTCTCATCCTGATTATTTTATATAAGTGACTACTCAATAGTATATCAAAATATGAAATTTAATCCATAGTAGGCCTATGGGTACTAATAATTCATGCTTATGATAAAAATGCATTGGTTTTAAGCGAAAGTGTGTGCGTGACAGCAATCATGTATCATCAAAAAGAGAACTATGTCAACCAGCGCGGCATAGGAGACACAATCAGGCGCCGGTATATAGGCAGGTGCCTTCGGAGCTGTCTGGAAAAAGGATACTTAGCTACAGCACCCCTCCCTTCCGCCTCTCCAGGGAGGGGAAGCTGCAGACAGGTGAGATGCAAGGCGCTGGAATCGACGGATGTTGGTATGCGCAGTGGGGAGGGCTGAAAAAGCGCATGCCGGAGCAGTCAAAGAGACTTGGAAGCAGAGACAGGCCTGTCCGGAAGGACCTATATACCAGCTATATAGTGGCTTGTAAGACATATAACCTGGGGTACATGATCAAACCTTTAGCAGGTTTCCGATAGCAGCCAATCCTGTGCGCTTTCAGCATCAAAAAATATTTCCATTTTGATGGTTCCATTAAAAGCCGGTTTGGATTTGCTGCATACGCTGTCAGCGATCAATTGCTGAAAGAGGTCTTTCTGCACCACGACGGCAAACTTGGTGAGGCTGGTTTGCGCCATCAGCGGATAGAACTCCCCCAGGAGCCACGTCTGGTCGCTCATGGTAGGGATATAATGCCTGGAAGCGGTGTAGAGCCAATGCACTATATGATGCTGCCCAATGACCTGGCATATATGCAGCAGGCTCTCCCGATACGTGGGGCTGTCGGTGCCACCTACCCATTCGCTCTGGATCATCCTGGTGCCGGGCTCGATGCAGTAGGAAAGATAGCTTTGAATTGCCTGCGGTTGCATAGGCCAGGGTGTTTTCGATACGGGATCAGGAATTTCAGATCATGTGCTTCAACTCTAAAAAGTTACCGTGAGGATGCCCCGCTGAAAGGGGTAACGGGGGCTGCCACCATAGCTGCGGTGCAAGCCTTCGTCAGGAAGTGCCGGTAGAATAGGCTTTTTGCTTCTGAAAAAGCTTCCAGCCGCCGCCCCGCCACTACACTCATATATTCATATACGAAAGACACAGACCAATGTACGTGATTCGATGTCTCCTGAGAATCGCATTAGTGTGGATTTATACTTACGGATTTATACTATAAATGTGCGGAAAGGGCAGGGACCACTACTGATTTTAAAAAGGATGAGGCGAAAGGTACGCGGGGATTGCGTATGTTATGTTTCGGAGCCAGCCTGTGAGACGGACTGTCTCTACATTACCGGAATAATGGCAAGGCGATGAATTCGATTAATAGAATATTGCTTGTGGATGACGATAAGATATACCTCTACACCACGGAGCGTCTTTTAAAGCGTGTTTTTACTGATGTGGAGATTCTCTCGGCCCCGCACGGGGCAGCGGCCCTGGCAATGCTGCGCGACGGCGCTGATGCAGGGCAGTTGCCCCAGCTTATTATCTCCGACATCGATATGCCGTTGATGGATGGTCTGGCCTTCATCAGAGAGTTGGAACGGCTGAAACTTATTGATTTTAACAGCACAAAGCTGGTTCTCAACAGTAATAGCCATATATACCGGTATGCGGACAAGGCAGGAGTGAACACGGCCGTGACTTATATACAAAAACCAATCACAAAGGAGAATCTGCTCAGTTTCCTTGGCTGAGGAAAGGGAATAGCCTTCGTCAGGAACCGGCAGCCAAGCCCGCCACGTCCCGTCGCCTTTTTGAAATCTACAGGTTATATCCAGGTCACCTTCTGCAGCCTAATCCTCCAAAATATCAGCAGTTGGGTCTAATCCGCGTTCATCACTTTGCTTTCGCGGTGAATCCTCCTATAGAGAAGTTATAGTACTGATGGTCTTTTTTGCCGGAAGCACATGAGAAGGAGCGCCTTTATGGAACAACTCAGCTGTTCCGTAAAGGCGCTCCTCCATGACCTGACAGGCGAAAGGGGCAATGTGGTTACTGCACCGGATTCACTGTTTCCCGGAGCAACTCCTCCACCTGCTGCGTCTCCACCACCAGGTGGTCGCGCTGTCCCTCCGCTGCGTTCTTCGCTGGCTTTCCCGTCGGCGATTTACAGATGATATACCGGTAGTCTAATTCCAGTTTGGTGGCGATGTCGTAAAAAGGCTCGATCACGAAACCCTCGTTGAAGATCTCTACCAGCTTGGTGCCTGGTTGGCAGAAAAGGATGCTGATCAGGCCCGCCCCCGTGGGCGACATCACGAACCTGGCCCTGGAGAACAGGCGGATCTTATCCAGAATGGAGTACCCGCTGGAGACGATGGTGTTGAAGCCGTACCTGCCCAGCACCCCCTGGAGTTCCTCCTCGTTGAGGACGTTGCGGATGCTGGAGTCGCGGCGGCTGATGTAGAGGAAAGGCCCCTCAGCCTCCACGCTGCCGACTTCCGGGCCTGGTGCCTGGTGCTTCAGGAACGCTCCCCGCATGTAGTCCAGCAGCCAGCGGGGCACCAGCGTGTGCCGGCCGCGCGGCGCGGTCGAGGCGATGACGCGGTCTGCCACAACGTGCGGGTGTTCCTCACTGGAGATGATCTTATGGCTCGGGATGCCCAGCAAGGCCAGTGTCTCGGTCTGGTAGCTGTAGCGGGTGCTCGGCACCAGGAACCAGTCCACTTCGCCCAGGAGGCCGCTCCGCTCCAGCAAGTGAAGGCGCGGCAGCACGTCCAGGAACCAGTGGCCGATGTTGTTCACCCCCGCCCCGCCCGAGAGCAGGGTGAACACGGTGCCCTTCAGCCGGTGGGGCTCGGAAAAGTAGCGTTGGCGGAAGATGTTGTTTTGTGCATCGTCGCACACCTTACCGTCCTGCAGGCTGAGTGACACGTTCGTCACTACCCGGTTGTCCCGGCTGATGACGGCCACGCTGCTCTCGCTGTCGGTGTGGATGCGCCCCTCCGGCACCTCCACCACCACGTAGTCGGTCACCACGCTTCGCTGGGGCTTCCAGTAGGCCGAGCAGGCCCGGTACAGTTCCTCTGAAATATCGAGGGTGGTGACCAGCTGCGGGTAGATGGGGTGCACCACCACCGTTGTCGGGTCCTGTGCACCGGTCTCTTCCACTCGCCAGATGCCGGTGGGGCGGTAGTGCAGGTTGTGCGGGATAGAGCGGCGGGCCACCTTTCGCAGCCTGTTGAGAATCTTATGTAAAACTATACTTGTCTTCATGTTGTTTGGGAACAGTAGTTCAGCTTGCGGGGCGGTTCGACAGGGAACCAACAGGTCATCTTTCTGACATTGACAGCACCATTGCGCAGAAACATGTGAATGCTGTGCTAGTACAACACAGCCGGGACACGCATTCTGCTTTCGCATGAAATCGGGAGGGGCTGTGCCATCGCGGAAAGGGACTTATCGGAGGGGCACCTTGAGCTGATGGAAGAGGAGGTATAGCCATCTGGCAGTACTGCCTACGCCTGTGGGGGAGCGCATGGGCAGGGGCGTAAGCAGCGGCGCGGCAAGGAAAAGACTGAGCAGGGGAACCTGGAAGTGGAGTAACTGGCCTTTTACTTTCCCTTCCTCGGCGTCCAGGTCGAGCACGTAGCCGGTTCCCGCTTTCTTGCCAGCCGGTTCACCGTCCGGCCTGGTAAGGTAGGCGCCGCTGACCGCGGACAGGCAGATGAGGAATGCCACAGACACCATCATCAACCGGACCATGAAATGCTGAACAGGGCTCATATGCTTACTTTTGGAATAGGCCTTGGAGGCTGTAAATGGGAAAGTGTTTGAACATAGATGAATACGGTTGCTGCAGCAAAGTAGTTATAGCGATTTTCGCATATTTAAATATAACCAGGGACGATAGCGTATTTTAGTTTGAAAGTTTTGCCATATATCCAAACCGCGCGCAAAGCACATAAACACAACATAAGTTGCCAATGGTTCCTGGGCGCTTCTTTTAGGCTTTTCCGGCTTCATGGTCAAGTAACAAGACCAACGGCGTAACGGGCGCTGCCCTGAACAGCACGGTCCCCGTTTTCCCGTTGTGTAAGATAGCCGTAATTTTTAAAATTTCAATCTATCCCCACATCAGGTCGCCAGCACCTGATGCTTGCCTGAGCCGGTTGCCCTGGGCATGGAGCAAGTACAGCTGTAAGTTACTTGAGGCGTTGGCCCTGGAGCGTGGAAAGGGCATCAACTGCGCCTGAAGCCCGTGCTGGTGGCGGATATAGCCCGGCGCATCTCTCATCCTCACTACTACTTTGTGACAATTTATATGAGAGCAGGCTGGGAGAAGCTTGTAGGGAACGAAGGGGAGGCGCCACGTGGGCAGCGTTCAGTTACTCGGCGGTGGGTAACATGAAATGAATACCGGCTTTTCTGACAACGGAAAGAAAACAATTCCCGAAGAAAGAATAAACCGCTATAGTCTGTTCTGCCAGGGCTCGTGCGGATTTCGGGCTACTTAGACCCAAAACCTACAAAAGGCACTGGAAGAACAACTATATATGGTATAACACTGGGGTTATATATAAACGTGCCAGCCCATCTACAGGCCAGCACCAAACAAACCTTATGCGCTTATTGCGACCACGCCGTAGGCTCACGGTCCCAGCGGTGCTGCTTCAGTTCATTCAACAGACTTTCCGGCAGCCCCTTGCCATCGCTGGCGCTGAGGTTTGCCTTTACGTGCCCGGCTTTGCGCATGCCCGGGATAGTGGTGCTCACATCGGGGTTACTGAGGATAAAGCGCAGCGCCATCTCGGGCAATGTCATGCCCTGGGGCACGAGTGGCTTCAGGCGGTCAGCGTGCTCTACGCTGGAGTTCAGGTTCTCGGGCACGAAGTAGGTGCTGCGCCAGTCTTCTTTCGGGAAGGTGGTTTCCTTGGTGAACGTTCCGGTCAGGGTGCCCTCATCGAACGGCACACGGGCGATGGTAGCGACGTCTAACTCCCGGCAAAGCGGGAAAAGCGTGTCTTCGGGGGCCTGGTCAAATATGTTGTAGATGACCTGCACACTGCTGATATGGCCGGTGCGGAGCGTGTTCAGTACGTTCTCCGGCTCCCAGCGGTTTACGCTCACACCCATATGCTGGATCTTCCCGTCGGCTTTCAGCTTCTCCACGGCGCGTTGCCACTCCTCGTTATCAGCCCAACCGTCTTCCCACACATGAAACTGCTGCAGGTCCATGGTTTCCACACCCAGGTTTTTCAGGCTTTTTTCGGTGTATTCGATAATGTGCTCTGCCGGGAAGCAATCCTCCAGTTTATACTCCGGCTTCGACGGCCACTTCATGTTCTTGGGCGGTATCTTCGTGGCGATATAAAGCCGCTTATCGGGGTGGCGCCTTAGCAGGCGGCCCAGGATCTGCTCGCTTTTGCCTGCGCCGTAGCCCCAGGCCGTGTCGAAAAAGTTGCAGCCGCCTTCCACGGCAATGTCCAGGGAGCGGTCTGATTCTGTGTCGTCGGAGTTTGTCCATCCTGCCATGCCCCACATGCCATACCCGATTTCACTTACGTTCCAGCCCGTGCGGCCAAATCTTCTGTATTCCATAGTTTTCTTTAAAAGTGTAGAAGTAAAAATAGCTAAAGCCTTCTGCTTTTCAGAAAGCCCTGTTCAAAACATACGCAGTAAAAGGCAAACACGGTTACTCCTTCGGCAAGGGAGCAGGGGCCAGTCATCTAAACCAGGAACGAATGGCGCGAAGAGCACCTACAGCCTATAGCCCACACTGAGGCTGAAGTTGGCGCTGTTCATAGGCTGATGGAACTGATCTGTAGCTCCCTGCTGGTTCTTCACCTCAAGCGAGGGGCGCATAAAAAGCAGGCTGGTTTCGATGCCGATCACGATCCGGTTCTGTTCTCCTTTTAATCCGGTGGTGGCGCCGAAAGTCGGGGTAACGCGCTTGTCGCTGCTGCGGCTGATGGTGCCATAGGGTGTCTGTACCTGCAGGGAAGCAGCGCGGATAAAAGCGCCACCCGCCGAACCGCGGATAAAGGCCATGCCGTTGCGGCCCAGCGGCGCTTGCACCTGCACATCTGCCAGCACATACCCTGTCTGCCACGGCTTGCTCTTCAGTTCCTGCACCAGTTCGTCGCCGGGGGCGGCAAACTCCTCTTCCAGAAAAGGGTTTCTTCGGTAACCGGCTGTGGCACCCAAGGCGATATGCGGTTTAAGAGATTGCGTATAGTTTAACTGGATGAAAGTGCCGACGTCAGCAAACGCAGGATATTCTCTGTCGAAACTGGTGCTGGAGAAGCTTCCTAAAGGCAGGGCCGGTCCAACAGAAAACAACAGATGAGACGCGAAGGGTGCAGAATCCTGGGACATGGCTGCTGTTCCACAGCCAAAATGGATGAGCAGTAGCAGGAGCTTCTTCATATCAAAAAGCAGGTGCATAGGAAAAGCGCTCGCCCGGTTTGAGGTGCAGGATCTCAGTCGTTTCAGTGGTGGTGCCGTTCCGGGTCCGGGTGATGCGCAGGGTGAGCGGCTGGTTTGCTGGTACGGGAACAGGCTGTTGGGCATTATTACTACCGGCGAAGCCAAAAAGCGAGCTGCAGCTCTCCGCATTGTCAATGCCGCTTGTAAACTCCAGGTTGATCGCAAAAGCGTCTCCGGCCTGCATTGCCTGTAGGTTTTTCGGTGCTATATCCAGCAACGCTTTTTGGGGGAGGTTGTAGTCCAGCGTGGTGGTGGTACTGCGCTTCAGCTCAAAAGACTTGAAAATGAAATCCAACCCGCCGCAGATAAAATATTGGTTTTCCTCGAGAACAGGGGACACTACGATATACCCCTCATAATTTTGCTGCGCGTTTAGTTCATCATCGCGGAGCAGAAAGCGAAGTTCGAAGTTCCCGTCCGGATCAGTGATGGCTACGGCCTTGCGGCGCTCTGCATAGCCAATTTTGAACGTGCCCCGATCACTGCGCCAGTATGCATTCAGCTTCACGCCAGCCAGTGGTTGGGTTCCCTCATCAGTGGTTAGCCTGCCTTTGATGACCGTGCAGGAGCCGGGGCAGTATTTGCTGATAAAATCATCTTCATGGGAAACACAGCCGCCAAGCAGCAGCAGGAGCAGCAGGGGCAGCAGCAGGTTTGTTTTCATAGGTTCGGAGGGCGATGTCCTAATAATATTATTGAATTCAAACGGCAATAGCAAGTGTAGCATCAGAACTATATAGCTATAAACTTATTCTAATAGGCTATATATGAATCAAGCCTGGCATGGCTGGCATATATACAGGCGTTCACCGGAATCCCCTAAACGATCAGGTTGTTTTTGGAGCGTATCCAACTTTACCGGTACCTTTGCCTTGATCCCATATATCCCACACATGCACCGACACTTTATCCTTTTCAAACCCTATGGCTACGTCAGCCAGTTTGTGAGCGAGACGAAGAAGAAAAAAGTGTTGGGCGGGCTGTATGATTTCCCGGCGGGAACAATGGCCATTGGCCGGTTGGATGAAGCGAGCGAAGGGCTGCTGCTCCTGACCACCGACGGGAAGGCCAGCGAACTGGTGCGCAGCGGCAAAGTGGAAAAGGAGTATTACGCGCAGGTGGATGGCCTGATCACGGAGGAGGCGTTGCGAAAGTTGCGGGAGGGCATCGAGATACGGGCGGAGAAGGAACTGCACCGGACAAAGCCCTGCCAGGTGCGGAAACTGGATGCCATACCTGTGTTGCCGGAGCGTGGCCGAAAGATCCGGGACGAGCGCCACGGCACCACCAGTTGGGTTTCCATCACGCTCACCGAAGGCAAGAACCGCCAGGTGCGCAAAATGACCGCTGCCGCCGGCTTCCCGACACTGCGGCTGGTGCGCGTCCGGATCGGGAACTTGTCGGCAATGGGCATGGCGGTTGGCGAAGTGCTGGAAGTAAATAACTTTGATCTGGGTATTCCGGCTTGGCAGGGCCAGGAGAAAGATATATAAAGGATGAGTTTTTCAGGCAACTGCATTTTATATCATTTATATATAGTCTCCAATTCTGCGTCTTTATATAGCAGTAACCTATAGCAAACCAATCCTATGAGAGAAAAGAAAAAAGCGCGCAGTATCCGGTCCGGCATCATCGCCTTTATGCTGCTTTCGGGCCTTCTTGCCGGTTGCCAGCAACCCGCCGACAGCACAGATACCGCCAGGGTCGCTGCGCAGGAGCTTACAGCGGAACTGTGGCTGACCAATCCGGACAAATCCGCTTTGTTTGAATTGCAGCAGGAGCCGTTGTTATTCAGCGACAGCACGAACCAACACCCTGTCATCACGGTGGAGGAGGCAGAGGCTTTCCAGGAGATGGATGGCTTTGGCTACACCCTTACCGGGGGCAGCGCCATGCTGCTGCACCAGATGGATGCGGCTGCGCGTGCTGCATTGTTACAGGAACTTTTCGGCACCGCAGGCAACAGCATTGGCGTCAGTTACCTGCGCCTCAGCATCGGGGCCTCTGACCTGGACGACCGGGTTTTCTCCTACATCGACCTTCCTGCCGGCGAAACTGATCCGGCAATGGCTAAATTCAGCCTGGAGCCGGACCGTGCGCACCTCATCCCGATCCTGAAAGAGATACTTGCCATATACCCCGCACTGAAGCTGATGGGGTCGCCGTGGTCGCCGCCAACCTGGATGAAGACGAACAACAACTCCAAAGGCGGGAGCCTGAAGCCAGCGTTTTACGATGCCTACGCGCAGTACTTCGTGAAGTACATTCAGGGCATGGCGGCGGAGGGCATCACCATCGACGCGATCACCATCCAGAACGAGCCGCTGCACCCCGGCAACAACCCTAGCCTGCTGATGCTGCCGGAAGAACAGGCCGCCTTTATCCGGGAAAGCCTGGGCCCTGCGTTCGAAGCGGCTGGCATCAAAACCAAAATCGTTATATATGACCATAACGCTGACCGCCCCGACTACCCGATCACGGTGCTCGACGACCCGGAAGCCAGGAAGTATATAGACGGTGCCGCGTTCCACTTATATGGCGGCGAGATTGAGGCGCTCTCGCAGGTGCATGCCGCGTATCCGGGCAAGAACCTTTATTTTACAGAGCAGTGGATCGGGGCGCCGGGTAATTTCGCGGGAGACCTGGCCTGGCATGTCAAGAACCTTGTGATCAAGGGGCCGCGCAACTGGGCGAAAACGGTGCTGGAGTGGAACCTGGCCGCTGACCCTGCCCAGCGACCGCACACGGAAGGCGGCTGCACCCAATGCCTTGGCGCCCTCACCATCGACGGCAACACCATCACCCGCAACCCCGCTTACTATATTATTGCGCATGCCTCTAAATTCGTGCGGCCCGGCTCTGTCCGCCTCGGGAGTAACCTGCCAGACAGCCTGCCCAATGTGGCCTACAGAACACCCGACGGGCAGCGGGTGCTGCTCGTGCTGAACGAGGGCAAAGCGCCCCAGGCGTTCAACATCAGCTATAAAGGTAAAAACCTAACTACCACCCTTGGCAGCGGCGCGGTCGGGACATACGTTTGGCGAGGGGAGGGCCAGTAGTTGTCCGAGAAGAAGTCCATCATCCTGGCAGGCGGCTGAAACTGCTTTGGGTAAAGCTATATACTGGGCTATACCATGTATAAAAAAGAGGGGCCGTGTCAGTTAAAACACGGCCCCTCTTTATATATAGTCAAGCTGTTGTTGGCTTATTTATCGGCATGCACGATGCGGCGGATGCTTTCCTGTACGGCTTCATCCTTCTCATATGCCTGCAGAATGGTTTCGTATTTTTCAACGGTGAGGCCTTCGTCTTTGATGGCCTGCTCAATCTTAGTCTTCGTCTCCGGCTGGATTTTCACGACTGCCTGTGCTGCCTTGCTGAAAGCGGCTACTTCCTCGGGGTTCTTCGCTACAGCATCCAGTTTTTTCTGCTGGTGTGCTTTCACCAGTTCATTGAAACGGTCAGAGGTGAGGTTGTTTTCCTCAATGGCAGCCACCACCGCCTCACGGCTCTGTTTCTGCAACTCGGTAGCCTTTGTGTTTGCTGCGATAAAGCTTTTGAGTTCTTCGTCCGAAAACTTTTGCTCTGCCTGCGCCTGTGCAGTTTCTGTGGAGGAAGCAGTTGCCTGCTGAGAGAAAGCTGCAGGGCCGAAGCACATAGACGCCGCTACAAATGCGGCTGCAATACTCCCTTTCTTCATTAGTACCATAAGTGGTTTTGTTAGGATTGGGTTAGAAATTTATTTAACAATTTATGCCCGGTTTAAAACGGAAGCATAAGAGATAAAGCTGCAAAAAACCGTCGAAAGATGGCGTTTACAAGCTTACCCGTTGTTAAATTTAACCAATTACAATGCCAAAGGCAAATCTGAGCAGCTTTTTCGGTGGCAATACGTCACCTGAACAGCCGGTGCAGGAAGCTGCACAGGGGTTTGAATACCAGCCACAGGACGTAGAGATAGCTTTTCCTGAGATAAAAATTAAGTGGATTTATTATATAAAACTGTTCAAATTGTTTCAGCCGGTGCCTTTCGCTCCTTGCGTTTCGTTTTGTTCAAATCAAGCGCGTCGTTGCCCGGCGGCTGCTGGACCATGCGGATCTGTGAAAACACCCCTGCGCCGATGGCCAGTATGCCGGCGGCCAGCAACACTACTTCGGCCCCGAATAAATCGCTGAAGAGTCCGGCCGCAACGGCACCGCCCACGTAGCCGAAATCGCGCCAGAACCGGAAGATGCCCAGACTCTGCGATCGTTGCCGGGGATGCGTGTTGTCCGCCACCAACGTCAGGAAAGTAGGGTATACCATGGCGGTACCGGCACCCACGGCAGCTAACGCGAGCAGCAGCAGGAGATAGGAGCCTGTAAAATAAAGCGCGGCGATGGCCACCCCCTGTACCAGCATGCCCAGGCACAACATTTGCTTCCTGGAAAAGCTATCGCCCAGTCTGCCTGTAAAAAGCTGCCCGACTCCCCAGACGGCGGGATAAACACCGGCGAGCAACCCGATCTCCACCAGCGAGTAGCCTTTGAGGGCAAGCACAACCGGCAGCAGCCCCCACAGCACCCCATCGTTGATTTTGGTTACAAAGCCGTTCAGGGTGACAGGACCCAGGTTGGTGTGGCGCCAGGTGGTGTCCTTCCAGACGCTCGGCAGCAAGGCAACCAGGCTTTTCGCCGACTCTGCCTGCACATGGGCATGTGTGTCGCGCACCACGAACAGCGTCAGCGCTACGCCTGCCAGCGAGAACCCGATGCCCGGCAGAAAGGCATAGGTTATCTCGCCGGTGGTGGAGGCAATATAACCGGCCAGGAAGGAAGCCAGCCCCACGGCGAGGTAGCCGGCAAATTCGTTGATGCCCATTGCCAGCCCTCGGTTCTTCTCGCCCACAAGGTCAATGGTCATTACAATGCTGGAGGTCCAGGCGAGGCCCTGGTTAATGCCCAGCAGCAGGTTGGCAACTATCACCCACCACCAGTTGCCGGCATATAGCAGGAGCCAGGGCACCGGCAGCGCGAAAAGCCAGCCTGCCAGCAGCAACTGCTTGCGCGTGTACCGCACCGAGAGTTGCCCCATCAGCAGGTTGGCCACCGACTTCGCAAGGCCGAAAGCCACAATAAATGAAAGGACGGCCGTATGCCCGTTCATGCCAAAAACGGTTTCGGCAAGCGTGGGTATCACAGCGCGCTCCAGCCCGACCATCGACCCCACAAATCCGGTAATCAGCATGAGCAGCCAGAATTGCCCGGCATTCTCCTTCAGGCCCGATTGGGCGCTTCCATTCGTCATTTTTCAGATAGATTGATACTGCAACAGTTTTCCTGAGCTTCAACTGGTATATAGTTGCCGAGCGTATAACGCAGAATAAACCTCAAAACTAAGGTATTAAGTCCGGACATGAAAGGTTTCTGTTTCACAGGCCCGCTCGCAACGGGAACCCGGGGAAGCTGCTGGCGCTAAAACAGTAACAGTAAGTTGCTTTTTTACGTGGTATAAGGGTGGCGCGTACCGCTGGTTTATAGTATCTTCGCTTGCGCCCGGCCACAGGTGGCGGGTGTACCTGACCAACATATAAACATACTAAATAATGACTTCAACGATTTCCTCTCTTATATCCGGGCTGCAGAACCGGCAATCGGCAGTTGACTGGCAGCAACTCCTCACCGAAATCATCACCGCCTTTGGTTGCTCCACCGGCACTATCCATATCCTCGACCAGGACACGAAGCTGCTGAAGCTGCAGGCGCAGCAGGGTATCCCGGAGTTTCTGCTTCCGAAGATGGCCGCCATACCGATCGGGAAAGGCATGGCTGGCATTGCCGCCGAACGTCGGCAACCCGTGGAGATGTGTAACCTGCAGACCGACGAGTCGGGCGTGGCGCGCCCTGCCGCCAAGGAAACAAAGGTGGAAGGCTCTATGGCGGCGCCGCTGCTGCTGGATGGGGAACTATATGGCGTGGTGGGGATTGCGAAGCCCGTGCCCTATGATTTCACGGATGAGGAGACGCAAAACCTGCTACGGATAGGAGAGGAGATGAGCCGCTATATACGCGAAAATGGCATACAGCCTGCTTAGCCCTTTCAACCTGAGGAGGCAGGTGAGTTTATCTTGGCTGGTTCTGCCTGCCTTGCATGGCTACACCGTAGCGAAGGCACGCCTGTATTCAGCCATAACCAACAGCGCATGAACAAAAGAGGAGCCACCATACGGCAGCTCCTCTTTTAATTCCTGTCACCGGAAGCGTAGGGATATATAACTTATCTCTTTGACTGCTCCGAAGGCACCGGGAAACCGCGGTCCCGCATCAGCGCGTCAATTTTCGCGTCGCGGCCACGGAACAGCTTATAGGCCTCGGCCGGGTCCATGGAGTTTCGGGGGGCAAAGAGGTATTTCACCAGCCTGGCCGCCACTTCTTTGTCGTAGAAGCCGCCGGGCGCTTCCTCAAACGCCTCCGCCGCATCCGACGTCAGCACATCCGCCCAGAGGTAGCCATAATAACCCGTGGCGTACCCTTCGCCGGAGAACACGTGCCCGAAGTGCGGCGATCGGTGACGCATCACGATCTCCTCCGGCATGTTCAGCGCCTGCAGGGTTTCCCGCTCAAACTTATCAGGATCCATGCCTGCGGGGTCCACGGTGTGGAACTTCATGTCCATCAGGGCAGACGCCAGGAATTCCGTTGTCTCAAAGCCCTGGTTGAAGGTAGAGGCTTTCTTGATTTTGGCGACCAGGGGTGCCGGGATCACTTCCCCGGTTTCGTGGTGCTTCAGGAACTGGTTGATCACCTTGTCAGTAGAGAGCCAGCGCTCCAGCAACTGCGACTGGAACTCGGTGTAGTCCCGCACGCCGCTGTTCAGGGTCGGGTATTTTACGTTGGATGCAAAGAAGTGCAGGGCGTGCCCGAACTCGTGGAAAAACGTGGTGGCATCATCCCAGGAAACCAACAGCGGCTCGCCGGGGGCCGGCTTCACAAAGTTTGAGTTGTTCGAGGCCAGCACCGTCTCTTTGCCCTCAAACGTGGTATGGCTGCGGTAGGTGGTGGCCCAGGCACCCGAGCGTTTGCCCTGGCGAGCGAACGGGTCGAGGTACCAGAGGCCGATATGCTCACCGGTTGTCTTGTCAGTAACTTCCCATACCTTCACATCCTCATGAAACACGGGAACTGAGCCTTCGGGCACGGGCGTGAAGCTGAAATTGAACAGTTCCCCCGCGGTAAAGAACAAGGCCTGGGTCAGGTTATCGAGCTGCAGGTACTGTTTCACCTCGTCGGAGTCCAGGTCGTATTTTTGCTGGCGCACTTTCTCGGCGTAGTAGCGGTAGTCCCAGGGGGCGATGGTTATCTTTTTCCCGCTGGCGTCCGCGATGGCCTGCATGTCGGCCACTTCTTCCTCCACCCTGGCCAAAGCTGCCGGCCACACGGCGTTCATCAGTTCCATGGCGCGCTCCGGGGTCTTGGCCATCCGGTTTTGCAGGCGCCACTGGGCATAATTGTCGTAGCCCAGCAGGGCGACGCGCTCATCGCGCAGCTTCAGGATCTTAGCGATATTCCCGTTGTTGTCGCTTGCGTCGCCGTTGTCGGCGCGGGAGTAGTACGTGTTCCACACTTTCTCGCGCAGCGCTCTTTCATCGGAGTACGTCAGGAACTGGTCCATCGACGAGCGGGTGTTGGTGACGGCGTACTTGCTTTCCTGTCCGCGGTCGGCCGCGGCTTTGGCTGCTGCTTTCACAAAAGACTCCGGCAGGCCGCTGAGCTGGTCCTTGGTCAGGTACACCACATAGTTCTCTTCGTCTGCCAGGATGTTGTTCGAGAAAGCGGTATATAACGAAGACAGTTCTTTGTTGATGGCGGCATAGCGCGCTTTGGCTGCGGCGTCCAGGTTAGCGCCTTCCATGGCGAAGTCCTCATACACCAGTTGCACCACGCGCTGCTGATCGGCGGGAAGTGGGTTTTTCCGGGCGTTTTCATAAACCGTTTTCACGCGCTGGAACAGTTTCTCGTTCTGTGAAATCTTGGATCTGAACTCAGACAGCTTCGGCGCCAGTTCTTCCTGTATCTTTCTGAATTCAGGAGACGACATGTTGCTGCCCCATATACCGTAGTAAGTCAAAGCCCTGCTCAGTTCTTCGCCCGCGGCCTCCATCGGCACGATGGTGTTCTCAAAAGTAGCCGGCTCCGGGTTGCCGGCAATTACCTCGATCTCAGCCAGGTGCAGGGCCATGCCTTTTTCAATGGCGGGCTGCAGGTCAGCCAGGTTCATTTTGTCGAAAGCGGGGACGCCGCCGTAAGGGCCGGTCCATTCGGCCAGCAGCAGGTTCGTCTCGCCTGTTTCCTGCGCTGTAACTGCCTGTGGCTGCTGCGTGTTTGGCTGCGTTTGGGTAGCGGTGCAGCCTGCCAGGGCCAGGAAAAGAAACAAGCCCGACTTCCTGCCGGTAGATAAAAAAGTAGTTGCCATGTAAGCGTTATAATGTAGTTGAAAAGGCCCTCGTACGGACCCTGTTGGTGGTAATGAAGCCGCAAGTTACTAAAAACCGGAAAGACAGCTGAAGGTTTATTTTCCGGCACACAAGGCCAATACCATTTGCCGGAGAGCTGTTATATATAGAAGGAGGCGTTACCTCCCTATATAAGTAAGCATCTTCAGAAACGCTGCGTCCGGCGTCAGCACCACCGATGTCGTTCAGACTTCCTGCGCTCCTGCCTGGCAATCTAAAACTGTGCCACACGCCATCCGATTGTATTCGATTTGTTTATATAGCAAGAAGGAGCAGAAGGATCGATTCAAAATAGCGCCATAGTATAGCAGGCATCGAAACAGAATGAAGCGCTTCTGTTAAAAAGCACGGCCATCATATAGCTTGCCTACTTATACCGCCTTGCAAGAAACCCGAATTTATATATGCGTACTTAACATATATAATCAACTGTGGATTTATATATGCAACTGGGTTTTTTTCAGCAGTGCTGTCTATTAAACCGCTTAATCAGAAAACACGGAACCGACACGGCTAATACCACTATCAGTTGGTTCATGCGCATTGCAATTTGCCTGTCTGCACATTCCCCTCCTCGGAGGGGCAGGGGTGGGTTCTATAGAATATCCTCGTGCGCAGTATTCAGTTGATAATGGTATAGATTGCACCAAACCTAAGCCAGGGCCAACTTGCCTATATATGGGATGTGGAAGGGCAAAGCATTGAATGCACAAGCCCTGGCTAAGGAACCTCATGTCTTAGAAGTTCTTTTTGCCAGGGCTTGTGCATCCATCTGAAAATATTTACCTGGAAAGCAGTTAAATGCTATCTTTCCCTTTCTCTTTTCCAGCCAACACGAGTTTGAAGACCTTGCCGGTGCTGCCACTTGGCCCTAACATGGTAGAGGCTGTCACATAAATTTCTCCCTCCAGGTCCTGTCCGAAGCCTTTCAGGTAGTGCCCGATGTCACCAGGGCTGCCGGCCAGTTCAATTTCCTGAAATGACCATAACCCGGGGCCGGCGGGGTTTGCGATAAACAGCTCCCCGTTTGGCGCAGAGAAGTTCTGGGCAAACGACCCAAAAATGTACTTGCCCTGAAAGCCGGGAATAGCGTTGCCGCGGTACACATTGCCACCGATGATGGTGATCGTTCTGCCGCCCGCCGGGTTTCTGAGGTTTTTCATTTCAATCACCGGATCGATCAGCCGGTTCCCATATATGTCTACTTCGGGGCAGGAGGCTAATACCTGCAGCGGATTTGCTGCATCAAAGCAATGGGTTCCCTCTTTCACGTTCCAGCCGTAGTTGCCTCCTTTTTCAACCACGCTGATTTCCTCCCACAGGTTCTGCCCTGCATCTCCGGCAAACAAGCGGCGGGAGCCGCTCATGTCAAACGAGAAACGGAAGGGGTTCCTGAAACCATAGGCATAGATCTCATCCAGGCCGGGCTTGCCGACGAACGGGTTATCCGCCGGGATGCTGTAAGGGCTGCCGCTGTTCACATCTATCCGCAGGATATTGCCCAGCAGGTTGGCCTCAATGTCCTGCCCGTTACCGCCTTCATTTACCGGGTACCAATCCGGCACGTGGCCCGGCGCCACATCGTTGGCGCCGCCGCCATCACCGATCGAGATATACAGATAGCCGTCCGGACCGAAGGCGATGGTGCCGCCCTCATGGTTTCCCTGCGGCTGATCTACCTCTAATATGATTTTCTCAGAGCCCATGCTTGCCTTATTCGCATCGGAAGCTGAGACCCTGAACTCCGAGATACGGCTTATGTTGTTCCAGGAAGCATCGGGTACAGGCCCACCGGCACGGGGCGGGGCAGTGTAATAAAGAAAGAACCGGCCGTTCCTTTCATAGTCGGGGTGAAAGGCCAGGCCCAGCAATCCCCGCTCATCATAAAATGGACTGAGGCTTACCATCAGAGGGCTTACATCGATGAAAGGTTCGGATAATTTGATGCCCGCCGCGTCTATGATCCATATTTTACCGATCTGGTCTATCACGAACAACCTTTTGCTCTTATCCGGAGCGGCGACAAGGCCGATCGGCGAAACCATGTTATCCGCCACAAGCTGCAGATCCACAGACTTGGTTTTGAATAATGCCTCTGATTCCGCATTGAGTTTGGAGGCAGGCGCCGCTACATCCATATCCGGTTCGCAGCCCTGCAACAGGATTGTGACGCAGAGCAGGAGCACCGTGAGAAGGGCAGGTGTTGGCGTGCTGCGGCGAGGGTTCGCCTGCCCGCCGAGCTGCCTTCTAAAGTTCTGAAAGCGAGGGAAGCTCTCAGGAAAAGTGCTGTCCGATAGATACATTGTTCGTTTCATAATCAAAGATTTATATGGTTGAAAAAGATTGACTGCGCAATAGGGTCAACTCATGGTGGGTGCGGAGCATTGAGAAGAAAATGCATGGTGGCACAGGGCTATTTCCCGGTTTGGCTTATCCCTTTCAGAGCGAATAAGAACAAACACAGGAAGCTACAGGGATGGCCTTAGACGGGGGTGAGGAGTCTAAGGCACACTTCCTTGCTATGATTTCAGAAATCCGGGTGCGAACCCATCACGGAGAGAATTTTGGAATGGTTGCCTGCGGCGCCGGGAAATTCGGGGATGAATTTTGATGACCGCTTGTTTTGCTCCTCATTCGCGTAAGGTGCAGCAGCTTGCGCCAGGTTATAAAAAGCTGAGGAATTTTCTGCAATACAGGCCTGGTGAAGGCGGCGTACAGCACTTTCGGCAGGAGCCAAGGAGATGGCGTTGAAGCAGGGAAAGCTTGTTTCGCAGGAGATAGAGCAGCACAGCGATACAGTCAAGGTATTGGGAAACTATCCTCTGCGTGCTGAAAATAGCCAGACCTTAAACCGGGGCAAGGATGGAGTGCACCGGGATAACAGAAGTACCGGTAGATGTACAGCGGGATATGTGGTACCACAGCCAGCCAGCACAGTAGAGAAAACATGTAAAGGCTAACGCTATTTATTTTCTGAAACGAAGTGCTTCTGTATGGCGCTAAATAACGGGGGTATATGGGGCTTGTCTTGTGCTGCAGTTACAACCTTCCTGGCTGGGGAGCTTTGCCCACCTGCTTTAGAAGACCTCCGTCACTTTGGGTTTCAGGTATACGATAAATTCTGATCCTTCGCCAACAGTGCTGTGGACAATGATCTCCCCGCCTGCGTTTTCGATTATTTTCTTTACCAGGTACAGCCCGATTCCAGTGCCTTCCTTGTCTTTTTCAAAGCGGGTGAAGGGCGTGAAGATCAGGTCTTTTTTGTCCTCGCTGATGCCCAGGCCGTTGTCTTTTACTGAAACCTGTACAAACCCATTCTCCTTCACGGTTCTGATCTGTATTTCGGGGGTTCTGTCCGGCGACTTGTATTTGATGGCATTGCTTAGCAGGTTGTAGAGGATACTTCGCAGGTTCTTCCTTGAAAATTCGATGGAGGGCTCTTCTACAGCGTACCGGATAGAGGCTTTACTTTCGATGATGTTATCCTTGATCGTCATTTCCACTTGCCTGAGGATACTTTCGAAGTGCACCGTCTCGACCGTTTCCTTGTAGTTGCCCTCAATTTTAGCGATTTCGGCCAACTCTTCAATGATACCTCGCATAGACTTCACGGATTTATCAAGCATCGCTGCCACCGTTCTTTGTTCCGTGTTATCTGCTGCGCAATTTTCCAAGAGTTTCCCGGATACCTGGTTCAAATGCTGCACCAACCCTTCAATGTTGGCGAGTGGCGCTTTCAGGTCATGGGACACCGAGTATATGAATGTTTCATGAGAGGCATTCAGCTTCTCCAGGTCGCGCAGCACTTTCATCCGGTCTGTGATGTCGACAAAAGTGATGATGACGCCATTCGTCCTGTTTCCCCGTTTGATTAGGTACGGAATAATGTTCATCTGGAACCAGCGCAGATCCGTTGTCTGTATCTCCTTTTCGAAAATCTCCCCGGATTTGATTACTTCGCTGATGTTTTCGATGATCGTGGAGTACCGGATATTGTCGATCAGTTCTTCCATCGGTCTTCCGATATGGCAGCCCGCAAGGTTAAACTGCTTCATGGCCGGGGGAGTAAACTTGCGCAGGATCAGATCAGCATCTACAAAGAGCTGCGGAATAATGGTATTCCGGAAATAGTTCTCCAGTTCATCATTCAGCTCAATCAGTTCTTTTAATTTCCGACTTTCCTTCTTGCCAGTTCGAGGTTCAATCATGTTCGCAGCGGGGTCAGGTGTTGTAATGTTCATGTATATGGTTAATGCCTGCGATTGCTTCTTTTAAAATCAGTATAAAAGGTGGTGCCATCCGGCTTTGCACGTAATTTACTGATTTATAATTTAGCAATCTTTGAGGGGCAATGCGCTGAAAAGGAAAAAGGCTGCCTGCTATGCCCCAGACAGCCTCATTGAAATAATATTTAAGTAGTGCTCTTCCAAGGCTGCTGTTTCTGCCGCACTCAGCACTACTTTTTCTAATCACTTTCCCATTTTACCTCTTCTCTTCACGATGAAGCTTAAAGGCTCCATTAGTCTTATAAACTTAATTGGAGGAACATCATGCTGCAGTTGTATTATTATAGCTGTTTTGGAAGTGTTGGGGGCATAAGTAGCATCTTGTTGATATATATTATTTTATATGATTTTATTATATAATACAACTACAAATGAGATCTGTCGTAATTTAATTCAGGTTATATAGTAATGCTTTATATATCAAAGCATTACCTCTTAAAAGCCTGTCATAGATGAGGAAACCATGCTACTTCCATCCCATGAGAACGATATGGATTCGTTCCGGGAGCGTGTTAGTTATAGCAGTAAGTTTAGTCACTGCTATGTTCTTTGAAAGCCTTGCACAAACAGTAGCGCCCCCCTCATCACTTCCAAACATAAGATACCATTTAACAGCAAGACCCTGGCATCCTCTAAATATCCCAAGGTCTGCTTATCTCGAAAAAGTGGAGGGAGTTGTGCGGGAAGTAGCTAAGTTTCAGAACCAGCGCGGGGCTATAATAGACCCATACCGTCGTAGCGAGGTGCAGTACACCACGCCTTATTTCGCCTATGCGGTAGGGACGCTGATCTCTGCAGGGCGCGGCGAAGACTTACTGGATGCAGGGATTGCGGCCATGAACAGTGCCACTGGCAAAGTAGCCAAAGGATCAGCCGGTATTCCGGACAATCATGGAGAGTTTTTTCTAGCCCCCCTGGCTGCGGCTATCCCACTTTACAGCAACCACGTGCCAGAAAAAGTGCTGGAAATTTGGAAGGCACGCCTGCAGAAGTCCGTTAAACTTGTACTTAGAGGCTATACCCACAACTGGAGAACCTACGCTATGAAGGGCGAATGGTACCGGGCAATGAACGGTTATGTGGATAAAGCCACGGCTGTTGAATGGCTCGAGGAAAGCTGGATGAGTTCTCAGAAATCCCGGTTTACTAACAACCCATGGAATTTTTACCACGATCAATCCAGCGATCCTGATACATGGCCTTACGAGTCAGCGGCGCGTGGTAATTTAGTGGCAATGATTGCAGACGGGTATGATGGCGCCTCAAGGAAGGAAATATGGTCAATTCTAAAAAAAGGGACTCGAGCAAGCCTTCTACTGCAGGATCCATCGGGTCAGGGCGTAGCGGGAGGACGCAGTGGCAACCACACCTGGAATGATATTGTGTTGGCCAACGGTTATGAAACAATGGCAGAAATTGCCCATAAGGCAGGCGATACCCGCCAGGCTGGCCAGTACCGCCGGGCCGCTGCCCTGGGCTTCAAGAGCGTGCAGCGGTGGAGAAGGTCAGACGGCACCTACTCTGTTACCAAAAATCATTTTGACCCTTCTGACAGGGTTGGGTTTGCCACATATAGTTATTTTACCAACTACAATGGCTACATGATGTACCATATGTCAGAAAACTATAATCGCCATGTTTCACAAATACAGGAACAACCTGCCCCTAATGAAATAGGGGGGTATACGCTTGTGAGTGGCGGAAACCTGGCTACAGCCGTCGCAAATGCAGGCGGAATGCACATGCAGGCAAACCTACGTGGGGCCACAAAACCGGCATATAGTAAATACTGGACCACGTTGGGAGTAGTGCGCTTCGGAAGAACAGGCTGGGACTCCCGCCTGGGGCCTTCGGATGGGGTAAGGGAAACTAAATATGGGTTAGGGGTGTCATTTGCGCCTACTTTTTTAGAAGGCGATACCTGGGTGAGGTTAGCAAGTCTACCGGACCGCTATGAAGCCATCTTTACAACTCAGTTCAAACACCCTTTGCTGGTGCGTTGCCGCATTGAATACAAGCCAAAGGTCGGCCAAGAGGGGCCCATTTTTACAAATGATTTTGTGATCACTCCAGATGGCATCCTTTCAACACTGACTACCAGTTCTGTGACAACAGAATATGGCGTTACTTGGCCAGTTTTAACATTTGATGGCGCCTCCAATTTTAGCAACAGTTTAACTTCACACATCGCAAGCATATCCATTCCGGGTGAAGCCGATCAGCAGAACTTTATCTCCTTACATCCCACGCCAGAAATCACGGCCAATGATGCAGTCAGGAGAGGGGCCTATGGAGACCTTCTACCAGTAAGAATGGTATCAGGAGCCTCTACCAACGCTACTTTTATATATCCGCGCAGCCCGGGAGACCCCACCGCTGAGGCTGTAAGGAAAAGCTATGTTAGTTCTACGGACGGCTTTTCTACACTAGTAGGAAGTGTGGCGGGAAACACTTACATAGGCAGAACGTCGGCCGGAGGAGAAGGAAAGGCGATTGATTTGAACGGGGACAGCTTCCCGGATGCGATCTTTAGCGCAAACTGCGGTTTTGTGCTGCAGCTAAGAAACGGCTCAGTATTCAGGGCAGAGGCAAACATGGCTGTAACTGCCTTTATACAGGGCCAGACTGTACAACTTGAGCCCTATACGCCTGTAAATATTTATCCAAATGCTCCGCTCAACACCCGTGTCAATGTTGGTGGCCCCGCCTTCACTGATAGTCAATCGCGCACCTGGATCGCAGACGCTTATTTTTCCGGTGGCGTTGCTTCTTCCAAGGTATTCGATGTAGCGGGCACTGCCGATGACAGTCTTTACCTGCGATACAGATACGACACCCCAAAGGCGCCTCTCCAGTACGCAATTCCAGTACGTGATGTGGGGCATTACAGGGTGAGGCTGCACTTCGTAGAGCCTTATTTCGGAATGGCTGAAAAGATGGAACTGACTAAAGTAGGAGCCAGGGTGTTCCATGTAGATATGGAGGGAGAGCAAGTGCTCAGCAACTTCGACCTATTCAGTGAAGTAGGGGCGGGGAAAGCCGTGGTAAAGGAATTCGGGAAAATAGCGGTCAATGACGGGACACTCCACATCAGCTTTAATTCTGTTATAAACAACGCGATCATATCAGCCATAGAAGTAGATAAAGTTTCAGAAACAACTCCCCTAACAGAAATGGATTCAACTGCACGTTCTATAAAAACCATTGAAGCACATAAAGGGAATGGTCTGGAACTGAAAGTCTACCCGAATCCAGTTGTGGCGAATAAAATTTATGTTGAAGTAAAAAGTCTTAGCAGAAACGAAGCTGTAACAGTTACACTGCAGGATGCAGTTGGCCGTGTCCTAAAAGAAGTGTTGATAGTAACTGGTGCGCAAGACACTCCAAAAGCGGAAGTTGAGATAAAACATCACATGAGCCGGGGCATATATTTAATAAAAGCAAGTGGGGCGTCGGGTAATAGGCAGTCAAAGCTAATAGTTAAGTAGGTTTTTTTGTCCTCAGCATTATCAACCATTTCCAATAAGATAAAGCCAGTGATCAGAAAACCAATTCGTTGCAATCTTCCAAGGTCTTCTGACAACCAGCCTCAAGCAAGTCTAATATAATGTCTTTTATAACGGAACAATATTTTGATGCCGCCTCCGTATGAAAGATCCTACTCCGTTCCGAAGCGTCAGATATATCAAATAGGTAGACCAAACAAGGGGATTAGATGGGGCATTTTGATCAACTTTCATCAGAAACAATCTCAGTGCTTCAAGCAGAGGGTGAAGGAGGACTCTCGCAGGCAAGGCACCCAAACTTAACTACTTCTGCGTCGCAACGATTTATTTCTACGGGTAAACAGAACGGGAAATGAAAATCTAAATGGAATTCAGTTGCTGGATAAGCGGATAAAATTTATGGTACTGATCAGATAAAAATCCTGCAGAACTAGAGCCGCTACAGCAGCATATTATAATCGATATCATTAATAGTTTATTTTTTAAGTTCCTTTTCTAGCAGCTTAACCTGATTCTATGATCAATCACCCTCTTTCACAGGCACATTTTATCCTGCGATATATAGAAAAAGAGTTAAATTAAGGCGTCTGATTATTCCTTACCTACTCTTTTTATGCCATGACTAATTTATATACAAGCCGCCGCAACACCCTAAAGGCTTTGGGAGCATCCATCGGAGTGGCCTTGCTGCCAGGAGAAGTTGGTGCGATGCCAGCTGCGAAGCCTGCTCCCAAGCCTAACTTTATATACTGCCTGAATCTGAGCACGATCAAGGGCCATAAACTGGGATTCGTGAAAGAACTGGAAGTAGCCTCCAAGGCCGGTTTCCGATCCGTCGAGATATGGATGGATTCCCTGCAGGCTTTTCTGGATGGCGGCGGTAAGCTGGCAGAGGCGCGGAGGCTCCTGGATGGATTAGGCTTGAAAGTTGAGAATGCCATTGGCTTTGCCCAGTGGATCGTGGACGACGACGCTGCCCGCAGAAAGGGTGTGGAGCAGCTGAAGCGCGAAATGGAGATGCTGTCAGAAATAGGCTGCCGCCGTACGGCCGCACCGCCCAGCGGCGCAACCCAAAACCCGGGCCTTGACCTGAAGCGGGCTGCCGAGCGCTACCGCGCTATCTTGGAGTTAGGCGAGCAAACTGGCGTAACTCCACAACTGGAGATGTGGGGGTTTTCCCAAAACCTGAGCCGCCTGAGCGAAGTCCTCTATGTGGCGGTGGAAAGCGGCCATCCGTCCGCCCGGCTGCTGCTCGATGTCTATCACCTTTACCGGGGCGGTTCCGGCCTGGACAGCCTGCCGCTGGTGGGCAAAGCGGCGATAGAGGTATTTCACGTGAATGACTATCCTGCCAACACGCCTTCTGCAACCATCACCGATGCAGACCGGGTTTTCACCGGGGACGGGGTTGCTCCGCTCCAGCGCATTTTGCAAACCATCCAGAACCCTGAGCGGCCCGTGGTGCTCTCCCTGGAGGTTTTTAACAAAGGCTATTATGCGCAGGATGCCCTTACAGTGGCTCAGAACGGGTTAGCCAAAATGAAATCCGCCACCCGGAACCTTTAATCTCGAGAGCAAATAGGTAGATGCCTGTCCTTCAATTAAAGGTTGCTATGCACACGACAGACCCAACTGTGAATATTGGCATGCCATACGCGGCGCGGCAGGCGCGCAACTTGGGAGTGTGAGTCACCTCCACATCGTTTAGGCTATGTGGAGATGATCTTTTATTTAGAACATGGTTGCAGTATAAAAGGCACCTATCTCTCCACGACCAGTTTTGCTGTCTGCACCTTTTCTCCAGTGGTGAGGCGGGCCAGGTAGAGACCCCTGCCCATATCTTCCACTGAAAACTCTTGCTCGTAGCGTCTGCCAGCCTCTGCGGATCCTGAGGCTATATGCCTTACGAGTGCCCCCTTCGTGTCATATATCTCCAGGGCATACTCGCTGGCACTCTCCAACGAGAAGCTCACGGTGGCCCTGTCGGAAACTGCGGTGGGGTAGACCCGCAGGCCCTGCGCCGTCGGCTCCGCTGCGGCGGTGGCCAGCAGGTCGCTGACGCTGCGGAGGCCCCCTCGGTGGATGACGATCGAGCCCTTGTCGATCTGCTGGCAGGCTGGGGCGTTGTCCTCGAGGCTGGCGGAAGCGCAGCCCAGCTGGCTGTCGTAGGCTACCGCCCCCGGGCTGCCGTCCCCGTTCATCACCCATATCCTGAGGAGCAGCCTATCTTCCTCCCGCAGCCCTTCCAACTGCCCGTCTATGGCCGACAGGAGGTAGGCGAAGCGGCGGGGATCGGTCACAAGCCCACCCGAGCCCCGGCGGGTGAGGGTGCCGGAACCGGTGAAGTAGGCCCGCTCGCCAGCGATAACCAGCGATCCCTCCTCCACGGAGGTGGTGCGGAAGGCCTGGCCGCTCTCGAGCACCAGCAGCAGCGCGCCCTGCACCGGGTCACCCGCGCTGCCGCCGGGCCTGCTCTCCTTATACCTGGCAACGAAGGCCCAGTAGGCGCGGCCTTTCTGCTGCATGAGCTCGTAGTCCGTATTGACAGGAGAATCGCTCCAGCCCCCGCCGGTGACGAAGCCGGCATGAGTGTCATAAACATAGACGTACTTGGTGGAGGTGGTGGCGGGGCAGCCCGCGCCGGCGGAATAAGAGACGCTCACCTTGTACACATCAGGGGCATCGGGCCAGTCCACCAAGATGGCCGGGGTGCCCTGGCCGGAGAAGGCTGAGTAAGGGGAGCCGTCGGGGGGGGTGATCTGCCAGACAAAGGTGGTGGCCCCCGGGACTTCAACAGAGTAGCTGGCGCCGGCAAGGCCGGAGGAGACGGTAGTATAGCCGGTGATGGCGGCCTCCGCTATGTCCGGGCACTGGTACAGCTGGCTGTACTTGATGGTGATGAAGTCATAGCCTGTCTCAGCACCACCGTTACGATAGCCCGTGATGATGAGGTTTCCCTGGCTGTCAATGGCCATGTCCACGGCCTCGTCTTCTTCGCTGCCTGTGCTGTTGTAGCCCTCCACCCAGGTCTGCCCACCCGTGGCCGCGTCATAGCGCACTGTGCCGATGTATTTACGATCGTCAAGCGTTTCGTAAGAAGTCCCGGTGACGTAGACGCCCCCCTTGTTATCGGTGGCGATGGCCCTGGGCTCGTTCCTGCCTCCGGTGAGGCCGCTGGCTTTATTCACCCAGGCCTGCTCACCGGTGGCGGCCTGGTAGCGGAGGGTGACGTAGCTGGATAACAAGTATTCATCGGGTTCCGGGTATTCATATTCGTAATGGAGACGCCCAGTGACGTAAACGCCGCCCTGGTCGTCGACGGCGATGGCCCTGGCGTATTCTGTGCTGTAGAGGAGGAATGGGAACTCTCCTTTGCCATCTTCATAAGCCTCGTTATAACGCTTGGCCCAGGTTTCATCACCGGTGGCGGCCTCGTAGCGGACGGTGGCGAAATCGGAGCCGTTTTCACCGTAGCTTGAGCCGGTGACGTAGACGCCGCCCCGGTTGTCGACGGCGATGGCTGCAGCGTTGTCAGAGCTGCCGCCGTCGTAGCGGCTGGCCCATGTCTGCTGGCCGGTGGTGGCCTCGAAGCGGACGGTGGCATAATCGTTGTTGCTGGTTCCGGTGACGTATATACCCCGGGTGCTGTCGACGGCAATGGCTGAGGCGGTCACATCTTCATGAAGTGTGGCCCATGTCTGCTCCCCCGTAACAGCATCGTAGCGGGCAGTGGATAGACCAGTCACATACACACCTCCGGTGTTGTCCACAGCGATGGCGGCGCCTCCTGCCTGCACCCAGGTCTGCTCTCCTGTGGCGGCGTCATAGCGGACAGTGGCCGATCCGGTAACATAGACGCCACCACTACTGTCAACGGCAATGGCCGTGGCATTTGAGTTAGCCTCGAACTGCGCTGCCCAGACCTGCTGGCCGGCGTGATCGTACTTGACAGTTGCTATTCTTTGCTGGTCTGAAGCCTGGCTGGTTCCCGTGACGTAACTGTTGCCTGCCGCGTCCACGGCTACAGCTACGGACTTGTCATCTGTGCCTATTTTAGCTATACCATTGAACCGCATTACCCATGCCTCCTCTCCCGTAGTGGCGATATAGCGGAGGGTGACATAATCACCAAAAGTGCCGCTGTTGCTGATGCTTGAACCCGTTACATACACGCCGCCGGTGTTGTCAACCGCAATAGCGGAGGCCCAGTCTTCACTATAATCTCCTTCTTCGGAGTCATAGCGACTGACCCATGTCTGCTGGCCTGTCGCGGCTTCGTAACGGATTGTGGCAATGTCGGCATAAGCGCCGCCGATGCCGATGCTGGTGCCGGTGACATAAACGCCCCCATTATTGTCTACCGTAATGGAAGCAACCCCTTCTTCGCTGGTTTCAGGGCCATCATACCGACTAAACCAATCTAATTGGCCTGTGGCAGCCGCGTAGCGGACGGTAACAACGTCTGTGGCGCCGTCAATACCACTCGTGTTGCCGGTTACATAGACCCCACCAGCATTGTCCACGGCAATCGCTTTCACATCATCATAGCCGTCAATAGATCCGTTATCCCGTTGTACCCAGATTTGTTGGCCTGTAGCGGCTTCGTAGCGGATAGTGGCAAAGTCGGCGGTGGTGCTTTCACCGAAGCTTAGACCCGTGACGTAAACATTGCCGGAGTTGTCAGTAGCGATGGCTCTTGCCCAATCAAAATTACTGCCTTCCCCTTCGTATCTGCTGACCCAGGCCTGCTGGCCCGTGGCTGCATCGTAGCGCACGGTGGCAAAGTCGGAGGTGCCGTCGCTTCTGTTGCTTGTACCCGTCACAACAACCCCACCCTCGTTGTCAATCGCAATGGCTGCGGCTGCATCGCCGCTGTTATCCTGCCCGTTGTATCGCTGTACCCACACCTGTTGGCCAGTGGCAGCATCGTACCGGATGGTAGCGTAATCCTCACTCGTACTGCTGCTGCTGACAAATCCGGTAACGAAGACGCCCCCGGCACCGTCCACAGCGATAGCTGTGGCTTGGGCAAAGCTGATGTCAGGGGCGTTAAACGGCCGGGACCAAATCTCTTCACCCGTTGCGCCGTCGTATCGGACCGTGAGGTAACCACCCGGGATGCTGCCTGTGATGTATATACCGCCGTTATTGTCTACTGCGATAGCTTTTGCGCTTGAGTTTTCTAAAGACTGCACCGCCCAAAGTTGCTGGCCGGAGGGAGCGTATTTGACAGTCGTCATTCTTGCTGAACCGGTACCTGTTACATAGCTGTTACCCGCAGCGTCCACAGCAACCGCCACTGCCCTTTCGTCTGTATTTAATGTGGGGCCTTGACTGTTGTACAGACTCACCCATTCTTGATAGGGTTGCTGTGCCAAGGCACCTGTCATGCAGCAGAGGCAGGAAATTAAAAGTTGTAAGAGACGTTTCATAGGTCTACGGTTAAATTATGCGCTTTCTTTAATTCGGACTGTTTCTCTCGCAGTATATGCAAGCTTAGGAATAATGGGCAGGGCGTTTCAAAGATGCTGGTAGGATGGGTAGAGGATATAGCTTATTTATTTTACGCAATTATTTATATTATATTTATAAATTATTTAATAAAATCATTAAAAATTAGTGTGGTTTTGCAGGAGCTGTGTCAAGCAACAGAAACTGATAGGGAACTTAGGAGATAACAGCATACTAAAATTAATATTCAAAGCTTTATGCAATACCTGCAAGTTATCTGCTACCATCACCGATGCGGACCGGGTTTTCACCGGGGACGGGGTTGCTCCGCTCCAGCGCATTTTGCAAACCATCCAGAACCCTGAGCGGCCAGTGGTGCTCTCCCTGGAGGTTTTTAACAAAGACTATTATGCACAGGATGCCCTTAAAGTGGCGCAGAACGGGTTATCCAAAATGAAATCCGCCACCCGGAACCTTTGAAAGTAGACTGAGTAAGGATGTTTTATGACAGTGAGCCATACCATATAAATTTAATTAAAAACTCCTGTAAGGGGGTTTGATGACCAGCGGCCCGGAGATGTGAGAGCTTTGAACTGGCCTGACAGTGCGCAAATTCACGACTTCCAGGCAACTGGGCCAACGATACCGCTGTCCCCTGCATCCTGCGCACGAGGCTGTTCTACAGCACCCACCCCTCCAGTAAAGGAAAGCTTCAGACAGCTTAAATGCAAAGCGCATGAACCCACTGACATGGGTATAACCACCTTGTTTCTTGGAAGGTATCGGCCAAATAGAAACGCATCTTCTGCGTATTCTCAAGCACGCAGGAAGATCCTTTGATGAGCCAGAAGACGATCATATGGAGAGCACATAGGGCCTGCAGCCAGAACCATTCATAAAAGCTCAAAGGTGATTTTTTCAATTTCTGCGACATTCCCTCCTCGGTTTTTCTCAGAATTTAAAGAACTTAAATTTTCTTTCATGGTAAAAATTAAATAGGTAAAGTGCTAAATTTAAACTTGGTAAGCATATAACCGTGAGGCACTTGCAGCATTATAGAAGGATGCCCCACCTTCTATTGATCTCTTATTCTCCAGTTAATGAAGGTCTGACGGTGCAGAACCTGCATAAGTTATCTTTAATTTAATTTTTAAGCCATGAACGAAACAACCACGCAGAAGCTAACTCTCTACGAGAGGCTGGGAAAGAAAGAAGGGATTACCGCACTGGTAGATGATATAGTCGAGGCGCACATGAAAAACCCCATTGTAAAACCTCGTTTTCAACCCTACCGGGAGCAGGCGGATAACCTCAAACAGATCAAGGAGCATACGGTCGACTTTTTTTGTGCGGGCACCGGAGGCCTGGAACAGTATACTGGAAGGGACATGCTGGCGGCACACAAAGGAATGAATATCAGCGAGCAGGAATTTATAGCAGTGCTGGATGACATACTGCATGTATTGGATCAGCACGGCGTAGATGAGGAGTCAAGGAAGGACGTGCTGGCCATTGCCTATTCCCTCAAAGATAATATCATCCGGGTTTAGCGCAGCTAATGCTTCTTCCAAAGCAGAGACGCTGCCTCCTATATGGCAATAGCAAGCCTTGGTCTGGCGTGCAGGAGTCTTTTAAATTATAGAGGGAGAGCTACGGCTTTTATTGTTTTTAAATGGTCCTCCAGGAGTAGGGTAGTACTTCTCTCCTAAACAAACGGTGGCCAAGTGGAGAACCCCGTTTCAGGCCTTGGCCTTCTTGCGCCATGTCCCCGCCTATCCTGGAAATAGGTTTCTTTTATACATCAGGTACGGTAGCCAATTCCCCGCAGCGCCTACTATACTCTCGTCAGCTTATTACGCAATCTCATTTTCCCGCCCCGCGTATTGCCTGCCTTTCAGTTTTTAAAATGCAGCAGCTTCGCCTATATATAAACAGGAGCGGCAGCCTTTTCACCATTTAGAAAGTGGCAAAAGAAGCTACTGCATACCGGTAGAGGGGCATGTGACTTATCGCGCCTGATTACGTAAATAAATAGAAGATCCCGTTCTGTTTATGATAAGAAGCCATGACTGATGTGCGGCTGCCTGATAACCTGACGGCCGTGAAGCCTTTGATAAAGAAAAGGCTCATATCGCTTTCAAGAGTAGCCAGTGTGCTGGTCATTGTATCAGGTTTGCTCGTGCTGTCAGGGTGGCTCCTGGAGATAGAAAGGCTTAAACGGGTGGGAGCAGACTATGTGGCCATGAACCCGCTGACTGCCATCTGCTTCATCTTGTCCGGCATCAGCCTGTGGCTACTGAAGAATCCCTCCAAATCCGACTTAAGGGTAGCGAATACCATCAGCCTGATCGTGCTCTTCGTCTGCACGCTCAAGTTCGTTTCCGTGATTATTTTGTGGGATTTTCCACTTGACCGCCTGTTGTTCCCCCTTCAACTCCGGGAAGAAAGCCACGGCCTGTACAACCGGATGGCACCCAATACGGCTTTTTGCTTTATGCTGGCTTCTCTTGCCGCCCTGCTGATCGATGTGGAGACCTCACGGAAACAAAGACCGGCGCAGTACTTGAGCATCATCATCACTTTAGTGGCGCTGCTTTCGCTGTACGGCTATATATATGGGGTAAGTTACCTGATCGGCGTTGCCGCCTATATCCCCATGGCTTTGCATACAGCCCTGGTTTTCCTTGTTCTGGCAATGGGCCTGCTGTTCGCCCGCCCCGACAAGGGAATCATGCTGCTGGTGTTCTGCGAAGACACCGGCGAGAAGCTGTTTTCACGGCTGATGGCCCTAGGGCTCCCGCTGTTGGTCGGCTGGCTGAAGCTGCAGGGAGAATATGCCGGTTATTATTCGGAGGAATTCGGTACTGCCGTTTTTGCGCTGCTGACCTATGCTGTCTCCATGTTCCTGCTGGGCCGCAATGCCGTGGAACGGCACCGTGCCAGGAAGGAAAGATACAGGGCAGACCTGATCTTCCGGGAGAATGCCCAGAAGCTCCAGTCCATCCTCGACAACACGGCCACCCCCATCTATATAAAGGACACAAGCGGATCTTTTGAACTGGTGAACGCGGAGTTTGAGCGTATCTTCCATGTTACAGCAGAAGAGGTCAGGGGTAAGTCTGACATGGAAATTTTTCCCGATGAGATTGCCGCAACCATCGAGGAACATGACCGCGAGGTACTGAAACTGGGAGAAACCAAATCCATGGAAGAAGTATTTCAGCTTGACCCGGCAGAGCGGACTTACCTCACGGTGAAGTTCCCTTTGCGAGACACGGAAGGGCAGATTAATGCGCTGTGCAGCATTGCAACCGATATAACGGAGCGGAAGAAGGCCGAAAAGCAGCTGCTGGAGAGTGAGCAAAAGCTCAAGGCTATCCTGGCCAGCCTCGGCGAGGGCGTTGTGGTGTCGGATGCCAGCGGCAGGTTTACCTACTTTAATGACATTGCGGAGGAAATTCTTGGGCTCGGCATGACAGATACCCCCCTTTCGGACTGGTCGGCCCGCTACGGTTCCTTCAGACCGGACGGGGTGACGCTTTACCCGCCGGAAGAACTGCCCCTGGCCAGAGGCCTGAAAGGGGAAGAAACAAACGAAGTGGAGCTATATGTCAGGAACGACAAGATCCCGGAGGGGAGGTCCATCAAAGTAACCGGAAGGCCTATTCTTGATGACCAAAAAAATATCATAGGCAGTGTGGTGGTGTGCCGGGACATCACGCACGAGAAGGCCTTGGAGGCCCTGATCCGGGAAAACGAGGAAAGGCTGAAGACGGTGATTGCCAGTATCGGCGAGGGCATCGTGGTGGCTGATAATCAGGGGAAATTCATCCTGTTCAATAAAAACGCGGAGGAAATCTTAGGATTAGGGGCAGCGGAGATCAGCATGAGCGAATGGTCGTCCAGGTACGGGGTGTTCCGGTTGGACGGTAAAACGCCGTTCCCTCCGCATGAACTCCCTCTTGCCAAAGCGCTGAAGGGCGAGGCTTCCGATGACGTGGAGATGCTGATCCGGAACAGCAGGTTTCCGAAGGGCAGGTTTATCAGCGTTACGGGGCGGCCCGTTTCTGATGAAAAAGGGAATATCACAGCTGGAGTGGTGGACTTCAGGGACGTGACGGAAGTGAAAAGACTGGAAAAAATGTTGAGAGAACTCAGGGAGAGGTATAAAAAAGTGCTTCAACGATATAAAAGCTGAGAGTTGCCAGCACCAAATCCATCTATAAGGCGGGAAGGCGCTCAGTCAACAAGCCTCATGTTCATATATCACTTTGAGTCGCGGTTTCCTTACTTTCTTAAAACATGACCTGCCTCTCCCGGGATGTGCAGGGGTGAGCTTTAGTTATCCAAATAATTCACAACATATGTCGCAACCTGGGTTATATAAACGGATGAACTAAGGTCCGGGCAGGACTGAAAAAAGTGAACGCTGGGATATAAGGGACAGTCTTATAAAACAGAAAGGGGCACGTAACGTGTCCCTTTCCTTAAAGCTAATCCAAATGTTCCGGATTTAGCTTCTGTTTATATATACGGCCATTCAAAAGCAATGTTACTCTGTCATATATAGTTTTTTAGCTTAAATATCCCTTGTGGTGCTTTTAACTTAAGCGGCGGAGCGCTGCGCCGGCTGAAACAGTGCGTTAAGCTGATGCAGGGAAACGGGCAAACATTTAAAACATTACAGGAGGCAGATACAAAGGTCTGCGCTGGGGCTATTACTGCCGCCACAGGTGCCTTAACGGGTGTGTGAACGGTGCTTGCCTTAGCCGCCAGCCAGCAGCCAGTCCTCTGCGCTTTGCGCGTCGTGGAAGGTTTTCATCCGGATACTGCCCTCAAATACATCGATGGATTTTCTGCACAGTTCCTCTGCAACCGTCTGCAGGAAGACGTCCCAGGTTATGACCACAGCGATCCTCCGAAGCTTTGTCTGGGCGAGCAGCGGGAAGAACTCCTCCAGGATCCACTTTTGGTCACTGGCGTCAGGAGAGTAGTAACTGGATACGTGGTAGAGCAGGCGGACAATCATTTTCTGGCTCACTTGCTCACACAGTTGCAGCATGCCTTCTCGATAGCTGTTGCTGTCGTCGCCCATCAGCCAATGGCTTCTCATGAGATGCGATTCAGGCGCTATGCTGTAGGAAAGGTAAGATTGAGTTGCCTGTTCTTTCATAACCAGAAGATTTTATATATACTATCACAATTGCAGGTCAAAAAGGCACGTCCCCGTACGGGGGAGAGGTGGAGGATGCGGACATCTGCAAGGCACCAAAGGCATTACATGGCCAGTAGCTGGTCACCCCATCACGTCGTCAGTTAGCTCCATGAGGTAAGAACTGGCGATTTCCTGTTACTCCTGAAGAGGCATGGCCATTTTCTCGGGCAGTGGAGGCAGCGCAGTTAACAGTTCGTAATGCGCATAGCAATCTAACCGACTCCTGTGGTCCTGCTAAAGATAAAATAACGCAGAACCCCTTCCAACTGATGCCCGGCTATTACTGGTTTTCTATCAAGTATAAACACGTAATTTTTTCGGGTAGGTTTATATATAACTCAAGCCGCGCTATATAAATCTTCTCTACATCTGCTGACTGAAAACCCGCCCCCAATAAGGAATAAAAATTCTCTTCTGCGAAATTCACCTACAGGGGTCGCGGCCCCTTTTCAGCGCAGGGGCGGGGCATGATTAGATATGGCAAGTGTATCGCAACATGGGCTATCTAATGGAAAGCCTAGGGAAAATCTAAACAGCATGTGAACTGATAAGACGTTCAGGGGAACAGCAATATACATCACCTAAAGTCTAAACTAAATATTTTGCTGTTTAATATTATAAATTATATTCGAATAATAATCTTTATTTAAGCTCAAAACGTATATTCTCCATAGACCAATTCATGACTCTCCTTTAAACAGGATGATTTCCTGTTTATCCCTGGGCTTTCGATCGTGCTTTCATCATATTAGAGCAGAGCCCACAGATTCTTTTTTCTTAGGATAATCAAGCGCATCGGTTTTTCTATTATGGGATTCAATAAAACATGATAATTATGAACAGCACAGAAAACAGCACGGAGATGTGCGCACATTGCGATGTGCCAACGGAGCTGCACGGCGCTGCCTGCGGTTGGGAAAATGCCAGTTGGATCATGTACCCTATTAACCAGCAACAGAACAAGTGGAGCCGGAAGTGGATCAAGGCGCACCCCGGCTCCTATCCGCGGTTCCGCAACAGGAATATGCCCCAGAACCCCTAGCCACTATTTGAGACAGCGTACGCGCCCTATGAATAAGGGGACCTGCCGGACGCAAAGCCTGGTGTATGGATGAATTTTACATTTTTACAACTCGTCGGGTAGTCTGGTTTTCCCCATACTTCACCTTTAGCAGGTATACCCCGGGTTTAACTGCACTTAAATCAAAGTCATCTGAGAATACCTTTACAGGCGCAACGGTAACCGCATGAACTGTGCGGCCAGTTATATCCAGTATAGCGATTTCCAATGGCATTTCGGCTGGTAAGTGCACCGTTACGCTTACGTGATCTCTTGCCGGATTGGGAAACGTTAAGACAATGGGCGATGAGCTCCCGGCTAAACGGGTGTTTTGCATCACAGAGGAGGTAAGTTCTGCGGCACCTGCTGTGTTTGTTACCAGGCATACCCAGTCTTGTCCGTCATTTGCGGGCGGGTTTCCGATGGATTGATTACCTGCGCCTGTTATTTGCTGAATGCTCCCGTTTTGCAAGTACCCGCCCTCGCGCGGGTTATACCATTTCACCTGGTAGGAGCTGCTGGTGGTGCCTAAAGTCAGGGCGGTGGTGCCGCCCGCTGGTAGGTAGATGGCATATACTTTTCCTGGCAAGGCAAAACAATAGTCGCTGGTGCTGGAAGTTAAACCATTGTTGTTTTTCATCTGGTGGAAAGGAAGGTACTGGTGAAAAAAAGCAAGGGCATAGCGCGTTAAGTCCCACATATGGTCACGGGAGCGCCAGTCCTGCGCTGTTCGATCGCCATTGGGGTAATTATACCCGAAGTACCATTCCACACCGCCACCCCCAGCCATCAGGTTGCCCCACAAGGCTGACTTGCGCACGGCATTGTGGGCGTAATCATAGGCATCTGGTAAAACCCCATCACCCGGAGGGCCGATTTCATCCAGGTTAACAACCCACTTCCGGCCACTCGAGGCGGACTGCTCGACCCAACTCAACGTCTCCTTGTGGACATCGGCCACATTGGCAACCTGGAGGGATGCGCCGTCCAGGGTTGCATACCCAAGCAGCGGAGTAAAAACAGTGGATTTTTGCCCGGGATAGGTATGCACGTTCAGGAAGCTGTCATAGGGGTCGAGGCTTTTGATATAATTTGCAAATTCTTTGCGCTGGGCATCCGTGTTGGTGTTTTCTTCTCCCAGGTTCCAGTTTATGGCCAGGTGGTGGCCAAACCGTGCGATCAGCTCCCTGTAATATAGCTTCCGCTGCACGCCTAAGGCTCCGCCATCCAGCAGCTGGTCGTTTTCCTGTTCCTGTGTCACCACGTGCAGCATCAGGCCAAGCTTGTCCATCTGGGTAAAAACCACCTCCCACTGGTCAAGTTTGGAGACATCAAACCGGTATCGCTCCGTATGGGAAGTCCAGGGCCACACGTCTTTTCCATCCCCGTTCACGTTCATGGTCAGGAAATAGACTGCGTTCATTCCTTTGGAGGCAAGGTAGTTTACAGCTCCGATAATACCCTTCCCTTTCCCGCTTTTCCAGGTGGGGTCACCGCTCTTCCAATCGCCCACATGGGGGGTATACGTTTTGATATAATTGGCACTGCCGGAACTGTAGGTGCCATCAAAGTCCTGGTAAGCCAGGAAGTTTTCCGGGCTGTCCGCACCTCCTTTCAGAAAATACTCCCCCGTCTGGGCAAAACGGAGATAGTGCGCCCCTACGTACTGCAGCCGGCCTTTAGCCCTGAAGTCCCTGCCTGTTTTATCGCTGGGCCCGACACTGAAACTCCCGGTAGCACCGTCAAAAGCCACTGGGCTGCCGGCCGTCAGGCTGCTGCTTACCGCGATGTTCGTACCGGTCCGAAAAGAGGCTTTGTAAGACCAGGTTCCTTCCTCATCCGGTGTAAACAGCACCTGCCATTTATTTCCGGCGGTGGCGCCCGATTCCTTTGCATTACCGTCGGCGGCGAAATAACCGGGTACCACCAGTTGCCGGCTGCCTTTGCTAAAGGTCACGTTCAAGCGGTAATTCAGAAAAGGGTTTGTCGTTGCCGTTTCGGAGGTTGCCGGCCCGGTAAAGGTGACGGCAATTTTATGCCACTTCTTTAGCTCGCCAGTAACGACGCTTTGGGACGAGTTGTTTACGACGGCGAAACTTATGCTCAAGGCCGTTCCCGCCGTGCCACCCGCCCTGGACGCGGAATATGGAGTTGCCTTCAAGGTATAGCTGCCCACCGTTGGCACCCAGGATCCGTTGTCGCCCATCAGGTCGTAAGGATTAATGTTTTCAGTCGCGGATTTGCTCTGCGCACCGCTCAGCGTAAACACCACGCTGCCGACTGTACTCGGGCTCGTGTTGGCACGGATGTTCAGGTATGTGGCCGGGAGAGTGGCCAGGTTCAGCGTTGCTCCGTTGCTGAGCGTCATGATCGCCGTTTTAGTTGCGGCATCAAACAAAGTGAAACTTACCACCTGTTGTGTGCTTGCCTGGTTAACGACGGTGAAGCTTACGCTCAGCGTAGTTCCGGCTGTGCCGCCTGCCCGGGACGCGGAGTAGGGCGTCGCCTTCAGGGTGTAGCTGCCTACAGCAGGCGTCCAGGGCTTAAAGTCGCCGTTTGTGTCGCCGAACAGGGCGTAAGGCAGAATGTTTTCTGTCTGGTTGTGGCTTTGTGTGCCACTCAGGACAAACACCACACTCCCGATTGTAGCAGGAGACGTGTTTGCCCGCACAGAGAGATTTTTGGTAGGCAAAGCAGCTAAATTGATGGTGGCGCCACTGGTGAGCGTCTGGATAGGCTGGTCTGTATCGGCATTGATCAAGGTGAAGCTGACTATTTCTTCACCAGCCAATCCCGTGGCTTTATTATCGGCAGAAAGGCCGCTGGCCAGCGAGGCACCGGAAAGCAGGCAAGAGATTATGCCTGCCAGTAGTATATATGTTCGCTTGAATAAGATTAAGCCTTCCGTAGTAGTAGCTTTTGACTCCATGTGCAATAGGTTCATGTTTTTGAGAAGATGTGGATATTCCTGCATGTAGAAAGCATGCTTTGCAGGGAAAAACCAGTAGGCAGAGCTACAAGTACGGGGGGAGGCAATCGCTAAAGAAAAGTAAAGAAGTCTGGCAGAAATCATTGCCTGTGCCAACAAATGAATGTTTCGTTACTTTATTCAGGGATACACTGTGTCTGATGCGTACGGAAAATGATTTCGTTAAAGTCTTAATTATGAATGATCTTGCAGTAAGAACCGAGCGGTGATGCCAAGGGGAAAAGCTGACTTTTGGCGTCGTAGCGGATGCGCGTAGGGTGGGATGCGGCAACGATTTTCTGTGTTGCTTTCTACGGTATGCGGAAAGAAAAGTGGCGTTGCGACTGAAAGGATTTGTTAGGTTTGGCTGTACTATGCCGTGAAGGCCCTGGCTTGCATTTTAGCAATGCAGCAGATGCCTTGAAAGTTAAAAATTCTCCTCTACCCAGAGCTTCCGGGCAACCCCAATGCCCAGCAAGTTTCCATTGCCGCCGCCTCTGAGCAAGATCGCCACATTTTGCCCCTGTCGCAGTTCGCTCAGGCTGATGGATTGCCCGTCGATGCCGATGATCTGCGTGATTGGCTCCACGAGCACATAGGCCCGGTTGTAGCGGGAGTTTTGCGAAGGGAAGCCTTCCACTTCCAGCATCACCTGCCCCTGGTCATATTGGCTCCTGATGATGCTTCCTCTGATATCCACCCGTTGGGGCGCCAGGGTGTTACTTTCTGTAGTGGCTGTATTGGCGGAAGTGCTGGCCTGGCAACCCGTCAGGCACAGGCTGGCCAGGAAGCAAAAGGCGAGCAAGCCTTGGTATATATATTTCATTCCCATTCGTTTATCTTTTGCGTCTGTCTTTTTTATAACGATGTAAAGCCGATGGGGGATATAGTTGCTTGCCTACTTAAGGGGGCAGGGCGTGTGGGTTGCTGGGAGGGAGCCAGATAATGTTAGAACAAGAAGAAGATTAACCAGAAAATTAAGTGTAAAGCTAAAATTGTTCACCCTTTTTGCATATATGTGTTATTCTAACTGCAGACTTATCTTTGCAGGAAATGCGGAGGAGTAAAAGACGAGTTCAGTTATGGAGAGCAACCAACTGAGGAGCAATTACAATGGAAGGAAAAAGTCTATTGGAAGTCATAGACTTTTTCCTTTACTGTCCCTGCTGTGAAGAGTACTCCGAATTATTTAAAACTGAAGAATCTTGAAAAAGAATTAGTTAGTACCAGTTCTTCGTTTTGATATTAATCTGTATATATTGAGTTTTTTTATATGAGGATTTTCTATAGCTTTAAGATATGATTTTTATTATTTAAGAGGCTGTTTTGATTTCATTTAGATAATTTCTCAAGCATGATATGTATCATGGTAATCTGAATCATGGTCTCAGCTGATTT
>NZ_BAABHC010000007.1:0-90942 GCF_039541895.1 Pontibacter saemangeumensis
CGGGTAAGCCATAAGTCTGCAAACTTTTCTTACCCAACAGCCGGCACCTGCTTTTTTATCCAGCTAAATCAAAACAGCCTCTAAGTATAAATTTGGGTTATTGTTTTAGATAAACCATATATTGAGATAACAAAATAGTTTCACTAACGCAGGCACAGCACGTGGAAATACCTGACAGGAATAAAGTAGTTATGAATAGGGAAGCTTTCATGGAGGCTGTTTCAGATGAATCCCAGGTGTGGGACGTGCTGGTGGTGGGTGGCGGTGCGACGGGCCTCGGAATTGCGGTGGATGCCGCGTCGAGGGGCTACAAAGTATTGTTGGTTGAGCAGTCCGACTTTGCGAAAGGCACCTCCAGCCGAAGCACGAAGCTCGTGCACGGTGGCGTGCGCTACCTGGCGCAGGGCGACGTGAAACTGGTGTTCGAGGCTTTGCGGGAGCGTGGCCTTCTGCTAAAAAATGCGCCGCATCTGGTAAGGATCCAGTCTTTTGTGATTCCGGCTTACAGCTATTTTACCAAAACTTTTTATGGGGTGGGGCTGACTATATATGATATCATGGCAGGAAGGCTTCGTTTCCGAAAAACTGGCTTGTTATCGAGAGATGCGGTAACCCGGCGCCTGCCCTCCATCAAACGGAAGGGCCTGAGGGGAGGGGTTGAATATTACGACGGGCAGTTTGATGATGCGCGCCTGGCAATCAACCTGGCCCAGACCTGTGCGGACAATGGGGGAGTACTGTTGAATTATATGTCGGTGGTGGGGCTGCTGAAGGACAGTGCCGGGAAAGTTGCGGGGGTGAAGGCCAGGGATGCGGAGAGCGGCCGCGATTACACCCTGAAGAGCAAGGTGGTCATCAATGCTACCGGGGTTTTTGTAGATGCTGTGCTGCAAATGGATGCTCCGGGCCAGCATCCGCTGGTTCGGCCGAGCCAGGGGGTGCATGTGGTGCTGGATCACTCTTTCCTGCCGGGGGATAGCGCCCTGATGATCCCGGAAACGCCGGACGGGCGGGTGCTGTTTGCTGTGCCCTGGCATGCGCATGTGCTGGTTGGCACCACCGATACGCCACTGGATAAAAGCAGCCTGGAGCCAACCGCCTCGGAGCAGGAGATAGATTTTATTCTTGAAACAGCCGGTGCGTATCTTACAAAGAAACCCACCCGCCACGATGTGCTGAGTGTATTTGCCGGACTTCGTCCGCTTGCTGCTCCAGCGCAAGGCACCAACAGCACCAAAGAGATTTCCCGCAGCCATAAGCTGATCGTTTCGCCTTCCGGTTTGGTAACCATTACTGGGGGCAAATGGACAACCTACCGCAAAATGGCAGAAGATACCATGGACAAAGCGGTGGCCGTAGGCAAATTGCCCCCCAGTTCCTGCGTTACCGCTACCCTCAAAATCCATGGCCATGAAGGAGGGCATGCTGATTCTGGAGATGCAGCGCCCCTGGCTATATATGGCAGCGACGCTCTGGGCCTGCAAGACCTGGTAACGGAGCGCCCGGAGTTGGGGCAGCGGCTCCACGCCAGGTTCCCCAGCATCTGTGCGGAGGTGGTGTGGGCCGTGCGGCACGAGATGGCCAGAACCATAGAAGATGTTTTGGCACGCCGCCTGCGGATCCTGTTCCTGGATGCCCGTGCGGCCATCGACATGGCACCTAAGGTGGCCTCTGTGATGGCGGCTGAGCGGGGCCTTCCGCTTGCATGGCAGCAGGACCAGGTGAAGCGGTTTATTGAACTGGCCAACAGCTATTTGCTGGAGCCCTACCGGCCCGCCATCCAGGCAGATATGAATTTAAATCAACTCAACGATATATAATCCGAACTATGCCCAACTATATACTAGCTTTTGACCAGGGAACTACAAGCTCACGGGCCATCTTGTTCGACCGGAGGGGTCATATCAAATCGATTGCCCAGAAGGAGTTTACACAGATTTATCCGCAACCGGGGTGGGTAGAGCACAATGCCAACGAAATCTGGTCCACGCAGGTGGGAGTGGCAGCCGAGGCTATCCTGAAGGCGGGTTTACAGGCAACGGACATCGCCGCGATCGGCATCACCAACCAGCGCGAAACCACCGTGGTGTGGGACAGAAGAACGGGTGAAGCGGTTTGCAATGCCATCGTCTGGCAGGACCGGCGGACGTCTGCCTACTGCGATAGCCTGAAACGACAGGGGCACGAGCAAACGGTTCGGGAGAAAACAGGGTTGGTGATTGACGCCTATTTCTCCGCAACCAAGATCCGTTGGATCCTGGACCATGTGCCCGGTGCCAAGGAAAAGGCGGAGGCCGGCCACCTGGCTTTCGGAACCATCGACTCCTGGCTGATCTGGAACTTGACGGCCAGGAAGGTGCATGTCACGGATGTGACGAACGCCTCGCGCACCCTGCTCTACAACATCAACACCCTCACCTGGGACGAGGACCTGCTAAGCCTGTTTGATATCCCTGCCAGCATGCTGCCGGAGGTGAGGTCATCCAGTGAGGTGGTAGGGGAGACGGCCGCATCGCTTTTTGCCGCCCGCATTCCCATCGCGGGCATTGCCGGCGACCAGCACGCCGCGCTTTTCGGACAGATGTGCACCAAGCCCGGCATGGTAAAAAACACCTATGGCACCGGCTGCTTCATGCTCATGAACATTGGCGACAAACCCATCCTGTCCACGCACAAACTGGTGACGACGATTGCCTGGAAAATAAAGGACGAGGTGCGGTACGCGCTGGAGGGCAGCATTTTTATTGCCGGGGCTGTCGTGCAGTGGCTTCGGGATGGCCTGGGAGTGATTAGCAGTTCTGCCGAGGTGGAGCAACTGGCCCGCCTGGTAAAAAGCAGCGACGGCGTCTACCTGGTGCCTGCCTTCGCCGGACTGGGTGCCCCCCACTGGAACCAGCACACCCGGGGCACAATGGTGGGCATGACCCGGGGCACCACGAAAGCCCACATTGCCCGTGCCGCCCTCGAGAGCATCGCCTACCAGACCATGGAGGTGCTGAGCGCCATGGAGGCTGATTCCGGCATAGAGATAAAGGAACTGCGAGTAGACGGCGGGGCGACAGACAATGACCTGCTGATGCAGTTTCAGGCGGACATCCTAAATGTGCGGGTCGTGAAGCCGGAAGTAACGGAGGTGACCGCCATTGGGGCCGCCTACCTGGCCGGCCTGGCCGTCGGGTTCTGGCAAAGCGTGGAGGACATTCAGCAGCAATGGAACATCAGCCGCCAATACGAGCCCGCAGCCTCCGATTCGCATCAGGAACTGATCAAAGGGTGGCTTAGAGCGGTGAGGGCCGCTAAAGCCTGGGCCGACGACAGCGAGTAAGTTCTCATCATCTCAAATAACCATATTCTACCCCTATGTCAGCATTTGCAGCCGAGTTAATAGGCACTATGTTTTTGATTCTGTTAGGCAATGGCGTGGTCGCCAACGTTGTTTTAAAGGACACGAAGGGCAACAGCAGTGGCTGGATGGTCATATCCACAGGTTGGGCGCTCTCGGTTTTTGCCGGTGTTGTGATCGCGGCGCCTTACAGCGGCGCGCATCTGAACCCGGCCGTTACCCTCGGGCTCGCTTTCGTGGGCAAGTTTGCCTGGGACCAGGTCGGGTTGTACATTGTTGCGCAATTGTTAGGCGCGATGCTCGGTGCGCTGCTGGTGTGGCTGGTTTATAAACCCCATTTTGATTCAACGGAGAACCCCCTTTCGCAACTGGCTGTGTTCAGCACCGGCCCTGCTATCAGGAAGCCAATGTCTAATCTTTTCAGTGAGGCGGTGGGGACCTTCGTTCTGATTTTTGTGGTGTTTTACTTTACCAACCCTGCATTAGGAGATGAGAAAACACCGATTGGCATGGGGGCTTTAGGCGCTATACCGGTCAGTTTTCTGGTGTGGGGGATCGGTCTTTCGCTGGGGGGCACAACGGGCTATGCCATCAACCCGGCGCGTGACCTTGGCCCCAGGATGGTGCATGCGCTGCTGCCCATAAAAAACAAATGCCACAGCGACTGGTCCTATGCCTGGGTTCCGGTTTTAGGCCCTGTGTTAGGTGCCGGCGCAGCCGCCGTGTTATATATGCTATTAGAGATCTAAATGATGAACATTAATTCTGCATGTACCTTTGTGCTATATGGCGTATTGCTGATGGGATGCCTGCAGGCATGCAAAATAAAACAACCAGTAGCGGCAATGGAGCATACCTTTCCTGATTTTTATATAGAGGGCCATCGCGGGACAAGAGGGCTGATGCCTGAAAACACTATCCCTGCCATGAAGAAGGCGGTGGACGTGGGCGCGAATATCCTGGAGGTAGATGTTCAGATCAGCAAAGACAGGCAGGTAGTGGTGGCCCATGATCCGAAAGTAAATCCCGCCATCACGCTTTTGCCCAACGGAGAGGAAATACCCCAGGAGGATGCCGATAAGCATATTCTCCACCAGATGGACTATGCAGCTATCCGGAAATTTGACGTTGGATCAAAGGGCAACCCTGACTTCCCGGAGCAGGAAAAGAGGAAGGCGCACATGCCGCTTTTAGGTGAGTTGATAGATTCAGTGGAGCACTACACCGCTGCCCGCGGATTGCCACCAGTCATATATAACATCGAAATCAAAGCCGACCCTGCGAAAGACGGGCTTTACCAGCCAGTGCCGGAGGAGCTTGTGGAACTGGTGATGAACGTTGTAAAAGAAAAGAACATAGGCAACAGGTTCTACGTGCAGTCCTTTGATATCCGCCAGATCCAGGAGGTACACAGGCGGTATCCGCAGGTGACCATTGGTTTCCTCACATCTGACAAAAACGCCACGCTGGAGGAGAATATCAGCAGGATCGGTTTCCTTCCGCAAATCTACAGCCCTTATTATAAGCTGGTCACAAGCGAACTTATTGAGGAGAGCCACAGGAAAGGCATGAAGTTAGTGCCCTGGACGATGAATACCCGAGAAGAAATGCGGCAGCTACGGCAGTTGGGGGTGGATGGCATTATCACGGATTACCCTAACCTGCTGGTGGGGCAGGAATAAAGCAGGAGAACCAGTTATTTAGAACACCCTTATTCCCTGACAGCCCGCGCGACTTCCACGCGTGCTGTCAGGGAATAAGGGTGCCTTTGATATATAACCGCTCCGAAAGTTGCTAGGTTTGTATATAAACATCTCTCCATATATACAATACCGGGAATTGAAGTAGAATTATGTATGCCACCGTTCCATATGCGCAGCATGCGTCCTGAGGTAGGAGCCGGGCCGGTAGAACTTGTCGTAAAATGCGAGGTCCAGGTGGTGGGCCTGCAGGTAAGTAAGCAGGAAAATAGAAGGCACGGTAGCCGGAAACTTACCAAAGGTATCATATATATACTGCGCCTGCAGTGCCACGCACTCCCGGAACCGCTCGTCGTGCACCTGTGCGGCCGCCCGTACGTTCGCGGAATCCTTCCAATTGCCGGGCGTTTCCTTATTGTAGGGCCCGCCTTTTCCAAATTTACGCTCACATACAGCGTCCACTGCCGCTCTCATGTCCGGGAAGTGGGGAGGGCAGAAGCCTTCCATCACCCCCTCCAGGCCGGTTGGGTTTGGGTAAGGCCACCTCTCATTGGCATCATAGCGAAAGCCCAGTCCAGGCACCTCCGGCAAACCGCTCGCCCCTAAAACGCTGAACAGGTCAATCCCGTCGTAAAGCCAGCCCCCAAGCCCCATGGCCTGCAGCATCAACGAACCTGCATAACAACTGGTAGACAGCTCTACCGTAACCTCCGCCAACGAAATCTGCTCCAGGAAAGTGATGTTCCAGTTGTTGTTTACATCCACCATATCCTTAAACTTCTCTATTCCGGGTATAGCCCTTTTGTTGATGTCGTCTGTTAGTACGAAGCCATTCTGCAGCATATAGCAAAGGGCCAGCAGCACGTGCTGCGCCAAATCAGCCACGGGCATTACCAGCAAGGTGCCGGGTTTATTTGCCACCCACGTGTTATGCGCCTCCACAAAGGGCACCTCCGATGGGAGACGCAGTCGTCCATCCTGAAGCTTCCTGACGTTTCCCTTCAAGGCTTCCACAATTCTGTTCAAGTCCAGCGATCCGTCTTCCGCTTTGTCTGCGGCTGCAGGAGCATCGCGGTTATCCAGCACATACACGCCCTCATCGTCGGTGAAAAAGGTCTTGCTAGTATGGAAGCCTGCGGCTGACGGGAACGTACGCCCCCCAGCTGCCCCAGCGTAGTTAGATAAATGCGGAGCATAGCGCTGCGCCCGGTAGATCATGTTGTGCCAGCCCGTGTTCCCGCCACAGGCTGTTACTACCAGAAGCTTCTCCAGTTCAGAAAGAGGGACAGGTTCATGTTCCGACTTATAGGCAAATACACCATCCGGAATCTCGGCGCCCATAAAGAAACGGCGGGAGCGGCGGCCTAAGAGGGCTTCTACAAGACTGAACTCCATCATGTCCTGAAAGCCTGGTGGCAGAGCTTGGTTGTTCATTATATATCCTTTCTATATTTAACAATTAAACTGATTCTGAATTCAGATGAACAAAGAACAATAGGGCCTATAGGTGCCTGGCTAAAAGCATGAAGCTTATAGAAGCTTATATATGTACTAGGAATTTTTCATGAACACCTGCCTTACATCACCTCCTCACGTGCTTTCCGGGCGCCGTTTGTTAAATTGCTTCAGCAGGCAGTTGTTATATGGGGAAGAGCATGTCAGAATACATCTGACTATATTTTAAGCTACCTGTAGGTATGTTTGATACCTAATTTCATGATTCTTGAATTTAGAGTAGTGGAGGGGATGTGTAACAACGCCGCAGCGCCGTCTTTACCGGAGACCTTCCAGTGGGTCTTCTCCAGTGCCCGCATGATATTCTTTAGTTCGAGCTCTTTCATTTCTTCCTCTGTGAGTATTTTATCAGTTCCCTGTTCCGGCTGTCTATGTTTAGTCGGATGAGAAGCAGGGGCGATCAGCGGAATCAGGTTTAGTTTTCCATCACTGCTGATAATCATGCCCCTTTCGATGATATTCTGCAGCTCCCGTACATTGCCGGGCCAGTGGTAGGAGCGTAATGCCAGTTTATTTTTTTCATTCAGCAGCATAGGGGGGATACCCATACGCTTTGCGCATTGCCTTATGAATGCCTCTGCTAGTAGTATGACGTCTTCGCCCCGCTTCCGTAGAGGGGGCACGGGTATCGGAATTACATTCAGTCTGTAATACAGGTCCTCTCTGAACTGGCCTTTCCCAACTTCCAGCAACAGATCCCGGTTCGTGGCAGTGACCACGCGCACATTTACTTTTTGCGTCTGACAAGAACCCACGGGTTCAAACTCACCCTCCTGCAGCACCCGCAGCAGTTTTGCCTGAAGCTGAAGCGGCAACTCCCCGATCTCATCCAGAAAAATAGTGCCGTTATGGGCAAGCGAAAACCTGCCCTCCCTGGTGGTGGCAGCCCCTGTGAAAGCTCCTTTCACATGGCCAAAGAGCTCGCTTTCGATCAACTCCGCAGGCAGGGCGGCGCAATTCAGGGTTACCAGGGGCTTTTCCTTCCGCTGGCTGCTGGTATGAATCGTTCTGGCAATCAGCCCTTTCCCGGTTCCGGTCTCCCCGTAAATCAAAACGGTTGCATTTGTGGGAGCCACTTTTTCGGCTAGTTCTACCGCTTCCAGCAGGGCAGTACTGTTGCCAATGATACACCCGTTATGCCTTGCGCTCACTTTCTCGCGCAACATCGCGGCTTCCACACTCAGATTTTTCAGCTTTTCCTGTGTCTTCAGCCGCTCTTTGATGTCACGGACGAAAAGTGCGAAATAAACCTCACGATCAACTTTGTACCTTGAAAGCGTTGCCTCCGCCGGAAAGGTAGCCCGGTTTGCCCTGACGCAGGTTAGCTGTCCCTGCATCCAGGTAGAACTCAGGAAGTTCTCCTGTTGCTCCAGTACACTGACAGACCTCAATAGCTTCTGTAGGGAATTCTCATCAAACAGTTCACTTATGGGTTTACCGGTAAAGTTCTCTTTGCCGATGTTATAGGTCTCGACCGCTTGCTGATTGACCTGTGATACCTCCAGTTGCTCATTAAACTCAACAATGGCCTCACAGGCACCGTTGATCAGGCGGTTTAGCTTTGCTTCTTTTTCGGTCAAAAGCTTTTCGTAGCGCAGGCGCAGAAGTTCGGCTGCGGCGCGTGAAGCAAAGATTTTAAAGATGGCAAAAGCCTCCGGAACTTCCTCCATGGGTTTGTTATCCAACAGCGACAAATGGCCGAGCACTCTGCCATCCATATCTTTCAGGGCAACGCCCAAATAGCTTACCGCACCCCAAGACTTCAGATCCGGATCATTAGGGAATAACTCCACCACCCTGTCGGGTATATGGCAGATGCCCTGAGTCCCCAAAACTCTCTCGCAGGGGGTGCCCCTTACGTCGTACTCATACTCTTTAACAAAATTATGATCCAGCCAAAAGGCCAGTGCCCTTAGCCGGTTTTCCTTTTGCAGGTATTCCGTTACCCAAACCCCATATACGTCCAACACTTCCGATAAATTCTGAACAAGAGACTCAAAAAATCTCTGCCCTGTGCAGTCGGACGTACCTTCCACTATTTTCTTCAAAGCTAACAGGCCTGAGAGTTTTGGCGTTTTGGTAAGCATTGATTGAAAAATATTCTGTGTGTGTTGACGATATTTAGTTAACGAGATTTCGCCATTAAACGAATTTTCGAAAGTAACTGCCTTGGTTTTTTTGCCATTAATGTTGATTATCAATGTTTTATACGACTGGCATGCTGTGTGGTAAAGCTAAAATAAAATTTTATTCAACCTTTAAATATTAGCACAATGGAAACCACACAAAGAACAGTAAATGGCTTTAAACCAGAAGACATCACAGCAACTATCAATGCGCTGAAAGAGGACCCGGCGCTGGCCAAGTTCCAATGGAGGGCACGCAACAAGTGGATATCAGGGGGCCACAACAGGAGTAGAATTCAGGACTTCTATGGAGGTGGAAAAGAAGATGCTTCCAGGACAGAGCCTTTTGTGGTGGACAACGCCGAGCCACCAATTCTGCTGGGTAATAATGAGGGGCCGAACCCGGTTGAGTTTATCCTGCATGGGCTAGCGGGCTGCATGACTACAACAATGGTTTTACACGCAGCTGCGCACGGTATTTCGATAGACAGTGTGGAAACAAGCCTGACCGGCGACTGGGATGCACAAGGCTTTCTTGGGCTAGATGAAAATGTGCGGAACGGGTATCAGCAGGTTAATGTAAATTTTAAAATAGAGGGCGACTTAACGGAGGAGCAGAAAGAACAGCTGATCTCTTTCGCGAAAAAATCGCCAGTGTACGATATCGTAACCCATGGTGTGCCAGTAAAAGTAGGTTTACAGGAAGCAGAGGCTGTCATTTAGCCTGTGAGTAAGAGCTGCGGTACACCCCGCCTTTTTAGAGAGGCAGGGTGTACCGGTTTTATATATAGCCGGCTTGCCCACAAACCATCCGTGTGTCAATAAGAACTTAATAATGGATATGATTATGAAAGAGAAACTCGTGCAAAAAAAGACCGCAGTGCGTTCGGAGGAGGGCGCTCAATTTGACTTCGGTGGATTCGGTGTTCATTGGAAGATAGAAGGCGCTGACACAGGGAAGCGCTTTTCAATCGTGCATCACCCGATCGCTCCCCATGCGTTAGCGGCTCCGCTGCACTGTCATCATCATGAGGATGAGTACTCCTATGTGTTAGAGGGAACACTTGGTGCACTTTTGGGAGACGAAGTAGTGACCGCTGAACCAGGGACGTGGGTGCTTAAACCTCGTGGGCAGTGGCATACCTTCTGGAATGCAGGTGATACGCCATGCCTCATTATCGAAGTGATCTCACCAGCAGGCTTCGAAAACTATTTTCGTGAAGTGGCGGCAGCCTGGGGTGATAAGGATCGTTTTGCGGAGATAAATAAAAAGTACTCGCTTGATATGGATTTCGAAAGCGTGCCTCGGCTGTGCGAAAGGTTTGGCCTCACTTTCCCAAAACTTTGATCCATATGCGGTCGAAGACAAGAGCAGGTACTCAAGAAAAACTCGGGTAGTAACATATTAGCGAGGGCGCTTCTTCAGACGCAGCCCTTTTTATCAGATAACATCTATACATAACCGTTCATAATGTTGGATGTATCGTATAAAATATTTGACTCTTATTTTTTAAACGCCTCAACTCCAGGACAATACTTTGTTTTATGGAGCAAACAGTGAGTTTGTGTCAATTTGTTAAGCAGCGCAATTCTTCCCTTACCTTAAAAACAACTTAAACATGTTAGCAGAAGCAACTCCTCATTCAGAGCTTTTGACGCATATGCGTGGGAAACTGATAGAACCGCAAGATCCTGAGTACGATACAAGCCGAAAAGTATACAACGGCATGATCGACAAACGGCCTGCCATGATTGCCCGCTGCGTGGACGAAGCCGATGTGGTGGCCGCAGTGAACTTCGCCCGTGAAAACAACCTGCTGGTAGCGGTGAGAGGCGGGGGGCATAACGGAGCCGGCCTGGGTATATGCGACGACGGTTTGGTTATCGACCTATCGTTGATGAAAGGAATCCATGTGGACCCGGTGGAAAGAACGGTGCAGGTGCAGGCGGGGTGTACCTTAGGCGACGTGGACCATGCCACCCATGCATTTGGAATGGCGGTACCAACCGGTATCAATTCCACCACTGGTATTGCAGGGTTGACGCTCGGGGGCGGGGTAGGTCACCTTTCCCGGCAGTGCGGCCTCACCATCGACAACCTGCTTGAAGCCGACGTAGTGCTGGCGAACGGAGATTTTGTGAGAGCCAGTGAACATGAGAACGCGGACCTGTTTTGGGCCCTGCGGGGCGGCGGCGGCAACTTCGGGGTTGTGACCTCCTTCCTGTTCCGTACGCACCCGATCAGCACCGTGTATGCCGGGCCGATGCTATGGGAAATGGAGGAGGCAAAAGAAGTGATGAAGTGGTACCACGAGTTCATCAGCAACGCGCCCGATGAGATCAACGGCTTCTTCGCCTTTCTGACCGTGCCTCCGGTTCCCCCTTTCCCGGAACATCTCCACCTGAAACAGATGTGTGGCGTGGTGTGGTGCTACACCGGTCCTATGGAAGATGCCGCAAAGGCTTTTGAACCCATCCGGAATTTTAAAACCCCGGCACTTGATTTTGTCGGCCCTCTGCCGCTGCCTGCCCTGCAAAGTATGTTCGATCCTTTGTACCCGCCCGGATTGCAATGGTACTGGAAAGGCGATTATGTGAAAGATATGACAGATGAGGCGATCGATGAGCATATAAAGCATGGTTCACAGTTGCCATCCATGCTTTCTACCATGCATCTTTACCCCATCAACGGAGCAGCTTCCCGTGTAGATAAAAATGACACGGCCTGGAGTTACCGCGATGCTATATATGCCAAGGTGATAGTGGGTGTTGACCCAGATCCAGCTAAGAAAGATGAGCTCATTAAATGGGCAAGGGACTATTGGAGCGCAATGCACCCGTATAGTGCCGGCGGCTCCTATGTAAATTTCATGATGGAAGAAGGCCAGGACCGGGTAAAGGCGACCTACGGCGAAAACTACCAGCGGCTGGTAAAAATCAAGACCAAATATGATCCTCATAACATGTTCAGGGTTAATCAGAACATCATGCCTGCCACATCATAGGCAGTTGTTGATAGGCCGCTCCTTGGCAAAACAGGAAAAGCATTCCGTGATGGAACAAAGTTTAACGCGCCAGTTCTTAACTGGCGCGTTAAACTTTATATAACAACTGAACAGGGTAATCTTAATGGCGCAGCAGATGCCGAAAGCAAGGTTATGTTCGTAGGAAGTCTGAACACATGCACCTCCCGGTACTATCACCTAGATAGTTTATGCGACAAATTCATTGTACCTTTATAATCTGCTACTTCTACCCCCCCAGGCATTCTTTCCCAGCCTGTTTTTCCGCCCCTTTTTACCCTTCTTATATATAGGAAACTTGCCGTTACACCAAGTACTTAAATCTTTGTACTACCAGGAAGTAAGCGATCCAAATAACCTTTTGAAATTAAATTCAAGCACATTCACAATAACATTTATAAAATCATATGTCAGGAAAAAATAATAAACAGTTCGGAGTTTGGATGGATTCAAATCAAGCGACTATAGTGGGAAGAGAAGATATAGACACCGGTGATTTTGTGGTTCTGACGCATATTAAAAACGAAGGCCAGGGAAGCAACTCAAATGAAAATGCCGCAAATAATGCTGAGAAGACCCTTCAGCAAAAGTTTTTCAAAGAGATTGCCTCGCATATGCAGAACGCTGAAGAAGTGGAGATTACAGGGACGGGTATAACGCAGGAGCAGTTTATGCATTACCTGGCTGATACTGCCCAATTTAAGAATACGGTTACCAAAGAAAGCACGTCGAACCAGATGTCAGACGAGCATCTGATTGAGTACTTCTCCGGGAAATTCAACTAAGTTGATTGACACCATCCGCAAATAAGAAAGCTGCTCCAAGTAATTGAAGCAGCTTTTTTATTTGCGGATTGTGACGTTATAAATCGCAGTAAAATTGAGCAGCCGTGCAGGTTATAGCCAATGGTTCTTGTGCATTACAAATAGCCTGGCTGCAAATTCACCTCCTTGGAAGGGCAGGAGTGGGTTTTGTAAAACAGCTTCGTGCGTGCTAATCGGTTGATAGTAGTATGAGACAGGTTACACAGTTATTGTTTGTATTTTATATATAAGCATATATATGTAAAGGGAAGCACGAACAAATCTTATTCCTTCACTTACTTGCCTGGCTCGTGCACATCGTCCTCTTCCACCGCGTGTGCCTCCATTTTACTTTCGGCCCATTCATGGTCTTCCTCATCTGCCTCAAGCCCTTCTTGGTCGGCACCGTTGGGTAGGTCGTACATCAGTTCTACCAGCATCGGGAAATGGTCTGATCCGTAATACGGCAACCGCTCTATATGAGTCAGCGTAAAGTGCTCGCTGTGGAAAAGATGGTCGAGGGGCCACCGCGCGAACCAATAGGCTGCATGAAAGGTGTTGAACATGCCACGGCCAATGCGTGGGTCCAGCAAGCCGCTTATTTTCCTGAAGAGACGGGTGGTCTCGGACCACGCCACATCATTCAGGTCTCCCGCGACGATGATAGGGATATGCTCGTCGGACACACTTTTTGCGATAACCAGAAGTTCAGCGTCACGTTCTGAGGATGCGGAGTTCTCAGTCGGACTGGGTGGGGCGGGGTGGAGGAAGTGTATCCGAACCTTTATGTTTGAGCGCAACATCACAAGTGCATGCACAGACGGTACATCCGGCTCCACAAGAAACTGAATGGCCATGTCTTCCAAAGGCAGTTTAGAGAAAACATGCATCCCGTAAAGATTGTCCATCGGGCATTTTATAGTGTATCTGTAATCAGTCTCCAGAACACTCAGCTTTTCCTGCCACCAAAGATCAGTCTCCAGGGTTACGAGCACATCCGGCTGGTACTTGGCGACTAAGTCCAGAAGGCCTTTGTAGTTTCGGTTGGGAGTGAGGACATTCGATGTCATGATGCGGATGCGGTTTTCCTCGTTCTGTATCCGGGATGCCTTAACTTCCACAGGAAAAAGACGGGTATAGGGCAAAATCCACCCCAGATGAAAACTAAAACACCCGAAGGCCAACCCTGCCATCAACCAGGACCCGTAGTGCGAAAGGTCCAGAAGAAGCGCATCTGCCAGTAAAATAAAAAGTGCTGTCACCATAAACTGGAGCCTTGGGAAATCGAGCCCACGCACCCACCAGGCTTCATGGCGCCAGAGGGGCAATACTGTCACGAAAACAAGAAATAAGGTAAGGAACGCCAGTATTTTTTCTGTCATTAGTCCAAGTCTTCGGAATGTCTATGCAATATAAGCTTCCTATGTAAATGATGATACGTGACATTAAAAGGAGTGGGGAATTGCGGTTTGTTTTTTCAAAGATATTGAAGCTTATGGAGGTATCACTGGCCAATAATTTCTGAAGAACTTGGAATGGGAGAACGCTGTTTTCGCCACTCAGGTTTTTGATTATTTACTCTGATCAGCTGATGAAAGAATTAGGTGAGAGAAAGATCTTACTACTCCTGATCGTAGTTTTCCCTGTTAAAATATATGATAATAATTATCCTATATATGGCATTCACACATCAGACACGAGGCGGTAACACTCGCGGAAATTTTAAATTAAGAAAACAAAGCCGTTCTCAAGCGTATATAGGTGAATAAAGGCACTTGGCTTATTTTCAGCGTTCTGGAGGGCCGGACTTTGGAGCACAGGGTCGTTCTTTACTTTTGCAGAGCGGGAATTTTAAAGAGTAAAGCTTCTATATATACATAAGAGCATCTCCCTTATGAAATTGCTGAATGATCCCTACCTCTTTCCGTGCAGCAGCAGGAGAGGATACAGGGCTGGCGGTGGGAGTGTATAACCCTGTTCCTGTGTATGCAATTCTGAAAGCCCATACGAGTGATCTGTCTGGTATGTCACTTTACCAATAAATAGGGAAAGTTAAATTTTAAGCAGAAATAAAATATTGATTATCGGCACCCCAACAAGTACTGCAAGATTGCTATCGGTATGTTCAATACCCGGTGCATCGCTTATTTGCTGTTGTGCGATCTTGTGGTTGACGGGATGCTCGCGAAAGGTTGCCGACATTGCACTTCCTTATGATACCCCGGAAACTTTCTCGTTGCCCGGTGAAACAGAGGTTCCGGACCAATGGTGGTTAGCCTTCCAGGATCCGGAGCTTAATTTATTGATCGACTCTGCTTTGCAATCCAATCTGCCGCTGAAGATAGCCTGGTATCAGTTCCGGGAGGCCGGTGCCCTGGTGGATATAACGGCATCAGCAAAGGTGCCGGATGTGTTTCTGCAGCTACAGAGCGGGATAAGCCGTCCTGAACCTGATTTTGTAGGGGGAGAAAACACCCAACTATCCCTGAGAGCCAGTTATGAAGCCGACCTGTGGGGCCGTATCAGGTACGGCGTGCACGCGGAGGAATACCGTTTTAAGGCCAGTTACTATGATTACAAGACAGCGGCAGTCACGCTCACAGGCGAAATTACACTGGCGTGGCTCAGGCTGAAGGCCACCAACATTCAGCTCCAACTGCTGGACGAACAGCTGGAGACAAACAACCAGGTGCTGGCCCTTATCCGGAACAGGTTTGCAAGCGGGCAGGTAAGGGGTGTGGATATTCTGCGGCAGCAGCAGCTGATTGAGAGTACCAGGCAGCAGCAGATTGCGCTTGAGCTTCAAAGGGAATTACTCCAAAACCAGCTGTCCGTGTTGCTCGGGAAGCCTCCGGGTGTTGTCCTGGAGGCCGCTGCTGCGCTACCCGATTTACCGCCCTTGCCCTATACCGGCGTTCCGCTACAGCTTGTGAATCGCAGACCGGATGTACAAAGCTCCTTTTACCGGCTCCAGTCGGCTGACAGGGAAGTGGCCGCTGCCATCAGCAACAAATACCCGCGGTTAAACCTCTCCCTGAACGCCGCCCTCCGATCTAATAATTTAATCGGGTTGTTCGAGTCCCAGGCTATATCGCTTGGCACTAGCCTGCTGGCCCCCCTTTTCTATGGAGGCAGGTTAGACGCCCAGGTTGATCAGGCCGAGGCGATCCGACAGCAGCTCCTGAATGACTACGGGCAGACAGTGCTCATGGCTTTTCAGGAGATAGAGAACGCTCTCATTCAGGAAACTAAGCAACGCCAGCGCATCGAGGTGATCGCGGAGCAGGTGGAACTGGCGGAGAAAACATTCGGGCAGCTGCGGATAGAATATCTCAACGGATCAATCGCTTACCTCGATGTGCTGGTGACACTGAACCAGCAGCAGCAGCTTCGAAGAGACCTGATCGATGCAGAACTGGACCTGCTGGAAATAAGGGTAGCCCTTTACCGGTCGCTGGCCGGAGGTTTTGAAACGGAAAGAGAAGGCCTGCTTGAGGAAAATACAGGGGAGGAATAGCACAGGCTTTTGATCATATATAAATGTAAATGACTAAAAAGAAAACGTTCCTGATAAGTGGGATTATACTGCTGGCAAGTGCTGCCATCACCCTCCTGGTGTTCATGACTGCTCCGGAAGCGCAACGGGAAGGGGCGGCCAAAACAACCGCCATGCTGGTGGACGTGGTGCAGGTGAACAGGGGCGACTATACGCCTACCGTGATCGCCACAGGCACTGTGCAGGCGGCAAAGGATATTACCTTAAGTACACAGGTAGGAGGAGAGGTGGTACGTATCTCCGAAAACTTCACACCTGGCTCCTTTGTGAAAAAAGGCGAGGTACTGCTTCAAATCAACCCGGCTGATTATAGAAACACCCTGCAACTCAGGAAGAGTGATTTAGAGTTGGCAAAAGCAGACCTAAGTGTCGAAATGGGCAGGCAGGAGGTCGCACGCAAGGATTACGAACTGATTGGGGGAGAGTTTTCCTCTGATAACAAAGATCTGGTGCTGCGAAAGCCGCAACTGGAGTCCGCCAAGGCTACTGTTGCGGCGGCAGAAGCTTCGGTACAGCAGGCGCTGCTCAACCTGGAGCGCACAACGATCAGGGCACCGTTTGATGCCCATATCATCAGCAGAAATGCAAACGTAGGTTCGCAGCTGGCACCGGGGACAGAATTAGGACGATTGGTGGGGATGGACGAGTACTGGGTGGCTGCCAATGTGCCCGTTGCTAAGGTAAACTGGGTCACATTCGCCGAAAAGGAGGAGAGCAATGGCTCGGAGGTTAAAATCACAAATACCAGCAGCTGGCCGGATGGGCAGTATCGAGCGGGTGAACTATTCCGGCTAGTGGGAGCGCTTGACACGCAGACGCGCATGGCCCGGGTGCTTGTTTCAGTTCCTGACCCACTGGTACGGAAAACAGACACGGATACCATACCGCCCCTGATGATCGGGACGTTTGTGGAGGCGCACATCAAAGCCCGGGAAATTCCGAATGTCATCCGCCTGAACCGCGATCACCTCAGGCAGGGAGCAACCGTGTGGGTAATGAAAGACGGGAAACTGAACATCCGGAAAGTGGATATCCTATTTGAAGATGCCGAGTACGCCTATATAAGCAAAGGGCTTTCTGATGAAGACAAGGTGGTAACGACGGATCTTTCGACGGTGGTGGAGGGCTCAGCCTTGCGCACCGCGGGAGAGAAGTCTCCCCGGGACACGACTGGGAATGGAGGAATTCAGGAATAGCGAGATATGGACAGATCAAACAAACCGGCTGAAAATACACACAAGGGCGCCATCGCCTTCATGGCCCGTAACCCCATCATCACCAACCTGCTGATGTTTATACTGATCGGGGGCGGGATATGGACCATGTACAACATCCAGAAAGAAGTTTTTCCTCAGTTTCAGCTCGATTTCGTTGAAATCAGCGTGGTATACCCCGGGGCGGCTCCAACGGAAACTGAGCAGGGGATCGTGCTGCCGGTGGAAGAAGCCATAAAAGGTGTTCAGGGCATAAAGGAAGTTACCTCCGTAGCCAATGAAGGCTCGGGCAACATTACGGTGGAACTGGTGCCCGGCTCCGACAGGATGAAGGCGTTTCAGGACATCGATCAGGCCGTAAGCCGCATCCAGACGTTTCCGGATGATATAGAGCAGCCTCAGGTGACCTTGCGGGATCAGCAGCAGGATGTGATGCAGATAGGCCTTTTTGGGGACGTGGATGTATGGACACTCCGCATTTTGGCAGAAAGGCTGCGTAACCGGCTGCTGAGCAATGACCAGATCACACAGGTAGAGATCGGCAATGTGCCTGATTTTATAACGCATGTGGAGATCCCGGAGCATCGCCTGCGTGAATTCAACCTCACCCTGGGCCAGGTAGCGGCGATTATCCGTCAGTCGAGTGAGGATGTGCCGGCGGGATCTATCGAGACACAGGCCGGCGAAGTACTGCTGCGCATGGAGGAGCGGAAATTATGGGCCGAAGAGCTGAACAACATTGACCTGATCTCTTCGGAGACGGGTGCCACCGTAAAGCTAGGCGATATAGCGCAAATCACGGACGGGTTTGAAGAGACGGGCTTTCACGGGCAGTTTAACCAGCAGAATACGGTTGACCTGGAAATATTCCGGATTGGCAAGCAGTCCCCACTGGAAATAGAGGATATCGTGAAGAGCATCCTGGCGGACTATGAAAAATCTCTTCCGCCCGGAGTCAATGTAAGGATCGACAGCAACAGGGCAGAAGATTACCGTGAGCGCTTGTCGCTGTTAACAGAGAACGGTTTGCTGGCCATTGTGATCGTGATGGTCATCCTGGGGCTGTTTCTGGAGTACCGGCTGGCGTTCTGGGTGATGATGGGGATGATCATATCCTTTATCGGGGCGATGGTGTTGTTACCCATCGTCGACATCAGCATCAACATGATCTCGATGTTCGGTTTCCTGATCGTGATGGGGATCGTGGTGGATGATGCCATCGTGGTTGGGGAGAACATATATGAGTATCGCCAAAAGGGCTATTCCTATATGGATGCCGCCATCCTGGGTGCCAAAGATGTTTCCAAACCGGTTGTTTTCAGTATCCTGACCACCATCATCGCCTTTGTGCCGCTTCTTTTCATACCCGGGGAAACCGGGAAGTACTGGTGGCCTCTGCCGGTGGTCGTGATCGTCGTGCTGTCCGTATCGCTTTTTGAGGCGCTTTATATACTACCGTCCCATGTGGCGCATAAGCCCAAGAAGAACGCTTCAAAGGCTTTACAGAAGCTGGAGGGCTGGCAAAACTCCATAGCCGGGGCTTTCAGCCGCTTTGTAGAGCGCCGTTACAAACCTTTTCTCGACCTATGCCTGCGGAACAGGTACATCACCCTTACTTCCGCCCTGGCCTTGTTGCTTTTGGTGGGCGGCTATGGCTACAGCGACCATATGGGCATGGTGCTGATGCCGGAGGTGGCGGCAGATGAAATCGAAGCCGCCGTCAGGCTTCCTGTCGGCACCACGACCGAGCAGGCCGCGAAGGTGGCCACGCAAATTACCAACTCCACCCAGCGCATGTTTGACGAACACAACCTGTATGAAGTGGCGGAGGGAATCAAAACCAATGTGCGGGGAAAGGACTTTATCGATGTGGAAGTGGTGATGAAACCGCCGGATGAGCGGGACATGAGCCCCAAGGAACTTATCGCTTTGTGGCGTGAGGAAATAGGCGATATAGAGGGGGTGGACCAGATCACGTTTGAGGCAGAGCGCGGCCCCGGAGGTGCCCGGCAGGACATCAGCGTAGACCTGAGCCATACCGATATAAACGTGCTAGAGAGAGCCAGCCAGGCTTTTGTGGAGCGGGTAGAGACTTTTGAGGAAACCCGCGATATAAGTGACAATTATATCATGGGGAAAGTGCAGCTGGGTTTTGAGCTTTTACCGGAAGGCAGAAGCCTCGGCCTGACGCCCTCCGCTGTAGGCCAGCAGGTGCGGGATGCCTTTTATGGCGCACTGGCTGTCCGGCAGCTCCGTGGCATTAACGAAACAGAGATTCGTGTGAAGCTGCCCAGGGCTGAACGGCAGGACATGAATAACCTGGAGGAATTCATCATCCGGGCTCCAGACGGCACGGCGGTGCCTCTGCTTAATGTCGTGAAAGTGTCGGAAGGGGAAACGTTTACCAATATAAACAGAAGGGACGGACGCAGGGTTGTGAATGTAGGCATGGATGTAGAACCGGCCAACGCACAAACCCGTGTCCTGAAGTCATTGAATGAGGAAATCCTGCCACAACTGCGCGCCGATTTCCCGGGCATAACCTGGACCTATGAAGGCAGCCAGGCAGAGATGCGGGAATCGACGCAGGCACTTTGGTCTGGTTTTATCATTGCCATGCTCCTCATATTTGCCTTGCTGGCGGTGGCGCTAAACAGTTACGTGCAGCCCATTATCGTCATGCTGGCCATTCCTTTCGGCGTGGTAGGGGCGGTGATCGGCCATATACTGCTGGGGTATGATCTCTCCCTGGTCAGCCTGATGGGCATTATCGCGCTCTCGGGGGTGGTGGTGAATGACTCCCTGATCATGATCGATTACGCAAACAACCACAGGGGGGACCTCTCTGCTTACGATGCCATCCATGAGGCAGGGATCAGGCGTTTCAGGCCAATTGTCTTAACCACCCTCACCACCTTCGGCGGACTGACGCCTATTATTCTCGAAACGTCAAGCCAGGCTTTCCAACTTATTCCGATGGCCATCTCACTGGGCTTCGGAATAATTTTCGCCACCTCTATTATCCTCGTGATCGTGCCTTGCCTTTATATGATCCTTGATGATCTCGTGCAAATGACAAAGAAAAAGAAAGAGCTTGTAAGGATAAGCTAACAGCTCAGCACGCAAAAAAAAAGGATGTGCTGGCGCAGAGAGTCTGAGACTAAAGAATTGCCTTAACAAGGGAAATGGTAAATGATACCCATATCAACTGGTTTAGGCGCCTTACAATTAACCTGTCTGCCCCTGCCCCTCCCCGGAGGGGCAGGGGGGGTTATAGACCAGCGTCGTATGCAGGTGATAGGGTCTTGATAGAAGAAGTGCCTGGATTGACAGGGCTATGATATTCATCCGTCTCAACAGCAAGTTAAGCCTATAGAAAGAGATATGATAATCGGAGAGCAAAACTCATCTTTTACCCAAAGTTCTATATCAGTTGAGTTCTTTCGGTTTATATATGACAGGGACTTTTGCTTTCTTTAGATATAAAACTTTTACCAAGTGTCGCAACCCTATATATTAATTCCTTCCGCGATCGATAGTTGCCTCCAGCAGGGTGTCAATGGTGTAAATCAATTAACAGCTCTAATTTACATCCGGAAATATCATGTAGGGTATATAGGTACTGATAAATTAAAGCGGCTTATAACTTATCCTATTTTCTGCGTCTCTTTCGCCTGATACCTTGTAACGATCTTCCGAATAAACACCACCACTTTTTCGATGACAGCACCCAAAATGAGCCCGCCTATACCACAGGCAGTTGCTTTAACAAACCAGGAGAGGGCAGGCATGTGGGCCAGCGATTGCTCTAAATTATCCAGCGCATGGCTTGTGAAGGGTATTCCGTGCGCAATAATCTCAGCCCCCACCCACAACATAGCTGCTGTACCTATATAGCCCAGTATTTTTAGAAAGTGTGGCATAAAGGTCACGATACCGCGCCCAATGCTCCTGATTTGCGGGTGATGGTTATCTTTGGCCATATGCACCCCAAGATCGTCAGCTTTCACAATAAGCCCTACAAACCCGTAAACGGCAATTGTGATAAAGACAGCCACGGCCAGCATCACGGCAATTTGGGTAAACAAGGGTTTGTCCGCCACGGTGGCATAGGTGATGGCGACGATTTCGGCAGAAAGAATCAGGTCTGTGCGCACAGCCCCCTGCACTCTCGTCTTCTCCAGTTCTTCGGGCGTTATCATTTTCAAGCCTTCGCCCTGGCTGTGTTTGGCGTCAGCATGCTGATGCTTGCTGAACATGGAATGGACTTTCTCATATCCCTCAAAGCATAAATAGGCACCTCCCATCATCAAGATAGGACCTATCGCCCACGGCGCAAAAAAACCGAGAAGTAAGGCCGCCGGGCTCAAAAAAAGAATTTTATTGATCAATGATTTTTTCGCGATCTGGTAGATGATTGAAAGTTCGCGCGAAGGGTCAAGACCCACCACATACTTGGGAGTCACGGCAGTGTCGTCTATGACAATGCCGGATACCTTACCCGTGGTTTTCGCCACCTGCGCAGGAACATCATCCAGGCTTGCCGCACTTACTTTTACCAAAGCTGACACGTCGTCCAATAAAGCGAGAAGTCCTGTAGCCATTTATTATTACTTTTTTGAAAGATGAATGAAAATAAAGTCGCCGAAGATGACTCGCCTGTGCTCAAGCTCGCCACACCAGTTAGCGATATTACGGAATATATCTATAATCGTAATTTGGTGTCTATGAATTTATGCAAAGTCAATGTCACCGGCACTCCAAGAGCCACACTAACTCGGGCATGCTCCTTCGTGAAAATAGTGGTTTCAGCTATGATACGCACTTGCCGTTATGGCCGCTTAATTTTTTTAATGCCATACCGTGTTTTAGCAAACAGCCTATATAACGAACGCCTGCAAAGCAAAGTAATTTGCTTCAATTGCTGATGCAGAAACTTATCAATTCAACAGGTATAAATCAACACTGATTATATTCCTTTTGTCACATCAAAAGCAACAGACTGAGCAGGTATTTAACCTGCTCAGTCTGTTGTCATCTCAGCTAAATGAGTGATTTCAGATTCATTCAGATGGCGCCATTCCCCAAGCGGGAGGTTTCCCAATTCAAGGGATAAAATGCGGACACGCACAAGTTTGATTACCTGATAACCCAGTTTATAACACATTCTCCTGATCTGGCGGTTGAGTCCCTGTGTCAGGATGATGTTAAAGGTAGTTGCATCCAACTGCCTCACGAAGGAGGGCCTGGTTTTCTTTCCCATAATAACGATACCGTCAGCTAGGCATTTTATCGCCTGCTGAGTTAAGGGATGATCCACCGTCACCAGGTATTCCTTTTCCTGGCGCCTCTCTGCATGAAGTATTTTATATAATAATCCCCCGTCGTCAGTAAGCAGCATCAGCCCTTCTGATTCTTTATCCAGCCTGCCCACCGGGAAAACGCTTCGGGAAATATTTATTGCCTGTGAGAGGTTGTTTTCTATCTGTAGATTTAAGGTAGATTCTATACCGCGTGGTTTATGATAGGCCAGGTACACGTTATGCTTTGATTCTTTGATAACCTGCCCATCCACCCGCACCTCATCTTCCGGCAGAAGTTCCTGGTCTAACGTCCCTCTTTGGCCATTCACCAGAACCCTCCCAGAGAGAATATGTTGGATAGCGTCTTTGTTTGAGTATTTTAATTTCCGGACAATTAAGAACCTGAGGGAAGAATGGAAGGCTTTCATCAAACGCAGGAATGCGGGTAAGAGAATCAGGTGCATAAAAAATGGAGCTGTAATATAGCAAGTACTTCTTGATTTATGTTGTATTGCAGTTACGTGGGCTTAATAAAATGCAGCGCATCAGACTCAAATTATAGGACATAATGATAAACTGCACCCATTCCCCTTTTGGATTTGATTACTGAACGAAAACTTCGGCCTATATTCCACCAGCCCCCGGCTTCTGTTGCTGCAGCATGGCATATAACGCTTTGTTGAAAAGGTGGAGCAGCGTCCTCTCCAGGTGCTGCTCCACCACAGATGCTCGCTTTGAAGATTTTTTGATGTTGTCGATGCCCACAAACTTTCATTGCATCTGTTCCAAAACAGGAGGGATCAAAGCTTGCGAGCTTACTTCTTCCTTGTCTTGCCCTTTGTTTTAGGGAATACTTTTGACACAAAAAATGAATGACCGAATTTTATCCATATAGCTTTCACACTACTGGAGGAATGGCTGCATGAAAAGAGTGCCATGACAAGTATCACATCCCTATATATAACCAACTCGAGCAATCTTAGAGAACAGCTCTTCACAAAAAATGAATCGGATAAATAATGATACTGTGTTAAAAAATATAAGGATAAATAATAGTTATCACAAAAACCACCTTATCTATAACGCTGGCAGGCTTTATAGATTTTGCCTATTTGGTGATAGATAATTCGAATCATCATAAATTGTTTATAAGTCTTTGAATAAGTATATTTAGGTAATTACCAAGAATTGTATAGCGCATTATTAATTAGATTTTAATTTTTATAGCCAAAAATATGGAACACAAGAACGACAGGCATGTAGCCCCTAATACCCCTGTATGGGATACCAACGAGTCCAGGAGATGCCCTTTTATGGGTGGTTCTGTACATTTTACTGCAGGTAGTGGAAGGTCAAACCGTGACTGGTGGCCAGATATGTTGAACCTTCGGATACTACATCAGCATTCTTCCAAGTCTGACCCAATGGGGGAAGACTTTAATTATGCAGAGGAGTTCAAGAGTCTCGATTTACAAGCTGTGAAGCAGGACCTTTTTGACCTGATGACGGATTCTCAGGAATGGTGGCCGGCAGACTACGGGCACTATGGCCCACTATTTATCCGGATGGCCTGGCATAGCGCGGGTACCTACCGTATTGCTGATGGTCGGGGAGGAGCCAGCTCCGGCTCTCAGCGTTTTGCCCCCCTCAACAGCTGGCCCGATAACGCCAACCTCGATAAGGCCCGCTTGCTGCTTTGGCCCATAAAACAAAAATACGGTAAGAAAATCTCATGGGCCGACCTGATGGTTCTGGCCGGTAACTGCGCCCTTGAATCCATGGGTTTCAAAACGTTTGGCTTTGGCGGTGGGAGAGAAGATGTTTGGGAGCCAGAGGAAGATATCTACTGGGGATCGGAGGGAGAATGGTTAGGGAACAAGGAACGCCACGCAGGAGGGGTGCTGGAAAGCCCACTTGCAGCCTCGCATATGGGACTAATTTACGTGAACCCGGAAGGCCCGAATGGCAATCCTGATCCGATTGCAGCAGCTCATGACATCCGCGAGACCTTCGGCCGGATGGCGATGAATGATTATGAGACCGTTGCCCTGATTGCGGGCGGACATACCTTTGGTAAAACGCACGGCGCGGGCGACCCGCGTGAATTTGTTGGCGTAGAACCTGCAGGTGCCGACATTGCAGAAATGGGACTTGGATGGAAAAATACCTACGGTACCGGTAATGCGGGCTATACCATCACCAGCGGCCTGGAAGGGGCCTGGACTACCACCCCAACGGAGTGGAGCAACACCTTTTTCGAAAACCTGTTTGGCTTTGAGTGGGAACTGACCAAGAGTCCGGCGGGGGCTCAACAGTGGAAGCCAAAGGGTGGGGCAGGCGAAGGTACTGTGCCGGACGCACACGACCCATCGATAAAGCATGCGCCCTTTATGCTTACCACTGACCTTGCCTTGCGGATGGACCCAGCGTATGAGAAAGTTTCCAGGCACTTCCTGGAGAACCCTGATGAATTCGCAGATGCATTTGCCCGGGCCTGGTATAAATTAACGCACCGTGATATGGGCCCTATTGCGCGCTACCTAGGCCCGGAAGTGCCCCAGGAAGAGCTGATTTGGCAGGATCCTGTTCCTGCCGTAACACATGAACTGATTAACGAGCAGGATGTCAGTGATCTTAAAAGCAAGATACTGGACTCCGGGCTTTCTGTCTCTCAACTGGTTTCTACTGCCTGGGCTTCTGCCTCTACTTTCCGTCATTCTGATAAGAGGGGAGGCGCGAATGGCGGAAGAATCCGTTTGGAGCCACAGAAGAATTGGGAAGTTAATAACCCGGCCGAGCTGGATAAAGTGCTGAAGCAGTACGAAAGCATACAGCAGGAATTCAACAATGGTCAGACTGGTGGCAAACAGGTTTCCATGGCCGACCTCATTATATTAGGAGGTTGTGCAGGTATCGAAAAGGCGGCCAGGAACGCCGGATATGAGGTGCAAGTACCATTTAGTCCGGGGCGCACAGATGCTTCACAGGAGCAGACCGATTGGGACGCTTTCGCTGTCCTTGAGCCAAATGCAGATGGGTTCCGCAATTATTACAGGAACCGGGACAACATATCTGCCTCAGCAGAGGAGATGCTCATTGACAAGGCACAGCTAATGAGCCTTACTGCACCTGAGCTGACTGTGCTTGTAGGCGGTATGCGCGTGCTGAAAACCAACTATGATCAATCCAAGCGTGGTGTGTTCACCAACCAGCCAGAGGCACTTACGAACGATTTTTTTGTGAACCTGCTCGATATGGGCACCACATGGAAGGCAACTTCAGAAGCTGATAAAGAATTTGAAGGGCGTGACCGAAAAACGGGCGAAGTGAAGTGGACTGGTAGCCGGGTTGACCTGATTTTTGGTTCAAATTCAGAACTTCGGGCTATAGCAGAGGTTTATGCCTGCTCTGATTCTAAAGAGCGGTTTGTAAAAGACTTCATCAAAGCCTGGAATAAGGTAATGAACGCAGATCGTTTTGATTTAAAGTAAGGATGCGAGATTACAGCGGGGTTTCAACGACCTCGCTAAGCGCTCCATACGCAGATTAAAGACATGATGCCTCCTGAATTCTAAGGATAACATAAATAAACCTCCTGTATGAGTTTAATTTCACTAATACAGGAGGTTTATTTATGTCTATTAGTTCACTGACTATACAGCATGGTTTAGTGCTATCTTGCTGGCCAGCAAGTTGTTAGTAGATCAGCTGGAGGAAGAGGAGAAGTATGACCAGGCACTCACCATTTCTTAATTAAACCACAAGCCAAGTTATTGAACCAAAAAAGCCGCTCCATCATACATGAAGCGGCTTTTTAACTTTGTAGACCTAGTACCACTATCAGTTTGTTCATGCGCATTGCATATTAACTGTCTGCAGATTCCCCTCCTTGGAGGTGCAGGGGTGGGTTTTATAGAACATCTTCGTGCGCAGAGTTCAGCTGATAATGGTATAAGGAGGATAATACCGAACCATATCTACAAAAATTTAGAGGCTGTGAAAAAACAAATAGCCGTAGTGGAGCAACAGTAATTATTTTGTATCCTGCTTTTTGACAGCATAGCTGTTTTCTATAGATATGTAAGTATGAGGTAGGTCAGTAATATCAGATTTAAGGGCGGGGACCAGGTACGCCAAAGCATAGTTTCTTCACCTTATTCCTTTTATTATGTCAGGAGAATTAATTGTAATCTATAATTATAAAATATCGTATAAAAAATTAGTTTTTATATACATAGCCCCCTCCGCCACGGGACAATCCAGCAGCTTCAGGAGCATTAAAAGGGATTGTATGACATAAGAATTCAGCTTAGTTCTCCCCATAACTTTCAATCTCACCACCATGTTAGCAGAAGCAACTCCTCTATCATTGTTAAAGATGAGCCTGCGAGGCAGGATCATCGAACCCCAAGATGCAGAATATGAGACTAGCCGCAAAGTTTATAACGGCATGATCGATAAGCGCCCCGGCATGATTGTTCGCTGTGTGGATGAGGCAGATGTGATAGCCGCCGTGAACTATGCACGGGAAAACAACCTGCTGATTGCCGTCAGAGGCGGCGGGCACAACGGGGCTGGTCTGGGCATGTGCGACGGCGGCCTGGTCATCGACTTATCATTGATGAAAGGAATCCATGTGGACCCGGTGTCAAGGACGGTGCAGGTGCAGGGAGGCTGCACCCTGGGAGACTTGGATCACGCCACGCATGCCTTCGGCATGGCTGTACCTACTGGCATACAATCCACTACAGGCATTGCCGGGCTTACTTTGGGAGGAGGTTTAGGGCACCTGACGCGCCAATGCGGCCTTACCATCGACAACCTTTTGGAGGCCGACGTGGTGCTGGCAAGCGGCCAGTTTGTGAAGGCCAGCGCAGAGGAGAACCCTGACTTGTTCTGGGCCCTGCGGGGCGGGGGCGGCAACTTCGGGGTGGTTACCTCCTTCCTGTTCCGGACCCATCCCATCACTACCGTGTATGCCGGGCCGATGCTCTGGGAACTGGAGGACGCAAAGGAAGTGATGCGGTGGTACCACGAGTTTATCACGAACGCTCCTGATGAGATGAACGGTTTCTTCGCCTTTCTCATTGTTCCGCCCGGTCCGCCCTTCCCTGAAGATTTCTATATGAAAAACATGTGCGGCGTGGTGTGGTGCTATACCGGCCCAATGGATGAGGCGGAGAGGGCTTTTGAGCCGATCCGCAGCTTCAAGAAACCTGCGCTGGACTTTGTTGGACCTATGCCTGTGCCTGCCCTACAGAGCATGTTCGATCCTTTAGTGCCATTTGGGTATCAGTGGTACTGGAAAGGCGACTACGTGAAAGACCTGCAGGATGAGGTTATCGACTTGTATATAAAGTACGGCTCACGGTTGCCCACCATGCTTTCCACCATGCACCTTTACCCTATTAATGGGGCAGCAGCCCGTGTGAATAAGAATGCCACCGCCTGGGGATACCGCGATGCTACCTATGCCATGGTCATCGGAGGCATAGACCCCGACCCGGCTAATAAAGACCTCATCACCAACTGGGCAAAAGACTACTGGAAGGCTGTGCACCCTTACAGCGCCGGAGGCTCCTATGTCAACTTCATGATGGAGGAGGGCCACGACCGGGTGAAGGCGACCTACGGCGACAACTACCAGCGGCTGGTGGAGGTGAAGACCAAATACGACCCGCACAACCTCTTCAGGGTAAACCAGAACATCATGCCTGCGGCAGCGGATCAATGGTAAGGATTCAGGCAACTAATAGTTTAGATAGTAGCCATATGCTATAGGCATCTTTTGTAGAGGCTGTTGCCAGCATCAGCCTCTACAAAAGATTGTTTACTTGCAACCTCAGTTTTTCTATGAAATACCACATATGCTATGGTCAAGGAATTAACAAATACGCAAAATCTTTCCCTCTATGAAAGATTAGGAGGCGAACCAGGGGTTAAAAAGATTGTGAATGATGTTCTGGATAAAAATCTAAGTAACCCTCTTATAGGCCACCATTTCCGGCACGTTGATATGAATAAGCTCAAGCAGTTGGTTTTTGAATTCTTTTCTATGGGGACTGGCGGGCCTCATACGTACACGGGCAGGGATATGCGTACGGCACATACGGGTCTTAATATAAGTGAGAACGATTTCACTGAGGCGAATAATGATACACTTCTGGCTTTAGAGGAAAACGGGGTTGGGCAGGCAGAAATAGACGAAGTTATAGCGATACTTAATTCTTTGAAAGGAGAAGTTGTTAGACTTTAGCAATTTTAAGCCTAACAAGTTGTTGCGTGCACAATAGCGATGTTATAGATTGGCGCCAAAGCAGAGGAATTCAAGATGGCAAGGGATATATGAATGATTCCCAGTCGGAGATTATTGAGGGAAGCCGATCCTTTCCAATATGTGCTGAAAACGTGGGTCCTCCCGTAGCGATGCTGGTATATAAGGAGCTTTATTGATGGTTAGGATATGGGGGTCAAGCTCATCACAGGCTTTTTCCAAAGCGGTGAATGCCCTATCCAAATCTCCCAAATAAGCCGCAGAAAGTCCGTAATCATAATGAGCGCTTCCTGGCTTAGAGTCTAATTCCTTCATCAGCAAGCTTGCCTCCTCAAATTTACCCTTACCACAGTAAGCCCAAATCAACCCATTGATTGCCTGTTGATGCCTGGCGGAGAGATTCACCAAATACTGAAACGTAGCAATGGCCTCATCATAGCGCTGCAACACGATGTAGCAAAGACCAGTGATGCGATGCGACAAAAATGAGTTGTTGTCTAACTCGATACCAAGTTTGGCAACAGTAAGGGCTTCCTCAAATTTGCGCGCCATTAACAGGGTCCATGCTAAATCGGCATGATCAATAGCGCTCAAAGGTTCAAGCTTGATTGCTGCTTGAAGTTGCTCTTCCGCCCCTTCAAAATTCCCGTCTACCCAGCCTAAGCAAATCATACCTAACATAGACCTTGCCTGCACAAATTTCGGGTTAAGCTCGATGGCCTTGTAGAAGGTTTTCTTCGACTCCTCCCAGTTATACTCGAAACACACATAATAATATGCTAAGGAAAAATAAGCCTCGCCAAGAGAATCATCGAGCTTTATGGCTGTCTTAGCCGCTCTTTTTACTTCTTTCTTTACTTCTTTCCCTGAAAAGAAATTATAAGCTGCGGCCAATGTTTGGGCGTCGGCATAACAGGCATATGCCAGGGCAAAATCAGGGTCAACGGCTATGGCCTTTTTTGAGAACTCCAGTCCTTTCAGAATAGCGCTTCCCCGCCTATACAGATAGAACCTTGCTTTCAGATACAGTTCATAGGCTTCTGCGTTGTGCGTGTAGGTTTTAGTGATCTTTTCCCGGTCCTTCTCAAACAATACTACTTTTAACTGCTCCGTGATGGAGAGTGCTATCTCATCCTGAATGGCGAAAACATCATCTATCGAGCGGTCATACTTCTCTGACCAGATATGAAAGCCATCTTCCACATGAATCAGCTGAGCGGTAACCCGAAGGCGATTACCCTGTTTGCGCACGCTGCCTTCCAGCACGGTGCTCACACCCAGACTTTCTCCGACTTTGCGCAGGTCAATATTTTTCCCTTTGAATTGAAAAGAGGAGGTGCGGCCTGCCACTTTCAGGTCTTTTAAGTGGTTCAGGGAATTGATCAGTTCCTCTGCCATCCCGTCGCTGAAGTACTCCTGTTCCGGGTCGTTGCTCATGTTGACGAACGGCAGCACGGCGATGCTCTTGGGCGCCAATGCTTGAGGCTCGTCTTTTTGTAGCAGGTATGACTCTGATGATTCGGCTTCGTCATTCGTCGGGCGCACCTCATATACCCGTACCGGTTCTCTCACATTCTTAAGTATTTTCTCACCCACAAAGGTAGTAGCTACACCAGATTTGTTAGCTACATTCTGGTACACGGCCTCCGACACCCATATACCTCCAGCCGGAGCCAGCGCCTGCAGTCTGGAAGCGATGTTCACCCCGTCACCGAACACATCCTCATTCTCAAACACCACGTCCCCCAGGTGGATGCCGATGCGCAGGCACAGGCCGTTCACCTTCCCGCAGCCTTTCACCAAGGCGCAGGCACAGTTTACGGCATCCGTAACGGTGGGGAAGCTGGCCAGCACCCCGTCACCCATTTCCTTTATCCATTTGCCGCCATATCCTTCGATGAGTGGTTTGTGGAGCCGGCGGTTCTGGTTCAGCAGTTCAAAGGCTTTCCGCTCGTCGCTGCCCATCAAGGCGGTGTATCCGGCAATGTCGGTGAACATGATAGCAGCCAGTTGACGGGTTAGGGTCATGGGGGAGCTTCTATCGTAACCATTACAGCAATGATCGTGGGGGTGTAGCATTAGGCCTGTCCAGAGGCAACGGCGGGGTCTGGTGCTCCTTAGAGGATACGATGAACGAAACAATTTAGTGCATCTATCCTGCTGGCAATTTTCAATTTGCCAAGGCGGTTAGTTTGGTGTGGAAATTCTGTCATGCACCACCTTCACAATTATTCTGGAAAAAGGCGGTTCCTCGAAATGAGGAGGGACATCTCTAATGATGGCACATTGTTGAAATGCTGAGGTAATGTTGAAAATATATAGGACTACTGCTCAGGTCAAGCTAGCCAGGTAAAACATCTACCTATGGTCCTCCTTTGATGCTTTTAAGTTATTTTGAGTATTTCGCTGCAGGTAGCGGAAGTTTCTTCCTGCGCTTTCCGCTGTCTCGTACAACTCCCTAATAACTCAATGTAAAGAGGAGGGGCTCAATGAATAGGTTAGGTTGATTCTATGTAAAGCCTTTCTTGAACTATAATACTTTATCAAGGAGCTGTATGCAGGGTAGGCTCTTTGGCTATAGGAACATAAGGAAGCACAACCGTGAACTCTGTCCATTCCCCTTCCTCCGTGGCCACGCTCAGCTCCCCTCCATGCCCCTTGGTGATGATGTCGTAGGAGAGCGAGAGCCCCAGGCCGGTTCCCTGGCCGGTGGGTTTGGTGGTGAAGAAGGGTTGAAATACTTTGTTTTTCACATGCTCCAGGATACCCGTGCCATTGTCGCGTATTCTGATTTCTATTCTTCCATCGAGGCGATGGGTAGTTACTTTCACCTCCGGCTGGTACTGCCCATTCAGCTGCCTTTTCTTTTCCTGGGTAGCGTAAAAGGCATTGTTGTAGAGATTCAGCAGCACCCGCCCCAAATCCTGGGGTACTGCCTCCACTTTCCCGATACTGCTGTCGAATTCCGTCACCAGGTTCGCATCAAAACCCTTGTCCTTGGCCCTGAAGCCATAGTAGGCCAGGCGCAGGTACTCGTCCGTCAGGGCATTCATGTCGGTGGGCTCTTTTTGCCCGGCGCTGACGCGGGAGTGCTGGAGCATGTTCTTGACGATGGCATCGGCCCGCTGGCCGTGGTGGTGGATTTTAAAGATATTTCGGTCTAGGTCTTCCAGCATATCACCGGCTTCTTTCCTGTCTCCCTCGGGCAGTTTCAGGAAAGGCCCAACCCGCAGCTCTTCCACCAACTCGGTGCTTACCTCCGAGAAGTTGTTGACGAAGTTGAGCGGGTTCTGGATCTCGTGGGCGATGCCGGCGGTGAGCTCCCCAAGGGAAGCCATTTTCTCCCGTTGGATTAATTGTTCCTGCGTGGATTTCAGCTCATCAAGCGACAGCTTGAGTTCTGCCGTGCGCGCGGTTACCTGTTGCTCCAAAATTTCGTTTTGGCTGGCCAATATTTGCTGTTTTTCGCGTTCCTGAGCAAGGCTTTTTTCGGAGAGCTCATTTACTTCTTTAAGTTTTTGCTGTAAGGAATCATTGACAAAAGCAAATTCAAGACCTAGATAAATTGAAGCTGCCATTGGAATACCCAACTGATATATATTAAAAAGGACGGTGGGTAAAGGCGATATAGTTAGAAAAAAGTCGGTGTTACCAGTACCCGGTACCAGAAAGATCACAAAGCATATAAAATTAAGCATAGCGCCGGCAACCATAATCAACGCCCCTCTATTTTGCCTTCGCAGAGCCAGAAGAGAGATGCGAAGTATATTAATGTGTATCAGGTTCTGCGCCAGAACGCCGCCAGCCAGCCTACCCCACCGATAAGGCCCCGCGTTCAAAAAAAAGCTGATGATTACATAAACAACCAGGCTCCAATAGAATAAATCTTTTTTTTGTTTAAGCAGGTAATGAATAGCGGTAAGCAAAAAAAGGTTACCGACCATAAAAAAGACAAATGAAAAATTAGCCAGGAAAAATTTATATTCTACCTCGTGCGCTTCTAAGTAAAATATATGTTGTAAAACGATTGCCGTAACGTAAAAGAGAGCAAACATAGCAAAGTAAAGGTTTGCTTTTTGGGAAGGGTAGAAGAGGTAAAAGGCGAAGTGGAGTACGCAAAACAAAAAACAAACGCCAATCAAAAAAATATGAAGCAATTTAAAATGTGAAACTTGTTGCTCATAGAAACTAACTCCCGATTCCACGTCTTTTATTTGCATCCATAAGGCGTGGTTATTTGTTGTATACATGGTAGTATACCGGATATTGGGTTGACGTGCGAACCGAACTGCTAAAACCTGTATGGTATCTTTCTTTATAGGAAACGATACGGGTTTCCACAACGGATCATAGGCTTCTACATTTGCCGGATTTGAACTTACAACCCCAAAGCGATGGATCAATTGCCCATCCAGATAAATCTCTGAGGCACCGGATTGCTGAATTATTAACGCCAACTGTCTATCCAGTGATGTTATCAGACGCAACCGAAACCAAACAATTCCAGATTTTGGAATCTGTGGGAGGTCATAAATATCTAACGCGGGGTTGATGGTTTCCCACGCTCCGTCGTCATACTCTGGACTTGCATAGGCGGGGTTATCACCAGAAAGATATTTCCAGCCTTTGTCCAGCACGATACCATCAGCGGGCAGGGTATGGAGGTACACGACAGAGTCAGCCATGCGCTGCGCCTGTACCTGCACAAAGGCAAAGAAGAGAGAACAGAGAAGCAAAAGGCATGGCTTCATGATGCAGCGTTGAAGATACTCTTGGCTGAATAGGGTGGAGGAGGCAGGCCGTAAGCTATAATTGTCAAGTCCACGACGCTTCACCTGCAGTTCTGCGGCATCACCCTTCGTAAGGCGGCTGTCGCCAGTTGAGAGGCTAAGAGTTTCGTAAAAGTTACTAAAAATATCTAATTTATTTTATATGTATTCACTAAAATCTGATATTCTAGTCCGTGTTACCTGCACTTCGCCTTGCCTCTTTTTTGATGCAGGTTCAATTCAAAGTTCATCATATCAGACACATCGCTTGCTGTCTGGAGTATAGCTAACTTCTGCCGCTTGCCGAAATACGGGCATATAGGCAGCTCAGCCTGGCCTGTGTTCTTTCTCTAAATAAAAAATCTGGGGCTCAGAATTGTTCATCAGCTCGTTTTTTTGGCCTGCCGCTGTTGCGGGACGTGCTGATTATTTCTTTTTCGATTTTTTTGAACTCCGTGTCGTTTTAGATTTCAATTCCTCGAATCTCAAATACGTGTCAAAGAAGGGCAACATATCGTTCAATGCTCTTCCATCTTCCGTCCAGAGCTTGTTGCCGTGTGTACCAATGTATTCTTCCGCATAATGGTTAATGCCCAGGCTCTCCAGCTTTTTACTGAACATCTTGCTGGTCACCGGAACAATAGCAAATTCTTCGTTTCTTCCCCAGTCGAGTTTCAGAGCTTTCAGTTTCCGGATGTTAGCGGCATACCGGTCAACCATGTACAAAGGAGAATTCCTGTTCCATACCTCCAACACTTTCTCGTTCACGATGACACTGTCTCCCTTGTAGGTAAAGGGTAAGTCGCAATAGAAGGGCGGTTTAGAGGCGTTGGGAGTATAAGCCCGTCCCATTGCCACAACAATATTGGCCAGGAACTCATTGTATCCTGTTATCAATTCTTCTCTGGACGTGATGCTTTGCGCCCGCCTGAAGGCCGGGCCATCTGCTCCGAATTCTTCAAACAGAGCTAAGGCGCCAGGACTCAATGCATAAACGCTTGTAAACACATCAGGGAAAAGCATTCCTAGTTTGATGGCACCATAACCTCCCATAGAGTGACCTGTAATGCCTCGGCTCTCTCTATCAGGAAGAGTTCGATATCGCCCGTCTATGTAGTTGACCAATTCCTTAGCGGTAAAATCGGCCCACTTTCCGGTTAAGGAGGAATTGGTATAGAAACTCCCTCGGTATTGAGTATACTGATCCGGCATCACGACAATAACTGGTTTTATTTTTCCATCCGTGATGGCTTTGTCTAATAGTTGGTCAAAATGATCGGAAGCAATCTGAAGACTATCGTTCCAGGTAAAGCCGTGTAAATAATAAATGACAGGATACCGGTTGGTTGTTTGGTCGTAGTTGGGTGGCAGATAAATCGTTACCCTTCTTACCTGGTTTTCTCCCCCGGTATTCTTCAAGGCAGGGGAATTGATTCGCTCCACAATCACTTTTCCTTTGGGTTCTTGTGCTTGCCCGAGACAGATGCCCGGAATAAATGAGAGTAGAAAGAAGAGCTTTTTCATTGACCGTTTAGTTAAGGTGACAGAGAACTCAACCTGGCATGTCCCGCAACGGATTAGTACTTATAGCGGGCAAGGCGTAGCCGGAGCATAGCAGCTATGCTTTGATATCTGGAGTTATTCTTTCTGTGCGGCAACCGGTTCACCTGACCAGCCCTTGCCGCCCGCCAGACCGTGTGAATTCATTTCCCCGCTTCGGCCATTTTCCTGCCGATATGCTCCATCACCTCCCTGAACTCCCGCTCCGGGCTGAACTCCACCAGTTTCACATCCTCTTCCACGATGGCGGTGTGCCCGGCGGGCCAGTAGAATAAGTCCCCTTCGCGGGCGACCTCCTCGGATTTGTCATCGTATATCAGGCGTATGGCGCCCTGCAGGATGTAGCCCCAGTGAGGGCAGTGGCAACTGTCATTACTGAGCCCCTGAAGCAAGGGCCTCAGGTCGGTTCCCTTGGGCACCTGGTTGAAGGCAACGGCCATGCCCCCAAAGCCGGCGGCGTTGCGCATCACGGTGCCGGGGGCCTCCATGGCGATGGGCAGATCCTCTTTGTTGATTTTCATAGCTGTATCTTTTTGCTGGTGAATGGGCTTGCTTGCTGCTTGCCTCTACAGTGTATACGTCACACGCACCGTTTCCGCTTGCCGCAAGGAGGTGAAGTTTCCGGGTAGGAGCCTGCAGGCAAGTCTCCGATAAAGCGAAAGCAAGCCACAGGCAATATGTGTTCATGCCCTGCTTGCTGAAGCAGGGAACCCATCGCGGCTTTTGGGCTCTTTGTAGTTCACAGGGTGAGTGTTCGTTTCTGTCTTGTCCTGGAAAACGGCAAGTATTCGGGACGAAAAAACATGAGCTGAGGCGGCTCAACCTTAAGCGCGGATACCAAGGCAGCTAATAGCAGGCTCTGCCTCAAAGCTTGAGGCACTGTTGAGCCCCCATACTCTTTTCACAGCGTTCCGGAAGAGTGTCAAAAAGAACATTGTACTGACGGCGGGACAAGTAAAGGCAGCCTCGGTTCAGGTGTTTTGCCGCCCGCTCCGCAAAAGCGAAACAGGCGGCTGCCCAAAGAGTATATTTTGCCTCTTGTCAAAGGGTAGCTAGGTCAATGACAAACCGGTACTTCACGTCGCTCTTCTCCATCCTTTCATAGGCCCGGTTGATGTCCTTGATGTCAATCACCTCGACGTCTGCCGTTATACCGTGCTCCGCACAGTAGTCGAGCATCTCCTGCGTTTCCTCTATCCCGCCAATGATGGAGCCTGCTACATTCCTGCGCTGGAACAGCAGGGGGAAGGCCCCAACCGCAATGGGCACTGCGGGCACACCTAGGCAAATCAGGGTGCCGTCCGTCTTCAGCATGTTGAGGTAGAGGTTGTAGTCATGGGCCGTGGCAACGGTGTCAATGATATAGTCAAAGTAGCCGGCCAGCTTCTGTGTCTGCCCCTCGTCCCTGCTGTAAACGAAGTTGTGCGCCCCCAGCCTTCTGGCGTCCTCCTCTTTCGAGGGTGAGGTGCTCAGGACAGTCACCTCCGTTCCGAAAGAGGCGGCGAACTTGACGGCCATGTGCCCCAGCCCACCCAAACCTACAACGCCAACTTTATTGCCTTTGCCAATCCCCCACTTCCTGAAAGGGGAATAGGTGGTGATGCCCGCGCAAAGCAAGGGCGCCACCTTCTCCAAAGGAAGGCTGTCGGGGACGCGCACCACAAAATCCTCGTTCACCACGATTTGGCCGGAATACCCGCCGTAGGTGATTGTCTTGCCGTCCCTTTCATACCAGCTGTAGGTGAGCACCATGCCGTTGAGGCAGTACTGCTCCAGCCCGTTGTGGCAGTTGTCACAGCTCCTGCAGGAATCAACCAGGCAGCCGACGCCCACGGTGTCGCCTTCCTTGAACCTGGTCACCTGGTCGCCAGCATGGGTGACAACGCCAACGATCTCATGCCCGGGCACAAGCGGGTACATGGAGATGCCCCAGTCATTGCGCACAAAGTGGATGTCCGTGTGGCAGACACCGCAGTAGCGTATCGCTATCTGCACATCGTGCGGCCCCGGGGCCCTTCTCACTAGCTCCCAGGGGGAGAGCCCGGAGACAGCGTCCAAGGCGGCGTAGCTCTTGACATGAAACGGTTCGGTCGCAGTAGCCTTATCGGCTGTGGATTCTTCTGAAAGCATAAACGATTGGTTTTGAAGTGATGAATGAGAGGAGGCAACAAGACACAGGGAAGGAAGAGCGAGGCAAACGCCTCCTCCTAAAGGAAGGTTCTGATACGTACCGTGAGGTGGCTCACCCCTTTAACCCGTTGCGCCGCTGACGGCGCTTACAATGGATCAGCTAACGATACTTAGCAAATGCAAATTTATCTGCATAAGATTACATAAAAAGATGGCATTCCCCAATATTTTCACCAATTATTTTAATATCCTGCACACTTTGATGAAGGGCTGGTTGCTTCTATACCTATTAGAACAATATTTCCTGGAGGCAAAACCTGATATCGGTTCTTGTAGCCTGTCTCTTAGTGGGGGTGCTCATGATATGGGAAGAGGCACCTGCCATGGTGAGGTCTTGTTGACTGACTAATACTTTCCTCTTACGCCCTGCTTTGGCGCTTCTAAGATTTTTGATGTTTGATGCCGCAGGTGGTGGATGTCTATGTGCCGGTCCCGCGAAACGGAAGAATTATGGGATGAGAGATATAGTTTAGTAATTTGCTCCCTTGTTGTCTCGATTTTCCGTCTCACCAATTAAAAGGAGGTTTTGAATCTTGAGATGAGTAAGTGATATGAAGAAAAGCCATGATTGGAGCGGATAAGCCCATAGCTAATGACTCATCCGGACACATAAGGTAGAGGAGGAGCAACTACGGAAGATATTCCGCCACAGTTACTTTAACCTCACAAAGGAGCCTCTGGAAAGGTTGGTTGAAGCGTAGTAAAAAGAAGAGGGGCAATATTAGTGTCCGAATAGTGTCCGAAGGTCATAAAAAAACGCCCTCAGATGCATCTGAGGGCGTTTGCTATAGACCGAAGGAGTGAATTATCGAACCATATCCACAAAGATTTTATGGCTGTGGAAAAGTATCTGCAGGCGGGGGAGGAGCGGTAAAGGCTGCGGGCAGTTCTTTGGATAGAGGAACAAAGGGCAGTACAATGCTGAACTCTGTCCATTCCCCTTCTTCAGTGGCCATGCTTAGCTCTCCGCCATGCCCCTTTGTGATGATGTCATAGCTGAGCGAGAGGCCTAAGCCTGTCCCTTGCCCTGCAGGTTTGGTGGTGTAGAAAGGCTGGAAGATTTTACCCCGCACCTTGTCGGGGATTCCGATGCCGTTGTCAAGAACCCGTACCTCCACCTTATCAGCAAATTGACGCGTGCTAACCCGTACCTGCGGCTCGTAACCCGGCAGATCCAGCGTTTGTTTCTGCCGCACGGCATAGAAGGCGTTATTGAAGAGGTTCAAAAGCACCCGCCCCAGCTCCTGCGGCACCACCTCCATCTTTTTAAGGCTTTGGTCATAGCAAGTATCAAGGGCGCAGGTGAAGTCCTTTTCCCTGGCTCTCACTCCTGCATATGCCAGACGTATGTACTCTTCAACCAGGGCATTGATGTCAGTCAGCCGCTTCTCCCCCGTACTGGCGCGGGAGTGCTCCAGCATTCCTTTGACGATGGCATCGGCCCTTTGCCCGTGGAGAAGGACCTTTTTTTGGTTCTGTGACAGATCCGAGACCAGCTCCTGCAGATTCGCCTTCTCTCCAGGGGATAAGCTCAGCTGTCTCACCTCCTCCTGCACTTCCTGGCACAGCTCCTGACTTACCTCCGAGAAGTTGTTGACGAAGTTCAGGGGGTTCTGGATCTCATGGGCAATGCCTGCCGTCAATTCTCCCAACGATGCCATTTTCTCCTTCTGAACGAGTTGCGCCTGCGTCTGCTTTAATTCATGGTAGGCCCTCTCTATTTCGCGCGCCTGCGCCAGTTCCCTTTCCCGTGCCTTCTCCCTTTCTTTTTGAATCAGCCTCTTCCGCTGGGATTTGTCTACCACTAGAACCACTGCAATGAGGCAAAGCGTGTAGAAAGCGTAGGCCCACCAGGAGCGCCACCAGGGCGGGTGGATAATAATCCGCATGGAAACCCCTTCGTTGTTCCAGATGCCATCGTTGTTAGAACCCTTCACGTGAAAAACATATTCTCCCGGGGCTATATCCGTATAGCTCGCCACGCGCCTGGTTCCGCCGTAGACCCAGTCTTTGTCTATACCAACCAACTGATACGCATATTGGTTTTTAGATGAGTTTTTGTAGTTAAGGGCCGAGAACTCGAAGGAGAAGAAGTTCTCACCATGCTGAAGGGTTATTTCCTTCGCTTCCTCTTTTCCGGGGATCAGCTTGTCAAAGAGCCTGAACTCGGTAATGACAACAGGTGGAACATAGCGATTCGGCTTTACCAGCATCGGGTCAAATACGATAAGTCCGTTATTGCCGCCATAGTACAAAGTTCCATCGGCTCCTTTGAGAGGGACTTCGCTAGCAATGCCGCTCGGCATAATATCGCTAAAGTCATAGTTGTGGAAGATTTGGGAGGATGGAGAAAACCGGGACAGCCCTCTGCCGGTTACCAGCCACAGATTGTGTCTATCATCTTCAAGGATAGAGTAAATAGTGTTATCGGCGAGCCCTTGTTTTTTGGTGTAAGTGGTAAATTTCTCTGTTTGGGGATCAAACCCGCATAATCCTCCGCCACTTGTGCCAAACCACAAGGTGCCCCTGTAATCCTCATAGATACTGTAAACAATGCTGGTGCTGAGGCTGGTGGAATCGTCAGGATCCGGCAGATAACGGGTAAAGACACCTGTTTTTTTATCTAACTTGCTTAGTCCCACACTTCCATGGCCAACCCAAATGTACCCTTTCCTATCCTGGAGGATAGCATACACCGAATGGTCACTCAACCCGTTTACATTTCTGGGGTCATGCTTATAGTGCATAATTTCCCCTGTTTTCCGGTTAAAGCTTTTGAGGCCGTTATAAGTGCCCAGCCACAGGAGGCCTTGCCGATCGGTGTACATGGTTTGGACAATATCAGCATCCAGCTGGCGGTAAGGTGCTTTATCATATGGATAGTGCTCGATGGTTGCTGTTTCCGGACTAAAAAAAGACAGGAAACTACCGCTCCTGATCCAGATACCGCCGTCACTGCTCTCAGAGATACCAAAGATGGAGTCGCTCCTGATGCTTTCCGGGTTGCCCGGCTCGTGCCTGTAGTGCCTGAACTTCCCGGTCTTCCTGTCAAAGGCATTCAGCCCGCCCCCCAGGGTGCCAATCCAGATATTCCCCTTACTGCCAGTTACGCCGGTAATGGTGTTGTGGCTTAAGGAACCGGCATCAGTAGGGTTATGACGGTAGTGTTTGAACGGCTTTTGCTGGAGGTCCAGCTTACTGATGCCCTCTGAGGCAGAACCAATCCAAAGAATGCCCGCTTCACTCAGGAAGAGTGAGTATATAAAATTGCTGCTTATGCTGGTGGGATCATTAGGGTCATGAGCAAACCTGGTAAAATACGTTCTCTCCTGATTCAGCTTGTTTAAGCCATTATCAGTGCCGATCCACAGATTCCCGGACGAATCCTCCGTAATAGTGTTTGCAGTAATAGTGTTGCTGCTGATGGAATTCGGATTGTTAGGGTTATACCTGTAATGGGTAAAGCTGTTTGTTTTGCGGTCAAATGAGTTTAATCCTCCACCGTCAGTTCCTATCCACATTAATCCGGCCTTGTCTTCGAACACAGCGGATACAAAATCAGAGCTCAGGCTGTTTGGTTTATCCAGCTCATGCCCATAATGGGTAAAGCTCACGGTTGACGGCTGATTCTCTTTTCCTCTGATCAGGTTGACCTGGTAGAGCCCGGAGCTGCTGCCCACCCATAGCGTACCGGACCGGTCTTTGTATATGCAATATACAGCAGCTCTATTAGAGACGAAAGTGCCTTTGGCCATGTTCTGACGGTAGTCCAATTTGAATTGCTGCGGCAGGAATTTGCCGTTTTCTTTGTCAAACCTACGCAGCTCCCCTCCCCAGTTACCTACCCACAGATAACCCTCACTGTCTTCGTTGAATGCTGAGACAGCCCGAAAAAGGGGTATGTATGTTGAGGTGTCCTTTTCCGGCCGGTAGTGTGTGAACTTCCCGCTTGTCCTGTCAAACTTGCTTATCCCGCTCTCGGCCGTTCCTATCCAGAAAAAGCCGTCTCTGTCCTCCCAGAGGCTGAAGATATTATTTTGCATGAGAGAAGTAGAGTCCTGAGGGTCATATTCATAAGTGGTAAAACTGTAGCCGTCATATTTGTTCAAGCCGTCTTGCGTGCCAAACCACATATACCCTTTTTGGTCCTGCAATATGGGTGAAACAACGTTGTTCGAAAGGCCGTCACTGACATCAAGATGCTCAAATTGAATATTTGGAGCTTGGGCGTAGTTAAATTGCGTGATGCTCTGGAGCAGTGACAGGATAGGCAGGGCTGAGGATAGGAGCGTTCTCATAGAAGAGGAATCGGGGGCTTGGTGGGCACGGGGAGAGGCTGATCTGTATATGAAATGAGCTTCCGCTATAGTAAAATATCTTACCATTTGTGCTCCATCCGCAGCTCTCTGCGGTGGCTCATGCTGATGATGCCTTGAAATTGGACAAGCATGAACCTGTTCAATGGCAATGGCTTCGTGCTGAATAAGTACCTTTCAGCTGGGGTTCAAGGCTTTCCAGTATAACTACAGCATGCTAAAGGCTAGCGCTCCTGCTGCTTAGCAGCACTGTTCCCCCTGATGCTTTCTAATGAAACACCACGTGTTCCTAAGGGAGCATTATCTAATACATGACGCAAGCAAACTATGAATATTGTTTTAATACGATTAATTCATAATTTAATACAGGTTGTTTAAGCTTTTAACAATAATTTATGTTCAATGAAATAGGCGGCGGCTCTCATCTACATGAGCGTAATGCGGCTATAGGTTATAGTCTGCCAAGGCACCTTCTGTGCCTGTAGAGGGAACACAGAAGTAGAATTCAGTTCACTCCCCGCTTTAGGGAATGAACCAAAGCTATCGCAAGTGTTAGAGTTTTCCTTACGAGATTACATAACCACACTTTGCAGGGCAGGGGCACCAAATGGCAGCGCAAAATAAAATACCTTAGCTCCTGCTGATGTTAACCTTTATAGCAGAAAGTAACTTCGTAAGTTTATGGAAAGCAATATTAGTGTCCGAATAGTGTCCGAAGGTCATAAAAAAACGCCCTCAGATGCATTTGAGGGTGTTTGCTGTAGACCTCAGTATTGAATTATCGAACTTTATCCACAGGGATTTAGTGAACTTGAAAGAATTCTTAGAAACTATGTTATTGATTTAGTTACCCTTCAGAAGACATTAAAATATAACATAAGTATACTGTTTAAATAACTGTACTATAGTTAATTAACTTATACTTCCTTTTATTTTGCTGTTTTGCACCTTTAAGTGCTGCCTAATGCAAAGTAAAGTAATCCTTCTCTGGCTGACTTGGTGCCTATATCCTCACAATCTCAGATAACGAGGTAAAACCAGGGTTGATTTAGATATTGCTTATGTAGAGGCGTCTTATTTACGCCCTACTATACACTCTTTTGCTTCTCAAGCATGTTGCGTCAGGTGATGGCCTTTGGGAAATTTGCTGTTAGTATAAAGCAGCGGAGCTAATCTGCAGATGGTACCTCAGCGGCTGTTGGCCTAGCTGATTGCCCGTTCTTACTGCTCCCAGTAATCGACGTTCAATGCTTTGGTCGACCTAAATGAACTGTTTATCTCATCTGGTTCCCTATACACCGACGATAAAATTTACCCTCTGTTTTCCACCTTATATTTAGTTTAAATCTAATATTTAAAGTTATGAAAACAGTATTTAAACTTTTAGGAGGACTGATGCTCCTCGTTAGTCTCGGATCATGTGAAAAGGATGAAATGGAGTCCTTAGATCCCAATCTATCAAACTCAGCGGATGTTAATGGTATTCAAAACTTTAACAATGGCATGATTAACTCATATAGTAGTGAGGTAGTGCTTCAGTGGAATGAGTTGTTAAGCAAGTCAATTGATAATCGTATGCCGCAGCCAGCAGAAGTTAAGCTTTATACGATGGTGACGTTAGCGATGCACGATGCCTTGAACAATGTAGTTCCGAAATACGAAACCTATGCGCTGAATAACATAAGTGTTGATGCCAGCGATGTTTCCAAGAACAACATCCACTCTATTGCTGACGCTGCAGTCTCACAGGCAGCACGGGATATGCTGGCAAGCGTTTATCCACCTGCCGTGGCAGCTGCCGACGATCTATTGGGTAAAATCCTTTCAGATATCGAGGATTCAGATTTGAAAGCCAAGGGTGTCATTATTGGTAAAGGAGCCACGGCTGCTGTTTTAGCTAAAAGGTCCAATGATTTCCCCATGGGTTTTGCAGCCTATTCCGGAGGCACTGCACCAGGCGAGTACCGAACTGATTTTATGCCGTGGATGGTGGCTAACCCGCCTATATGGCCTGCAAACGCAGCTTACGCTCCTAACCTAGGAAGCCTGACACCATTCGGTATCGAATCCGGAGACCAGTTTAGGAATGAAGCGCCGTACTCTTTAAATTCAAAGGAATACATAGCGGATTATAATGAGGTTAAATCCCTTGGCTGCACCAACTGCCCCTTAAGAACTGATGAACAAACCCAGATTGGGGCTATTTGGATAGAAAACACCTCTAGCTCCATGAACAGGATGGCCAGAACTTTAATAGTCCAAAGAAAACTGGATGGTTGGGAAGCTGCAAGGCTGATAGGGCTAATCCAAATGTCTCAAATCGACGCCTACATCGCCTCGTTCGATGGGAAGTACTACTTCGATTTTTGGAGACCAATCACAGCCGTTAGAGCAGGCGATTCTGATGGAGTTGACGCGACAGCAGGGGACGGTACATGGACACCTACTTTTACCACGCCTCCAACTCCGGAGTTTCCATCCACACATGCATACAGTGGAGGTGCGGCGGCAGCGGTTTTTAAGTCATACTTTAAAAGTGACCATCTGAACCTAAATGTCATCAGCCCATACTATTTGCCCGGAGTGGAACGTCATATCAGCAGCTTCTCGCAAATGGCCCATGAAAATGCTATATCCAGGATCTATATAGGCTATCATTTCAGGCATGCTGTAGAGGTTGGTGAAAGGCAGGGACTTCAACTTGGAGAATATGTTTTTGAACACAATTTGAGGGAGCTAAAAAAGGTTCTCTGATTCGGGGTTACTTTCAGAACAGTCCGGTTATCAAGAACCGGGCTGTTCATGTTGGCAATGATAGCTTGATGACATTGTGCTCCCAAAGTATCTAACTAACTAAGTTCTAATAATATCGTAATACTATTTATATATTTAGTTGGATATTTAGACTGGCTCGTTCAGGTAAGACAATGGTGTTTTTGCTTTACGTTTTATATAGTATGTCTGTCTAAATAGCGCATCTATGAAGCCTGTTTACCTGTTTTTTCTGTTGTTCAGTTTGCTTAGCCGAGGTTTATATGCAGAAAGTGGCCTTAAAGGACAGGTAGTGGACGAATCGGGCACCGCTATACCAAACGCAACTATATATGTTGAATCGGTTAAAAAAGGGCAGGTATCTAATTCTGATGGGCATTTCCTTATGGTACTTAATAAGGGAGAATACCAGGTCCAATTTTCGGCAATAGGTTTTGCTACAAAAGTCTTACCCGTTACTGTTACCGATCAAATTTCATATCTTGGAAAGATTGTATTGATACATTCCAATGAAGTGATAAATGAAATTGTAGTTTCCACTTCCAGAATACAGGAAAAAATTACCAAGGCGCCAGCTACCATCAACATCATCACCTCCTCCCAATTTGAAAATTTTACAGGAAGCCCTGAGGAATTGTTTGCCCTGCAAAAAGGAGTTGATTTCACTAGAATCGGAAATTTTTGGGGCAGCATTAGCATCAGGGGGTTTAATTCTGCATTTAACCAGAAGATGCTCATTTTGGATGATAACCGGATCTCCCATACAAGAATCAGAACGCCCGTAGGTCCTATGAGTGCATTCATTAAGGAGGATATTGAAAGAGTGGAGATTGTGCTGGGACCTTCTTCTGCATTATACGGTCCAAATAGTCTGAACGGGGTATTCTATACCGTTTCAAAATCCCCATTTAAGTATGAAGGAACTGAAGCTGTAGTTGGGGCCGGTTCCAATATCAACTGTAACTTCAGGCTTCGTCATGCTAATGCCATTAAGGAGAAGTGGGCTTACAAAATTACTGCTGAATATCTCCGTGGATTTGAAGATAAATGGTCAGATTCAATTTACATGGCTACTTCAACACCAGGTGAGTTCGAAGGTAAATCTGAAGTAGGAGTAACCAGGGAAGTGTCATTTTTTAAAAGTCTGGCAGGTCTTTACTTTAAACCGAATCCTGTTAGTGAGCTTAGCCTGAACTACGCTTTTAACTTGAATAACAGCATTTCAGTAGGCGGTGTTGGAAGAAATAATCTGAAAGACTGGAACAATTCCAGTCTGCAGGTAGCTTATAAATCTCCTCATTGGTATGCCCAGTTTTACAGAACATGGATCATACTGGACAGGTCGGTGAACCTGCTTACCCGAACCACTAATTATTATACGTTGATCAAGCAGGGACAATCTCCAGAAGCAGCTTTGGAGAACTCTTTGGCTGGACCTCAGAGAGCCAGTGTTGAAGAGGACTCTTACCGAAACAACGCAGAGGTGCAAGGCAATTATTCCTGGGAAAAAGTTGATGTTGTAGCCGGAGCGCAATACCAAAAGGAGCATGCATTCACTAATCACACTTACTTATTGGATGAGGATGGGGCTATAGAACTAGAACAGTTTGGTGTATACGGGCAGCTGACCTATAGATTACCGAAAACAGGCTTGGAGTTTCTGCTAACGGCACGGGGAGATGATCATAGCATGTATGGGTTTACTTTCTTACCCAAAGCTGGCATCATTTATCATTCAGAGCCAGGTACCCTAAGGTTTACTTACGGGGAAGGGTATTCTACACCAACCCTTATCAACACACATCTTACTTTAGGAGGAGGCATCGTGTTGGGCAATAGTGATGGCTTTACCCTGTCGGATGGTTCTATAATTGATCCCATACGACCTGAAAAAATTAAAACGCTGGTGATAGGGTATAAAACCATTCTTTTTGAGCGAAAGTTATTTCTGGATACAGATGCCTATTATAACTGGTCAAAAGACATGATTGGTCCTATCTTTAACATCGTGCCAAAAGGCACCTCGGGAGGACCCATTGTCACCCATCGGGGAGACAGGCCAATAAGCGATTTCACCAATGGCGTAGCCCCGGGAATACTTCCTGCAGGTGCTGTGATAAATACCAACGTTAATTTTGGGATGGTCCAAACCTACGGCTTCGATATTGGACTAGATTACTACTTCTCCAACTACTATAACCTGACACTGAACTATTCCTATTTTGATTACAACCTAGATAAAGATGACTTAAAAAATGACGGCAACTTTGACGGTAAGGTTACGCACGATGATCTTTCAGTAAATACACCGAAGCACAAAATCAGTGCAGCACTCAACACAAGGTTTGAGAACTTCTATGGAAGCATCTTTGCCCGATGGGTTCAGAAATACGATTTTTTTTCTGGCAGAAATGTATCTGCTGCTACAAATCCTGAAAGCATCTACAATGGCTCCCCTGTCATTGAAGGACAAAGAGTCGGGACGCAGTGGAATCACGGTCCGCTGGGAGGGTTCTTTTTAAGTCTGAACGGAAACTATCAGCTTTCAAAATGCTTTAATTTGGGAGTTTATGTCAACAATCTTGTAGGTAGAGGGAATTACGAGTTTATCGCTTCAGCTCCTACTGAAACCACTTTTGGAGGTGAATTGAAAATTACCATCGCCCGGGAGTGAAGCCTTATTGCTTCTTGTTGCTCACCTTTCGGCTACACCATCGGGTAAATTTTCATTGTTGGGCGTCAATTTAATGAAGACACTTGTAAAGCTTTTTCCAATAGGAAGCTCAGTGCTGCCAATTTCAACGTCGGTTTTGGTGAAGGCTGTGATTTTATTGATGGAAGCGATGAAGGATCTGTGAATCCTTAGGAACTGGTCATCGGGCAACATCCCTTCTACGTGGTTTAAGGTAATCTTAACCCTCAGTTCCCTTGCTTCTTTCATGTGGATTACCACATAGTCTCTGAGGCTTTCGATATACAGGATCTCATCCAGCAAGACCTTGATCATTTTTCTATCAGCCCTGAAATAAACGAAACTAGGGGTTAAAGAAGGAGTTTCAGGTAGAGGATGATTGATTTGCAAAACTTTATTGACCGCTTTTAAAAACCTTTCAAAAGAGATGGGTTTGAGCAAATAGTCAACTGCATCAAGTTCAAAGGCCTCCACTGCAAAAGTTTTATGAGCCGTAGTGAAAATTACTTTTGGAGGATGGGGTAATGTTCTTAGCAGCTCAGTGCCGATGAGCTTCGGCATATGAATGTCTAGAAATATTAGGTCAACCCTCTCCTTTGTGAGGAGACTTAACGCTTCGAATGCATTCTTACAGGTCCCACAAATTTCCAGTTGAGGAAGCATCTCAATATATTTTTCCAGAACCTTAATTGCCGGGGGTTCGTCATCAACGATGATGCATCTGCAAGCCATAGTCAAGTCATTTTAATCAGTTGTAAGTGATCTATATACTGCTCTTCCAGCAGCTCCAATTGAAGTTCAAGGTTTACTACATAAACTTCCTCCAGTTTTTGAGTATCGAGTTTATATTTCCCCTTATACAAAATATCAAGTCTTCTCATCACATTTTCTAGCCCAAGCCCACCAGGTACGGCCAAGTCTTCTTCATTTGATGGGTCAATACTATTGATAAGCTTAAAATTCATCGAGGAACCGTCCATCGTCAGATTGAGGTTTATCCAGCATTGATCGATCTGTTTACTTGTACCGTGTTTAAAAGCATTTTCGAGAAAGGGGAGTAGTAAGAGTGGTGCTATCTGGAAATTTTCAACATCTCCAGTAACACTCACCGACAGATCCAACCTGTCTCCATAGCGCAATTTTTCCAGGGAAATGTAATCCTGCAGCAAGTCGATCTCTTTTGCCAAAGGGATTCTCTGGGCATTACTTTCATAAATCATGAACCTGAGCAAAGCAGAAAGCTTTAAGACGATCTCCGGTGATTTCGGTGAAAATTCAAGCGTATGTGAATACAGGTTATTGAGTGTGTTGAATAAGAAGTGGGGATGAAGCTGAGCCTTCAGTAATTTAAGTTCGGCAACTGATCGCTGCTGCTCGGCTTCCAGAGTTAGCTTTCTCTGAATGTACCAATACTTTAGAAGTTTAATAGAGGTAGCGATAGCTGCTACATGGATGAATGGCAGGATATTCCTTCCTACTGAGAAACTTGCGCCTTGAAGTCGTGGATCTGCAACAACAGACAATTGGGCCACCACAGTATATAAGGCGCAAAATACAAGGACGATAATCAAGCCTAAAAAGAATTGCCAGTACTTTCTGTTCAGGAGGAACTTCGGAACCAGAAAATACAGGATGCAATAGACAATTAGTATGTGACCTGGAAGAAAAAACAACACATTGTAGATAGATTTTACGGGAGCCACATCCAGACCAAACCCCCAGGCAAAATAGAATACAATCAATATCCAGAAGAGAATATGCAGGCCTACGGTTTTAAGTATGTTACCCAACTTTCACATGTTAAGAGTTATTGTTAAATCTTTCAAAATAATTGAAGAACGAGGCAAGGGGAGTAACTCTAAACTAGAGGAGTAGTTTTGTTTGATGATTAATAAGAGATAATCTGAACTTTTAAGATATATTTAATAGTACGAAGTTACTTTTAAAGTAGATTAATTTATACTTTGTTAGCACATAATTTATGAAGTTATTCCGAAAGCGATTAATTAAGATTACCTGATTTCATTAGTGTCTTCAACTTCAATATAGTCCATTGTAAGGCAGACATCCTATAAAAATCATAAACTGGTTCTTTAGGAGCAGAAAGTTGTGGAAACAGGTCAAGGATGATCTGGGAAGCGTGACAGAGTGCTTCTCTAAAAGTTCGATAAGCCTGACCGAAGGGGAAATTTATCGAACCTAAAAAGCCGCTCCATTCGATGTGGAGCGGCTTTTAATTGTAGTAGCCCGTAGGGGAATCGAACCCCTGTTACCAGAATGAAAATCTGGCGTCCTAACCCCTAGACGAACGGGCCTTATTATTTAATTGCGAGTGCAAATATACTGTATGTACAAAAACCTGCAAACAGTTTACTAAAATTAAATTGAGGTTGTAAGCAATCAGCCTGATAATCAGCTTCAATAAATCCAGAAACCGAATATGAATAGTTATTCTAACCAATGCGTGCGTAATTCGTTAGTATAAACCAATTGAATTCACAGTAAGAGAGTAAGTATGGCGAGGAGATTACTTTATGAAGGTCTAAAACCAGAGGCCTTTGAGCAGTTAAAAAACAAGCTGCAGACTCTTGGGCTGAATTTGCAGCATAATAGTGGCAGCTTCAAAGAAAAAGGGGTCTCCGGAAGCTATTCTTATAACCCTGAAAACGAGATGCTGGAATTGGATGACCTCAACATCAGTTTCCCTGCTAGCATGCTGCTCAACATGGATAGCCTGGAACGTCGGATGACGGAGGCGGTGGTACAGCATGGTGGTCGGCCGCAGCAGGCCTGATGAAGCCTTTCTGGGAGCTAACCGTATATTTTAAAACAAGTATTAAGCTAAACAAGATAAGACAGACTATGGAAAACAATACATCACAAAACCAAAGTAACAGCAGCAATTCTACCAACACTGGGAACAACAGCAACAAGGACAATAAAAACGCGCAGCACGGGAACAAGAGCCAGCAGGATGCCAGTGTTCTCACCATGCTGCACCCACACGATATGTCAAGAACGGTGGAATCGGCGCTGCACGTGTTCCAGGGGAATCATGATAAACTCCCCGAGCTCATGCAGGATGTTGGGCAGATCATTCTCAAAGCAACCCGCCGTTTTACGACCACCCAATTGATTCTTGCTGCAGGTGCAGTGACAATGGGTGCAATCTTACTTGCCAGGTACAGCCATGGACATGACGAATATGAAGAGGCGTAGACCTGACTTATAAATTGGCAAGAGCCCCGGACATTCATGTTCGGGGCTCTTTGTTTTTCAGCACCCCAAAGTATTGGCACATGATTTGATTAAGCAGCTACTATATAGATGGCAGCTATATTGCTGCTCTACATTTACGAAAAACATCATGTCTATGAAAAAGTCAATTCTATTGCTCGGGCTTCTTTGGGTCGTTAGCTTGTCCCAGTCACAGGCGCAGCAACAAACGCTGCCACCGCTGGTAAATGTTACAGGCGTAGGGGAAGTACACGTGCAGCCTACCGAGGTGGTGGTGAACCTGGGGGTAGAGACACGCCAGAACTCATTAGAGGCTGCCAGAAGTGAGACCGACAAAAAAGCGGCAGCCATCATCAATTACCTAAAAAAGCAGGGGGTAGATGAAAAAGATATTCAAACCTCTTATGTGACGCTGCAACCCATGTACAACGGGGCCGAGTACGGTAGAACGAGCCCTGATTTTTATCTGGCACAAAAAAATATGACAGTAAAAATAAAAAAACTGAACAAGTTCGATGAACTGATGGCGGGCATCTACAAAGTAGGTGTTAACCAGGTGCATGGGATTAATTTTCAGGTTGCAGATGTAGAAAAGCTAAAAACCGAGGCCCGGAAACGTGCTGTTGCTGATGCAAAACAAAAAGCCACCACACTTGCCACAGAACTGGAAGCACGCGTAGGGCGAGTTTACCAGATCAACGAGAGCGAAGGCGGGGGAGGTCCGAGGCCCATGTACAAAACCGTCATGATGGAGTCGGCCGCGTTCGACGGAAGCGGGGGACCTTCTATAGCGGGCGGGGAAGTAACAGTGACTTCTAACGTAAATGTTAGTTTTATTTTGGAAGACTAAAAGAGCAGGGGCGACCTATATATGGTAGGCGCCCCTGCTCTTTTTTATATATGGCTTCTTATTTATGGAATCTCTCCAGCACTTGGAATTGGTTCTTATCATCCAGCAGAAAGCTCAGCGGCATTGCTGGGTTACGCAGTATTTCCTGCTCCCTTATATCCCATGGCTTCAGCATTTCCTCCAGCATATGCGCATAGGCTTTCATGTCCCATGGGTTAAAGATCTCATTCCGGATGTCGTCGATCAGCGTGTCCAGCACAAGGCGGTCGTCATCAGGCTTCACGGGACGTATAAAATATTCTGGCACCACATTGAAGATATAAGCGGCATAGAAAACCCGTGCTTTAAATTCCGCCACCTGTATGGGATGCAGTTGCTGCCCACTTGTGAGGGCGTAAAGCTTAGCCATTGCCCGCCGGATAATGCCATTGTCTAAGAGCGTGCACACCATCACCACGGAACCTAACTTTATGCTGAAGGCCATACTTGTCAGCTCATCCTGGTACTCAAACGGTAATTCATCCTCTAACGCATTGACTTCGAGCAGGAACAGCGAGCAGGGTATGAAATCCGAAAACACCATCGGAACACGCAATGATTGCAGCACCTGGAAAAACGAGCCAAACCTGCCCAGCATTTTAGGGTCCTCGCTCACGGCATACTGTGGCTCCATGAACGGGTTCATCTCCTTGATCAGTTCGGTCACAAGGGTGCCGTAGTACATCTTCCCGACCCACTGAAACAGCTTCTGTTCCTCCAGCCCCTTAAGCCCGGCAATGCCCTGCGCAGCTGCCTGCTCCACTTCAGCCTCAAGAGGAAGTATATAATGCGTTTGGCAAAGGGCACAGCAGGGGATCGTTAAGTCACCGAAGGTGGCCACGCTCTTATCCAGTAGCAGCAGCTCTTTCTCCTTTAGATTATACTTTTGCTGCAGCCACTCCCCAAAAACGGGTGTACGCAGCGCCGGAGAAATAGCAGTGCCGCACAAAAAGCAGTTCGTTTCGGTGAACTGCATCCGCTCGAACGGATCGTATAGTGTCAGGTCAGACATGTTTAGGTGAAAAGTTTTCAGGCTGCAAAGATAGATAGCCGGGAAACGAGTTCCGAATGCATAGGCCTGTTAGGTAAAGTTGAAATTTATTATGAGTATATAGGGAGAAAGGTGTAATTTTAGTTTGCCTATGCCTGGAACACCTGTATATAGAAACTCATTTTTAATGTTGCTTAACCAGTTATGAGTGTTCAAGTTATAGTACAGGCTGCTGTATGAGGAGCAGTATATAGGGAGACAATGGAAGGAGTGTGGAGGAGCACAAAAATAACAGCAAGCCTGTAAGCCGGGTTCTGTTCCCGACGAATCGGGATCTTATCATTTATCTAGGCCTGCACTCGCGCGCAGGCTCCATCGACCTACCCACTGACATCGGACGAGCAGCCCTTAGCCCCGCCGAAACGAGGCGCTGCCAGCCTATTTGGTCTTTCAACTCCTAAGGTTTACCCAGCCGGACTGGTCACCCAGCCGCTGGTGCGCTCTTACCGCACCTTTTCACCCTTACCCCAAACGGATTCGGGGCGGTATTTTTCTGTGGCACTGGCTGTATCCCGATTACTCAGGACCCTTCCCGTTAGGAAGTAGGATGCTCTGCGTTGCCCGGACTTTCCTCTCCTCCTTGCGGAGCAGCGATAAGACGGCTTGCTGTTAAATTCTTTTGCTGCGTAAAGATACTATAAAACCCGCTGCTGTACATAAAAAGATAGAAAGCTTATAGGAGTTCCCTGAGGGTGCTGATGAGCAGGTTTATTTTACGCCTCTTTAAAATAAATGCTCTCCACCTGGAGTTAATCAACTATTCCAAGACTATATAACCAGTTAACGTTCAAGCAATACTTACTTCAGTTTCACCAAAGTGGCACCGTAGCCGAACTTCTCCTTGCGGGCATCTTCGAAAAACCTAATGCCGGCTGTGCGGCTCAGTACTTTCTGCAGCTCTTTCCGGAGGATGCCGTTACCAGCACCGTGTATAAACACAATCTCGTGCATGTTAGCGGCTATGGCGCGCTCGAGGCTGTCCTGAAATTTCTCTAACTGTATCTTCAGGATGGCGCTGTTGCTCAAGCCGCTATAATCATCTACCAGTTTTTCAATGTGAAGGTCAACCTCGTGCTCCGGCGCCTGCAGCTTAAAGCTCTCGTGCTGGGCTGTGGCGTTAATCAACTTCTCCGTGATCTTATCGGTGTCCACGGCTACAGGCTTTTGGTCAAGTTGAAAGAGGTAAGCCTCTTTATTAAGAACCGGTGCAGTTTTCTTACTCTTGTAGAACGAGTTTGCCCTGAACTGTACCCGCTTCGTAACCGGCTCGTACAGGGTGGGGCTTCCGTTGCGGTGCTGTATGAACTGCACGAGCATTCCGGGCCACTTCTCAAAATCCTTCAGGTGATAGTGCGTCACGACGCGTGTTGTCTTTGGCGTCAGGCGGTCGTTCTGCAACCCGCGGTATTTGCCTTCGCGCTCTTCGCCGGAAGTAAACAGCACATCGTAGTCAGAATTGTTGATGATCGTCACGGCCAGTAACTCCTCCGATTGATGCACCAGCGCCAGGTAGATGCCCTGTGCCGCAAACACGGGAGCGGCAGTCACTTTTTTAACGGCAGGTTGTATATCCTCGTCATCCTTCAGGTAGTTTGCCTCCTCCTTTGCAATAACCACCACCTCGCGGCGCGCCACCGGAATAGTGAAATCATTGTCAATGGCGACTTCTACAATGTTGTTATCTAAAATGCGGGTAATAATGCCTTCCTCACGGCCCGACATCAACCGCACGCGGTCTCCTACGTTCATGTTTTTGTTATTCGTATATTATTTCTGTTGATGTTAGCTTACGGGCGCCTACTGCCCGGAGCCAATCAAACAGCACCATGCAAAGGTACGGATTTAACCGGTCAGTGTCATGTATTCAGGTAGGTGGCCTGGGCCGGGCATATATAAATAAGCTTGCTTAGAAGTAAAGTGGGTGCAGCTTCAGGCCATCTATTTTGTTGTACTCCAGCGCCGGCGCCGGAATTTTGATGATGCTGAGTATATATAAAACCGTATTCAGCGCTTTGCTGCGTCCTTTGAAGTGCATCAGGTTCAGGTCAGGGCTGAGGTAGTACTGGCGGTGCGCGTAAAAACCGGCCGCTTCGTTTGCCGGCGTGTGGTTATAAACGAGTTCTTCCGCGCCATACCCGACCGCAAAATTCAGCCACTTGGGGTATTTACTCTCTGCTTTAATAAAGGCTCCTATATCCGCTGAAATCCAATACGTTTGCCCGTTGTAGTCTTTCAAAAGCTGCTCTTGAAAGTTGCTTCCCAGTGTATTCGGCCGGGCTTCGGCGAAACGAGTCTTGTGGAAGGAGAACTTGGGCATGAGGCGGATTTCGTGCCACGCCAGTTGCTGCCCCACCACCGCGGCGGCACCAGCCGTGTTTGCGATCAGGTCACTCACGGAGGCACCATACTGCGGCTGGTATCCATCAAATAGCTCAATGGGTGTTTGCAGCAGAATCCCCGTCAGGCCGCCGAGCAGGATGGCTTTTTGCTCGGGTACGCCTGCCCAGCGCAGCATATCGATTCCAGCGCGGCTTTGCTGAAAGGCTCCCCAGAAATGGCCTGCCTTGTCAACGTTCCGCCACTCGCGGGCATCGTTGAAGAAATGAAAGTCGGTCCGCTCCCCTGTATACCACGAATTGTTCAGCGACACCAGTACTGCAGTATAACCCACTGCAAACGTAGCCCCAGCCGCGATCAGACGAGGCTTACTGACAGAAGCAGTATCCGGCTGCGCCTGTGCAATTACAGTTCGTGAAAGCAGCAGCAGCAGCAGCAATATATATAGCACTGGTCGAAACATCAACCAAAGATACGGAATAAGGCTAATGCGAAGTAAGCAAAGTACGCAGGATGAACTGACTGTCTATAAAATTAACATATTTGCTGCTGCCTTTCACTTCAAGAATTACCTGTAAACTATGGGTTCAAACTATAGTTAATCACAAAGTTATATACCAAATGCTGTAATTGATTTCTTATAGGCTGCTATCGCTCTGTCTCTGGCACTGGCATGATTTACCATGGGCGGAGGATAGTTGGCCGTATTGAATTCCGGTAGCCAGCGCCTGATGTAGTGATAGTCTTTATCGAATTTTTTTACCTGGCTATCCGGGTTAAATACGCGAAAGTATGGCTGCGCATCAGCGCCTGTGCCGGCCGCCCATTGCCAGTTGCCCACATTGCTGGCCTGCTCATAATCCAGCAGCTTGTCAGCAAAATACGCTTCGCCCCAGCGCCAGTCAATCAGCAGGTCTTTTACCAGGAAGCTCGCCACCACCATACGCACCCTGTTATGCATAAAGCCGGTGCTGTTCAGCTCCCGCATACCAGCATCCACCAGGGGGAATCCTGTTTTGCCGTCGCACCACTTCTGGAATTCCTCCTCGTTGTTTAGCCAGGCGATGTGGCGGAACTTTGAGGCAAAGCTCTCCTGAGCAGAATGCGGGAAGTGATAGAGCAGTTGCATGAAAAACTCACGCCATATCAGCTCCTGCAGCCAGGTATCGTTGTGCTGCACGGCTAGTTGTACCGCCTGCCGTACACTGATGGTGCCGAAGCGCAGGTGCGGGCTCAGGCGCGAAGTGGCATCAAGAGCCGGAAGGTTGCGGTTTTCCTCATACCGCTGAAGCACATCTGCTGACAGCCTTGGGAGAGGCGTCTGTATTGTAGCTGGCTCAAAACCCATTTCCTGCAGGGAAGGGATAGGGCCTTCATGGTGCCTCATCAGCTGGTGCAGGTGTTGCTCCACAGGGTATGCCCGCGCCATAGATGCTTCAAAAGCTTTTTTCCAGGCATTCTTATAAGGGGTATATACCTTGTAGGGTGAGCTGCTTTTTGAAAGGATCTCACTTTCTTCGAACACCACCTGGTCCTTGTAGGATTTATATATAACCCCGTTCTCCTGCAGCATTTTCTGTACCTGCTCGTCGCGCTGGCGGGCATAGGGCTCGTAGTCGCGGTTGGTATAAACTTCCTCCACGTCATACGTCTCCAGCAGCTCCTGCATTACTTCAAGTGGTTTGCCATATTTGATTAACAGCGTGCTGCTATATACCTTCAGTTGGCAATGCAATTCTGTAATCGTGTTGTGGATGAAGGTGACGCGTGCATCATTTTGATCACTAAGCTTTTCGAGGATGTCAGAATCGAAGATGAAGAGCGGCAGTACGGGCTTTCCGCTTTTCAGGGCATGGAACAATCCAGCATTATCGTGCAGTCGCAGGTCGCGGCGGAACCAAAAGAGAACCATTTTGGGGAGTTAGGTATATATAATTTTAAAAAAGCCGGACAGCGCTCATGCCGCCGTCGATGTGAAGAACCTGGCCCGTCATCCAGGAGGATTCGTCAGAAAGCAGAAAAGCGGCAGCGGATGCCATGTCTTGTGGTTTACCGATGCGGCCCAACGGGTGGCGTTTGGACGAAGCTTCCGTCTTCTCCGGCGTGCTTAGCAGCGACTGGGCTAGGGGCGTGTCCGTCAGGGAAGGGGCTATGGCGTTAAAACGAATACCGCTTGCAGCATATTCAGCCGCCAATGACAACGTCAGTCCCTGCACAGCGGCTTTGGCCACGGCGATGGAAGCATGATATGGCATCCCCAATGTAACCGCCACGGTACTAAACAAAACCACACTGGCTCCGTCAGCCTGCTTCAGTTTTGGCATCACCGCCTGCAGCACCTGCACAGCACCCAGCACGTTTAATTCAAAGTCTTTTAGAAAATCGCTTATGCTGAGGCGCTCGAACGGTTTCAGTTTAATGCTTCCGGGGCAATAAACCAGCCCATGAAGCTCTTCGGGAAGTTCAGCCGCGAAGCTTTTTTCAAATTCTTGCACATCCAAAGGCAAGTGGGGAAGCCCAAGATCACCGATATCCGAGTTGAGATGGCGTGAAGCTACGATCACGTTTGCTCCTTTCCCTTTCAAAAATTTCGCTGTTTGCAAGCCAATGCCGGACGTACCGCCAACAATCAGTATATTTTTACTTTCCATTTTTTAGAAACAACCTTTCGTCTTCACTTTTGTTTCTACTTACATGCTTTGGCTTTAAAGTGGGTTATGATGACGATCCGACAGGATTTTTGTGTAAAGAAGAGGTTGCTGCCAAATTGGATTTGATTATTTGCGATGATTTAACTGTCTTTGTAGAATTTTTAAACCTTTAGCCTTGCATCCTACGCTTCTGGCTGCCCTTGAAGCACCTCCGAGTATAATTGGATCAATTGAAAGTCGAAATTCATGTTTATAGCCTTAAGTACCTTTACAGTAGCCAATGATATGGCTCCCCAGATAAAAGAAGCCTTCATCAACAGGCCGCATCTTGTTGATAATGCCCCGGGTTTTATCCGGATGCAGGTGCTGAGCCCGCAGGAAAACCCGAATGAGATCTGGATGATGACCTATTGGTCGGACGAGGCGAGCTACACGGTGTGGTACAAAAACCATATGCAGGAGTCGCACCAGAATGTGCCGAAAGGGGTGAGGCTGGTCCCGCACAGCACGAAAGTGCGCTTTTTTGAGCAGATCTGTGAATAATCAGGAAGTAATCGCCAGCACATGGGCAGCAGCTTTCTCTTCGTGCTGCGGCTTATGCAGGCTTGTGCAGGTGCTAATCATTCGTGCATTTTTATATATACAATCTCCAAAAAACCACGCACCTGTGGTTTTTTGGAGATTGCTTTAGCGGGTCTTATTACGGCGCAGAACTTCTGTAAATAGAGTTGCCTCAGAAAAAATGTAGAGCCTAGATTAGAAGGAGGGATGCGTTCCAGTGAAGGTATAAGCTAATACCCCAACCAAAATAAGATGGGCAAACTGTATTTTGGAATTCTGTCAGCTATATATAACTCGCCCTTCCAAGGGAATTATATATAGCTACCAGGGCTAACAAGCGCCTTTATATACCCTGAAATCATACAAACCACAACTTTTTCCGGTCTGGAAAGTTTTAGATATAAGACTTGGAAATATGCTGCATGCATACTATTTTTGATTAAGCCATACGAGTGAGACCGGTAGCAGATCAGTCATCCTCATAATCAAGGCCCATCATCTTGTTATATGCCTGCTGTAGCTCCGAAAATGCGTGCATGTTACCTTCCTGGCGGCTGATCTTCATGCCTTTTTTATATATCTGCTCCGCCATATCGTTCTGCCCTGTTTCCTCGTACAGTTTAGCGGCGTGGTAGTAGGTGCCAACGTAGTTCTCATGCTCGGCCAGTAGTTTCTCGTAATAAGCACGCGCCTTTTCCTGGTCTGCCTGGCGGTATTCCGTGGCGATGGCGTATAAGAGGAAAGGGTCATTCGGGTCGTCTTCCAGAAACCTGAAGAGCTGTTCCAGTCTGCTTTCGTTCATTTCGAATTGGCTATATTTTAATTAACTTCGCACAAATCTAAAATTTTAAAAGCTAACATTTCTAACCATGAAAATATTAGTTTGCATTAGTAACGTACCAGATACCACAGCTAAGATAAATTTCACGGCTGATAACAAGGCGTTGGACAAAAACGGCGTGCAGTTCGTGATTAATCCCTGGGATGAATACGCCTTGACGAGGGCCATTGAACTGAAAGAGGCAAAGGGCGGCACAGTAACAGTACTAAACGTGGGGGAGGCTGACACGGAGCCCAACATCCGCAAGGCGCTTGCCATCGGGGCGGACGACGCCATACGCGTCAACACCTTCCCAAAGGATTCCTTCTTCGTGGCGCAGCAGATTGCTGCCGTGGCCAAAGAAAACAACTATGATGTGATCCTGATGGGCAAAGAGTCCATCGACTACAACGGTTCGCAGGTGCACAACATGGTGGGTGAGCTGTTGGGAATACCCTCTGTGGTGCCGGCTTTCAAACTGGACATGGTGGATGATCAAACGGCTCGCCTGGAGCGGGAGATAGAAGGCGGAAAGGAAATTGTGGAGGTAAAGCTGCCCTTTATCGCCAGTGCACAGCAGCCTATGTCTGAACCCCGTATCCCGAACATGCGCGGCATCATGACGGCGCGGACCAAGCCGCTGAAAGTAGTAGAGCCAGTAGCCGCAGATGTGAAAGCCGACTATGTGACTTACAGCAAGCCCGAGAAAAAAAGCGGTGTGAAAATGATCGCCCCTGAAAATGCAGGGGAATTAATTACATTATTGAGAAACGAAGCTAAAGTACTATAAGATATGTCTGTATTAGTATTTGTAGAAGGCCTTAACGGGGAGATCAAAAAATCTTCGTTAGAGTCGGCCACCTACGGAAGTCAGGTGGCACAGAAGTTAGGCACAACGGCCACGGCCGTCGCCATCGGTGAGGTGCACGAAGAGGCGCTGACCAGGCTGGGGGAGCAGGGGATAAGCAAAGTGCTCTATGATGGGGATTCCCGCCTGAACCAGTTTGTGGCCGATGCCTACGTGAAAGTGATCGCCAAGGCGGTGGGGCAGGAGAGCGCTAAGGTACTGGTATTCTCCAACTCAAATATCGGGGCTGCCATCGGGGCTAAGCTGGCTGTGCGCCTGAACGGCTCGCTGGCGACAAACGTAACGGCCCTTCCCAAAATCGACGGGGGGAGCTTTGTGGTCACGCGCGGTGTATTTTCAGGCAAAGCCTTTGCTGATGTGGCGCTCACCGCCGACCTGAAAATTATCGCCATCAAAAAAAATTCCATTGATATATCAACTAGCGGCGGCACTGCAACCGTACAGAGTATTTCTGCTGATCTGACGGATGCAGACTTTGCCGAGGTGCCAAAGGAAACGGTGATGCAGGAGACGGACGGTGTGCTGCTGCCGGAGGCCGCGATTGTGGTATCGGGTGGCCGCGGCATGAAAGGCCCTGAGAACTGGCACCTTATAGAGGACCTGGCCAGTGCGCTGGGGGCTGCCACTGCCTGTTCCAAGCCTGTTTCTGACATGGACTGGAGGCCGCATCACGAGCACGTCGGCCAGACGGGAATCACAGTGAGCCCAAATTTATATATAGCGGTCGGTATTTCTGGCGCTATACAACATCTTGCTGGGGTTAACTCTTCTAAAGTGATTGTCGTTATTAATAAGGATCCTGAAGCGCCGTTCTTCAAAGCCGCGGATTATGGCATCGTGGGCGACGCGTTTGAGGTAGTACCGAAACTAATAGAAGCTGCCAGAGCTTTAGACAAATAGATTAAAGAAAACTGTGGAGAAAATTCAGTTAGAGATACTTGGTCTTTCATCAAGCCAGTCTCAGACAGGCTCATTTGCGCTTGTACTCGGGGAAAGAGATGGAAACAGAAGATTACCTATCATCATTGGCATGTTCGAGGCGCAATCTATTGCTATACAGATTGAGAAGATTAACCCGAACCGGCCGTTGACGCACGACTTGTTTAAAACATTTGCGGAGCAGGTGGACGTTACCATCACAGAGATCCTGATATCGGACCTGAAGGAAGGCGTATTCTACTCCAAGATCATGTGCACAGACGGCACCAAGGATTTTGAATTGGATTCAAGGCCATCTGACGCCATCGCCATCGGACTGCGTTTCGGCGTGCCGATTTACACCGTAGAAAGTGTTTTGTCGGAGGCGGGCATTATCCTGAGTGACTTGGAGGAGGAAGAGGAAGATTCAGATGAAATGGCAGTGAAGAGCACTTCCCCATCTGCTTCATCCAGTGCTAAAGAGCCGCTAAATCAAACCTCTGTGGATGAGCTCAATAAGATGCTGAACGAGGCGCTGGAAAAAGAGGATTATGAGCGGGCCGCCAAAATCAGGGATGAGTTGAACAAGCGTAATTAGACTGAAGCTCCAGAAGACATAGGAAGTCCTGCGCCGTAGAGGTGCGGGACTTTTTGTTTTATAAGATATAAAAATTACTTTTGGCAAATTTTTCCCCTCAGCATGTACGATATTTTAAGAGGAGTAATAGGCTTGCTTCTCCTGTTGACTATTGCCTTCTTGTTCTCAAAAAACAAAAAACTCATTGATTGGAAGCTGGTTGGCTTCGGCGTATTCCTGCAGGTGCTATTCGGTGTATTGGTCACGCAGGTGCCTCTGGTGGCTGATGGTTTTGCTGTTGTAAGCAGGGGCTTTGTTACTTTTCTTGATTTTTCGCAGGCTGGCGCTCAGTTTCTGTTCGGTAACCTGGCGAACCCCTCGAACAACGGTGGCTTAGGATACATCTTCGCTTTCTCCGTTCTTCCTACCATTATTTTCTTCTCCACGGTTTCATCCGGTCTTTATTACCTGGGCATCTTGCAGAAGATCGTGTTCGGTATTGCCTGGGTTATGTCGAAAGGGATGCGCTTGTCAGGCGCAGAAAGCCTTTCTGCTGCAGGCAATATCTTTTTAGGTCAGACGGAGGCCCCGCTGCTGGTGCGTCCGTTCATCAGCCGCATGACACGCTCAGAACTGATGTGCCTGATGACAGGCGGCATGGCTACGCTGGCAGGCGGCGTGCTGGCTGCCTATGTAGCCTTCCTGGGAGGCGACGATCCGGCCCAGAAAGCCGTGTTCGCAGCACACCTTCTCACGGCCTCGATCATGAATGCGCCGGCGGGAATCGTACTGGCTAAAATACTGGTACCCGAGAACGAACCGGAGAAAATAACGACACGGCTTGAGCTAAACGAGGAGCAACTGGGCGTAAACCTGGTAGATGCCTTATCGCGGGGGGCTGCCGACGGGCTGAAGCTGGCTGCGAATGTTGGCGGTATGCTATTGGCTTTTATTGCAGTCATTGCACTCCTCAATTACCTGCTCACGGATCTGATAGGAGTATGGACCGGATTGAACCAATGGGTGGTCGCTACCACAAACGGCAGCTTTGAAGGCTTCTCGCTACAATATATCCTGGGGCAGATTTTCAGGGTATTTGCCTTTATCATGGGGGTGCCGTGGGGCGATACGCTGCTGGTGGGGAGTTTGCTGGGCCAAAAGACAGCAATCAATGAGTTTGTGGCTTACCTCGACCTGGCAGAAATGAAAGCTGCCGGAGCTTTGTCGCCGAAGGCTATTGTGATGGCCACCTATGCCCTTTGCGGATTCTCCAACTTCAGTTCCATTGCAATTCAGATCGGTGGCATCGGAAGCATGGCGCCGAGCCAGCAAGGGAACTTGTCCAGGTTGGGTTTCCTCGCCTTGCTGGGTGCTTCTTTAGCGTGTATGATGACAGCCACTGTAGCTGGTATGCTGTTTGAAATATAAACGCTTATTTCATCAATCCCGGTAAAGCATATATGGCCCGGCTGTTACAGCCGGGCCATATATGCTTTACCGGGAACAAGCTGCGGCTTAGGAGGAGTGGTGGCTGCCTTCTTCTCCCTCTTCTACCTTTTTTGCATCCCGCATCAGGCGATTGGCGAAAATGAATTCGTTCAGTTCGGGGACTTCGGTTTCCATGATGTTGTCACGGGTTCCTTCCCAAAGTTTCTTACCCTTATACAGGAACATGATGTTGTCGCCAATCTCAATCACCGAATTCATATCGTGCGTAACGATGATGGTGGTGGTATTGAATTCCTCGGTGATCTCCTTTATCAGTTCATCGATTTTAAGCGCCGTGAGCGGGTCAAGGCCAGAGTTAGGCTCATCACAGAACAAATAAGTACATTCTGGTGCGATGGCGCGGGCAATACCTACCCTCTTTTTCATGCCACCACTGATCTCAGAAGGCATTTTCTTATTTGAGTTTTCGAGGCCTACCCGCTTCAGGCAAAAGTTTACCCGGTCAAGACGTTCGCTCTTGGGCATGTCGGGCGTCAGCATCTTCAATGGAAAAGCAACATTCTCTTCCACGTTCATGGAGTCAAAAAGTGCGGAACTCTGGAAAAGCATGCCTATTTTCCGCCGGATCTCCTGCCGGATGCCCAGCTTGTTATTGGTGAAGTAGGTGCCATCGAAGGTTACGCTGCCGATATCCGGCTTTACCAGGCCCACAATGCATTTTAGCAGCACACTTTTTCCTGTTCCGCTGGCACCCAGCAGCAGGTTTGTTTTGCCTGTCTCAAACACACCGCTGATGCCATCCAGCACCTTTAGGTCACCAAATGATTTATGTATGTTGTGTATCTCTATCATAAGAAAAGGGAATAACTCACAGCAGCAGCTGTGCCAGTATAAAGTCAGCAATGAGTACTGCAATTACTCCGTTGGTTACTGCCGTGGTACTGGCGGCTCCCACCTCTAAGGCACCGCCCGACGTGAAGTAGCCCCTGAAGGAGGAAATAGAAGAAATAAGAAATGCGAATACGATAGACTTGATCAGGGCAAAAACGATGTTATAGGGGATGAAATCCTCACGGATACCGGTGATATACTCCTGGGACGTTAGTGCGCCTGACAAGGTGCCCGCCACAAACCCCCCTCCGATGGAGAGAAACATGGAAATGATCACAAGCAGCGGGAACATGAACAGCGCAGCTATAACTTTAGGCAGCACCAGGTAAGAGGATGAGTTAATGCCCATTACTTCCAGCGCATCCACCTGCTCTGTGATCTGCATCGTGCCAAGGCCGCCAGCAATGCTGGAGCCTACCTTCCCCGCAAGCACAATAGACGTAATGGTCGGGGCTAGCTCCAGAATCGTCATTTCCCGCACCATAAAACCAATGGTGGAGCGCGGGATGAGCGCATTGTTCAGGTTATAGGCGACCTGCACACAAGTCACTGCCCCAATAAAGGTGCTGACGATCGCAACTATGAAAATAGAGTTTATGCCAATCAGGATGGCTTCGTCGATGGTTCTGTTAAATATGATGCGGGGCGATTCACTGCGCGTGAAAAGGCTCGACATAAAAAGTAAATACTTTCCGAAGTGTTCCAGCATAGGGGTTTTAGTAGCTGTTTTATCATGCTATTCTGCAAGATGGCAAGCAAAAATACGCTTTAATACCTATATTACGTTGAAAATTGCAAAACATATAAAACAATACATATTTATGCAACGATACATTTTGGTGACAGGCGGTACAAAAGGAATTGGCAGAGCCGTAATTGAACAGTTCGCCAAAGAGGGATTTCATATCATCACCTGTTCCCGAAACGAAAAGGACCTGCAAAAGTTGAAGCTGGAGATCGAGCAGTCATATACGTTTTCGAAGGTTTATTACCGGGAAGCCGATTTGAGCGATAAAAAGTCACTGCAATTGTTTCTCGGGTTTGTGAAGGGGCTGGGGGTGAATGTGGAAGTTTTGGTGAACAACAGCGGCGTGTTTCTTCCTGGCAAGATCACTGAGGAGGCCGACGAAACACTGCCATATATGATCCAGACAAACCTTTACAACGCTTACTATCTTACTAAAGGGCTTGTGCATAGTATGATCGAGCGCCGATCCGGCCATATATTTAACCTTTGCTCCACTGCCAGCATCACCCCCTATATAAATGGCGGCTCATACTGTATTTCCAAATTTGCACTTTATGGGATGACAAAGGTTCTGAGGGAAGAGCTGAAGGAGCACAATGTCCGGGTAACGGCCATATTGCCCGGCGCCACGCTCACGGCAAGCTGGGAAGGGGTGGACTTGCCACCGGAGCGTTTCGTGAAGCCGGAAGATGTGGCCATGGCCATGTTCAACGCCTATGTACTGTCAAAGAACAGTGTAGTGGAAGAACTGTTGATCAGGCCGCAATTAGGAGACTTATGATAAAGTTATACTTCATGCACTTTGAAATAAGTGATCTAAGTTAATATTTAGTTAAACTTATGAGTAAACTTCTATGCTTTCATATCATATATATAATTGATCAATGATGTTTCATCAGTTATGGTTAAACCAAGCTTGTCAGTATAATAATTACCATTGGCTGAGAAGTATTGTGACAATTTCAAAGAATTAGCTGCGTATATATAACGATGGAGTTAGAGGGTAAAATAGCTGTAGTGACAGGCGTTAGCAGAGGCATTGGGCTTGCTACGGTAAAGCTGCTGCTGGAGAAAGGCATGCGCGTCGTGGGATGGGGAAGAACCGCTCCTGAGCTGCAGCATGATCGTTTTATATATATCCCGTGCGATGTGCGTAGCATGGAAGAGGTGCAGCACGCATATGCATCAACTTTGCAGCAAACAAATGGGCATGTGGCGGTGCTGGTGAACAATGCCGGCTTGGGTATTGCAGGTAAAATGGACGAGATGTCGCCGCAGGATTGGCACACCATGTTCGAGACGAACGTGAACGGAGTGTTTTACTGCACGCGCCTGGTGCTTCCCGATATGAAGGAGGCGGAAGAGGGGCATGTCATCAACATATCCTCTATTGCCGGCACTACCGGCATCGAACAGATGTCTGGTTATTGCGGTACCAAACACGCCGTGCGCGGTATCTCACATTCCCTGTACAAGGAAGTCCGTGACTATGGCATTAAAGTGACCTGCATCTATCCCGGCTCTGTGAAAACCAACTTTTTTGATCACATGGAGGGCGTAACCGTGAGCGAAAACATGATGCGGCCGGAGGATATCGCCTCAACAATATTGCACGCACTGGAATCTCATCCGAACTACCACCACGTGGACATTGAGGTAAGGCCCCTGATGCCGAAAGGGAAGCGGCAGAAATAGCACAGGATTGGCCCGTCTTTTGTAGCTTTGCGGGTCCGGTCACATGTGTAGCACATTATTCTGTATTGTGCAATGGAGCAATTATAAGCGCTACTTATCTTGCTTGCTCAGTTAGTCCTATGGGGAAAAGAGTCAAAGTCTAGTATCATCTGGTCTTCAGAAGCAATCTAATGGGCGTTTTGCAAATTTCTTATATATGCTGCAGTATTTAAATACTATATAAGTTGTCAGTAGAAGTAAAGAATCTTTCCAAAATATATGGCACACAGTATGCCGTGCATGACGTGTCCTTCACGGTAAAGCAGGGGCAGATACTGGGCTTCCTGGGGCCGAATGGCGCCGGAAAGTCTACGACGATGAAAATCGCCACCTGCTACCTTCCGCCTAGTGCAGGCACTATCGTGGTGCATGGTCACGATGTAGTGCAGAACCCGATGGCAGTGCGGCGCATGGTAGGTTACCTGCCGGAGCACAACCCCCTTTATCTGGACATGTATGTGCACGAGTACCTGCACTTTGTGGCTTCTGTATATGGTCTGAAGAACAGGCTGGCAAAGGCAAGGGTACAGGAGATGGTCGAGCTATGCGGCCTTACCCGGGAGCAGGGCAAGAAGATAGGCGCACTCTCCAAAGGCTACCGCCAACGGGTGGGATTGGCGCAGGCGCTGGTGCACGACCCGCAGGTGCTTATCCTGGATGAGCCCACCACCGGGCTCGACCCGAACCAGATCGTTGAGATCCGGACACTCATTAAGCATATCGGGCAGGATAAAACCGTTATTTTTTCCACGCACATTATGCAGGAGGTGGCCGCTATCTGCGACCGCGTCGTGATTATCAACCGGGGCAAACTTGTTGCCGACAGCGACGTGTCTGCCCTGCAGGCTGGAAACAGTCATCAGAAAGTAACTCTGGTTGAGTTTGAGCAGCCGGTAGAGACGGAGGTGCTGCAACTTGTGCCCGGGGTTATACGCGTAGCGTTGGCTCAAGGCTTTACTTACCGCGTTACCTCCGAGTATGATACCGACATCCGTTCAAATGTTTTCCGGATAGCGGCGGAGCGCAACTGGCCGCTGGTGGGGCTACGGCAGGAGGAAAACTCCCTTGAAAAGATATTCCAGGAATTAACGAAATAATTAGAAATTCAAAATTGAAAAGTAGAAATGATTGAAGTCGCTCCTGAGGTAGTTGCTAATACCGGCTTGTGCATGAGATGATTTCTACTTCTTGATTTTTAATTCGAAATAAATGCTCTCCATTTTAAAGAAAGAATTCAACGGTTTTCTCAACTCACTGATAGCCTACATCGTGATCACGGTTTTCCTGGTGGCGATCGGAATGTTCATGTGGGTGTTCCCGGAAAGCAGTGTGCTGGAGTATGGGTTTGCTGATCTGCAGACGCTTTTCAATATGGCTCCCTGGCTCTTCCTGTTCCTGATTCCGGCCATTACCATGCGTACTTTTGCCGAGGAAAAGCGGGAAGGAACCATTGAGCTGCTTCTGACTAAACCCCTCACGGACTTAGAGCTTGTACTGGGAAAGTACTTTGCTGCGCTGCTGCTGGCCCTGTTCGCGCTGGTACCCACGCTGCTCTATTATTACTCGGTGTATGCGTTGGGCAGCCCGCAGGGCAACATTGACTCAGCGGCTGTCGTGGGTTCCTATATAGGCCTTGTTTTTTTGGCCGGCGTGTTTACCGCGATCGGCGTTTTTGCCTCCTCCGTCTCCGACAACCAGATAATCTCATTTGTGGTGGCGGTGTTCCTCTGCTACATCATCTTTACAGGCTTTGATCTGATCTCCTCTATTCCTTTTTGGGGCAGTTCCAGTTACCTGATCAGCCAGTTGGGGATCTCGTATCATTATGCCGCAATCAGCAAAGGCCTTATCGATTCGAGGGATGTGCTTTACTTCCTGAGTGTGATTGCCGTGATGATTTTAGCTACGAAACTTGTATTGGAGAGCCGGAAATGGTAACAGCGCAGAAGCAAATCAAGAGCAGGCGTAGCAGCGACATCCTGAAGTTTATTGCCTGGGTTGCGGGCATTATCCTTCTGAACCTGCTGGCATCAAATTATTTCTTCCGTCTCGACCTGACCGAAGACAAACGCTATACCATTGCCCCGGTCACGAAACAGATGCTGGGGAGCCTGCAGGATGAGGTGGTGGTGGACGTATATTTAACAGGGAATTTCCCGGCCGGCTTCAAGCGGCTCCAACAGTCGGTGCGCGAAACCCTGGACGAGTTCCGCATCTACTCTGGCGGTAACCTGCGCTACAACTTTATCAATCCGAATGAGATTGGGGACGAGAAGCAGCGGAACGAATTCTTTACCTCCCTGGCCCAAAAAGGCATCATTCCCACCAACTTAAAGGCAATGGAAGACGGGAAGCAGGTGGAACGACTGGTGTTTCCGGGAGCGGTGGTAAAATATAACGGCAAAGAAACTGCCGTGAACCTGCTGAAGGGGAACCTCGCTGCCTCCCCGGACGAGCGCCTGAACCAGTCGGTGGAAGGGCTGGAGTATGAACTGGCCACGGCTATACGCAAAATAGCCTTTCCTGCTGATAAGGTAATCGGGTATATAACGGGGCAAGGGGAACTGGAAATGCAGCAGGTGACAGACCTGCTGGGCTCGCTGCAGGAGTACTACCGGGTGGCCAGAGGGGAGTTGGCTGAGATACCGACCCTGGAGGGACTTGACCTCATTATCGTGGCGAAGCCGACTGATCAGTTTACCGAAGCCGACAAATACAAGATCGACCAGTTTATCATGAAGGGGGGCAAGGCAGTGTTTTTTGTGGATGCCTTGAACGTGAACATGGACAGCGTGGGCGCCGGTGGAATGTTTGCACTGCCGTATAGCCTGAATTTAGACGACTTACTATTCCGGTATGGCGTGCGCCTGAACCCGACGCTGGTTATGGACCTAAACTCAGGTTTTATCCCGATGGTGACTGGTTATTTGGGTGAGCAGCCCCAGACAGAAATGATTAACTGGCGCTTTTATCCCTTGTTAAATAACTTTAGCGGCCACCCTATAACGCGCAATCTGGATGCTGTTTATGCCCGGTTTATTGGCACCATCGATACCGTAAAAGCAGAAGGTATCCGCAAAACGCCACTGGTGTTCACCTCGCCTTACTCCCGTATTCTGGAGCCTCCAGTGCCCATCTCGTTAGAGGAGGCACGCATGGAGGTAAACCCGGCGTTGTTTAAGGCGGGTCCGCAGGCGGTCGGGTACCTGCTGGAGGGGAAGTTCACTTCTCTGTTCCGATACAGGCGGCCACCGCAGGGCGTGCAGGACCAGCAGGTGAAGGAGCAGGGCGTGGAGACGAAAATTGCCGTGTTCTCCGATGGCGACCTTGTCCGCAACGAGATAAACCCACGCACCGGGCAAGCATATGAACTTGGGTTTGACCGCTACAACAATATCACTTTTTCGAACCGCGAGCTGGCCATGAACACCATTCACTACCTGCTCGACGCGGAGGGGCTGATTAACGTGCGGAGCAAAGAGATAGCGCTGCGTCCGCTGGATAAAGTGCGGGTAAAGGATGAGAAAGCCTATTGGCAACTCCTTAATCTGATAGCGCCCATTTTCCTTTTAGGCCTGTTTGGGGTGGCGCGGTATTATATGCGCAAGCGCAAGTACGAACGCTTCTAAATTTTATCCCCCTCTATTACAGCCAAACAGGAAAAAGGAGTCACGAAAGGCTTAGGAGAAATGCGAAATATTTATAACTTTGTCCAAATAACATTATAGGTATAATAATGAAATTCATCGTCTCTTCCTCAGCTCTTCTGAAGCAGCTGTCCAGCATAAACGGCGTGGTTACCAACAATCCGGTGGTGCCCATCCTAGAGAACTTCCTGTTTGAGATCAACAACAGCAAGCTTACCATCACTGCCAGCGACCTGGAGACATCCATGATTACGGAGCTGCCGGTAGAGGCAAAGGAAAATGGGCGCATTGCCGCCCCAGCCAGGATTCTATTGGAGACGCTGAAGAACCTGCCTGACCAGCCGGTCACGTTTACAATAGACGAAGAGACGTATACCATCGAGATCAGCTCCTCTAACGGCCGCTACAAGTTGTCAGGCGAGAATGCCACTGACTTTCCGCGTGTGCCGGTGGTGCAAGGCGCCAATGCCATTGAGATCCCCTCTAATGTACTGGCCAGGGCCATCAACAAAACCATCTTCGCAGTTAGCAACGACGAGCTTCGCCCAGCCATGACGGGCATATTTGTGCAGCTGCGCAGCAACAATGTTACTTTTGTGGCAACTGACGGCCACCGGCTGCTACGCTACCGCCGCACCGACGTGGGGACGCCACAGGAGGCTTCGCTGATAATTCCGCGCAAGGCCTTTATGCTGCTCAAATCGACGCTCCCTTCAGAGGCGACGCCGGTGCGCATGGAGTTTAACCAGTCCAACGCTTTCTTCAGCTTCGATAATATCCGTATGATCTGTCGCTTGATTGATGAGCGGTATCCGGATTATGAGAATGTGATTCCGGTGCAGAACCCAAACAAGCTCGTGATCGACCGTCAGGATCTGCTAAGCTCCGTAAAGCGTATATCCATCTACTCCAACAAAACAACGCACCAGATTCGCCTTAAGCTGAACGGCTCTGAGCTACAGGTTTCTGCGGAGGACCTTGATTTCTCGAATGAGGCCAATGAGCGGCTGGCATGCCAGTATGAAGGCGAGGATATGGAGATTGGGTTCAACGCCAAGTTCCTGATGGAGATGCTCAACAACATCGACTCGGATGAGATCACGTTTGAGCTATCTACGCCGAACCGCGCCGGTTTATTAATGCCCATCGTGAGCGAGGACAGCGAAAACGTACTGATGCTGGTGATGCCGGTGATGCTGAACAACTACGTTTAAGCAGCTTTACTGTAAGCAGGCAACGTTTTTAAATCCTATATAAAACAAGCGCAGCGGGCCATATAGCCCGCTGCGCTTGTTTTATATAGGATCATATAATCCCTTCCATAGCTACAATAAGTTCCAGCCCTCTTTATTCATCAGGAAGAAGTCATATATGGATGAAGATTCAAGAGAGTTGGTATTCTAATTCATTTGCTGACGAGAATCTATCAAGGCGACTGTAAAAAAGTTATTCAACAGATAGTTTTATTTGATAGTTTAGCAGCGGAAAAGATTAGCTCCCTCCTCTGATTTACCGCTCCTTCCGCACCTGAATATAGACAGGAAAGTGATCACTGTAGCCTCCTATATATAAATTGCCGGAGTAGGTTCGAATGGGAGTGTCTCTGTACCTTCCGAACAGGAATTTTATATCCTCGGGGTCATATATGGCTGCAGAGCCGCGTACATACTGCAGCCCCGTGTTCCCGTTCAGCAGAGACTTTGAAATCAGGATCTGGTCCGGCATCTGCATATCGCCCCGGTTGGCGTAACTGCCTTGCCCATTTACGTGAGGAAGGTAGAGCGTGTTAAACAGCTCTTCTTTGTAGTAAGGATTTGGTCTCCCGGTGGCTTTCAACACCTCCTGCATCACCGGGGCCGCTGGTTCGGTTTCAAAATCGCCCAGCACGATTACTTTCATGTTTTCGTCAGCTACCTGCTGCTCATTGATCTTCTTCCGGAGCGCGGCGGCGGCGCTGCGCAGGCGGCTGTCGTTCACTTTGCCTGCGCGGGTTCTGGAAGGTTCAGGCCAGTGCACCACATATATTGTCACAAGCTCACCGCGCAATTCACCCTTTACCTGCAATATATCGCGGGAGCTAAAACCTTTATCCTCGAAATCGATCTTGATCGTCTCGGTATGGGTGGGCTTGAAGTGCTTTGGCTGGTAGAGCAGGGCAACATCCAGCCCTTGCGCATCAGGCATGTCGTAATGGATGATGCCGAAGTTGTACCTGCGCAGGGAAGAGGTGGCCACCAAGTCTTCCAGCACCTGCTTGTTCTCTATTTCGCTCAAACCAACTACGGCTGGTCCTCCCTCGCCACCTATGCCGCTGATAACCTGTGCTATCTGTTTGACTTTTGTCTGGTAGCGCTCCTCTGTCCAGGCCATGTCGCCTGTGGGCGTAAAAGCATCATCAGCTGTTTTGGGATCATCCTTTGCATCAAACAGATTACCGGTGTTATAGAAGGCAATGGTGTTAAGCCTGCCTTTGCTGGAGATAGAGGGCAGCCTCGAGCAACCCCACAGGGTGCTCAGGGTAAAAAAAAGTAAGAGGGTTTTAATTCCGTTTCGCATCGTGTAACTTTGTACGCATATATCTGAATACGCATATTACGAGATTACTATACTATAAAGTTTAAAAATTGATCAAATGAAGAAGTCCGAAATATATGTAAGTATTGCCTTAGACGATAACCGCGTGCCGGAAGCCATTAGCTGGCGGGCAACAGACGCCGGGGAGAAGATCCATTTTGCGAAGGCCATCAATATCTCACTCTGGGACAGGGATGAGGCCGGCACTATGAAAATTGATTTATGGACAAAGGATATGCCGGTGGATGAGATGAAATATTTTTATATAGACACCATGGGAGCCATGGCGCAGAGCATTGCCACGGCTACCAGCGACCAGGTGATGGCAAAAAAAATGCGTGACCTGTGTGAGGAACTGATGAAGCATGTGGAGCAGCAACGCGAGCAAAACGGGTAGTGAGGCAAACAGATAAGCCCGTATATATAAACAGCAACGCCACCTATATAGGTGGCGTTGCTGTTTATATTATTTTTTTTTAACTACTGATTAAGTGCAGTAGCGTTCTGAGGAAGCCCCTGTAAATCATCCACACTTGCAGTTTCAGCAATTTTTTTATCTAATTCGTTATAATCTTTGCGGTGCCCGAAGTAGTCATTGTACTGCACAGTACTCAATACATTCTCCATCATTCGGTCACGCTCGGCATATATGTTTTTGCTTAGCCTGTCTATCTCCGCCTGGTTACCGGCATTTTGCTGCTCAACAGCTGTAAGCTGCTCTGCCACCTGCATATTGATATCCTGGATCTTCCTGGATTGGTAGTTATTCAGCTGCAGTCCGGTGATCATTTGGTTAGACAGTAATTTTGCTCTATTGCTCGCTAATGCTTTTGTCGCCTTGTCGCCTGTAGGCTTGGCAGCAACCTTGTTTGCACTTGCCTTTGTCGCGAAAGTCGACCCAAACATCATACAAAGCATTAAAAATATTCTCTTCATAGGTTTACCCTTCCTTTCCTCTTTTTGGTTTCCATCTACTTGTTTATACGAGTGATAGGGGGGAGAGCGTTGGAAATTTAATCTTTTTCTCAAAGATCCACTGGCAGATGCCCTTTTTAGATCATAATGAAAGCGGCACCCCTTATCGGAGGTGCCGCTTTCATTATTTCAAATTAACTGGGATACTGGATACTGCTTGTGAAGGGTTAGTTCACTGTCATTGTCTCAGGATTGTTTGCTGAGGCGATGCCATTGCCACCTGTACGGGCCATGGTAGCTTCAGCCATATATTGCTTATCAAGCGCCACCAGGTTCTTGCGGCTGCCATAATAATCGTTGTACTGCACTGTGCTCAGCACGTTTTCTAATTTCGTGTCACGCACCGCACAAACTCCACCGCATAACTCGTCAATTTTCTGCTGATTACCCGCATACTGCTGCTCAATCGCAAGCATCTGCTTGGCAACCTCCAGATTGATCTCATTTACTTTTCTTGCCTGGTAGTTGTTCAGCGCCAGCTCCCGAATCATTTTGTTTGAAAGATGAGTGGCTCGGTCCTTAGCAGTTATGCCTGGAGCGTCCTGAGCTGAAGCAGCGAATGTACAACCGAACACCATGCAAGTCATTACCAGTATCTTCTTCATAATTTCAGTTTCTATAGTTTTAGTTCGTTTCCTTTGCTTCTGTTTACAACGCGGCCCTAACTTAAAAAATTCCGGTCCGGCTGTAAATCCTTAACGACTTATATAGTACACATATTATGCCAGAAGGGCCTTTAAATGCAATAAAAACAGCTTTTTTAGATTAAAAGCCTGCTATTACCACACGTTTTTCCACATCATGGATTCAACCGGCGTAATGGTGCGGTGATTGTATTTGGCGTTCGCCTTGGTGTTGTAATAGTTCTCAATTCCACCCTTTACTTCAAAATAGATTAACTGGCCGATAGGCATTCCGTGGTAGACACGCACCGGCATTGAAACCGAAATCTCAAGGGTCCAGGTGTTACAGAAGCCCACGTCGCCTTTGCCGGCAGTCGCATGGATATCAATTCCAAGCCGGCCAACACTCGACTTCCCTTCCAGAAACGGTACATGGGCATGCGTCTCCGTGTATTCCAGGGTTACGCCCAGGTATAGCATTCCCGGCTGGAGCACAAACCCCTCTTCCGGAATATCAAACACTTCTATTTCATTGTGCTTACGCGCGTCCAGTACCTCGTCTTTGTATGTTGCCAGGTGGCGCCCCAGGTGCACATCGTAAGAGTTCGTGCCCAGGCAGTCGCGGTTAAACGGCTCTACGAGGATGGTGCCCTTTTCAATCTCAGCTAAAATCTGCTTATCTGTTAAAATCATGGTGTGGCGAATGTGGGATGTAAATTAAGCAAATCTGCCGTTATATGACAAGCAGTGCTATTTGAATGGCGTAGGATAACAATATAAACAAAGAAACTGCGACAGTGCTCGCTGCGAACAGCGCTAACAGAGCATCTATAAAGAGCAGCACCCTTATCAGGTGCTGCTCTTTATAGATGCCATAGGTTTTAGGCTTGTGCTTCTTTCAAAGACTCCAGGTTTGCCTGAATATACTGCTCCACGAGTTCTTCGGTAACTGCAGTCGAAACAAATAACGCCTCGTACTGCGAAGGCGCAAGATAGATGCCTCTGTTCAGCATGCTGTTAAAATATCGTCCAAAAAGGGCAGTATCGGAGGTTTTAGCAGTTTCGAAATCAACAACCTGCTCTTTGGTGAAGAAGATGCTAAACATCGATCCAATGCGGTTGATCGTGTAGGAAAGGCCCAACTGCTGCATGTTCTGCTGCATACCGGCCACCATACTAGCTGTCGTTCTTTCCAATTGCTGGTAGGTTTCCGGGTGATCCTTCAGGAAATTCAACATCGCCATACCGGCCGACATCGCAATCGGGTTGCCAGACAGGGTTCCTGCCTGGTAAACAGGCCCGGCAGGCGAAACATAGTCCATTAACGCACGCTTGCCACCATAGGCGCCTACCGGCATACCGCCGCCAATAATTTTGCCCAGTGTGCTCATATCCGGCGTAACCCCATATATCTCCTGGGCACCGCCCGGTGCCAGCCGAAAGCCGGTCATCACTTCATCAAAGATCAGCACGATACCTTCTTTGTCACATAGATCGCGGAGACCCTGCAGGAAGCCTTGCTGCGGTGTCACAAGCCCCATGTTGCCTGCCACAGGCTCTAAGATGATCGCTGCTACCTGTCCTTTGTTTGCCTCAACCAGTATGTTAACGGCCTCTAAATTGTTATAAGGCGCAGTAAGGGTGTCATTGGCGGTGCCTTTGGTAACACCGGGGCTGTCGGGTACGCCGAGGGTGATAGCACCGCTGCCCGCCGAGATCAGGAATGAATCGCCGTGGCCGTGGTAGCAGCCCTCAAACTTAATAATCTTGTCGCGGCCGGTATATCCCCGAGCTACCCTTATGGCCGACATGGTCGCCTCTGTGCCGGAATTAACCATGCGCACTTTTTCGATGCTGGGCACCATGCTCACGATCAGCTCTGCAATCTCTACCTCTTTGCGGGTAGGGGCTCCAAACGAAAGCGAGTTGGGAATAGCTTTTTGTACAGCCTCATTCACCACTTCCGCCGCGTGCCCTAAAATCATGGGGCCCCAGGAGTTGATCAGATCCAGGTATTGGTTGCCGTCTTCATCGTAGAGGTAGGGGCCTTTGGCTGAAACCATAAAGCGCGGGTTGCCTCCCACGGCCCGGAAGGCTCTGACAGGGGAGTTTACGCCACCGGGTATCGAATGCTGCGCACGTTTGAACAGCTCATTGCTGTTAGATGCTTCTTTCATAATTAAATTTTTGACTTAACAGGTAGTGCTGTTAGAAAACAGGATTTACCACTATAAGTTGCAAGTTCTCTAACTTAGTGATCGGGACATACTGGTTATCCGGTTGCAATTGCTGGCGAGAGTTGTCGTTGGTATAGCCAAAGCCAGCGTAGAATACCCCTGGCTGGATCCCTTCTGAGACCAGCTGCTGGTTAAACTGCGGACCGTATTTCTGCAACACGGTGCCAAAGTAATAGAGCATCTCAAAGCCAGCATAGGCATACACAGAGGGAGGAAGGTTATACCGTTTGATGTACTCTTCCCGGAACCAGGAATAAACAGGGCTCAGCCTGTTGATATACTTCGGGCTGATAAAATAGATTTCCAGGTTATCGAGCTGGCGCAGCGAGATCTGGTTAATGTCCAGCCATTTTTCATATGTTAGAAGAGGCATGGTCGCGGCATTTCCCTGCAATAGGCTTGTGGCATTTACAGCCGCCGTCATTCTATCAGAGAAAACCGCCATATGTCCGACATCCGTCAGGTCCAGGTTGTTGAAGACTTTTGCTGTGGCCGTTGATTGGGTTGAATTGATCTTCTTATAAGCTTTCACCTTGCCTCCCAGCTTCAGAAACTGCTGCCTGTAAAACGAGGCAAAGGTGGTGTCTTCCTTCGTGCTCTCGTAGACAATGACTGCTGTTTTAGGCGAAAAATTCTGGTAAGCATAGGTAGCTGCCTGCCGTGCCTGCGTCGCCACCGAAGACTCAAAAAGCAGTACGTTCCCGTTACCCTGCGCCATATCCAGGTCCTGGGAAAGCGGGTTAATGACGTTGATGTTATTCTGGGCAGCGAAACGTGCCGCTACCCTGGCCGTGTATTTATATATAGGTCCAACGATCAGGCTCATCTGTTTCATCTCCGGCAGGTCAAGCACCCGCTTCGCGCTGACGGTGTCGGCGCTGGTGTCGTACGTAAACAGGTTCAGGTTGATGCCTTGCTTCTGCAGTGAGTCTTGCGCCAGTTGCATGCCAGCATACATATCTGTCACAAACTGGCTTCTGCGGGCGGTTTGCGACGGGCTCTGGTTAAGCTGAAAGGGCAGGAGCAGGGCAACGTTATAGCCTTGTCTGTTGAGCGCGTCCTTGCTTAAGTAGCGGCTCTTATCCAAATTAAACCGGGATACGATTCTCTCCAGGGTCTGCCGGTCCTGGGCCCTGTACCACCCACCTATGAGTTTGTCCGCATAGAGCTGTGCAACTGTTTTATCGGAGTCAAACTTTTGCATCAGGCGCTCGAAGGCATCGCGTTCATTTAATCGGGTGAGGTAAAAGCGTTTAAGGCCTTCCGCATCACTTTCCAGTGCAGACCCTTTCAACTCCTGCAGTTTACTCAATGCTCGCTCATATTCTCCCTGCTCAAACAGAACATTGGCCAGCAGGTAATCGGCATCAGCCATTCCGGCCCACTTAGGGTGTTGGTTCTGCAGTTGCTGCAGCATCTGGTAAGCCTTGTCTGCTTTATTGCTCTTTAAGGCAGCCAGTGCGTAGAAATAAGAAGCTTCGGGTGCATACGGGCTATTGCTGCCCGTCAGGGGCAGCAGCTCGGCCATGGCTTGTTCGAAACGCTGCTGCTGCAGTAGTATTTTCCCGTTGCTATACTGTGTGGCTGCGTCCTGTGCCTGCGCGGGCCATGCCAGCGCGCACAGAAGCAGCAACCCCACAGCATTGTTCCAAAAGCGTTTAATCATATATCTCTTTGTAATGAACTGATAGACAAAGGATAATACGTTGCGGTAAACTTCCCCTTCTTCTAACATCCTATAGACACTGTTGCTGAAATTATTCCCACTCAATGGTGGCAGGTGGCTTTGAGCTGATGTCGTAGACCACGCGGTTAACGCCTTTCACTTTGTTTATGATCTCGTTCGATACATCGGCCAGGAACTCATATGGCAGACGGCACCAATCGGCTGTCATACCATCCACGCTGGTGACTGCACGCAGCGCCACCACATGCTCGTACGTGCGCTCATCGCCCATCACCCCCACCGACTGCACCGGCGTCAGGATAGCGCCCGCCTGCCACACATCGTCATATAAACCGGTCTTTTTCAGGTTGTTGATGAAGATATGATCCACCTGCTGCAGGATGTGCACTTTCTGAGGCGTTACGTCACTCAAGATGCGAATGGCAAGGCCAGGACCAGGAAATGGATGTCGGCCCAGGATCGTGTCGTCAATCTTCAGGGTCTTGCCTACTAAACGCACTTCGTCCTTAAATAGCGTCTTCAGCGGTTCCACCACCTGCAGTTTCATATAGTCCGGCAGCCCGCCCACGTTGTGGTGCGACTTTATGGTAGCCGAAGGGCCTTTCACGCTCAGCGATTCGATGACATCGGGATAAATGGTGCCCTGTGCCAGCCACTTTACGTCTTCGATCTGGTGCGCCTCGTCGTCGAATACCTCTATAAACACACGGCCTATGGCTTTGCGCTTTAGCTCCGGGTCTTTCAGTCCTTCGAGGGCAGCATAAAATTTATCTTTAGCGTTCACGCCCTTCACATTAAGGCCCATATGCTTGTAAGAATCCAGCACCGTCTCGTACTCGTCTTTGCGAAGCAGCCCGTTGTCCACGAAGATGCAGTACAGGTTTTTACCGATCGCGTGGTGTATGAGCATGGCAGCCACACTCGAATCTACCCCCCCGGACAAGCCCAACACAACCTTATCGTTGCCCAACTGCTCCTGCAGGCCCGCCACAGTGCTTTCAACAAACTGCTCGGAGGTCCAATCCTGCTGGCAGGCGCATATATGCACCACGAAGTTCCGGAGAAGGGTTTTGCCTTCGTCTGAGTGTGTGACCTCCGGGTGAAACTGGATGCCGTAGGTTTCCTGGCCCCGCAATTTGTAGGCGGCCACGCGCACGCTTTCGGTGCTGGCGATGACTTCTATGTTTTCCGGTATTTCTTTAATGGTGTCGCCATGCGACATCCATACCACGGAGCCCGGGGTAAGCTCTTTCAGGAGACGGTCGGCGTTGTGCAACTCGCTGAGCCGGGCGCGTCCGTACTCCCGGATCGTGGAGGGGGTTACCTCTCCGCCGTGCTCGAAAGCGATCAGTTGCGCACCGTAACATACTCCCAGTACCGGTAACTGGCCCAGGTATTGGCTCAGGTCAATGGTTGGGTGCTCATCGTCGCGCACGGAACAGGGGCTGCCTGAGAGTATGACGCCTTTTACATCTTCTGTAAGCGCCGGCACATTATTATAGGGGTATATTTCGCAATATACATTCAGTTCGCGCACCCGTCTGGCAATAAGCTGGGTGTACTGCGATCCAAAATCGAGAATGAGAATTTTTTCTGGCATGTGCAAAGTTAAGCTGCTTTTGCAGTTTTGCCAATTTTATTGGTCATAAGCGTCTTTGGAACCCGTTGATTATATATAAAGCCTGGCTGAAAGCGATGGATGAGATGATGAGGGTATAGTGGTGGAAGAAGAGGAAGGGGTAAATAAAAGTAAGATCTCATTTAAAATGCAAATTCATATATCTGTAGCAGACAGGGGTGATGTTTAGGCTGTTTTATATATAGATCGGGAAAATCCATATATAAACCTGTTGAGCCTCAGTGCGCTGTGATTTTTTGGCTATCATCATTAATTTTTTGCAGTCTCAGCCTTGCCAGGGAAACATTTTTTAGTACCTTTGCAATGGCAAATCGGCACGGCCAGCTCCTGCTAAACTCCCCCAGGACCGGAAGGTAGCAAGGGTAGGTGGTTGAGCGGCGCGATGTTCGGTTTGCCACTTTTTTTTGCCCCTCCCCAAGGCTTTGCCCCTCCTCTTAAATTTCCACCTTTAACTTTCCTGATTCCCGATTAATGCGTTAGATTTGTATGTAAATCTATAGACCAGCATTATGAAATTCTTTATCGACACAGCAAACCTGAACGACATTCAGGAGGCATACGACTTAGGTGTGTTAGATGGTGTGACCACTAATCCATCGCTGATGCACAAAGAAGGCATCTACGGACATGATAACGTGATGGCACACTACAAGAAAATCTGCGAAATCGTGGATGGTGACATCAGTGCTGAAGTGATTGCGACAGACTTCAATGAAATAGTGCGTGAAGGGGAGGCCCTGGCCGACCTGCACCCGAATATTGTTGTGAAAGTGCCGATGATCCGGGAAGGCATCAAAGCCATCCGCTACTTCAGCGACAAAGGCATCAAGACCAACTGCACGCTTGTATTCTCAGCCGGGCAGGCTTTATTGGCTGCAAAAGCCGGTGCCACTTATGTTTCGCCGTTTATCGGACGCCTCGACGACGTATCTACAAACGGCCTGAGCCTGATTGAGCAGATTGTGCAGATATATGACAACTACGGTTACCAGACCGAGGTGCTTGCAGCTTCGGTGCGCCATGTAATGCACCTGGTGCAGTGCGCCGAAATCGGTGCCGATGTGGTAACCTGCCCGCTGTCTGTTATCCTAGGCCTGCTGAAGCACCCGCTGACCGATAGCGGTTTGGCTACCTTCCTGGCAGATCACGCCAAAGGAAGCAAGTAAAATTCAGTTATGAATCTCGAGTTACGAATTACGAATGGGTGGAATGAGCAGAAAACAGTATGCACTCCTCCACAACGCTTCATTCGTAATTCGTAATTTTTTATTCATAATGATATATGTACATCATTAAAGTAAAGGGAAAGGCCAAAATCCCGGATTATATCCAGCTGCGCGATAACAATTTTGTTTTGATTGCTTATTTCAGGGCAGACCGTCCGCTTAAAAACCTTGACCGCTATGGGTTGGAGGGGAAAGAGGATGCGTTGGCTGCCGTCATCGCCTCGCTCGAGTTCGGCAAGCTGCAGGAATTAAATATTTAAGTCTTTTATGAGTTTTACCTCAACCCCTGTAGTGTCGCTGCGGGATGTGGCCATTTATCAGGACGTGAACACTATTCTCAGCAGTGTCAACTTTGATATTACCAAAGGAGAGTTTGTGTACCTGGTGGGCCGTACCGGAAGCGGTAAAAGCTCCCTTCTCAAAACCCTTTATGCCGACCTGCCGCTGCTAACGGGCCATGGCGCTGTTGCTGATTTTAAACTCACCAAGCTTCCCCGCCGCCAGGTGCCGTACCTGCGCCGGAAGATCGGCATCATTTTCCAGGATTTCCAGCTGCTGATGGACCGTTCGGTGGCGGAGAACCTTACGTTTGTTTTGCGTGCCACAGGTTGGAAAGACAAATCGAAGGTAAAGCAGCGCATATCGGAAGTGCTGATGCGCGTGGGGCTAGATGCCGCCGCCTCTAAAATGCCGCACCAATTGTCGGGGGGAGAACAGCAGCGCATTGTTATAGCCAGAGCCTTGCTGAACGAGCCGATGATCCTTTTCGCCGATGAGCCTACCGGTAACCTCGACCCAATGGTGGCAGACGAAATCATGAGTCTGTTCCTGGAGATCAACAACAGCGGCACGGCCGTGCTGATGGCCACGCATAATTATGAGATCATCAACCGCTACCCGAAGCGCGTGTTGAAGTGCGCCGACGGAAAAGTGCTGGACTCGCAGGTGCAGGAATTTACACTGATGAATGGCTTTTGATTTTTGTTCAACTATGCATTCATTGCTGCCATATATAGGTCACACTGCAAGATAACCTGTTCTATATGGCTCTGAGGCAGAAATTTAGTTTATATAGAAGAGAATCCCGGAGGATGATGCTGAGAAGGATCATCCTCCGGGATTCTCTTTCTTAACTACCGAGTAATGTTGCCAGATGCATCACTCCTCTAAATTATTCTGTGAGGCATACTGCTGCCTGATTTCTTTATACCTGTTCTGTGCCTGCTCGATTGCTGTGCGCGCTTGCTGGTCCAGGTTCGGCTCAATACTCCTGTAGCGGCTGCCAAGCGAGCTCCACCAGCCTTCAACCAGGTTCCAATCCCGTTCTTCAAACTTACCGGCTTCCTCAGCGACATTGTCTACGAAACGCTTATAGGTAGTGGCCATCTCCTCAGGCACAATGTCGCTCAGGTCATCTTCCTCTATTTCGATTCCCAGCAATTGCTGTCGCAGTTTATAACGGTGGCTCGCTTCCTCGTACTGTTTTTCGCGCGTCTCCATTGCCCGTTTGTATCGGTCATCCAGATCCTGTATCTCCTGCTTCCGCTCGGGAGGGTACTGGTCTAAATCCTGCTCCACCGCCTGCCGCTTTTGTTCGTATTGCTGCTCTCTTTCCGCCGTTAGCGCTGCCCATCTTGCACTGTCTATATCCGAGCCCCGCATTGCCCGTAACTCCACCTCCGAAAGGGTGTCCTCCTCAAAGTCTGTCACCAAATCGCGGTATTCAGTGTATGCAGCGTCGCTTTTAGCAGCTTGATCGTTGCCACCGCTGTTGCAGGAAAATAGGAGCGGGAAGGCCAGGGCAAGAAATGAAATTTGTATTTTTTTAAGCATAATTCCTTGTTTTGGTTATGTTCATTTGTAACGCAGCTGCAGAGGCTGGGTTTCGGATGCTGGTGTATAGCCGTTTCACAAAGCGGTAAAAGGTGAATTGACCATGCTTAGATAATATCTATATTAGCATCAAAGATCGGAATAGATGGAAGATATTAGGATGGTGGACCAGAAGGCGCCCTATGCCCGGCTTAAGTCAGAGTTGGATGCTGCCTTTAGCGCTGCAATGGCAAGTATGGGCGAAACGGATGGGCAGCTGGTAAAAAGCTTTGGAATGAAATTGGGCCGATACCTGAACATAGAGCACGTTTTTCCTTGCGCCAGCAGTGCGGATGCTCTGAAAATAGCCTTATTAGCCCAGGATTTACCGGCTGAAGCGGAAGTTATTGTCCCTGCTTTTGGACCTGCAGCCGGGGCAGAGGCAGTGAAGCTGCTGGGCTTGAAACCTGTTTTTGCCGATGTCTTACCTGAAACCTACATGATTGACCCCTCCGCTGTGGCGAAAGCAGTCACGCCAGCCACTGCCGCTATTATGCCAGTACATTTGTTTGGGCAGTGCGCCCCTATGCAGGAATTGATAGCGGTGGCAAAGCAGCATCACCTCTGGGTAGTGGAGGACACTGTACAGTCGCTGGGGGCGGTTTACGTGGGACCTGAAGGGCGGGAGGTGAAAGCGGGCACCATGGGCCATATAGGTGTCTTTTCTTTTTTCCCTCCCAAAGCGATCAGTGATCCAGGAGATGCCGGCGCGGTCATGACGAATGATGCCAGGCTTTCAGATAAGATCCGCGATATCCTCCAAATAAACCAGTCTGCTGCAGCGGAAATAAGATCTGCAGCTGTAGATTCTCGAATGGATGTGCTGCAGGCAGCCATGCTGGAGGTGAAAATCAAGTACCTCGATGAATACCATGCCGCCCGGCAGGAAGTAGCCCGTTTTTACGATAATGCCTTTGCCGAGACGGAACTGGTGCAGGCACCGCATCGCGTCCCCTATAGTTCGCATATCTACCAGCAGTATGCTATCACGGTTGCTCCGGAATTGAGAGACGGGTTGCAGGAGCACCTGCGCGCGCATCATATACCAAGTGTTATATATTACCCGCTACCGTTGCACCTGCAGGACACTTTTGCCTATCTGCACTACAAAGCAGGAGACCTCCCGGTGGCTGAACGATTGTCCAAATGCATACTTTCGTTACCAATGCACTCAGAACTGAAGGAGGACCAACTAACTTATATATGCCAGCATGTGTTGGAATTTGTGAAGCGGCACCGATAGCAATACCATATACCGGAGGTGGTAAAACAAAACCCTCATTTGCATATTTTGACATCAGATACGCCAGCCGGTCAGGTTGAACAGCTGCATTTTCAACCAGTAGTTCATGGGAGGGTAGATATCAAAACCTATACTCATGCCACCATATAGCAGGACGATCAGCAGGGAGCGCACGAGCATGTCGAGGTATACATTTCCAAGGAAAGGCAGCAAATAAGCCGCACCAAGCGAAAAAGCAGCCACAAGCAGGAGTTTCGCAGCGCCCCATGTGAAAGGCTGAATCTTATATACTGCCTGCACGAAGAACAGGCGCACCAGGTTCATCAGGCTATAGGAAATCATGGAAGCAAAGGCAGCGCCGTTGATGCCGTAGCGCGGTATAAAGTACCAGTTCGTCCAGACGGTGAGTGCGGCCAGGATGATGTTAAAGGCCAGGTCCCACCGGAACTTTTGGGAGGTAGCCAGGATCACTCCGTTCAGGCTGGTGGCTAGGTCCACGATGCGAGCCGCAGACAGAAAGAGCACCACGTACCTGCCAGCGCGGTAGGTGTCGGGCATGAAGGAGTACAGGTTATCTATGTTGGCCCAGATGCCAATGAAGAGCAGCAGCCCCACGATCAGGTTCACCATCGTGACGCCCTTGTACAACTTCTCCATGCCCGCCATGTCCGCATCTTTCCAGTAATCCGCCACCTGCGGGTAAGCGATCTTCAGGATTGACTTTGCCGGCACCATAATGGCGCTCGTCATGAAAAAAGCCGTGGTATATATACCATTTGCACTGAGGCTGTACGAACTGATCATCACCTGATCGATGGTGGTGATGATGGTGGTGGAGATATTGCCGAGGAAGGTGAAAAGTCCGTAGTAGAGCATCTCACGGAAAGGAATGATACGCAAGCCCATCAGGGTTGGGCGCAGAAAGAGCTGCTTCAGCCAGAGTGTGTAAAATACCAGTACCAGCGCCCCTGTAGAGTTGGCAATCACGAATAGCAGCACGAACTGCCGGAAATCGATCACCCGCAAGGCAAACAGGGATATAAGCAGCGTGGTGAGGATGCGGAGCAGGAAGTCCTGCACGAATGAGGAGACAATGGTTTTATAAAGCGACCGCAGGTAGGCCGTGAACATGTTAAAGAGCAGCGTGAAGAGCGCCAGCGGGATGATGAAGTAGTAATACTCCAGTATCAGCGGCGACTCCGCCAGGTAATAGTCCGCCACGGCGGGCTTGAAGAGCAGGAACAACGCAGTGGCCCCGGCAAAGCCAGCGAGCGGTACCGTCAGCAGCAGGAAAAGGAACCCATTGTGCTGCCTGGTTTTATCGCGGTAGTAAGGAAAATAGCGGGCGCTCATGTTCACGAACCCCAACGCAGAAAATTGAGCAAACATGACCGAGATTGTCAGCATCAGGCGCGTCAAACCGACCTGCTCCTCATCCAGAAAATTCGGGAAAAGCAGGATGGTGTTAACGTAGCCGATGGCGATGCCGGCATACGAGATCAGGGTGTTCCAGATACCTTCGCGCTGTAGTTTGCTCATGGGCTAAAGCTCAGACCTGCAAAGGTAGTTTTTAATTAGTATATAGGTGAAGGAATATAAGCCGTCTAAAAAATCAAAATATTCCGTAAATCCCGGGGTGGGTATTTTAAATCTGAAGGGCTTGATTTCGGTTCTTTACATTATCCTCCTACCAGCCTCTTGGAGTAAAAAGCAATGAAATACTAATAGGAGACGGGATTCGAAAGATCATCGCACTACTTCAACCCAGCCCTTATATATCTTCTGCGAGATGGGACTAGTAAACTGGTAGAAGTATATACCTGCCGGCACTTCAGCAGCCGACCAGGAATTGTCATACCGTTCTGCGTGGAAAACAGTGTTTCCCCAGCGGTTTAATATGACCAGATTCAGTGTATTTTGCTCCACACCCCGCGCCACCGGGTGCTTAAGCATCGGTATCAAGGAAAATAACATGTAGAGAGGTAGAATGAAAAAGCGTGAAGCATGTAAGAGGCGAAAGAGTATTGAATATATATGCTCCGTGCGTATATGATTGGAAGGACACGAAGCCTTGTAAATATATGTAATTTTATATATTAAGAATTGAGAAAGGAACTGATGTGGCTGATGGAGATATCGCCGCTATGTCCTTCGTCTGCGGTGCAAAGTGTGGCGCTATAGTACTTCGCTCTGCCAACCACGTCAGGCTTTGAGTTTATATGTAGCCGTAAATTATCGATCAGGCCTTCTGCTGACTCTGCCACATCCACTAAACCATGCCTGACAAATCCGTAGTAGTCGTTGAGCTTTTCTGAGGGGCTAAAGTCATAATATATAGACCACACATTGAGCAGCACCGCCTCCAGGTGAATACCAGAAGTACCGCTTATTTGGACGTCAAGTTGTCTCAGATACTCAAAAACCGGTTCTGATCGGCTATCGGAGAGGTATACATTCGGAGCGACACGGGCGAGGGCCGCTATATTCCGTGTGTCGCGGGGGTGGGGGCGGAGAATGAGTTTGATATCGGGTAGTTTTTGGGAAAGTAACCGCAACATCTTCTCAATCTCACCCAGGTCGTCCATCAAATTACATCCAATCCCGATCGTGCTGATATGCTTGCTGGTGTTTCTATAAGGGATATATTTGTCTGCTTTGGGCATGCCTACCAGTTCAACCCGCCCCGGTATAGGTCCACATTGTTTGTACTTGTCCAGCGAATCCTGTCCCTCTAATAAATTCAAGTCGTAGGAGAGGGGGGGGAACAGGGAACTCACGCTGGCGTGCTGTATATAAATTGTCTTGATCCCCAAATCCTTTGCCGCTAAGAGCATGGCACGGGCATCAGCATTATGGTCATTAGCGAATATAATTGCACTAGGACTGTAGCGCTGTAACTTGCGGTAATATACCTCATAAAATCCAACGGCATCATATAGAAGATCGAAAAATCGGATCGCGCTTTTTGGTTTCTTTCTCAGAAACTGGTAAAGGAGGGATGGAAGCTTATAGTAGTAAAGTAGTTTCCTACGCAGCGATAGCCGCTCAACCTCTTTTTGATAACGCCCAATGTTCTTGCTCTGCCCAGCTACAAAGACAGACCCTGGCAGGTTTTGCCGCACAAACTGCAGGCTGTCCAAGTTGTTTTGGCTTACCACGTACAGCCATACGTTTCCCTCCAGTTTCTCAGGCTTCTCTACCGACTGAAACAGATTGCCGATAAGACGCATAATCGTATAACCTCCTACTCTTATTAGTCGGTTGATTGGGTTTTGCGGTGAGGAGGCATTTTTAGCGCTCTCGGGGAGGCTATAATACTTTTCCGAGAAGTGCAGGTAAAGGATATTACTGTAAAGGGCGTACCATTTCTTCATGCCTTACACCATCTCCCAACTGAGGGGAGTGCCGCTTTTAATGAAGCCTTTGGCCTTTCTGCCCAGCAGCGTGTCGTAGTGCTTCGGCGCAAGCCCCAGGCCCGGCCGTAGCACGCGGATGTTCTCCTTTGTCAGCACCTCACCGGCGGCGATATCCTTGGCCGCATACACCGAGCGCTTGAAGAGGCGGCTTTTCTCCTCTGCCCGCTGTACCCCATACTGCACCCTGCCCAGGGCCAGCCTGGCCCGTTCCGTCTCCACCACCAGCGCCCTCAGCTCCGCAGGCTCCAGCGAGAAGGCCGAATCCACACCGCCGTCTGCCCTGCTGAGCGTGAAGTGCTTCTCAATGACGGTCGCCCCCAGGGCCACCGCCGCCACCGCTGCGCCTATCCCCATAGTGTGGTCCGAGAGACCCACCTGCACCTGGTAGAGCTCCCGCATGTGCGGGATCGTGAGTAGGTTCGTGTTCTCAGGGGAGGCCGGGTAGGTGGAGGTGCATTTGAGCAGCAGCAGCTCCCGGCAGCCTGCCTCCCGGAGCACCTGCACGCCCTCGGCCACCTCCTGCACCGTGGCCGCGCCCGTGCTCATGATCACGGGCTTGCCGGTGGCGGCGACCCTGCGCAGCAGCGGGTGGTCCGTGTTCTCAAAGGAAGCTATTTTATATATAGGTGCGCCCAGCTCCTCCAGAAAGTCCACGGCCGTCTCGTCGAAGGGAGAGGAAAAGGCAATGAGACCGAGCTCCCTCGCCCGGTCAAATATCGGCTTATGCCACTCCCAGGGCGTATAAGCTTCCTTGTATAGATCATACAGCTCCCGCCCCTTCCAAAGGGAGTTCTCGTCGGCAATGGTGAAGGCCCCCGGCAGCGTCATGGTGTCGGCGGTGTAGGTCTGCAGTTTGATGGCGTCAGCGCCAGCTTCAGCAGCAGCGTCCACGATGGCCAGCGCCCGCTCCAGCGACTGGTTGTGGTTGCCAGACATCTCCGCGATGATGAACGGTTTCTGGCCGGGGCCTATAAAGCGACCTTCTATCTGTATATCTTCAAACATGTGTAATCTTTCGTTATTTTGTTTAGGGTTCAAGCCAACGGCAGCACAAACCGGAGCGCGCCCGGATGCCCGGGGTCAGGGGCGCCGCGCCTGAAACCGGCTTTCTCAAAGGACCGCACAGAGGCATAGTTCTCCTGTTGCACGAGCCCCTCCACTTGCTCTATTCCTGCCAGGCTTTCCTTCAGCTTCTCCACGCCCCTGAGCAGGACGAGGTGTCCCAGCCCCAGGCCCCGGAATGCCGCGCTGATCATATAGCTGATGGATGCTTTCCCCCCAGAGGTGCTGAAGCGGATCTGGGCGGCCGGATTGCCGTCTACCTCCGCTATATACAACAGCGTCTTCCCGTCCGCCATCAGCTCATGGAACCATTGCGTGTGCCGCTCTAAGGTAATGGGGTCGGGGTTAAAGGAGTTCTGGCGCACCTGCGGGTCGTTGGCCCATTCAAACAGCAGGATTCTGTCATCCAGGGTGGCTTTACGCAGGCGCAGGCCAGCGGCCACGCTGAGCCCACGGAAAACCCGCCTCAGCCTCTCTCCGCTCTGCCCATCCAATTGCCGCCGCTGGCCAGCCGCCTGCTCCCGGAACATGGCGGGCAGGGAGGTGCTGCTTAAGACCTCAGGCAGTTCCTCATATCTCCGAGCCAGGCCGCTTGAGGTCAGGAAGCGGTATAGCGCCTGCTGGTTATCCGCCGTCTGCCGTATGAAAAGCAACCCTCCAATGGCCGCGTACTCATAAGCCACGCCGCTCGCCGCGGTGACGGCCACTGCGCAGCCTCGCATCAGCTCGCACATCTGCCGGGCATCCAGGTTGCGGTGAAGCGTGAAATTCTTGTGGTGCTGAAGCCAGCCCTGCAACACCACCTGGTGCCTGTAAGCCTCGCCTACCACGACCTCCACCTGCAGCGCCTCGCTCAAAGATGACAGTTCTCCCGCCAGTTGCAGGGTCACGTTTTGCGGGTCCGCGCCGCCAAGGCTCAGCAGCACCCGCATCCGACCGTCCGGTATGTCCCTGGCAACGTTAGCAGCTTCCAGGAAGGGGGGGCGGAGCAGCGCATAGGCGGGGCCAAGGCAGAGCCTGGTATAGGATGCATGGTTATATGCCGTTTCGCTCACACCCCCAGCCTGGTTGATCACCACATCCGCCACGAACCTGTAGGCATGGATGTCGTCGATGCAGACAAGCGTGGCCCCTTTGTTCTTGACGCCCTGCTGGTAGGCGGTGCCAAAGTGATACCCGTCCAGCACCACGATCTCCTCCTTGGAGATGTAGGCATCAAGCTCATGGAGGTAGCGCTCTTCGGCAGCGGCGCAGGGCGGCAGCACTATTACGCCCTCGCATACCTGCCGGATCTGCTGCTGCAACTCTTTGGCCGGGGCCTGAATCGCGAACACGCACTCAAACTCCCCGCGCAGCAAGTCCGCCAGCGCCAGAGAGCGCACCACGTGCCCCAGCCCGATCTGGCTGTTCCCGTCCGCCCGGAAGATAACACGTCGCTTTCTCATCTTTCCCGGTGGCTCTCCTGCTGCATGAGTTTGTATTTCATCTCCGCCATTTTCCAGTCCGTCAGGTTGTCGATGTCCTGCACCTCCAGTTCGCTGAGCTCCACGGCGCCTGTGTTGTCGGTGAAGAGCGCCTGCTTCTCCAGGAACCCCTTCACCGAGAACCAATAGAACTGCCCCGCGTCATGGAAGGCAGTGGGCAGGTCCTGCGACCTGCTGCCCAGGTGCTCTGGCCAGTTCATCACTGCTTTGCCGCCCTCTATCCTGAGGCTCCGCCAGATGGGGTAGCCGTAGCGGAGCACCGGGAAGACGGAATCGTACTGTTTTGCAGTCAGCAGCTCGAAGGCCGACCTGATAAAGGCCGTCTTCACCAACGGGGCGGTCGGATAGATGCAGCAGCCATAGTCATAGGTTTCCCCTGAGGTGGCGTAGGCAAGCAGGACTTCTGTCAGTACTGCCGCGGTGGTGGCAAAATCATCCGAAGTGGCGGTGCTCCTCAAGAAAGGAACCCTGGCACCGTACCTTCGGGCCACCTCCGCTATCTCTCCGTCATCCGTGGATACCATCACCTGCTCAAACAAGCCTGACTCCAGGGCCGCCTCTATGGAATAGGCTATAATGGGTTTTCCCAGGAAGTCCCGGATGTTCTTGCGCGGGATGCGCTTGCTGCCGCCGCGGGCCGGTATGATGGCGATGCGCTTCACTTCCCCGCAAACTCCTTTACTTTCTCAATCACATATGCCTGCTCCTCCTGCGTGAGCGAGGGGTACATGGGCAGGCTCAGGCATTCGGCGTAATACCGCTCCGCCTCCAGGAAGTCTCCTGTGCCGTGGCCCAGGCCGCGGTAGTAAGGCATGGTGTGCGCCGGGATGTAGTGCACCTGCGCCAGGATGCCGTGTCGCCGCAGGTGTTCGTACAGCCCCTTGCGGTCCTGCACCCGGATGACATACAGGTGGTAGGCGTGGCCTGTCTCGCCCTCCGGGCCCAGGGCCGCGCCGTTCGTGCTGACCGTTTCTATCCCCGCCACCCCTTCGAAGGCGGCCTCATATATCTTGGCGATCCCTTTTCTGCGGGCTAAACCGGCCTCGGCCCGGTGCAGCTGCGATAAGCCGAGCGCGCAGAGCATGTCGGGGATGCGGTAGTTGTAGCCTAGCTCCTGCATCTCCATGTACCAGCCGCCATGGTTTTCCTCCATCTCCTCCGGGTCGCGGGTGATGCCGTGGGTGCGCAGTTTCAGGATATTATGATATAGCTCTTCGTTATTGGTGGTGATCATACCGCCTTCCCCTGTTGCAATATGTTTCACCGGGTGGAAGGAGAAGATGGCCAGGTTGGCGAAGGCGCCGTTGCCGCAGAGCTGTTTCCCCCCCTTGCCATCGAAGAAGAAGCCGCCCGGGGCGTGCGCCGCGTCC
>NZ_BAABHC010000008.1:0-3964 GCF_039541895.1 Pontibacter saemangeumensis
CCTGCGTCAGGTACTCCGACTGCAGCGTCTCCACCACGGCCTCGATGTCCGCCTCTGTGATGTGCTGCTTACCGTAAGGGATTATCTGCATATACCTTGAAAGAAGGATCTACGTGTTCCTCTATTAATTCCCTGATTTCATCTACACCAACCCATTCCGTATTCTCACCTGAATTGTAGCGGAAACCCTGCGGCACTTTTTTCGCATCGAAGTGAGACACAAAATCAGCTACTTTCCAGCGTGGGGTGGAAGGAATTATGGCATAATATTTCCCCAAATCATAAGTATAAAAAGAATCTGACGAAGTGATCATCTCCTCATGAATCTTTTCACCAGGGCGAATACCAACAACAGGCTTCTCACAATCCGGGCCAATAGCTTCCGCTACATCCAGTATTTTATAGGATGGAATTTTAGGAACAAATAATTCTCCTCCCCATGCTGTTTCCAATGCATGCAACACCATTTCTACTCCCTCAGTAAGAGTTATGTTAAAGCGGGTCATTTCACTGTCTGTAATCGGTAATACTCCTTCTTTTCTCTTATTCAGGAAGAAGGGTATGACAGAGCCATTGGAGCCCATGACATTTCCATACCTGACAACTGAAAACTTAATCGGATTCCAGCCCCTGATATTATTTGCTGCGATAAAGAGCTTGTCTGACGCAAGTTTAGTCGCTCCATACAAGTTGATGGGAGCAGCAGCCTTGTCTGTAGAAAGAGCTACCACGTTTTGTACCTCGGTTTCAAGGCATCCATTGATAATATTTTCAGCACCCATTATGTTAGTCTTCACACACTCCATCGGATTGTATTCAGCTATAGGCACATGCTTCATTGCCGCAGCATGTACTACATAATCAATACCCTTCAAAGCTCTTTTTACCCTGGCCTCGTCTCGAACATCGCCTATAAAAAATCTTACCTGTGGATATTTATCATGTGGGTATTCCTGAGCCATTTGAAACTGTTTCTGCTCGTCTCTGGAAAAAATAACCAGGCGTTTGACATCCGGCCAGCGTTCCAGAACTATTTTTGTAAAGGCTTTACCGAAAGAGCCTGTACCTCCTGTTATCAGGATAGATTTATTATTCAACATTTACTTTTTCTTTTATATCAATAGACTCCCACTTCAATATTGTGCTTAGTTGTGATCTTCTGCTTTTACCTCTTTTTGTTGCTGTATCATCCACTGAGAATTTGAGTATTTCCCCGGGAGAATCCACGGTAAAACCACTGATATTATATGGACTGGTAAAATTTAAATACACAACATACTCACCGACTGGTAATGTCCTTTTAGGAATTACAAGCCGAAATTTATGTTCACCCTCCTTTAGATTATCCAGCGCATTAGGTAGCACATCAAAGGTGTCATTTTCTATCATCACTGTGCCGTCGTTCTTCATAACCGTAAGGTATCCATATAATCCAGCCACCTTCTTTCTTACAAGCGCAGTTAGATTTAAAATAATCTTATTATCGCATTCAAAGTCTTGTGAAAGGACACCTTTTTCGTTTTGTAAGTTGGCAGAGATGAGTTGAAAAGACTTGTCTTCCTGCGGAGTAAAATAAACCGGATTGTCTGTGTTCTTAAAGGAACCATGGAGATACCTGTTAATCACATCATTTATTTCACCAGTAAAAGAAACGGTACCGTTTTCTAGCAAAACGCCCCGCTCACAAAGGTCTCTGACAGAACCCATGTTGTGGCTCACAAACAGCACGGTTCTTTTTCCTCCTTTTGCAACATCCTGCATTTTGCCAATAGCCTTTTTCTGAAACTCTGCATCGCCAACTGCTAAAACTTCATCTACAATCAAGATTTCAGGCTCCAGATGTGCTGCTACAGCAAAGGCTAGACGTACTCTCATACCGGAAGAGTAGCGTTTAACAGGAGTGTCGATATAGCGCTCAGTACCAGAAAAGGCAATAATCTCATCTAACTTGGAACGTATTTCTGCCTTTGTCATTCCAAGGATAGCGCCATTCAGGAAGATATTCTCCCGCCCTGTCAGTTCATCATTGAATCCTGTTCCAACTTCCAGTAACGAAGCTATTCTGCCTTTTGCCTTTATGGTGCCTGTAGTAGGTGAGGTTACACGCGATAATAATTTGAGAAGCGTTGATTTTCCCGCACCATTTTTACCTAATATGCCGACTATCTCTCCTTGCTTCACTTCTAAATTTATATCCCGTAAGGCCCATACATAATCATTGGTAGCTTTCGTAGAACGGTCATTCACTTCGCCGACTTTCAGATAGGGGTCTTCTTTTCCTCTGACTCTATGCCACCATCGGTTCAGGTCATGAGCAATTGTTCCAGTTCCTGATTCCCCCAGCCGGTATTGTTTAGAGAGGTTTTCTATTTTTATTACAGTATTCATACAACTACTTCTAAACAGTATCTAAGAAAGATTTTTCAACCTTATTGAAGACTAATACCCCTAAAAAGAAAACAATAAGTGTAAAAACAGTTGAATATGCCAAATACCCCCATGGCAATGTACCCGAACCTAAAAAAGCATACCGGAACGTTTCAATGATACTCGACATAGGGTTTGCAAGTATTATAAACTTGTATTTCTCAGGTATTTCAGAGATAGGATAGATAACAGTAGAAGCATACATAGCTAGCTGCACTCCGAAACCAATTAAGAATTGAAGATCACGATATTTTGTTGTCATGGCAGAAATAAGCATGCCTAAACCCAATGCCAGTAGAGCCATGATAACAACAATAAAGGGGAGCAACAACATAAAGACATTAGGCTCAACATTTGTTCCGGTAAATAGGTAATATCCGAGCAAGCAAAGAAATAACCCTAATTGCACACCAAACTTAAGCATGTTAGAGACAACAACAGAAATAGGCGATATGAGTCTCGGAAAATAAACCTTCCCAAAGATGCCGGCATTGCCTCTAAAGGTGTTGGATGTTGAAGATATGCAGGCAGAGAAATAATTCCAACAGGTAATACCAGCCATATAAAATAAAAGTGGAGGGACTCCATTGGTAGAAATACCGGCGATTTTACCGAATACAAGTGTAAAGGTTATGGTGGTAAACAAGGGTTGTAAAAAAAACCAGATAGGGCCTAAAATTGTCTGCTTGTAAACAGATATGAAGTCCCTTGTTACAAACATTACTAAAAGATCGCGGTAACGCCACACTTCTTTCAGTTGTAAATCGAAAAGCTTAGACCGTGGTTCAATCACTAAAGTCCAATCTTCTTCTTGCTCTTTCATTTATGTATTTTTAAATTCAAATAAACAAGGCAAAAGAGTCACAGATAAAATTGCACCTTTTCTGCCTGACAAAGATACAAGACTTGTTTAATAGGCTTCTACCTTTAAATAAAATTATATCTTACTCGTGGTAGTTTAGGATGCGGTGCCCGCCTTCTGCCAGGTAGGTGTCGCGCTTGAAGAGCTCCACGTCCGCCTGCATCATGTCCTGCACCAGCGCCTTGAGGTCGTACTGCGGCACCCAGCCCAGCTTCTCCCTGGACTTGGTCGCATCGCCGATGAGCAGTTCCACCTCCGTGGGACGGAAATAGCTCGGGTCCACCGACACCACCTCTTTCCCGATCTCGAGCTGGTACTCGGGGTTTGAGCAGGCGGCGATGAAGCCCTTCTCCTCCACGCCCTCGCCCCGGAACTCGATCGCCACGCCCACCTCTTGGAAGGCCATCTTCACGAAGTCCCGCACCGTGGTCGTGACGCCCGTGGCGATGACGAAGTCCTCGGGCGTGTCCTGCTGGAGGATGCGCCACATGGCCTCCACGTAGTCCTTGGCGTGGCCCCAGTCCCTGCGGCTCTCCAGGTTGCCCAAATACAGCTTCTCCTGCAGGCCCATGGCGATGCGCGCCGCGGCCCGTGTGATCTTCCTGGTCACGAAGGTCTCCCCCCGCAAGGGCGACTCGTGGTTGAAGAGGATGCCGTTGGTGGCGAACATGCCGT
>NZ_BAABHC010000009.1:0-61319 GCF_039541895.1 Pontibacter saemangeumensis
AAATCAGCTGAGACCATGATTCAGATTACCATGATACATATCATGCTTAAGAAATTATCTAAATGAAATCAAAACAGCCTCTAAGAATATATACTATTTCCTGCAGGCCCATTCGAAATCACAGCATAAAGAAAATACATGGTTAAAGTTGAAGAGGCGGAAGCAATCATTCAGGCGGAGCGCAGGGATTTTGGCACAGAGTCCGTAGCGTTTGAGCAGGCGCTGGGAAGGGTGCTGGCCGAAAACCTGAAGACAGACCGGGACCTTCCCCCTTTCAACCGGGTTGCCATGGATGGCATCGCCATCCGATTTGCGGCTTTCGAAGGAGGCACCCGCTCTTTCCCTATCAGCGCTACCCAGGCGGCAGGAGAGCCGCCTGTGGATATTAAAGCGGCGACTGACTGCATCGAGATTATGACAGGGGCCGCCCTGCCGCCTTCCACAGACACCGTGATCCGGTACGAAGACTTTCGGATTGAAAATGGCGTTGCGACTGTTTTAACGGAGGACATCAGCAGGGGCCAGAACATTCATGCGCAGGGAAAGGACAAAAGGCGGCATGATACGGTGGCCGCCGCTGGCCAGGTGATTTCCCCGGCGCTGCTTGGCATGGCCGCCGCTGTGGGCGCGAGCGCGTTGCAGGTAAAGAAGCTGCCGAAGGTGGTGGTGATCTCGACAGGCGATGAACTGGTGGACGTGGAGGAGACACCGCTGCCTTACCAGATACGGCGCTCGAACAGCTATATGGTGCAGGCCGCACTGCAAAAATACCAGCTGCACGCCCACCTGCTGCACATACCCGACGATGCCGAAGCAACGAAGGCGGAACTGGCCCTGTGCCTGCAGCACTACGAGGTGATCATTTTGAGCGGGGGGATTTCTATGGGCAAGTTCGATTATGTGCCGCAGGTGCTGGAGGCGCTGTCGGTACAGAAGCTGTTTTATAAGGTGCAGCAGCGGCCGGGTAAGCCTTTCTGGTTCGGGAAGCATGCGAACGGCGCGCTGGTGTTTGCCTTGCCCGGCAACCCCGTTTCTACGTTCATGTGCCTGCACCGCTATTTCCTGCCGTGGCTCATGGCTTCTTTGGGTTTAGATAACCCCGAGAGGTACGGTGTCCTGAATGGAGATGTCTCATTCCAAGCGCCCTTGCAATATTTTCTGCAGGTGAAATTGGGAATGAACGGGCAGGGGCAGGTGCTGGCAACGCCCTTCGAGGGCAACGGCTCCGGCGACTTCGCCAACCTGGTGGAGGCGGATGCCTTCCTGGAGCTTCCGCTGGGAAAAAGTAATTTTACGAAAGGAGAGGTGTATCGGATTTGGCCGTTCAGGTAGAGGAGCCGGAAATAACACCCTTTCGGATGGCAGAGGAATTTGTTGCATTTACCTCCAGAAAAAGCATCCTGCAGGAGATCAGAAGACATATATAAATCAAATGATAACATGAGTGAATTTTCGCACTTAGACGAAAAGGGCAAGGCCACGATGGTGGACGTGGGCGGGAAGCAGGTGACGACGCGAACGGCCACTGCCCGGAGCGTTGTGGTGCTGCCGCCCGAGGTACTGGAGAAACTGAACGAAGGCGACATCCAGACCAAAAAAGGATCGGTGTTCCAGATCGCCATCATCGCCGGCATCATGGGGGCGAAGAAAACGGGCGAACTGATTCCGCTTTGCCACCCGCTGGGCCTAGACAACTGCCAGATCGAACTGCACCTGAACGAACAGCAGGAGTTGGTGATCGACTGCACCGCCAGCATCACGGCAAAAACAGGGGTGGAGATGGAGGCGCTGGTTGGCGCCTCGGTGGCAGCGCTGACGGTATATGACATGTGCAAAGCCCTAAGCCACGATATAGTGATAAAGGAAACCAAGCTGATCACTAAAACAGGAGGGAAGCGTGATTTCAAAAGAGCATAAAAAGCATAGCCTCCTCGCCCGGCCCGCCTATGGCAACTTTGCCCGCAACGAGTGGGCGATGGTAGGTGCGCCCTGCGGGGATATAAAGGCATTGGCCGAAAAGGTGATTTCGGCTTTATCACCCCTTTATAAATGCGCCTACGTGGATGCCGCGCATGCGCATGATGATGCCCAGCCAGATCTACCTGCCCCTCTGGCAGCAGGTGCTGCTGCAGCTTATACCGACCGGATCAGCTATCATCAATTTGATTTTAAGCAGCAACCCGACACTTTTAAATTCCGGCAGCTTTTCTCGGAAACGGACCTGGTGCTGGCGAACGGCAACCACCACCAGGCAAAGGCGCAGGTGGTGATCCTGGATAAACGCAAAAGAGCCTCGCTGCAGAAAAGGCTTTCGCAACTCACGAATGTAACTTTGTTCTTACTGGCCGATAACGCAGTGGAGGTGTTTGATTTTGTACGGGAGGCAGTGCCGGCCTGGCGCGACCTTCCTATATATAAACTAAGCGAGACAGATAAAATTGTCGCATTCTTCCGGCAGGAGATGCAGCGGGCAAAGCCGGTGCTGAACGGACTGGTGCTGGCCGGCGGGCAGAGCCAGCGCATGGGCCGCGACAAAGGAGCCATCGCCTGGCATGGGCGGGAGCAGCGGTTCTATATGGCGGATCTGCTAAAAAGCTCTTGCGAGGAGGTAGCCATCTCCTGCCGCCCGGAACAGCAGGCGGAGTTGAGCAGCAGCGGCTATAAAACGCTGCCAGATACGTTTATGGGCCTCGGGCCCTATGGGGCCATACTGTCGGCGTTCCGGGAGCAGCCGGATGTGGCCTGGCTGGTAGTGGCCTGCGACCTGCCGCTGCTGGATGCTCAAACCCTGCAGCAGTTGACAGCGCAGCGGAATCCTGCCATGGTCGCGACTACCTTCGAAAGCCCGCACGACGGTTTCCCGGAGCCGCTCATCACGATCTGGGAACCCAAGAGTTACCCGGTACTGCTCTCGTTTCTAGCGCAGGGCTATACCTGCCCGCGCAAGGTGCTGCGAAACAGCGACATCCAACTGCTGAAGCCTCAGTACCCCGATGCCCTCCGGAACGTAAACACGCCCGAGGAACTGGAGAAAGTAAAGCAACTGCTGCCCTAAGCTGTGCGGAGGCAACACTGGCTATTTATGATATAATATTTAGCTGCGATGCAGGTCAGGCGTGTGGCTGGGTAAGGTCTTTTGCATGCAGACGCTGTTCTCTACACCTGCGTATTGCCCGTAATTCGGGATGATTCTGTAGTCGCTTTTGGTGTAGAGCCGGATGGCTTCGGGCTGGGCCTTTCCGGTTTCAAGGATCAGTTCCTGAAACCCCAGTTCATTTGCCCAGTGCTCCAGCGCACTTAACACCTTTCCGGCTATGCCCTGCCCCCGAAACTCAGGGCGAACATACATCCGCTTCACTTCCACAGTGCCGGCAGCATAGGCCTTGATTGCACCGCACCCAACAGGCTGGTCTTCCAAATAAGCCACTACGACATGCCTGATCATATCGATCTTATTGAACTGAGCATAAAAAGCATGGTCTTCGCCGTCCCTGATGCTGAGGTCCAGGTCTAGCAGGCGTACAAGCTTGACAAAGTCAGGGTTGGTAGAGTCCGTTCGGAGGAGTGTGAGCATAGCTTTTGAAAATTCTGATGATACTGCGGTTTGGTTAGTTTTCCAGCTAACTGCCGCTGTGCGAATCTAAAAATTTTTATCCGATTTCAAACTTCCTGAGGAAGGCATGAACTGCAGCATTATAGAAGGCTGGGTTGTCTTCGTGCAGGATATGGGAAGCCCCGGGAACAGTAATGCGTTCCGCATGCGCCAGGAGTTCGCTCAGCCTGTCGAGAAGGTAATGGAACATGCGGGGGCTTTTTTCTCCCGCAACTAATAAAACCGGGACTACGATCCGGCGAATCTCTGACAGATCTAGAGGTGGAAACCCTGAACCGAGGAACTCAGCTTTGATAAGGTTCGCCCGTACCTGTTCCCGCCTCGCTTCGGACAGATGCACGAAAGCCTGTGTGCCGAGCGTGGCCTTGCCAAAAATCTCCATGGCAGCCTCCAGTTTGCCGGCTTTGACGGCAGCCGTTGCGGGGCCAATCCCTGTTGCTCCGAATTTAATGAGGGCAAGGGCCGTTTTTGGTCTTGAAAATAGTAATCTGAGAAGCTCCGTGGGTTTGGGGGAATTGCTTACAAACAAGGTAATAGCCGGAGGCTCTGCTAACACCAGCGTTCGGACCAATTGAGGGCTTTTTGCAGCAAGCAGCAGGCAAACAAAGGCCCCATAGGAATGGCCGACCAGATGCACGGGTTTGCTTCCAAGCTTTGCAAGAAGATCTTCCAGATCTCCGACATGCCCGGCCATCGAGTAATCTTCTCCCGCCGCTATCCTTTGATTCGGCCAGTGATAGCGCCTGCTGTATGCGACAGTATGGTAATAGTTCGAGAATTCCTGCTGCTGTTTTTCCCAGGTCCGGTAATCGCTGGCAGAGCCGTGAACGAAAACAATGAAATTGCCCGTGCCTTTTTCAATGTAATGAAGCTGATACCCGTTGCGTGTTGTATATACCATCGCCATCACTTCTATGACTTTATATATACGTATCACCTCAACCAAGATTATGAGGAATAATGATCACACATTAGCTTAATTATGGGTGTGCGGCTACCCAGACTTCACCGTCTTCAAAGATTTCTTTTTTCCAGATGGGCACCGTTTGTTTCAGCGTATCGATGAGAAAGCGGCAGGCGTCGAAGGCGGCGGCCCGGTGGGCGGCGGAGACGGCGATGACGACTGGCACCTCGCCGATTTGCAAGATGCCGGTGCGGTGGTGGAGGAGCACTTTGTGCAATGGCCACTTTGCCATCGCCTGCCCGGCCAGTTTGCTCATTTCGCTCAGGGCCATAGGTATATAGGATTCAAACTCCAGGCGCACCACGGGTTTGCCTTTGGTGGCATCGCGCACGGTGCCGATGAACACGTCAATGCCCCCGCTTTGCGGCGACATCACCCAATCAATGCAGCCCGGGATATCGAGCGGCTCCTCCGTTACTTTTAGATCTATCATATAAAGCTGGTTTTAACCCCCGCTCACAGGCGGTATAATGGCAACTTCGTCGCGTTGCTGTAAAACATTATCGGTATCCGCATACTCGTTGTTTACGGCAATCATGAAGGAGGTCAGCTGTTTCAGGCGCGGGTACTGCGCCTCCAGCGCCGTCTTCAGGTTGGCAACGGTTGCGGCGTCCCCCATTTCTACCTCAACGGCAGAGGCCCCGAAGATGTCCTTGGCTATCCCAAATGCCAGTACGTTCAGTTTCATATCGCTTTCTTTTAAATCAACCTAAATGTTTATACAGCACCTCGATGCCTGCCACAAAAATCAGCACGGCCGTCATGCGCCGGATCATGAGCGGATTGAACTTCATGATCGCCATCCGCGACCCTAACTGGCCGCCGGCAAACACGGCCGCACATAATAACAGGATTCGCGTGTAATTAATTGCAGGCGGCAGCTGCAGCAGTTGCCCGGCAATGCCCGAAATAGAGTTCACGAGGATGAAGACGCTTGCAGTGGCGGCTATTTTCCTGGAGTTGTCCCACCGGATCAGGTTCAGCAGCGGCGATAGGAAAATGCCGCCGCCAATGCCCAGCATGCCCGACAGAAAGCCGATGCCCCCGCCTAACACACCATCTTTTATATAGGTATTTTTGTCTGTGGCAACAGGGGCAGCCGTCTGTGGGTGTTTCTTACTGGTCCAGAGCAGCACGGCCGCCAGCAGCAGGCTACAGCCCAGCAGTATGAAAAACGTGCGCTGTTCTATCCGGAGCGTGGCGCCTAAAAAGGCCATGGGCACACTGGCCAGCACCAGCGGCATGATCTTCCGCCAATTCACATGGTTGTTCTTTACAAACAGGATCGTGCCGCCCGTTACCACCACAATGTTGCAGAGCAGGGCAATTAACCGCAGTTCTTTGAAAGGCAGCGCATATAAGGCGAGAATCGCGAGGTAACTGGAGCCGCCGCCAAAGCCGACGGAGGCATATATAAACGCAATGAAAAAAAAGAATAGCAGGAGTTCCCAGTGCTGCATGTCGGTATGGTCAGGGCTTGGGTGTCTAACGGTGTGGGACTGGCATTTTAGTTTTGAAGCGGAAGGCAGCATTTGTCCTTTCGCCCCGCTTTTACCTCTTGAGCGGTTGCGTCTGTCAATCGCAGCCATTCACCCCCGCCGGCATCAGACCGAATTTTACTGAGCTAAAATAGCTATTTTTATCCATATATAAGTGCTGCTGCTCCAAACGGGTGCCGGAAGTGGCGAAGGAGCGGGAGAAATTTTTCTATGCCCATATATAAAAGCCTGCTGCACATCAGGGCGCAGCAGGCTTTTTAAGATATTAATGAACAGGTTTTATACCACTATCAGTTGGTTCATGCGCATTGCATTTTACTTTTCTGCAGATTTCCCTCCTCGGAGGGGCAGGAGTGGGTTCTATAGAACATCTTCGTGCGCAGTATTCAGTTGATAATGGCACTTAGCCTTTCCAGAGGGAACAAAAAAGGCAGCCATATAGTGCTACGGCCGCCTTTTGATTCGAAGTCATTGACTTTATCTATTTATTCCAATGTCGCTGTATATATCCCGCTCTGCCTGAGCCAACGTGGTAGCGCTGGTAGTGTGAGGGGTTCTTTTTGTAATAGTCCTGGTGGTATTCCTCAGCCGGGTAAAACGGTTTGGCAGGCAAAATGGGCGTTACGATGGGTTGTGAAAAAGGTCCCTTCTCTGCCAATTCCTTTTTTGAATCTTCTGCCTGCTGTTTCTGCTCTTCAGAGTGGTAGAAGATAGCGGTTTGATAAGAGGAGCCCCGGTCGCCGAACTGCCCGCCGGCATCCGTCGGGTCTACCTGCTGCCAGAAAACTTCCAGCAGCTCCCTGTAGGAGATTACGCTGGGGTCGAAAGTGATCTGCACCGCCTCGTAATGTCCGGTGGTATCCGAGCAGACCTGCTCGTAGGTCGGGTTTTCTACGTTTCCGCCGGTGTACCCCGATACTACTTTTTTGATGCCCGGCCATTGGTCGAAAGGCTTTACCATGCACCAGAAGCAACCGCCGGCAAAGGTGGCCAATTCATATCTGTTTTCTTCGTCGCTCATGTCTTCTTCGTTTTAATTATCACATCCGTTGTCAGTATGCTCATTTGCTACTGCATCCGCTGCGCGAATGTTTTCCATTGCTGCTTGCTCCTGATAAAGTATCCAATTGCGGGCAGTTTAAGAAAGCCTTTGAAAGGGATTGCCCTATATAAAGTCAAAAAAGCCGGAAAGCGTTCAAGCACCCACAGGTTTGCGGTAACCCAAATACTTTTTTCATCAACTTAAACAGAAGGATACCCCGTTTGTTTTACAGGTAGGAGGTCAACCGGATTTTAAATGGTGTGATCATAACTTATGGCGCTATTACTTAAACCGGCTAAAAAGGAGCGCGTATGAACAAGCGACAGTCTTACCGTCTTTCTCCTGCATATGATCAGCATGAGGGAATATGCCGCATGAACTGGAGTATTAAGAATCTCTGCTGCGGTATAGGCAGCTGTGAACGACCGTTGATTTTTCTACCACCTCGACCCCAAGCATATGAAAAACAAACCGGAAACGGAAACCATTGAACGCGCTGCGCCCTGGCTACCACCCAGGCAAACGGTGACGCTGACCATCAACGAAACGGAAATGCAACTGCAGTTGGAGCCCTGGACGTCGCTGCTCGACCTGCTGCGGGAGCACCTGCACCTGACCGGCACCAAGAAGGGCTGCGACCACGGGCAGTGCGGCGCCTGCACCATCCTGCTGGACGGAAAACGCATTAACTCCTGCCTCACGCTGGCCGTGATGCACGACGGCTCCGACATCACCACCATCGAAGGGCTGGCAAAAGGGGAGGAGCTGCACCCCGTTCAGCAAGCTTTTATCGACCACGACGCGTTCCAGTGCGGCTACTGCACCCCCGGCCAGATCTGCTCCACCATCGGGCTGATCAACGAGGGGAAAGCGAAGACATTAGACGATATCCGGGACCTGATGAGCGGCAACATCTGCCGCTGCGGGGCCTACAGCAACATTGTGAAAGTGGTGCAGGAAGCGCTGGAAAGGAGCAAGGCCAAATGAGGAGCTTCACCTATTCCAGGGCCGCCGATGTAGCCGGGGCCGTACAGGAGATAGCCGGCAACAAAGAGGCAACGTTCATCGCCGGTGGCACCAACCTGCTCGACCTGATGAAGATCGACGTGCTGCACCCGCGCCACCTCATCGACATCACCCGCTTAGCATTAAGTTCGGTTGAGGAAACAGCAGCGGGTGGCCTTCGCCTTGGGGCCTTGGTTACTAATGCTGACACAGCTTACCACGAGCAGGTGGAGAAGCGCTACCCGGTGCTCTCGCACGCGATACTGGCAGGCGCTACGGCCCAACTCCGTAATAAAGCCACCGACGGGGGGAACCTGCTGCAGCGCACCCGCTGCTACTACTTCTATGATAAATCGACGCCCTGCAACAAGCGCGAGCCAGGCACAGGCTGCTCCGCCATCCACGGGTTCAACCGCATCCATGCCATTTTAGGGGAAAGCGAGCACTGCATCGCCACGCACCCTTCCGACATGGCGGTGGCGTTGGCCGCGCTGGAAGCGACGGTACTGGTTTCCGGACCGGATGGCGAGCGGAAGATCGCGATGGCGGATTTCCACCGCCTTCCCGGCAACACGCCGCACCTGGACACCAATTTAGGGGAAGCGGAAATCATCACCGCCATTGAGTTGCCGGCCAAAGGCTTTGCCGAACATTATGCTTATGTCAAGGTACGCGACCGCGCGTCCTATGCCTTTGCGCTGGTTTCGGTGGCTGCCTGCATGGAGATAGTGGATGGCACGATCAAGGAAGCGCGCGTAGCACTGGGAGGTGTGGCCCACAAGCCATGGCGCGTGCCGGAGGCGGAGGCCCTGCTGACCGGCCAAAAGGCCACAGCGGAAAACTTCCGGAAAGTGGCGGAGGCTTATATAGCAGGTGCCACCGGCTACGGCCACAACACCTTTAAAATAGAACTGGCAAAGCGGGCGATTGTGCGGGCGCTGCAGCAGGCAACAGAAAGGGAGGATAAAGCATGAGAACAGATTATATAGGAAAACCTACCAACCGCGTCGACGGCCGGTTGAAAGTGACAGGCGGGGCAAAGTACGCGGCAGAGTTCCATGTGCCGGGCCTGCTATATGGCTATGTGGTATCCAGCGAGATCGCCAGGGGTAACATAGCGGAGATCGACACCAACGAGGCGCTGCAACTGGAGGGGGTGCTGCAGGTGTTAACGCATGAAAATAGGCCGCCAAGCGCCTGGTTCGATAAGAGTTACCAGGATGAGGACTCGCCACCCGGCTCCCCGTTCCGGCCGCTTTACAACAGCGAAATCCAGTTCAGCCAGCAGCCCATCGCCCTGGTCGTAGCCGAAACATTCGAGGCGGCCCGCTATGGCGCTACCCTGGTGAAGGTGGTATATGAGGAAGCTCCCCATACCACGGACCTGAAGGCAAACCGCGCGCAGGCCTACACCCCCAAGAAATACAAGTCGACGCCGCCGCCAGACTCGCGCGGGGATGTGGATGCTGCCTTTGCCAGCGCCGCCGTGAAAGTGGAGCAGGAGTACACGCACCCGTCGGAGCACCACAACCCCATGGAGATGCATGCCTCCACGGCCATCTGGGAAGAAGACGGCACCCTGACGGTATATGACAAGACGCAAAGCGTCAAGAACAGCCAGAACTACATCAGCCAGATCTTCGGTTTGTCCTCCAAAGAGGCGCTCGTGATCTCCCCATTTGTGGGAGGGGCCTTCGGTTCCGGGCTGCGGCCGCAGTACCAGCTGTTCCTGGCCGTGATGGCCGCCCTTGAGATGAAGCGCTCCGTAAGAGTGGTGCTTACCCGGCAGCAGATGTTCTCCTTCGGGCACCGCCCGGCTACCGTCCAGCATTTCCAGTTGGGTTGCGCTGCCGATGGCACCCTACAGGCGGTGCGCCAGGAGGCGTTTGCAGAGACTTCCAAGTTTGAGGACTACTCTGAGAATGTGGTGGTATGGCCGAACACCTTATACAAAAGCGAAAACGCGGCCTTCGATCACAAACTCATCAGTCTGGATGTGTACACCCCGCTGGACATGCGCGCGCCCGGCGGCTCTACCGGTTTGTTCGCCCTGGAGAGTGCCATGGACGAACTGGCCGCCGCCGCCGGTATCGATCCGGTGGAGTTGCGGCTGAAAAATTACACGGAGGAAGATCAGAGTAATAACGCGCCTTTTTCGAGTAAAGAACTCCGTGAGTGTTACCGCCAGGGTGCCGAGCGGTTCGGCTGGCACAAGCGCAACCCGGAGGCGCGCTCCATGAAGGAAGGGCACCAGCTCATCGGGTGGGGGATGGCCACCGGCGCGTGGGAAGCAAAACAGCAGCAGGCGAGCGCCAAAGCCCTCCTGACACCGGATGGAAAACTTACCGTGAGCAGTGCCACCGCCGACATTGGAACGGGTACTTATACCGTGATGACGCAGATTGCCGCCGAGGCCCTGGGCTTGCCGCTGGAGGACGTGACATTCAAGCTTGGTGACTCCGCGTTGCCGGAAGCGCCCCTGGAAGGAGGTTCCTGGACGGTTTCCTCGGTGGGATCTGCCGTGAAGCAGGTGTGTGATTCGGTGGGAGAGAAACTGCTGAAGCTCGCGCGCAAGGTGGAGAACTCACCGTTCGCCACCGCAAGCTTTGAGGAGGTGACCTTTGCGGATGGGGAGCTGCGGCTGAAGAGCGACGCTTCCAAAGCGCTGGCGGTAACGCGTATCCTGCAGGAGCGGGAAGTCAATGCGATTGAAGAAGAGGTAACCTCGAAACCTGCCTCAGAGCAGAAGAACTATGCTCCTTACTCGCACTCCGCCGCTTTCGTGGAGGTGAAAGTAGACGAGGACCTTGGAACTATAAAAGTAACGCGGGTGGTAAGTGCCATCGCGGGCGGGCGCATCATCAACACCAAAACCGCGAAAAGCCAGATCCTGGGCGGTGTGGTATGGGGCATCGGGATGGCGCTGGAGGAGGAGTCGCTGATGGATAACACCTTTGGCCGTTTCATGAACCATAACTTAGCCGAGTACCACGTGCCGGTAAATGCGGATATTCCCGATATAGATGTTATTTTTGTAGAAGAGCACGACGACATCGTGAACCCGCTGGGTGCCAAGGGCCTGGGGGAGATCGGCATTGTGGGAGTGGCGCCGGCCATTGCGAACGCCGTGTACCATGCCACCGGAAAGCGCATCCGCGAACTGCCGATCACGCTGGACAAGGTGATGTGAGCAGGGAGGGCATCGTAAACGTACATTGAAACATAATCAGGAGAGGCTGTTCATATATATGACAGTCTTTTCTGTTCTATATATAAACAGCTTTGGCATGAAAGAAGTAAAGGACATCGTGTTGGCTTATGACGCCGCGCAGCGGGAGGGCAAGCAGACGGCGCTTGCGACAGTCGTGCACGTGCAGGGCTCCTCGTACCGTCGACCGGGCGCGCGTATGCTGGTGACCGACGACGGAAAGCTGACAGGCGCCATCAGCGGCGGCTGCCTGGAAGGCGATGCCCTGCGTAAAGCGCGCCTCGTGATGGTGCAGCAGCAGGCGATGCTCGTCACCTACGACACCACCGATGAAGACGATGCCCAACTGGGCGTGGGCCTGGGCTGCAACGGCATTATCCAGATCCTGATCGAGCCGATAGACGCTAAAAATCCATCGAACCCGATTCAGCTGCTCAAGGCCTTTCTACGGCACAGGCAGACAGCCGTGCTAGTCACCTTGTTCTCGCTGGCGGATAAAAAGGCGGAGCAGATCGGTACCTGTTTCCTGATGGAGCAAAACCAGGAGATAACAGGGTGCCTGCTTCCTGATGAAGGCCTACAGGCTGCGCTGGAGGCAAATGCACGGGAGGCGCTCCAGACGGGCGCTTCTTCCTTTGCCGCCTACGAAGGAGCGCAGCCATTAACAGTTTTTGTGGAAGTGCTGAAGCCGGCTGTTTCGCTGGTGGTGGTGGGAGCCGGCAACGATGCTATTCCGCTTGTGCAACTGGCAGCCGTGCTGGGCTGGCAAATTACCGTGGTGGACGGCCGCGCCAACTATGCCACCACGGCGCGGTTCCCGCTGGCGACGCAGGTCCTGGTGTCTAAGCCTGAGCAGGTGCTCTCCCATATATCCCCCGACAGCCTCACCGTTTTCGTGCTGATGACGCATAACTATAACTATGACCTCGCGGTGCTCCGGCACCTCCTGCCGCTGCAGCTTCCCTATATCGGTGCCCTGGGTCCGAAGAAAAAGCTGGACCGGATGCTGGATGAACTGCGGGAGGAGGGGGTGCGGGTAACGGATGTGCAGCGCCAAGTCCTCCATGGACCGACTGGCTTGGATATCGGCGCAGAGACCTCCGAGGAAATCGCGCTGTCCATTATGGCGGAAATCAAGGCGGTGCTCGCTAAAAGGGGAGGCGCCCCCTTGCGAGACAAGGCAGATGTCATTCACCCGCGCCAGAATGCCCTAATCAGGAAAGTTACCCTTACCCGACAGGAGCAAGCCTAAGCTGAAAACCTGCGTGCAGGTTATGGATAAGATGCTGCGCCAGCAGGCGGGGCGGATTATTAGGAACAATATGCTCTGAGTTGGCCGTGAGGCAGCACCTGGAGCACAAGTCCTCTGTATATACCCAATGAAAAACAGCCTTCGGTAAGGTTTGTGACTGTAGGGTTGGGATTATATATAGCTGCAGCCCTCTACAATACTAATTGGTGATAGAGCCGGTCGAGCGTGTCCTGTGGATCGGTGCATAAACCCGGATGAACAGGGGAGGTCTGCACCACCGTGCTGCGCGTGGCGGTAAGCCATCGGAAGCGCGAGGCCACCGGCAGCTGGCCAATAGTTCCGCCAGTCTTGCCCCCTTTGCAGATACGAGCTAAGGCCTGAAGCCGCTCCTCCAGTTCAGTTATATCCACCTCCTTCGTAAATGCCCGCAGTCGTGCCTCGTCCAGGTGGTACGCCGTCTGCAGGAAACCCTTCGCCGCACAATATAGAATGACGCCGACATTCAGGAATTCCTCGCGCGCGACGCAGGGCACTACGCGAATAACGGCATACTCAAATAAGTGCTTTTCTGGCATGTTGCGCTTCTTGAATGAAAATTTCGGAATGAGCGATTCGGGTCTCGAGGAAGTGGACGTAGGCCCGCCGGTGCTCCTCGGCAGAGGCAAACGGCGACTCGCCTTCAAACCATGCATCGGGTACCAGGCCAACAATAGCCCGCAGGCGGTCAGGCGTTAATAAAGCGCGGAAAGCAGCATCCACGGCATCCAGTTCGTTGGCCTGCGGGAGCAAAACATGGTCCTTTACCTGCACAAAGGGCCGCCGGGCCTGTTGCTCCCAGTTTTGCCAGGAATGGTGGAAAAAGAGCGAGGCCCCGTGGTCGATCAGCCAGAGGTCCTTGTGCCACATGAGCATATTGGTATTGCGGGGCGTGCGGTCTACGTTGGTGAGCAGGCAATCCAGCCACACGATCTGTGAGGCGAGGGTGGGAGTTACGGTAGTTACCAGGGCATCGAAGGTGATGGCGCCGGAGAGGTAATGCAGTCCTAGGTTCAGCCCTTCGCTCGCCCGGAGCAGGTCCTGGATTTCCTCGTCGGGCTCGGTGCGGCCAAAGGCTTCGTCGAGCGTGGCGAACACCAGCTCCGGCACCCGCAGCCCCAGCGCACGCGCCACTTCCCCGCCAATCAGTTCGGCGATCAGCGCCTTCACGCCCTGCCCGGCGCCCCGGAACTTGAGCACATACATAAATTCATCGTCAGCCTCTACCAGCGCAGGCAGAGAACCGCCCTCCCGCAAGGGCGTGACGTACCGCGTAACCTGCACAGACCTAATCTCAGGTGGGTATTGATTCATATTGCCTTCTTATATAAATGCTCCCGGCGAAAAAACATTGCACTGCAAGGATGAGCGGAGCAAGGCCTTAAACATTCGAACAAACCCGCTTCTTCGTCAGATGCCGGACAAAAATAAGCATTTCTAATCAAAGACTGTACTGGAAGGAGGTATGGCGGTAAGAAATCCTCCCCACGTGCAGCAGCATTAAATCAGGACAGAATCAACGGTGGGAGGTAACAGCAGGAGCGCAGGAAGAGTATACCTGCCTGTGGGAACTACAAAAACAACCAGGTATATGAAAGACAAACGCACGGTGGAACAGGTAATAGCCAGGCACAAAGACTCAGGAAAGTTTTTTACAGTAGATGGTGTGCAGACCTTTGCGCTTGACCAGGGAAGCGGTGAAGCCGTGCTCTGTCTTCACGGTGTACCCACTTCCTCCTTTTTGTACCGCAACGTAGTCCGCTCACTCGCACAGAGAGGATTTCGGGGTGTTTCCATAGACCTGCCCGGGCTGGGGCTGGCCGAGCGGCCCTCCGGATTCGATTACTCTTTCGGCAACTTTGCCCGCTTCCTGGCGAATGCCGCCCAGCAACTGGGGCTGGAGAAATACCACCTCGTGGTGCACGACATAGGCGGGCCCATCGGCTTTGCGCTTGCGGCCACGCACCCGGACAGGATCCTGTCGCTCACCATCCTGAACACGTGGGTGGATGTGGTGAATTTTCAGAAGCCGATGCCCATGCGCCCGTTTGAGAAGCGCGTAATAGGCGAATTGCAACTGGCAGCGCTGCGCCACCGCACCTGGTACATGATGTTCAAGAGCGTAGGCACTGTAGACCATGAGCGCATCACCAAAGAGGAAGTTTACGCCTACGTGGACTTGCTGAAACGGGAGGATGGCGGCAAGGCTTTCCTTAAAATAATGCGCAACTTCGACCATTCCATTGAGTTCAGGGACCTTTGCTTAAAGGCCGTGAAGTACACGCCATATCCTGTGCAGGTCATCTGGGGCGCCGAAGACCCCGGGCTTACTTTCAGGCGCTATGGGTTTGAAATCATGGAAGCGGCTGAGTTAGAGCACCTCTATACGCTGAAGGCAAGCCATCTGCTGCAGGAGGAACGGTGGGAGGAAATAGCGCAAAGAATTACAGAGATAGCATATATAGGCTGATTATATCAGGACAGGTATCGCTCACAGGTATGATTCTGTTAACAGCTTACTCCCTTACAACACCGTGGTGGGGAAGTGCGCGCTTCAGAAGTGACAGGAGAGCATATATAAACAGGCGCGGTGAATTGTCACCAACGATACCTTAAGATTTTGAGGATCAGCCAGGTCATCACTATAGTTGGCTTTATATAGATCAGGAACTAAGGCGTGCTACCGCCTCCTGCTGCTCCACGTATTGCTGCGAAATCGCCGCGCTGCCTGCCTTCAATTGTTTTTATCTCAGGTTTCTCATTTGTTTTGACGTCAGTACATGGATGAGGCAACCGAGCGAGGGCATATATAATTCAGACGAAAAAGCACCTTCCATGGCATATAATATGGGCGAGGAGAATTGACAGTTGAGAAAAGAAGAGCAAACGCAGGGTTCAAAATGAAAGAAAAGCAAGAGAATTTTGTTAGTAAACGTCCCGAACCACTTCTGACGTTTGCACTATCATGATGGTAAATTTGAATCCTATTTATGTAGGGCTGCTGATGACCGTGAAATTGATTTAAAAGTGCGGACAGTATCCTGATATATAGAATTCCATCCTCTTGTCGTATTGATTAGCTCATGTATATCCAGTAATTTTGAGGTGGCCTTACCCGGCTTTTAGAACCTTAGGGCAGAAGGCATGTTTGGAAGTGGGCGCATGGCATCCCGCAATTGCGTGTAAGGGTCAGATAATGGCTTCCATTGCCATGGCAGCACATGTTTGTATATAGGCAAAGAAGCAGAATGAGTTGTCTTGAATGATCGGTAGGGGAAGGGCTTAATATAATTCTCTCGTTGCCGGCACATGCCAGGTCTTGTGCTATCAGTATGGCTGCCTGCTCAAAGCCTTAAATCTACTCTGGTGGGGTATTTAAATTTTTTTGAATGGATGAAAACTCAGCTAAGGTTAACATAACCATTGCTAAAAACTATGACTCTGAATTTTGCGGGAGCATTCCGCTGCACCTCGTAAACCTGATACAGCCGCACGGCATACTGCTGGTGCTTGACAGAAGTACATTGCGCATAGTGCAGGCCAGCGAGAATGCGGGCCAGCATTTATATATACCTGTGGAAGAATTGCTGGAGCAGCCCTTGTCGCTGTTTCTGCCCGACGGCCAGCTTGAGGAACTCAGAACTAAGATAAGTGCCCACAACAATCAGGAAAAGATACCCCTCAGTCTGACATGGCAGGCAAAGGGGGAGCAGCGAAGTTTTAACGCGCTCGTGCACCTAAAGGAGGGACAGTTGCTGATAGAGTTGGAGGAAAATACCGAGACCGCTGCAGAGCGTTCGTTCATAGGGCTTTATCAGCAAATCAAATACATTACCTCGTTGCTAAAGCAGGCTGGCGATACCGCAGAAGCAGCAGACATCGCCGCCTCAGAAGTGAAAAAACTGACTAATTTTGACCGCGTGCTGGTATACCAGTTCGACCCGCAGTGGAATGGCATCGTGATAGCACAAGCCAAAGAGGAAAGCATGGACGATTACATGGACCTGCGCTTCCCGGCTTCAGATGTGCCCAAGCAGGCGCGTGACCTTTACTTCAGCAATCCATACCGCCTCATTCCCACCCGCATCTACGAGCCGGTGCGCCTCATCCCAATCGTTAATCCACTGACGCAGCGCTTCACCGATCTTTCGGACTGCAATTTGCGCAGTGTGGCAGCCGTACACCTCGAGTACCTCGCCAACCTGGGTGTGATGGCTTCCATGTCGCTGCCCCTGATTATTGACAACAAACTGTGGGGGCTTATCTCGTGCCATCACAGGGATGCCATCAGCCCGAGTTACGAATTGCGCTCAGCCCTGGAACTGCTCTCTGGTATCATTTCTGCGCAGTTGGCGGCAAAAGAGAAGGAGCGCGCCATCCTGCTCCGGGCAAAGCTGCACGGAGTTCATGGCCGGTTATTGGGGCAATTGTACGGGAGCCCGGATTTTGTAAGTGGGATTTTGAGCGGGGATACAAGTCTGCAGCACCTGCTGGCCTTGACGGGCGCGGCGGTGCTGTATGAGGGCAGCATCTGGACGAGCGGTGAAACCCCCGGCAGGCAGGAGCTGAAAGAACTGGCAGGGTGGTTGCGGCGCAGCAAAACAGACAGGCTGATGGCCACCGACAGCCTTCCGCATTTATATGCCAGGAGCAAAGATTACAAAGAGGTTGCAAGCGGCCTCATCGCCCTGCCCATCAATGCAGACCAGGGCGAATATATACTGGGTTTCCGCCCGGAGGTAATCCAGACAGTGCGTTGGGGAGGCGACCCGAACAATGCCATCCAACTGGAACCGGACGGTAAGACGTACCACCCGCGCAATTCTTTCGCAACCTACCAGGAGACGGTGAAGTATACATCGCTGCCCTGGCAGGCGGAAGAGTTGGAGGCCGCGGAGGTCCTGCGAAGTTCTGTACTGGAGAAAATCATCAAGGAGAAGTAACAAAAAAACCAGTTCCTGCCGGAATTTTGGAGAGATGCATGATTGACATGAAAACACCAGAGCGTACATCAGCGCTGCCTACGCCGCCCTCAGATCATTACCTCGTTGGCATCGGCGCCTCTGCCGGGGGTTTGGAGGCCATCCATATCCTCTTCGACCATTTCCCCAATAACTCCAGCTTTTCCTTCGTCATCATTCAGCACCTGTCGCCGGACCACAAAAGCCTGATGGCGGAACTGCTCACGAAGCACACGCGCATGCAGGTGCAGGAGGCCGAGGATAAAATGCTCACCAAGCCAAACTGTGTTTATGTGCTGCCCAGCGGCAAGCAGCTGACCATCGAGCACGGACGGCTGCGCCTGATCAGCAAGGAGCGGAACCGGGAGCCCAATTATGCTATAGATGTTTTCTTTGAGTCCTTGGCCAAGGACCGTGGCCGCTATGCCATCGGCGTGGTGCTGTCCGGCACAGGCACCGACGGCACCAAGGGCATCAAAGCGATCAAGGCAGCCGGGGGCATGGTGGTGGTGCAGGAGCCGGCTTCCGCTAAGTTCGACGGGATGCCCCGCAGTGCCATTGAGGCCGGGTTTGTGGATTATGTGTTGCCGCCTGACCTGATGCCGCATGAAATAATGGAGTACACCCGGAAAGTTCCGTTGGTGCTGTCGGCCATAAAAGACAGAGACGTGCAGGACGAAGAGGAAGTGCTGAATGAAATTCTGGACCTTGTCTGCGCCCATACCAATACCGACTTCAACAATTATAAGAAGGCCACTATTAACCGCAGAATCCGGAAACGGATGGATTACCTGAGGGTGAGCGATCTGCATGGCTACCTGGATTATCTGCAGGAGAACCCGGCCGAGATCAAGCAGCTTTGCCAGGAATTCTTTATCAACGTCACCAGGTTTTTCAGGGACAAAGAGGCCTTTGAGCTGCTTGAGCAGGAGGTGATTCCCGAAATAATCGCTGGCAAGGATGTGGATGAGCCCGTGAAGGTGTGGGTAGCCGCCTGTAGCACAGGCGAGGAAGTATATTCCCTGGCTATCTTATTCCGGGAGGCTTACCAGCGTCTGGGGCGGGAGCCCATGGTGAAGCTTTTCGCCACCGACATAGACCAGCGGGCCGTATCGCAGGCTTCTAAGGGAGTTTACCCGGCAGCCATCTCCGAAGACATCAGCGCAGATCGCCTGCAGCGCTTCTTTCACCTCAAGGGCACGCGGTATGTGGTAAGCGAGGAGATCCGGCGGCTGGTGGTGTTTGCGCAGCACGATCTTCAGAAAGACCCCCCGTTCAGCAAGATCGACCTGATCACGTGCCGTAACATGCTCATATACCTCAATCCGGGGCTACAGAACAAGGTGCTTTCCCTTTTCCCGTATGCCCTGAACCTGAAGGGCTACCTGCTCTTGGGCCCCAGTGAGCACATCGGGGAACTGAAGATGTTGTTCTCTGAGGAAAACCGTAAATGGAAATTGTACCGAAAGGTGAAAGAAGGGAATGCCATACAGCAGCGGTACGGGATCACGGACTACACGCCACCGGTGGCAGCATCAAGCCAGACTGGGGGGTATAAGGTTTCGCACGTGGCGAAGTACAACGATCTCTTCATGGACGCCGTTGCCGAGGACTTCAAGGTGACGGGCCTGTATGTGGATGAGAACTACCAACTGCTGCACGGGATCGGCGACATCAACCGTTTTCTGAAATTCCCAGACAGGCGGCTGCATTTTAACCTGCTGAAGATGGTTTCTGAGGAGCTGGCCGTCACCTTGAGCGTGGGCATCCGGAAGGCGCTGAAGCAAAACAAAAAGATAGTCGCCCGCCCGGTGACGATTAAGGTCGATAAGAAGGAGCAGATGGTGCACGTCTCGATGAAACCTGTTTTAACAGACCCGAACCAGCCCAAGGTGATTCTCGTGCTGCTGCAGGAGCAGGGCCCTGCCAATTCCCCGCTTAAAATAACAGAGGCCTCCACTGTTCTGGAGGCGGACTATTACCAGCAACTGACCACGATGGAACTGGAGCTGAAGGAAGCGCGCGAGAGCCTCCATCTGACGGTACAGGACCTGAGTACCTCCAACGAGGAGCTGCAGTCCAGCAACGAGGAGCTGATGTCGAGCAACGAGGAGCTGCAAAGCTCCAACGAGGAGATGCAGTCGCTGAACGAAGAGCTGCACACGGTTAACTCGGAGCACCAGCTCAAAATAAAGGAACTGCAGGAATTGAACGAGGACCTGGACAACTATATCCGAAGCTCCAACATCGGGCAGCTATTCGTGGACCATCACCTTGTGATCCGTAAGTTTACGCCCATCGTCAAAGAGATCATCAACATCATCGACAGCGATGTGGGCAGGCCAATTCACCACCTGTCGCATAACCTGAACTATTCGCGCCTGTTGGAGGATATCCAGTATGTGAACAACACTTCATCCGAGGTAGAGCAGGAGATAGAAACCGCCAAAGGGCAGTACTACCTCATGCGCATTATCCCTTACCTGAAGCACGATGGCAACAAGGACGGGGTGGTGCTGTCGTTCGTGGACATCACGACTCTCAAAACGCTTAGCAACGTGGTGCAGGGGGTGCTCAACAGTTCCCTGAGCAGTATTATGGCTTTCAAGGCTGTGCGAAACGAAAAGCAGGCCATCGTTGATTTCAACTGGACCCTGTTGAACCGGCAGGCGGAGGAACTCATCGGAAAAACATATGCCGAGCTAACCGGTACGGGTGTGCAGCAGGAGTTGGGTTTTCTGAAGAAAAGCGGCCTGCTAAAGAAGTACGAGAACGTGGTGGAGTCCGGGCAGCCGCTGCACATTGAGCAGCAGCTGCAGATAAACAGGCAGAAGGCGTGGTATGAGATCGCGGCCGTGAAGATGGGAGACGGCCTGACGGTAACGATGGCGGATATCACGGCCAAGAAGAACAGCGAGGAAAAGATCCTGATGGCCTATGAGGAGCTGAAGAAGGCAGAGGAGAACCTGATCAGGCTGAACGATGAGCTGGAGCGGCGCGTGGAGGAACGTACGCAGGAACTGGCTTCCAGCGAGGAGCGGTTCAGGCTGGTTTCGATGGCGACGAACGATGTGGTCTGGGACTGGAACCTGGTGAGCAACGAGCTGTGGTGGAGCGATAGCCTGGCGGCCATTCTGGGGTATGATGTGAGCGAAATGGGAACGGGTGTGAAAGGGTGGTTCGAGAAAGTGCACCCCGATGACCGCGAGGAAACCATGAAGGGCATTAACAACGCCATCAACTATGGAAAAGACCAATGGGCGGGTGAGTACCGCATCGCACGGGCAGACGGTTCCTTTGCCTATGTTTCCAACAGGGCCTATATCATGCACAACGAATACCAGATCCCGTACCGCGTGCTGGGCTCGTTCATCGACTTGTCGGACCTGCGGGCCACGCAGGAGAAACTGCAGCACACGAACGAGCACCTGCTGCGCGTAAATGCCGACCTCGACACCTTTGTCTATACGGCCTCTCATGACCTGAAGGCCCCGGTGGCCAATATCGAGGGCCTTGTACTGCTCTTAGAGGACCAGATCGGGGAGGCAGGGCCGCTGCCGGGCATGCCGACAGAGCCCCTGTTCAATATGGTGAAGGGATCGATCAGCCGATTCAAGAACGTGATAAAAGACCTGACGGACATAGCGAAAGTGCAGCGCGATGTTGACGGAGGCGCCGAGTCAATTGAGCTACTGGAGGTGCTGCATAACGTGAAGCTTAACATACAGGAGCATATCAATTCTTCCGATGCCGAGCTGCAAGTGGATTTTACGGAGGCTTCCCGCATTAACTTTTCAAGGAAGAACCTCTATAGCATTCTATATAACCTCGTGATCAACGCCATCAACTACAGTGCCCCGGAAAGGAAGCCAGAGATCAGCCTTTTCACAAAGCTGGAAGATGGCTATATAACCCTGACCGTAGCTGACAATGGCTTGGGAATGAGCGAGGACAACCTGTCGAAGATATTCACGCTCTTCAAACGCTTCCACGCGCACGTTGACGGCACCGGCATGGGGCTGTACATCGTGAAGCGCATCATGGACAATGCCGGCGGCAAAATAGAGGTGGAGAGCGAAGAGGGGATCGGCACCACTTTCAGGCTTTACTTCCCAGCCGAAGAAGCTGAAGCAATCGAGGGTGCCGAAGAATAGCGTTTCAAAAGCTTTACCCTGAAAGTCAGCTTCCTTGCAGGGCTTTGTGCATCACCTGCAGGCGGACCCCTCTATCCATGCAACGCGCGGTATGTCAAACGGAATGTCAGCGTCATGCTATATATAAGTTGGTGGTGCCCACTGCACCTGCTACCTGGGATCCTGGTTTGTCTGTGAGGTTTCGGCAATTTCCGTCATCAAACTGGTGAAGCTGCCGGTGTTGAGGGTGAACCTTGCCTGTCCGTTTACCACACTGATGCGCGCGCCTTCATTCATCTCGCGGGATTTGTCGGTGACGAATATGCGCAGCATCCTGACCTGATCCGGAAGACCGGTGAGCGTTACTTCGCGGGTAGCGCCGTTGTTCACCAGGTGCACCACGTAGCGGCCCTTCCCGTTGTCGCCGAGGGCCGCACTCGTTATGTTTGGCCTGTCTGCCGTAACCGGCATCGCCAACAGGCCTTCCGGAGTGGCGCCAAGTTGTTTCAGGTTCCAGAAACGCTGCGTGGGGCGAAGGGGGGAGGTATCCCCAAAAATGCCCCCGCCGGAAAGCGGCGAGTAGTCGGCGGTGAGTTGCCACTGCAGGATGGTGAGCGGCTGACAGATAGCCAGAATCCGGGTATAGAGGTTTATTTCTTCACGGGCGTACGTCTCCTCCTCAAATATCCCCGGGTAGTTCCAGGCGGCCGCGTCGATACTGCCTTCTCCCACAATCAGCGGCAGGTTGAGCTTTGTGGCGGCGTCTGACCACTTCTGTAGTGTTTCCTTTTCCCATCCCCGCCACGAGTGGAAGGACAGCGCACCTATATAGGGCCTTGCTTTCGGGTCTTCCATGGCCGGATATATAAAGGCGTAGGAGTTGGCATCGGAGTTGTCGCCCAGCAGCAGTTTCGTTTGCAGGCCTCGCTTTGCAAAATAGGCCCCAAGACCCCGGATCAGTGCGGCATGCTCTTCCGGCGTCTGTCGGATGTTGATGCCCAGGTCGGACTCATTAAAGGAAAACAGCTGCACCTCCACCCCATAGGCATCCCGCAGGTAAGCTATATAATCAGCGATGGATTTATAGATGGCATTCATGTTGGCTTCTGCCAAGGGGTTCCCCCACACGCCGTCCTGACCCGGCCGCAGCTTTGGTTCTCCCACCACCGCCCATGCCGGCCCCGACCAGGCAGAAAGAATCACGGGGATATTCATTTTAGAGAGGCGCTGCGCCATCTCCATTGATTGCTGCACATGCGGGTGCAATGTTCCGGCCTTTGCTGCTTTGATAGGGTCCGATTTTAGCTCGGGCTGCCACAAGTGCCACGGCATTTCCACGCGCCCCCAGGATACACGCAGGTTCTGGAGGCTGTAATCGATCACCTGAGGGTCTGTTTTGGCATTTTGCAACCTGAAGTTACCCCCGATGCCGGCAAACGCCCGCCCCGTCTCCGCGGTGTTTAACTTCAGCGTGACAGGCTTCCTGTCGATCTCCCCGGTTGCTCGCAGCAGAAACGTTTGCTCCTCGACCTGGCCCTGCTTGACCGGCCCCAGGTGCACCGGCAGATAAAGCTGCAGGTTCCTGCTGTTCTCAGCGGAGCCACGGGTGAGGATAACCACGCCAGGCGCGCTGAACAGGATCTCTAACTGCCTGCTGTTGGTCATCAGCTTCACGCCGTTCGCCGTGGCACGCATCAGTTCCTGCGCTCCACCCGTAGTTTGTGGTTTCTGGGGTTGTCCCAATGGCTTGATCAGCTGGACCGATCGTTCAGAGAATTCTTCGCCCGGAAGCGCGACGCTGAAAAAAACACCGGCAATGCTTGTGTCGGCTTTGGCGGTTACCTGTACCGTTACCTTTGCCTGCCCGGTCCCCGTGTCTTCTACCGTCTCTGTCAGGAGCAGGCTATCTATACGGGTGGTCACGATCTGTTTCCTGCCCTCCCGCGCATATGTTGGCCGCTGCCGTTCTTTGCCCGTTGCGCTGATTTGCCGCCAGTCATTGCCCACTACCCGCAGGCTGGTCTCAAACTCCATCAATTGGCCCTCTATCCGTATGCCTTTTATGTTTCCCCATGCCGCTACCTCCGCCTGGCTGTAGGTCTTTTGCATGCTGGCACCACAGAGCAGTAGAACGAGTGCTATATATAACAGGCAGCTTTTCAGGGAGAAGGCGTCAGGGTTCTTCATATAGTTTGAGTTAAAGTGTTTTTAAGAGATGATGCATTAAGTAGCAGGCATGCAGGAACATAAAATGAATAGAACCGTTCGGCAAAATTCCCCGGGAAGGAAGCACACACCCAATATAAGCAATCTGAAATAAGAAAAGCGGGTAGGAGGTATATTAAACAAATAGGACCGTATAGCTGCGGGCGCAGCTTTTGTAACTGTTATACCAGATCATATATACCCTCCCTTTGATACAGTAAAAATCGCAATCTCTTTCAATTCAAAAGATGAAGCCATATATGGAAGAGGCTTTTTGCGACTTGGAATTGAGTGGATTTGTTTCGGGGAAGCCATAATGGGCCATTGCCTTACTTTATCAGGAGGAGCGAAATAATCGGATAAACAGCTGCATCGGGACGAACAGAAAGAGCTCTGCTGCCTGCTACCAGGCATCGCCTATATCGTCTTTTGTGCCGGAGGGGCCCTGGAAGCCGGTGCGTGGGCTAAAGGGGGTGCCACGGCCTTCCAGATGATCTTTCATATCGAGGTGCAGTTTTATCCGGTCGAGCGCCAGGAACTCCTGCCAAAGCCGCTGGTCCTTCTCAGTCATCCGGCCGATCAGCTCCTGCAGCTGCAGACTTTTCCCCCCGGCGACGGCATCGGCGAGGTAAGTATCTGTGCGCAGCAGCGTGTTAATCTGCTGGCGGAAATGGGCGTTCAGCAACCGGTATTTTTCCTCGTCCCATGCTGGATGTAGTTCCTCTGCGTCCATGAGCCTGTGTAGTAAGTTAGTTTTCTAAAGAAAGGCGCTGATCTGCTAATGGTATATATAAAAAAGTGAAGGCTCTCACAAATGGAGAGCCTTCACAAATATTTGAAAATTACTTTTCAACTTTTAGCCATGTTTATATACGGTTGATGTAGAAGAAGAGTTTAAGAATATTTGAAAATAGGTGCAAAAAAATCAGCAGCCTGCTGCCTCATGCTAAATCTGTAAATGCAATGCCCGCTTACAGATACTTTGTAGAAGCAGAAGTGCCTGCCCAAAAAGAAGGAGACTTGCGCAGAATTAAGTATATTGTTTCTGAAATTTTTGGCAATACGCCAGCAGGGATTTATAAATTCTTAGCAAAAGAGGCAGCAGATCTGCTTACGTACACGAGTCAACTTATTGGCAATGAGAAGAAAGCTTTATTGGATGGCCTTTCCCCTGGCAACCTTCCTGGTGCTGGGCTGCGGAAAAAGCACCGATGCGGTTCAGGAACAGGAAACGGATCGGTACAGCGGCTGGCGCACCTATGCCGGTAGCAAGGACGGCAACCGCTATTCCACCAACACCGACATCAACAAAGAGAATGTGCAACAGCTGCAGGTGGCCTGGACGTACAGCACCCGCGACAAAGACCCTGACAACCGGTCCCAGATGCAGTGCAATCCAATCGTGGTGGATGGGGTGCTCTATGGCACCTCGCCGAAGTTGAAGCTCTTTGCCCTGGATGCCGCGACCGGGGAGCAGAAATGGCTGTTCGACCCCTATCACCTGCCCGGCGCAGATCCCGACGAGATGGCGTCCTTCAACGTGAGCAGGGGCGTTACCTACTGGCAGGGCCAGGACGGGAAAGAGCAGCGGATCCTGTATGCCGTGGGGCCTAAGTTATATGCCATTGATGCCGCCACGGGCCGGCCTGTCAGCGGCTTTGGGGAGAGCGGCTGGATTGACCTGCGGCAGAACCTGGACCTGGAGTACGATGCCTCGGAAGCCTATGCGGTAGGAACCACGCCCGGCGTTGTTTACAAGGATTTATATATCACCGGCATGCGCCTCTCCGAGGGAGCGGATGCTATTCCGGGCCACATCCGGGCTTTCGATGTGCGCACAGGCGAACGCCGCTGGATATTCCACACCATCCCTTACCCGGGAGAAAAAGGCTACAATACCTGGGACAATCCCGACAGCTGGCGCAGGATCGGGGGGGCCAACAACTGGGCTGGCATGGCGCTGGATGAGGAAAGAGGCATTGTCTATGTTCCCACCGGCACGGCCTCCCCAGATTTTTACGGAGGTATCCGGAAAGGGCAGAACCTGTTTGCCAACAGCCTGATCGCACTTGATGCGAGCACCGGGAAGTATATATGGCATTTCCAGGTGGTGCACCACGACCTCTGGGACCGGGATCTGGCGGCTAACCCGAACCTGGTGACGGTGCAGCACGAGGGCCGGACCATCGATGCCGTGGCCCAGATCACGAAGCATGGCTATATATTCCTTTTCGACAGAACCAGCGGAAAGCCTGTTTTTCCGATCGAGGAAAAGCCGGTGCCGACAAATACCGGTCTGGCAGGCGAGGAGGTATGGCCCACGCAGCCCATTCCGACACTGCCTGAGCCTTTTGCCCGCCAGGATTTTGGCCCCGACCAGGTCACGGACCTGACGCCGGAAACGCACGCCCATATGATGGCGCAGTACAAAAAAGTGCAGGACCGGGTGATGTTCGCGCCGCCCAGCAAAAACGGCGGGTGGATTTTCCCCGGGTTTGACGGGGGAGGCGAGTGGGGCGGAGCCGCCGTGGACCCTGCCACCGGCATCCTGTACGTGAACAGCTCGGAGATGCCCTGGAGCCTAACGATGGTGGATGTGCCAAAGCAGGAAGCCCTGACGGAGGAAAACAGCGGCCCCGTCACTTACGCCAAATACTGCGCCTCCTGCCACGGCAATGAACTGGAAGGAAACGGCGCTTCTTACCCGGCGCTGGTGAGCATCGGTGAAAAATTCAAGGAGAAAGAGCTTTTAAGCATTATCAACAACGGCAGGAACATGATGCCTTCCTTCAGGCAGATTCCTGCGCAGGAGAAGCAGGCCCTCGTAGGGTTCCTGCTGCACAAGGAAGAAAGAGGCGCCGCAGCGGTGGCCGCCTCTGCCGCCTCGGCTGCTCCACCCAAAGAGCCGACCGGCAGCGACAAGATAAAGAAAAGCGTGATGGACGAGGTGCCTTACCGCATGACGGGCTACAACCGCTTCCTGGATAAAGAGGGCTACCCAGGCATCAAACCGCCCTGGGGCACCCTGAACGCCGTTGACCTGAACACCGGCAAATTGCTTTGGAAAGTGCCCCTCGGGGAGTATGAGGAGCTTACAAAAAAAGGCATTCCGCCCACTGGCACCGAAAACTACGGCGGTCCGTTGGTAACGAAGGGCGGTCTGGTGTTTATCGCGGCTACCAAAGACGAGAAAATCAGGGCTTTTGACAAGGAAAGTGGCAAGGTGCTGTGGGAGGCGCAACTGCCTGCCGCCGGGTACGCCACGCCTGCCACCTACAGCCTGAACGGCAGGCAGTATGTGGTGATTGCCTGCGGCGGCGGCAAAATCGGGAGTCCCTCCGGTGACCAGTATGTGGCCTTTGCGCTTCCTGAAAGTGTGAAATAGAAAGGGTTTTTGCTTATATATAATTACTGACCAGTCTGTTACGATATGGATTATAAACTTATAAAACAGGGCATCTTGATGGCGTGCTTAATACTGAGTATCCCGGCGGCGGCGCAGCATCTACGCGTGAGCGACAACCAGCGTTACCTGGTAAAGGCAGACGGAACCCCGTTCTTTTACCTCGGCGATACGGCCTGGGAGCTGTTCCACCGACTGAACCGCGAGGAGGCGGATATGTATCTGAAAGACCGGGCAGAAAAGGGCTTTACCGTGATACAGGCGGTGGCGCTGGCGGAGATCAACGGCCTGCGCGACCCGAACCCTTACGGGCACCTGCCGCTGCACAACGAAGACCCCACCAAACCCAATGATGCCTATTTCCAGCACGTGGACTACATCGTGAACAAGGCAGCGGAACTGGGGCTGACCATCGGCATGCTGCCTACCTGGGGCGACAAGATTTTCAAGAACAGCTGGGGAGTCGGGCCGGAGATTTTCACTCCTGAGAACGCGAGGGTATATGGGGAGTACATTGGCCGCCGCTACAAAGACAAGCCCATTATCTGGGTTTTGGGCGGCGACCGTTTGCCGCGCCACGAGCAGGATGAGGCGATCTGGCGGGCCATGGCCGAGGGCATCGTGGCCGGGGCAGGCGACGGTGACGCGGACAACGTGATGATGACGTTCCATCCCCAGCCGAAGGAAGACGGCGGCTCCTCCACCTGGTTTCACAACGACCCCTGGCTCGACTTTAACATGTTCCAGACCGGCCACTGCCGCGATGTGCAGGTATATGAGAAAATCACCCACGACTACAACCTGAAACCCGTTAAACCCACCATGGACGGGGAGCCGATCTATGAAGAACACCCGATGTGCTTCAACGCAAAGGAGAAGGGCTATACAGCGGCGTGGGATGTGCGGCGCGCAGCGTACCAGGACTTGTTTGCCGGTGCCCATGGCCATACTTACGGCTGCCACAACATCTGGCAGATGTACGACACCAACAGGGAAGGCATCAACGGACCAACCAAAACCTGGAAAGAGTCGCTTGACCTGCCGGGGGCGCGGCAGATGACGTTTGTGCGCGCGCTGATAGAGTCAAGGCCGTTTCTGGTGCGTATGCCGGACCAGCAACTGGTGCAGGAGGCCTATGCGGGTACAGAGCGCATCCAGGCTACGCGGGGCGAAGACTATGCCTTTATATATAGCACAGCCGGCAAACCCATCGAAGTAAACATGGGCATTATCTCCGGGAAGCAGGTAAACGCCTCCTGGTACAACCCGCGCACAGGCACCTCTACCTTTATCGGGAAATTCAAGAACACCGGAAGTAGAACCTTCACACCCCCTACCAGCGGGCCGGATAATGACTGGGTGCTGCTGCTGGATGATGTGAATAAGGGATATAAACCACCGCAGCATACAAAACCGTAAGAGAGTTGGCAAGAAAAAGAGTTTATTGATTGCATATATGACCGACAGTGGCAGCGGAGCATTTACCCGCTGCCACTGTCGGCGTTTAGCAGGAGACCATCTGAATAGAGACCCCTTTTTCGATATACTTACCATGTCGAAACATGCCCCACCCCCGGTCCTCCGTTTAAAGGGGGGTCAACCACTGGAAGGGAATTTACCCAGAAACCGAATTTTTATTCCCGTTGGGACGGGCGGGGGTGGGTTTTCAGCAAGAAGATTTAGAGCAGATTTATATAGCGCAACCTGCGTTAGAAGCCTGCCATCAGAAGATGAAACCCATCCGGAGTGACAAACGCCTGTAGTTTATTTTCTGCTCGATGTAATTATTCCACCAATTGCTTTGAGAGGAAACGCGCTGGGTTTTGTAACCGATGTTAAACGAGAAGGCGCTGCCGCTCTCTGCCGTGCGCACCCGGAGCCCGACAGCGGGATTGAACAGCCAGCCGCCGCCCAGCTTCTGTTCCTCGCTCTCATCACTCAGAAATGTTGAGCCGTAGCCGGCATCCAGGCTGTAGGTGGGACTCACGCGGGCATCCAGCACCTCGCCCCGTACCCCAAGTGCCACAGGAGTGACCATGATATCATCATAGAAGTCGAAGCCCACAGACGCGCCTACCACAAAGCCCCTGCCCAGACGATACCCGTTGAATACCTGGACAGTGGGGGAGGCCGCCGAAACATCCGTGTTCTGACTGGCATAATGTACTTTACCGTAGAGGTAGCCCAACTCTATCTGGCCCATATACCGGTTGCCTGCAGCGGGCTTGTCTACCTGGTCGGACTGTGCCTGACAAAGTGTGGTGAGCAGCAGGCAGAGCAGGAGAAGGAGTGAATTCCGCCTCATCAGCTCGCCGGTGTTTTTCGTTGTACCGGTATCACACTTAGGAGCTTTACGTTGCTTAGGTCGCGGTAGTCGTACTGATACAGCCCATCCTGCCCGACCATAAGCACAGTTTCGCCAAGCGGTATCACGTCAAAAGCGTCCTGTTCCTTAAAGTGGGAGAGCAGGTTCTGATCTACCGCCAGATGATCTTTTATATTGAAAACCTTTAAACCGTGCGTGCCCTCGCACAGGAAAAGCGCTTCCCCGTCGATGCCTAACCCATGCGGGTTGAGCATCGGGTATGTCTTCAATAGGGTAGGGCTTCGGGGATCGCTGATATCCACCACCTCGAGCTGGTTGGTGAAGCCCATGCAGGCATTGCCAGACCGCAGCGTCACCCAGGCCAGGTCGCCTTCCACCACCACGGGGTCACAGCTACGCACGTGCTCATAGATAGAGAGCAGCGCCGGGCTCGACGGGTTGCTGCTGTCGTAGATGTGCATGCCGGTGCTGGAGCCGATGAAAAGCTTGTTCTGGTAGGGGAAGATCGTTTCGATGTTCCATCCCAGGGGGATGCTGGTGCCCGTTTTGGGGTCAGCGGCGCTGCTCACATCAAACACCTGCAGGTTCGAGAGGCTAACGGTGTAGAGGTGATTGCCGGCCACTGTAAACCTGGCCATTGACCCTCCCTTTCCGTTTGTCGCGCCTCCCCCGGCGTCAGCGCCGGAATTACCGCTATTCGTGAACGCGCCCCTACCGGTAAAATCAAGGAAAGGCTGATGCGTTCTTCCCCTGGTGTCGCAGTCGGAGGAGATGGCTTCGGTAACTGTTTTGGGCACGAATTCAGAGACAAAAACCGCGGACGTGTCGCTGACGAGCATGCCGTAGCTCGGGAAGATATTCTCCACGCGCTTCACCTCCTTCACATCCAGCGGATTCGTGATATCCAGCGCCACCAGGTCGATATAGCTGTCGGCATACAGGATATTGTCTTTCACCGCCATGTCAATGTTACCGGGAATCTGTATGAAGCTAAGCAGCCGGGGCGAGGCGGGGTCCTGATTGTCAATGACATGGACGCCTTCGTTCACCTCGTTCACGAATAGATAATGCCCCAAGGCATATATCTTCCCGGGATTTTCCAGGACTCGGGGCTGCGTGACCTGTACCGCCTCGCGCAGGTCCGCCCGCAGCATATATACCGGCTCCTGCACGGTATAGGTGATCGTGGTCTCACAATCGTCGGAGCAGGCACAGAGGAGCAGCGCCAGCAGCACAATAAGCGCGCGTTGAAGAGGAGGTAAAGGTCTGTTTCTCATGACAGAGGGTTTAGCCGTGAAGATTATATGGCATCTATATAGCAGATTCATATAGGCGCTTATAGGCAGGACCCGGCAAACCGGCAAATGGTTGTAAGCCATTGAAAATAAGTTTGAAATGAGGGTTGGCAGAAACAGCGACTTCGGGCATTCTGACACTATATAGCCATGTCAGGAAAAAGGGAAGCAACAGACAGGTAAGGGCAGGAGCGGGAATCTGATGGAGGACTTTTGGGAGCAGTCGGCATCATAAAGCCACAAAGAAAGGATTCAACAGCTCTTGCTTATTGTAGATAAGTTCTGTTTTGAGGTCAGGCAGGTAAATCCCCCTATTCAGTGCCATCAGGATCGCGTGACTGGCGGCTGTGTCCCATTCCATGGTCGGGGCAAAGCGCGGGTAGATGTCGGCCTTTCCCTCTGCCAGGAGCATCATTTTCAGGGAACTCCCCATGGACAGCAGGCGCACGTTCCTGAACTGGTTTATGAACCGCTCCGTCTCCGGCGTCCGGTGCGAGCGGGAGGCTACCACCGTGACGGCTGCCTTTTGAAGCAGCGCCTCCAATGAAACGCTGTGCGGCAGCGGCGCCAGCTGCGTCCGTTTTTCTCCTTCCTCTTTATATATACCTGTCTGTTTCGATCCATAGTATAGCGTAGAGAGGCAGGGGGCAAAAACCACTCCGGCTACAGGTCTGTTGCGTTGCATCAGCGCAATGTTCACCGTAAACTCACCGTTCCTTTTCAGGAATTCTTTTGTGCCATCCAGCGGATCTACCAGCCAGTACCAGGGCCACGTTGCCCTCACCGCATACGCCGTGTGCACCCCTTCCTCCGACAGCACAGGCAATCCCGTGGCGGCGAGATGCCTGCTGATGATGTCGTGCGCCGCTTTGTCCGCTCTGGTCAGGGGAGAATCGTCCGGCTTGATGTTCACCTCTATCTCGTCGCAGGCATATATGGCCTGGATGGCGGCGCCGGCTTCCAGGGCCGCCTGGCGCGCTGTCTGCAGCAGCATATCTATGCAGGCTGGTGTGGCAATTTTATCATCCCTTCTCAGGGCATCGGGTGGTTTTACTTTCATTCAGGTTGCTTAAGAGGCTGCACCGGTAATGCCCATACCCCGCACATCCGGTTTATGCTTAACCTGCTGCTGCTTCACCAACAAGGGCTCCACAACTTCGATCAGCTTGCGCAAAGAGTCTTCAACGGATTCTTCAGCGGTCTTTACGATCACATCCGGCGCTGCGGGAACCTCGTAGGGAGCACTTACGCCAGTAAAGGCAGGGATAAGGCCGCGCTGCGCTTTGTCATACAGGCCTTTTACATCACGCTGTTCACATACCTGTAGCGGGCAGTTTATATATACCTCCGTATACCTGTCGGACCCGACAGTTTCCCTGACCAGCGCCCTTTCTACTTCATAAGGAGAAATAAAGGCCCCGATCACCACGAGGCCTGCATCCAGCATAAGTTTGGCCACTTCGCTTACCCGCCGCACGTTTTCTTTTCGGTCCTGCCTGGTAAAACCCAGGTCACTGTTCAGGCCGCTGCGCATGTTGTCGCCATCGAGCAGGTACACCTTGTAGCCTTTTTGAAACAGGTAGTGCTCGAGGCCCACGGCCAGTGTGCTTTTACCTGAGCCAGACAGGCCGGTGAGCCAGATGAGCCAGGGCTCCTGCTGCATCATGTCCTTCCGCTGCTCAGGGCGCACTTTGGAGTAGAAAGGGTAAAGGTGCTTCATCTCTTCTGCGTTTTTAGAATAGCGCCTGTAGGCTGATTGTTACACATTGTACCTGTTAAACCACAATCAAGTTACCCCGCCTAACCTTTGCAGGGCGCTTTCCGTCTGGATGTACTCAGAAAACAATCCTCAGAAAATGAAAATACTGCAAGGCGGAGCGCCCAAGTGCGGCAACTTCTGGCTCTACCAGATCATCCGGCATATCCTTTCCCAAACCGGCCAAAACCCCGAAAGCTTTATAAGGCGGCAGCCTATATATGAGCTGGCCAAAACCTGGGACCTGAACTACCCGAGCCAGGCCAGCATCGATGTGCTTGACATTACCGATTTGCAGTACAGCTACCGCATCAGCAGTATATTCAGGATGCCGGTGGAAGATATCAGGGCCTATATAAACCAGACCGATCATATATGGACGCACTCGCCCATCTGCAAGCGAAGCCCGGAACTGCTGGACCTGGTCGGAAAGAAAGTCTATATCATCCGGGATCCGCGCGACCGGGCAATTTCAGCGGCCAGGTACTACACCTCACCCTATATGCTGAAGTATTACCCTCAGGAGGAGCGGGACCCGAAGCGCTACCTGGAGAAGCATTTTGAGCAGCTGCTGCTGGAGTGGGTGTGGCACGTGTACGACCACCTGCGCCTGAGCCGGCACCACAACATCCACATCGCTTTCTACGAAGGTTTCCTCCTGGATTTCCAGCAGGAGCTGGCGCGGCTGCTGGCTTACCTGGAGACTGACCTGGGCGAGACGCAGCGGGAGGAGTTGCAGGAGGCGATGCGGTTTGACACCCTCCGGGCGAAGAACCCGAAGCACCTCAGGAAAGGGAAGTCCGGCTATTGGATGAACCAGCTGACGGAGGAGCAGGTCGCAAAAGCCGATATGATCGCCGGGCCGCTGATCCGGTTCCTGCACTACCCGACAGCGAAAAACCAGCCCATGACCTACGCCGCTGCGCCGCCGCACCAGGATTTTGAGCAGCTGAAGCAGGAAATCATCGCTTCGCAGCAGCCGTTGTACCAGCGCTGAACATTTACCAGACCCCCAGTTGCCGCCCCATCGTTTTAAGCTGGCCGATGTGGTAGCCGTTGTGGTGCAGGGCCGTCATGGCTGCCCAGGAAAGAGTTTTGCCGTTGCTGTGCACCCTGAATAAATCATTTTTCGGGTCCAGCACCAAAGCGATCATCTCGTTCAGCTCATACTCGAAGCGGTCAATGGCCTGGTTCCACTCCTGCTCGCTTTGCGGGGTATGGTTTTGCGGCCAGTGCGCTTCGGGCCAAATGGCAGGATGCTGTTCCGGGGATTTCATAAACTGGAGCAGCGTTTGCTGCCGTGCCTGCATATGCCCCAGCAGCACCCAGGCCGAGAAGTGAAGGCCATCCAAAAGTATGCCTGCTTTATCGTGGTGGAACTCGCGCAGCAGGATCACGTTCGGGGCAAAGCCGCCGTGCAGCAGTTCAGCCAATTGTTTTCTCAGGAGGGTGTCGGTGCTTAAGTTTGAAGTCATGGAGCTGGCATTATATATAAATCCGGTAGCTGGCTTCTCAGGAAGTGCCAGCAAAGGTTCTGAAACGGCTGGTCTATATATAAAGTTTTTGCTTAACGTGCCGTGAACGCTTTTGAAAGCTTTGCTATATATGCTCGGATGCTCCGGCTGCGGCCACCTCTAGAGCCTGCTTTGTGCTGAAGAGCAACTCATTCCCTTTTTTCCCAACGGCAGCGATGGTCCCCATTTTGCGGAGGCAGTAGGTGATCTGGCGGCACCGGTGCAGGGGCAGGCCCAGCGCAGTTGCCAGGCACTTGTTGGAGAAAGGCTGCAGCATGCCAAGGGGGATGAACTGCAGAAAGTCTTCGCTGTTTTCGAAGCGGTGGGAGCTGATCACTTCCAGTAGCTTCCGGTCTTTGATGCTGACCCTATTCCGGTGCTTGCTGCCTTTCCCGTCGCGGCAGCGCACTTCCTCTTCACGTATCACCGGAAACTCCACCGTGAAATTCTCGTGTTTCAGCAGCTCCGGGATGCGCACCAGCTCTTCAAACAGATCCGTCAGGTGGCCGCGGTGAGGCGACTTTCTTCGGGAAGTTATTTTAGTGCCGGTAGTATCCACTTGCAGCACCCATTTCTCCAGGGTGATGGGGTGCAGCACATGCACCCGCCGCGTCTCGACGAGGGTATGCAGCTTGTGGCGAATGGCCGAAAAATTGCGCGTCTGTATCTCCACCAACTGATCGCCCCGGACAAGGTCTATGACAAACCTTCCCACAGGCACCTCAAAGCGATCCTCCGGCTTCGCATACCACTGCTTCAGGGAGGCGTGCAAAGAGCGCTCGTTCTGTATATTGATGCCTTTCCGCTGGTCTTTGCTCTTTTCCTGCACTTCTTCCATCCCTAAGTTTAAGTTATATGCGGAGCAAAGGTAGCCGTTATGGCTGCTCAGGAAAAGGCCATTGGGCAGATTGAATTTGAGCATAGTGTTTTTCCTGCACGCTTTTTTCATCGAAAATCCGTAGTATTCCACTTGGTGTTAAAAGCTTTTGCGATTTGCACGGCATCCTTACCACCTATATTTGCAGAAAGAAAGAAACGCTATAACGTGCTGGAGAAGGTAAAAAACCAAACAAAGGTGAACGCGTCTGCCGTTAAAAGCAAGCTGCCGCCGAAGCAGGAACTCAAACAGGACCTTCCCTGGATACAGGTGGCGCCAGGCGCACCTTATTTTATAACAGAGGAGGGGGAGAACTGGACACCGATCGGGCAGAACGACGCCATCACCTGGCCTGACTTCGACGGCCTTTTCCGGCGTAAGAACCTGCGGCAGGTGGAGGGGCACCTGGCTTGGCTGGCCGGTCATGGCGTTACCTGCCTGCGGCTGATGCTGGAATACGCGCAGGGTGACTACCGGTATTTCGAAAAGCCGGCCGGCACGTTCTCCCCAAACATGGTGAGGCTCTGGGATGATCTTTTTGATCTGTGCGCCCGCTATAACATCCGCATCCTGCTTACCCCGGTCGATACGTTCTGGATGTGGCTCCGGTGGAAGCACCACCCTTACAACCACAAAAACGGGGGACCCTGCAAAAAGCGTTCGGAGTGGCTGCTGTGCCCCGCAACATTGCAGGCGATTAAAAATAGGCTCAGCTTTGCGGCCGAACGATGGGGCGGGAGCGGGGTGCTGTTTGCCTGGGACCTCTGGAACGAAATACACCCTGCCCACGCCGGCGGTAGAACAGACATATTCGCCGGCTTTATAGATGAGCTGAGCCAGCACGTCCGGGACACGGAGCAACGGCTATATGGGCGGAGCCACCCGCAAACGGTGTCGTTGTATGGTCCGGTGCTGCAGGAGCACCCTGCTGTGGCGGAAGTGATTTTCAGGCACCCGAAACTCGACTTTGCCAGTACCCACTTTTATGACGCAGCCACCATCAACTATCCGAAGAACACGGTCGACTCTGCGCTTGTGAGCGGTCGGCTGGTGCGGGAGGCGCTGGAACACCTGCAGGGCAGCAGGCCTTTTTTTGACAGCGAACACGGCCCTATCCATTTGTTCAAAGACAGGCATAAAACACTTCCGGAGTATTTTGACGATGAATACTTCAGGCATATGCAATGGGCGCACCTGGCGTCCGGGGCGGCGGGCGGCGGCATGCGCTGGCCCAACAGACACCCGCACACCTTGACGCATGGCATGCGCCGCGCCCAGAAAAGCATGGCGGCTTTCGTGCAGCTCATCGACTGGAAAAACTTCAGCCGGAAAAACCTGAATGAAGAAGTGCGTGTGAGCCAGTCAAACGTAGCTGTTTTTGCCTGCGCAGATGCGCAACAGGCGGTGGTATGGCTGCTGCGCACGGATACAATTCAGAAAAAACTAAAAACAGTGAACCCCGAAGCCACGCCAGTGGAGGTAGACATTGCGATACCCAACATGGCGGCAGGATTCTATACTGTAACCTTTTGGAACACCCGGGATGGAAAAGTACTTGCAACTGAAAGGGTGCAGCACACCTCAAGCGGTAAACTGCAGCTGAAAAGCCTGCCCGTCGCAACTGATCTGGCTCTTGCCGTGCGGTTACAGCGGTAGCCTCTTGCTATCCTGACTTTTTAGGAATCAGCCGGCGCTAAAATAACTACCTTCGCATATATCTCTGAGGCCTGTGCTTCGGTTTATTGGTAGTGATAAAGAAGTAATGCTGGTTCAAAAATACAGCTACGGCTGCCCTAGGTCGCCTCTGGCGAGTGTGAGCTATAGGTCGGCCTCTGGCCGCTGAGCAATCATAACATAGTTAAACGAGGCGGGACGCCTCCTGATAACTCACACTCGCCAGAGGCGAGCGAGGGCATAGCATTACTTCTTTATTACTACCCGGTTTATTTTCTATTGCTATTCGTTCAGTTGTTTTTTTTGATGTTCAAATCTATACAAGCTGCGGCTGTGCTGCTGGTGCTGGGTTTTTACCAGCCTGATGCTGTTGCCCAGATCACTGCGCTTCAGGCGAATAATCCCTGGTCCTTTGGTGTGAATGGCTACTATGGTGGGCTGTTCCGTTACAAAAGCGATTTGCCGCCTCTTAGTTTCACCAATACAACCGGGGTGGAGGTATATGCTCACCAGCATACCCTCGGAGACAAGCCGTGGCAGGTATTGTACAGGTATCCACAGATCGGCTTTGCCTTCTCCTATTATCACTATGGGGTGCCGGACGAGTTGGGAGAAGCTTTCACACTTACTACCTACCTGGATAACGTGCTGCTGCAGGGCCGGAAGAACAGCCTCCGTTTAAACCTTGGCACCGGCCTGGTCTACTCCACCCGCTATTATATACCCGAAATAAATGAGGGAAACAAAGCCATCGGCAGTCCGCTTGCCTTCGTGCTGCGCGCGACGCTGCGGTATGAGTTCCCGCTTCGCCGGAACACGTTCCTGAACGTGAACCTGGCTTTCCGGCATTTCTCCAACGGGGGGCTCAACAAGCCGAACAACGGGATGAACTTTCCGATGGTGGGGCTTGGGGCGCGTTTCCAGCACCGGGAGGTGATGCGGGAGCCTACTCCCGAAGAAGCTCCTCCTGCACCAGACAAAAGCACACACCTGAACGTACGGCTCGGGGTGGGGGTAAAGGAAGTCCTGCTGGTAGACGAGAAGCACCCGGTGTATAATTTGTCGGTATATGGCAGCAGAAGAATATCCAATGCCAGTGCCCTGCTGCTCGGTGCCGATGGGTTTTATGACACCGCGCTGCGGGAAGAGTTCATCAATGTGGGCCTGCCGGTTCCGGATGAGGACCTGGATGCGAGAATGGCGGGCCTTACCGTGGGCCATGAACTCCACCTGAACCGTCTCTCGGTGGTGGTTCAGCTAGGGCGGTACATATACCAGCCGCTCGGTTTATTTCCCGATTATTACCAGCGCTATGGTTTGAAATACAATATTTACAATCGAATGTCAGCCAGTGTGATGCTGCTGGCCCACACCCGCACTGCAAACGTGGTGGAGTGGGGTGCCGGTTGGCAACTGTGATCGACGGTGCCCCGTTCTATCCTAAAAATTCATGACCGTATTCTTGAGACAAAGTATCTATAAAAACAAGCACTAAAATTTGAATTAATATAACAATTAATTAAATTCCATACTAAATCCCGTAATCCTATGAACATTTCAGGAAGCCTCCTCTCCACCAAGCAGATGATTAGTTTTGCAGCCTTTGCAGTATTGCTTTCAGCCGGCTTCAGTTCGAGGGCCCAGACAGCATCTCCCCCGCCCGAAGCACAGATCAAAGCAGCTTTACTGGCGGCTCCCTCAGAAAAGCAGAAAGATGCCACCGTGCTGGGATATAACCAGAAAGGCGAACTGGTGGAGTTGCGGAAAGGGACAAATGAAATGGTTTGCCTGGCGGATGACCCGAATCAAAAGGGCTTCTCTGTTTCCTGCTATCACCGTGAGCTGGACCCGTTTATGGCCCGGGGGCGTGAGCTGAAGAAGGCTGGCAAGGCCTCGAAGGAAATTTTTGACACCCGGGAGCAGGAAGCGAAGAGCGGGAAACTAAAAATGCCGAAACAAGCCTCCACGCTCTTTGTTTATACGGCAGAGGATGACCAGGTGAACCCCGAAACGGGAGAGGTAAAAGACGGCTACCTGCGGTATGTGGTCTATATACCCTATGCCACCGCCGAGAGCACCGGCCTTCCGCTGAAGCCAGAGGCACCTGCCATGCCCTGGATCATGCACCCTGGCACCCATGGGGCCCATATCATGATCAGCCCACCGAAGGAGAAGGCAACGGAATAGGTATGACACGATAGGCAGGTTTAAAGCTTTTAAAACAGGGTTTGTGCCTGCCATTGACTTGCTTCAAACCTGGTCACAGAATTCTGTCGAAGGTGTTCACAGCTTTTCGGTACTGTATCCCGCCTGGCAAAAAAGATAACAGGCGGGGCCAGTTAGTTTCGTTTTGCCCTGATGTGTAGCAAAGCCCCTTGCTTAGGCAGCAAGTTGCGCTTCAATGTCAATTCGTAATGCCATGCATTCCTGTTCCGACAGACCCTTTTTAGCCTTTCTGTTTTTTTGGATGATCTGTGTCAGCTGCCTGCAGGCGCAGGATCTGACGTTTGTAAAAGTGCCCCCGTCGCAGGGGAACAGCCTGGGGCTGATCGCCGGGATGTCGCAGGACAAGCAGGGTTTTCTGTGGCTGGCGACGCACTCAGGCCTGCACCGGTACGACGGCTATGAGCAGGTAACCTATATAAACAACAGGTTTGATGAGAATTCGCTGGGCGATAACCGCCTGGAATGCGTGCTGGCGGATAGGAACGGCATTATTTGGATAGGCGTCTGGACTAAGGGCCTCGACCGGTTTGACCCGAAAACGGGCGAATTCAAACATTACCGCCACAACCCGCTGATGCCTCACAGCCTAAGCGACGATGTGGTGACCGCCCTGCTGGAAGACAGCGATGGCAACATCTGGGTAGGCACCCATAAAGGCCTGAACCGCTTTCACCCAGAAACCGGCACCTTCACCCGCTACGCCCACGACCCGGCAAACCCACAAAGCATCAGCGACAACAAGGTGAGAGCCCTTTACCAGGACAGGCAGGGAGCCATATGGGTGGGGACCGGCAGCCCCTGGGAATCGAAGCCAGAAGAAGGCGGGCTCAACCGCTTTGACCCAGACAAAGGAATATTCGAACGCTTCAAGCACGACCCTGAAGACCCGAACACGCTCTTCTCCAACTGGGTGCGCGCCATCCATGAAGACAGCAGGGGCACGTTGTGGGTGGGCACCTTCGGCGATGGGCTGCACCGCATGGACCGGAAAAAGGGCACCTTCGAGCGCCTGCCCTACGACCCGCAGCACCTGGATAAGTTAAGCCGCCCGTATGTGGATAAGGCCAGGCAGAACGACGGCGTGATCATCATCCACGAGGACCACGCCGGAGCTGTTTGGATCGGGACGTACGACAGCGGCCTGAACAGGTATGACCCTAAAACCGGGAAAGTAAAGCAGTACCAGAAGAGCTCCGCCAAGACAACAGGTCTGGATGATAATAACATCTGGTCTGTATACACCACGCACGAGGGCACGCTTTGGTTCGGGACGGCCAACGGAAACCTATACCGCGTTGACCCGGAGCGCTACCGCATCCCGTACGTTGAGACAGGCACTATCGTCCGCAGTTTTTATGAAGATCCTTCCGGCTATATGCTGCTGGGCACATCCAACGGTCTGATTGTCCGCCACAAGCAGAGTGGGGAGCAAGTGCAGTACAGTTATGACCCCACAGACCCCTCCGGTATAGGCGCTGACACCGTCTCCACTATTTACAAAGATAGTCAGGGACATTTCTGGCTGGGGCACGCAAGCAGTAAAATTGACCATGGCTACCTCAGCCGTTTTAATCTGCAGACCCGCACCTTTATCAGTTATAAACACGACAATAACGATGAATCGAGTTTGAGCGGCGGTTCTATTTACTCCATCCTGGAAGACAGTATGTCTAATCTATGGATCGCGACAGGAACAGGTGTAGACAGGCTGGATCGGAAAAAAGGAGTTTTTATACATTACAGGCAGGACCCCAATAATCTCCTGACCTTAAGCCATAATTCGATCACCTCTATTCTGGAAGGTGAAAAAGGATGCCTGTGGCTGGGTACACACCATGCGGGAGGTATAAACTACTTCGACACAAAAACCTCCCACTCAAAAAAATACCTGTTAGGCAGTAACATATCCCAGCTCTACAAAGATGCTGCCGGCGCGCTGTGGGTGGCTTCAGAAAATGCCGGGATATACCGCTACGAAGAGTCGGAAGACACCTTTCTGCCTTTTCCCATTGACCTGAACGAAACCGCGATCAATGCAAGAGGGGTGGTGGAAGATGACCAGCAGAACCTGTGGTTTAACACGATGCAAGGTCTCCTGAAGCTAAACAGGCAGCGTGGCAATGTCCAGTTGCTGAGCGAGCCGTATGGCGTGCTGCCGAAGTCGCTGTCCTTCCTGGCGAGTTACAAAGGGCTAGACGGGATGCTTTACTTTGGAAGCAGTACAGGCTATTACGCCTTCTTCCCGCAGCAGTGGCGCCCGAACGACCATCCACCGCAAATTGCCTTTACCGGGTTGCGCGTGTTTGATAAGCCCGTGCTACCGGGTAAACGCAGCCCCTTGAAAGCGCCATTGAGCGAGACCGGCTCCATCCGGCTCGACCCGGGGGAGAACGTTTTCTCTATTGACTTTACCGGGATACACTTTAACAACCCCGAGCAGAACAAGTATCTCTTTAAGCTAGAGAATTACGACCACGACTGGCGCGCTGCCAAGACAGAACGTACAGCTTCGTATTACAATGTGCCTCCGGGTAATTATATCTTCCGTGTGCGGGCCTCGAATAGCGATGATTTGTGGGCTGAGAGGACCCTGGCTATCCGGGTGAACCCTCACTGGTGGAACACCTGGTGGGCATATGTTATCTATGGTGTCCTGCTGCTGACACTGGGACTTGTCTTCAACCGGCTACAGCGTCAGCGACTGGTTGCGCGGGAGCGCTACCGGGCGAGGGGGCGTGAACTGGCGCAGGCGCGCGAAATCGAGCGGGCTTATAAAGAGCTAAAGCAGACGCAGGCCAAACTGGTTCAGCAGGAGAAGCTGGCCTCGCTTGGAGAACTGACGGCAGGCATCGCGCACGAGATTCAGAATCCCCTCAACTTCATCAACAATTTTGCAGAGGTGAGCGCAGAATTAACTGAGGAATTGCAGCACGAGCTGCCGGACAAGGAGGAAAGCGAAGCAAAGTCTATCACGGGCATGCTCAGGCAAAACCTGGAGAAGATCATCTACCATGGGCAGCGCGCCGACAGTATCGTGAAAGGCATGCTGCTGCACTCCCGCAGCAGCAGTGGACAGCGGGAGCTAACCGATCTGAATGCCCTGACGAACGAGTACTTGCAGCTGTCATACCATGGTTTGCGCACCAAAAACAAATCATTCAGCGTCACGATCCAAACCAATTATGACACGACGCTGGAAAAGGTAGCCGTAATCCCACAGGAACTGGGGAGGGTGCTTCTTAACTTATTCAGCAACGCTTTTTACGCGGTGCAGCAAAAGCAGAAACTAATGGGTGCCGGCTATGAGCCGAAGGTGGAGGTTAGCACCTGCCGCCGGGACGAGTTTGTGGAGATTGTGGTGCGCGACAATGGTATCGGGATGCCCGACAAGGTCAAGAACAAAATCTTTCAGCCTTTCTTTACCACCAAGCCAACTGGCAGCGGCACAGGGTTAGGCCTCTCGCTCAGTTACGACATCATTGCCAAAGGGCATGGGGGGGATTTGCGGGTAGAGACGGCAGAAGGGGAGTATACGGCCTTTATTATTCAGCTGCCTGTCACTGTTAATTCCTCGCTTCAACCCGTTGAAGCCTAAGCAGGTAAAGTGCTTCCTGCTAATCAACTGATGTATTTAACCACGGAAGTGAGGGACGGTTTCCTGACTGTCTGCATAGTTTTGCCATTTAGCAGCACCACCTTTTCCCGGTCGCGGAGCAGTTCAAAGGCGGCCAGGTAGTTATCGGGTATATACGGTGTGTTAGGGCTGTGCAGCTCATATATCTTTCCCACGGATTTAAATTTCCATTGTGCCTGGCCGGATGCCAGTTCATCAACAAGCTGCGCAACAGCATATGCCGGGCGATACTCAAACAACGACAGCTGGTGTTGCGGCCCCTGATTTGCTAAAAATAGCGGCACCCCATCCGGTTGGTATCCGCTATATGGCAGCACTGTCAGTTTAAAATCATCATAAACGGCCACGTCGGGTGAGCAAAACAGGACGTAGTGGCTTGGGCTATCCGTGCCCGGTTGATTTATCGTGAACAGGAGCGTATACAGGCTTTTTTCCCGAAGCAGGCTTTGAAGGTGCTGCAGGATATACTCCTGCCTGCGGCCAGGGTGCTTTTCTTTCCTGCAGAAAGCGGTAATCAGAGAAAGCCGGTCTTCAAATAGTTCTACAAGTGTCTGACTGACTTTTCGGCCTGTGAAAGCCCTCAAAATTGAGGCAGGGCTCAGCAACAGGAGCAGGTCTGATCGTGAGGCATTACAGGCCTGTAGCAGCATCTCCTGTGCAAAGCCATAACTGAACGGGTCCATAAAAAGGAGCGCAGGAAAGCCGCTTGCAAGGGTTTCATTCAGCAGCGCCCGGTTCTCAAAATTACTGAGCAGTAAAGGCTTCTCGCTGAGTTCTTCACAAGCTGGCAACTGCTCCAAACCTTCAAGGATTCCTGCCAGCCCGGCTTTTGCAGAATCATTTAGAAAGAACCGCAGCAACCCAGGCAGGCCTTTGGTTTTTAGCGTGCTGCGGAGTAGCCTTTGTAGCACCGGTGGCGCAGCCTGTTGTGCCTGCTGTTCTTGCCCTGCAGCTGCATGCAGGTCCACGAACAGCAGAGGCTCGTCGGCGGTTGCCATACGACTGCCGCACCATTTTTCAAAATAAATTGGTAGCAGCTCCTGCTTTACCTCGGCAAAGCTCCGGGGCTCCTGGAAAAAAGGATTAGGGGCTGTGTCAGTCATATAGGGTGGGTATCGCTAAAAAGGTATCAGCACGGTGTCGCATCAAATGTCCTTCCTAACTGTGCTTGCTGCTGAAGCGAAATACTGCTGATTATATATAAAACATCCTGTGAAATCGCTAATTTAGTTAGTATTACTTCGGGAATAGCTAAACATCATAGTTTTTAATTTATCCATCACATTTTCACGCAGCAGTGCCAATCCTATATGGCTTATATATAGGCTGCTTGCCAATACTTGCCGCAAAAAGTCAGCCTTCAGAAGTATTGTGAATGAAATAAGTAGCAATATAATGAAATGTACCTGCCGCTGAAAAGGGGGTGGAGGGGAGAAGAAGGTTAGTACTTAGATGTTTGCTTGGGAAAGAAATGGGCATGGGAAAGGCCTAAGCCCTGTCATAGGTTAGCGCTGCTATTTCCAGTGTTTCCTCTTTTCCGCCCATGGGCAGTTTCACCGTTTGCCCAACACGCGCACCGATTACCGCGCGGGCGATAGGTGCTACAAAGGCTACTTTACCTGCTGCAACCGATGCTTCATCTACTCCTACGATGGTAAAGGTGCGTTTTGTGCCGGGGCGACCTCCACTGCGGGTTAATAGTGTCACTGTAGCTCCGAAACGCACTTCATCAGCAGGCTGCGTGCGTGGGTCGATTACTTTTGCAGTTGTCAGGCGTTGCGTAAGGGCTTTCAGTTGTGCGTTCAGGATGGTAAGTTGCCGGGTGCGGTTAGCTTCGTCTTCGTGGTTCGCCTCTACCTTTGCCCGTTCTTCCTCAAGTGCGCTTAGTTCCGCCCGGAGTTGTTCCAGCCCGGTTGGGGTAACGTAATTGGTGGCACCAGGGGGCAGCGCGGCCCGTGGCGGAATGATGGGCGGCTCGCCTGCATCGTTTTCTTTTACAAAAGCTCGGCTCATGCTCTTGCTAAACGAAGCAGCGCGCGCGGGGTTTCCCTATCCAACCGATACGTCTGAGCGACGCCTTGATTTCCTCCAAACAAATTGCAGAGAGACAGATGCTGAGTATATAGAAGCTTAGGGTGCGGGAGCCAGGAAAAGCCAGGCAATTGCATAGCTCAGCAGCACCACCGCAAAACCCACCATGAAGATGGTATAGGATATCTTCAGGAGGTGGTATTTTTTTGCGAGCACTTTCCCCTGTATATAGATGTTGTCGATCATGCTGTTGTAAAGCTGGTCGTTGTCATACATGATATTCCGGATGCCTTTTTTATAGGTCTCTGGTGTTAACTGCACAAAGTCCCCGAAAAAGAGGTAGTCGAGTTTGTCTTCTGAAACAGACTTTTTCTTGATGTTTGGTCGGGTAGAGAGCACTGCGAATATAATCGTGAAAACGCAGACCAGCGTGAGCAGGATAGACGGAACGATCAGGTGCGGCACCTCGTCGAATTTCCGGACAAAAGAGGAGATCATGATGGAGGCGATGATGGCATTGATGGAGATCATCAGGTTCGCTTTGCTGTCGGCCATCACGCTGAGCTGGAGATGGCTGGCCATGGTAGTCCTGAACATCGTTTCGATGCCCTTGCCTGTTTTCTGGCCTTTCTCCTTTTGCAGGGTCTTGCGTAGGTTTTTGTTCTCCTCCCAAAGGGCCTCCAGTTCCTCGTTGTCTTTGGATAATTCCTTCCGCTTTTTCTTCAGCAGTTTCAGGTTCGCTTCTTTGCCGTCGGAAAAAGCGCGCTTGGCATACTTAGTAAAGTAATGATGTTTTTTTAGCAGTGCCCGCTGGTTGTCCAGCCACTCATAGGCATCACTTTTTTTGCCACTGTCAGTGCTTTCCTGCTTTTCAACCTGCACAAGATAATCAGGAGAAGCCACAAAGCTCGCCACGGCATCGCAGAACACCTCTTCCATCGTGTCCTGGGGGTGCTGCGGGTAATGGCTCGCGGCAACGCAGCGCTGCACTTTTTCTACTTCTTCAGCGGGCAGGCCATTGAGGTGCAGAAAATCTGCGAGCGGCAGGAGCGGGTTCAGGTCAGCAGACGCTTCCGCCGGTAAGTAACTCAGGTCGTGCAGCCAGGCGGCAAGCAGCACAACCCTCATCTCCTCCTCCGGCAGGGCGCAGGCGCTCCCTATTTCCTCGGCTCGCGCGACTAAGGCCTTTGTATGAGACAAGCCGTAAAAAGACGACGTTTCAGCGGCGGAAAATTGCTGTGCCACAAAGGCATGTGCCTTCTCTATTATATCCGTTTCAGTTATCATGCCTTTTCTATATAATTCCTGTGGAACCAGATCCAGCCTCTTTTCCAGGACAGGTCCGGATCTTCAACTGTTCTGTGAAGGTAATTTCAGATGAGACTGCTTTAAGTATATAATTTAGCAATTATATTCAAATAATGGCTTAAACAGCATCTGAAAATAATTTCACTTTGTTGCTGCATTTTTTGATATATAGTGGTTGCCTGTCAATTACTTATGAGGAATTTACACTGCAAGGGCGATACTTTGAATGTTTGCCAGGTATTGAAAACAGCCAAGATGTTCTAAAATATTTTATTAATTTCAATTCAATTGGATAAAATCATATGATTTAAATAAATTTTAGTTTTATTTAACGAATGATAATACAGCTGAGTTTGTATTTAACAACGCCTGTATAACCATATGGCAACCATCAAACCGTTTATATATGGCTGAAAAAGCATATGATAGCGAAAACATTGTACCATGTATATCGTATTATATATATTTAATAAAAACACCCGGCCTGCTTCATCAATGGCCTGTTTGATTCTGTTTTAGTGATCAGAGGGAGAGACGAAAGGACGTATACAATAGAGGGTACTACCGAAGCTCTTACCAGTTTTAGCTTTTTTAATCATTCTTTGGATGAGCACGATGTGAGTCGGGTCTTAGCTTTCCACTTTGATTCATTTTAATTCACTTGTTTATCCTGCTGCTTATTATATTCATTCACCTGATTTACTCTTATCAACCTTTTATATGTAGCCATTGATGGCGGCTCGTTCTGGCTTCAGCACAAAAGAAGAGCACCCGCTGGATGAGAAACAGCAGAGCAGCCTTGCTGGTTGCCTCCCCCCACTCGCCTTACCACCTACAAAATATATATCCTTTAAATCCTCCCCTATATGAAAACATGTTACAAAGACTTTCTGCTGGCATGCCTGTTCCTGATTTTGGCAGTGCCGGCTCTGGCCCAAACTTCTGTGCCTCTTGGCAAAGCAGTAGAGGTGGCGGGCATATATAAAGCAAAGGCCGGGGCGCTGAAGCAGGTCGGGCTGAACACCCAGATCAGCCACCAGGTGCCGGGACAGAAGCCGCTGGTGCTGAAGATAAAGAACATCAAAAAGGAGGGTACCGCCGACGTATACATGGGTGAGGTGGAAGACAGCAAGAACAGCACCTTCTTTTTGCGGATAGACAAAGGGCAGTTTGATGGATACGTTATATTAAAAGAGCTGAAGAAAGCGTACAAATATACCGCTGGCGCCAATGGTTTGGCTTACCTGGAAGAGGTGAATATTGATAAAGTGGTATGTGTGGAATATTATGAAGGCCCTGCTCAGAGCAGCGGCACCACATCCGGTGAGGCAATAGCCGCCAGCGCGGTGCCAACGGATCTTCAGAGCCTGCCGGGGGCCGCTGCCGTCGTATACCTCGATTTCAACGGGCAGTATGTCAAGGGCACTTACTGGAATGATGGTGGCGAGATAAATGCCGCCCCCGCGAACCTGACCACGGCCGAAATGCAAGATGTTTGGAAGCTTATCAGTGAGGATTTCAAGCCTTTTGCCATCAATATCACCACGAACGAGGCAGTGTACCTGAGCGCCCCGGCGACGCGCAGGATGCGCGTTATCTTTACGCCAACCGATTTCTTTTACCCCGGCGCTGGCGGCGTGGCCTATATTAATTCCTTTACCTGGGGAAATGAGACCCCTTGCTGGGTGTTTAACAGTGGCGCCAAATATGCAGGCGAGGCTGGCTCGCATGAGATTGGCCACACCCTTGGCCTGGCTCATGACGGGCGCACGAACCCCGTTGAAGCTTATTTTTACGGGCAGAACTCCTGGGCCCCTGTCATGGGCGCCGGCTATTACAGCGAGCAGGTGCAATGGAGCAAGGGGGAGTATCTGTACGCCAATAACCTGGAAGATGATCTCGGCATCATCACCAGCAAAAACGGGTTTGGCTACCGTTCAGATGATCATGGCAGCACGAATACAACTGCAACTCTGTTGTTGTCTGAAAAAGCAGCTATGGGTATTATTGGCAGCAGAACGGATGTGGATGTGTTCTCTTTTCAGACCTCTGGCGGCAACGTAGATCTGTCGGTGAACCCTGCATTGGCTCATGCTAACCTGGATGTTTTGCTGACCCTGAAGAACGCTTCAAACGGGACGGTTGCCGTGTCTGATCCTGCAGGGGCTTCAGCCAGTTTAACCAAATCGGTGGCAGCGGGCACTTATTATGTGCATGTAAAAGGAGCTAAAGGCGCCTTCGGTGCTAACTCTGACTATAACTCCATGGGGGAGTACACGATCACTGCCAAGTACAGCGCACCGGTCACTACCGCTAGCCAGGTTTTCATGAACGCCGGAGGTTCGGACTTTACTGACACCCAGTCGCGTTTGTGGGGGTCGGATGCTAATTTTAGCGGTGGCACAACTGCCTCTAAAGCCTTTGATGTGCAGGGTACCACCGACGACGCCCTGTATCTGGCTTACCGCTATGCCTCGTCTGGTGCTCCTTTCAGCTATAACATTCCAGTCAGCGCGGATGGGGCATATACGGTGAAACTGCATTTTATGGAGCCGTATTTCGGAGCCCCAGGCGGTAAAACAACTGGCCTCACCGGGGCACGGGTGTTCCATGTGGATGTGGAAGGGGCGCGGGTACTGACTAATTACGACATCTACAAGACAGATGGGGCAGGCAAAGCCGTGGTGAAGACCTTCAACGTAAATGTGACGGGTGGAAGCGTCAACATTGCCTTTGCCTCCGTTACTAACAATGCCATTGTATCGGCGATTGAGGTTATGCCGACTACTTATACCTTAACAGCCAACACGGCCGGAAGCGGTGTCATCGCCGTAAACCCGAATCAGCAGAGCTATGCCAGCGGCAAAGTCGTTACCCTGACCGCGACCCCGGCTTCCGGTTACCAGTTCACAGGCTGGAGCGGCGACGCCACGGGTACTATAAACCCACTGTCGGTGACGATGAACAGCAACAAAACAATCATGGCTAATTTTGCCCCGGCGCAGCAGACAACCAGCCTTGTCAGTGATGTCGTGTCCACCAGCGGAAGGAGTTATGCTTTGGGGGAACTGATCGTAGGTGCCAAGATATATACGGATCGAACCTACCAGGCCACCACCGTGCCTGCCTTTTTGGACAGGGCCCCGATGATCAGGACAGCGAACGATGATAAGAAAAGCACCAGTACCACGCTGGTCTCATTTAAGCTGAATCAGCCGGCCAACGTCTTTGTCGCCATAGATCCCCGTGCCACGGCGCTGCCCTCCTGGCTGAGCGGCTGGCAAAAAATCACGGACAGAATTGGGGTGAACGATTCTAAGATCAGCTATATGAACTTGTACAGTAAGTCCTTCGCGGCTGGCACCGTTAGCCTGGGCGGCAACATGGTAAGCCCGGCTGCGGGCGCTGAGAACAACTATTTTGTAATCGTGCAGGCGCAAACGAGTGCAACAGTAGCCTCCGCGCTCGGGCATCATGTGCAAGAGGCGGAATCAAACCTGCTGGGTGGCTTGCAACTGAAGGCTTATCCAAATCCGAGCACGGGCGGCAAAGTTTATATATCCCTTGAGAATATAAAGGATGGAGAAGCTGTCACCGTTTCCGTGCACGATGTGCTGGGGCGACTCATTTCGACTGCAGCCACTGTGGGCGATGTGCATGGTGCAGGCAACCTGGACTTGCCGCTGAAGGAGCGTATGAGCCGCGGTCTATATATCATCAGTGCCAAAGCCGGAAACACTAAAGTGCAGACCAAGCTACTGGTGGAGTGATCGATCGTTTCATTAGAAGATCATGCCGATGCAATGCCTCCCCAGTATATACGGGCTTTATCTTAATGTGCAGGGCCGGCATACACACCAGTGATGGGTAACCAGTGGCATATATAAACCTGCCACGGTATATACAAACAGCCTTAGGCACAATTACACATTGTGCTTAAGGCTGTTTTCTTTTTATCGCCTGTATAAAGCTAAAAAGTGTTCGGCCATCTATCAGGAAACTTGCATCACTTTGCTACCTTTGCAGCTTTAATATGCAAGCTATGATTTCAGTAGACGCGGTTGCTGTGGAGTTTAACGGGGCAGCCCTTTTCAGCAACGTTTCCTTTAACATCAACGAGAACGACCGCATTGCCCTGATGGGAAAAAACGGCGCGGGAAAATCAACCCTCCTAAAGATCATTGCAGGTGCCAGTAAACCCACCAGGGGGAAAATATCCGCTCCGAAAGAAGCCGTTATCGCTTACCTGCCGCAGCACCTGCTCACCGAAGACAACTGCACCGTGTTCGAAGAAGCCTCCAAAGCCTTTGCCAGTATCCTGGATATGAAGGCACAGATGGACGCGCTTAACGCCCAGCTCGAAACCCGCACCGACTACGACTCCGATGATTACTACAAGCTGATCGAGCAGGTGTCAGAGTTGGGGGAGAAGTACTATTCCATCGAGGAGATCAATTTCGATGCGGAAGTAGAGAAGACGCTGAAAGGCCTTGGCTTCTCCAGGGCCGATTTTACAAGACCCACCAACGAGTTCAGCGGGGGCTGGCGCATGCGCATCGAGCTGGCGAAGATCCTGCTGCAGAAGCCGGACCTGATCCTGCTTGATGAGCCGACCAACCACCTGGATATAGAGTCTATTCAGTGGCTGGAGGATTTCCTGGTGAACAACGCGAAGGCCGTGATCGTGATCTCGCACGACAAAACCTTTGTAGATAACATCACCAACCGCACCATAGAGGTAACCATGGGCCGTATTTACGACTACAAGGTAAATTACAGCCATTACCTGCAGTTGCGCAGGGAGCGCCGCGAGCAGCAGCAGAAGCAGTTCGAGGATCAGCAAAAGGAGATGGCCGACATTCAGGCTTTCATTGATCGCTTTAAAGGCACTTACTCCAAAACCCTGCAGGTGCAGTCGCGGGTGAAAATGCTGGAGAAGATGGAGATTATCGAAGTCGACGAAGTGGATACATCCGCCCTGAACCTGAAATTTCCGCCTGCGCCGCGCTCCGGCAACTACCCGGTGATTGTGGAGGGGCTGACAAAGAAATACGGCAACCACACGGTATTTCAGGATGCCTCCCTCACCATCAACCGTGGCGAGAAAATAGCCTTTGTGGGTAAGAACGGCGAAGGAAAATCCACGCTGGTGAAAGCCATCATGGGCGAGCTTGACTTTGATGGAAAGCTGCAGCTGGGGCACAACTGCATGATCGGCTACTTTGCTCAGAACCAGGCATCCATGCTGGACGAGGACCTGACGGTTTTCCAGACCATTGATGAGATTGCGATTGGCGACGTGCGCACCCGGGTGAAGGATATGCTGGGGGCTTTTATGTTCAGCGGCGAGACGGTGGAGAAAAAAGTGAAGGTGCTTTCAGGCGGGGAGAAAACGCGCCTGGCGATGATCAAGCTGCTGCTGCAACCTGTGAACCTCCTGATCCTGGATGAGCCGACCAACCACCTCGACATCAAGACTAAAGACATCCTGAAAGATGCGCTGAAAGCCTTCGATGGCACGTTGATCCTGGTATCGCATGACCGTGATTTCCTGGATGGACTGGCTACGAAAGTGTATGAGTTTGGGAACAAGCGCATCAAAGAGCACTTCGAAGATATAAATGGCTTCCTGCGAAACAAGAAGCTGGAAAACCTGCGGGAGATCGAGCGGAACGTGACGAAGTAGGCGCTGTTGCGAAAACGGGCGTTAGCTTTAAAAATCGTAAATTAATGATACTTATGGAAGTGAAGGACAGTAACGGAAACATCCTCAGCGAAGGCGACGCTGTAACGCTCACCAAAGACCTGAAAGTGAAAGGATCCTCTATCACGCTCAAAAGAGGGAAAGTCGTTAAAAATATCCGCCTGACAAACAACCCGGAGGAGATTGACTGCCGGATTGACGGAAGCAACATTGTGCTAAAGACTTCTTTCCTCAAAAAAGCGTAACCCTGCTGCGCGCGCAGCTCCTGCGGGCGTCTGCAATTGAAAAAAGGATCGCCGCTTAAGCTGATGCTTGAGCGGCGATCCTTATTGTGGCAAGCTGTTCTTTTTTATATATACTTTCCAAAGGAAAATCATATATAGAAAGCCATGTTTACATTTTACTTCTTTGCCTGTTTGTCGAGGAACAGGTAGCGGGCACGGTCTTTCTCCGGCTCCACGCGGGTGTTAACATCTATATGCATCACCTGAACGGCATTACCGGCTTTGGCTTCCGGCCACTTGGGCAGGTTCGCACCGTTGGGGTTGCCTGTCTTTATGAAGTTGGCAAAGTAGCCCTGCATGATCTCCGACACTTTATAGTCTTCCGGCTGCCAGTTATATACCTTGTTTGTAGACAGGTTGCCCATTGCGTATTCAATCTCGGCAGAATGTACGGCTCCTTGCGCAGGAGGCGCTTTCGGGGCAGACGAACCCGAGTCCTTTACGATGCCCCCGGCAAGGCCCGGTGTGGCGCCTCCTAGCTCAGGTTTCATCTCAGGCCGCGGACGTGAATACATATAGCGGTATACGGGGCTCTCCCCTGATTTACTGTGAGCGTCCAGCAGTTTCCAGGTGCTGTACCCGATAAACAGGTCGCCGGCAAGGTCGGTTCCAGACTTGATTACCTCCTCCTTTGTTGTAGCAGGGTATAACTTCAGCACCTCCGTTGCCCGCTCAGCAAACTGCTTTTGCACCGCTTTGGCATAGTTCTCCGGCGTAGGCTCGTCCTGGCCCAGCAGGTACCTGTAATTCATCTCTTCGGAGTTCCAACCTGCCAGCAGCGGCACATGCGCCTGTTCGCCCGCCTCGAAGATAGCTGTAGGAGACTTAGGGAGGAAATAACCGTCTACGATTGGCCAGAAGCGAGGCATGCCGGGTTTACCGGCCTCCTCCAAGAGTTGCTGTGCGGGGATGGCGCGTAGTTCTGCCAGGGAATTTGCCCCGAGGCTTTTCGCAAGCTTTAACCCTTCCTGCTCTGCCTGGGCAAGTGTAACCGTGGGTTGCAGCGCAAGCATGGAGCCGCTCTCCGCAATCGCACCGTTGATCAAGTCTTTTGAAAGGGGGGAGGCCATCTGCGCGCTCACCGAAAACGATCCCGCGGACTCACCCGCGATCGTTACCTTCTCAGGGTCTCCGCCAAAAGCGGCGATATTTTCATGCACCCAGCGCAGGGCAGCAGCCTGGTCGAGCAGGCCATAGTTGCCCGAGGCGTTGTGCGGCGACTCCTTGGTGAGCTCGGGATGGGCTAGGAAGCCGAAGGCGCCAAGCCTGTAGTTGACGGTGACCGCCACTATGCCCTTCGTGGCCATGCTTTCGCCATCGTACCGCGGCTCCGAGCCGTCACCAGCCATAAACCCGCCTCCGTAGAAATACACCAGCACCGGCAGGCGCTCTGTTCCTGTTTTGGCAGGGGTCCACACGTTCAGGTAGAGACAGTCTTCACTCATGCCGTTCGAGCGGAAGCCCATGTCCCCGAACACGGCAAGCTGCATTGCGCGGGGGCTAAACTCTTTCGCAGGGCGCACGTTCTGCCAGTTCTTCACCGGCTGCGGCTCTTTCCAGCGCAGTTCCCCCACGGGAGGCGCCGCAAAGGGAACTCCCCTGAAGATGCGCACTCCGCTTTCTCCGGTAGTGCCTTCCAGCACACCGTTTGCGGTATTAACCTGGTTGGCGGCTGCCGCGACGGAAGTTTTGGCTTTTTTTTGTGCCATAGCCGCCGGTGCAAACAATATGGCCAGCAGCAGCAGCATGTAAATAGATTTAAGATGGTGCATAAGCAACGATTATGAAGTGTGTAATGTGAAAGTTTGATTCATTATGTTAATATTACATAATAATAAGAATGTTTTCAATATGTCAGGTTAACATATTGATATTTATTTTTCATATAGGTCATATTAGAAGATCCAACTGCTATACCGGATGAAAGAAGCTACTGCCCTCATACCCCAGCTCACTGTAGATTGCATCATACTGGGCTTCCACGACAACCAGCTACGGGTATTGCTATTGCGATGGAAAGATACTTCCTTCTGGAGTCTGCCCGGCGGACCTGTGCGTCAGACGGAATCGGTGGATGCGGCGGCAACCCGTATTCTCCGGGAACGGACCGGGTTGGGCGCTATATACCTGCAGCAGTTCCGTGTTTTTGGGGATGAGGTCCGCTATAGCCTGGAGGAGGTACAGGAAAAGCTGAAACATATCTTTGATCCGGCTATATGGTACAAACGGGCCATTTCCATCGGGTATTATGCCTTGGTTGATTACTCCAAAGTTACCCCTTTGCCCGATGCGTATACGGATGAATGCCGCTGGTGGGACATCCGGGACTTTCCGACGTTGCTGTTCGACCACAACCACATGGTGAAATTAGCGCTGGAGGCGCTGCGGCAGCAACTGAGCTGGCAACCCGTCGGAAATAACCTGCTCCCCGAGCCCTTTACATTACCGGAACTGCAGCGGCTCTACGAAACCATTCTGGGAAGGAGCATGGACCCGCGCAATTTTCAGCGCAAGATGTTGAGCCTAGGCATTCTGGAGCGATTAGAAACCAAGCGGAGGGGCGGGGCCTTCAGGTCTCCCTATTTATATCGGTTTATCCCGGAAAAGTACGAGGCTGCCCTGAAGGAAGGAAACCTGATGATTCTGTAAGTATATATGGGACCCGTCTCTGAACAAAGCCATGCGTAGCTACTCCTGAAAAGCATTTGGCTATTTTCCAAATTATTGATTTATATAGCCTAACGAAGATTAATAAGGATGCTTCAAGACCAGGCAGGGCTTTCACAGAAATCTATTTAAAAAATTCACAGGAAGTTACTTTAAAGCGAAACAGGGGCGGGGTCGAAAAAAAATCTCAGAAGAAACTTTACGGACAAATTTAATGTATATACATAAAATGTACATACATTATTAAGGTGTTTCATTCGCATTTAATAATTGAATTGGCTTTAGCGGTCAAGACGAAACAGAAGTCTGTTGCGTAGTAACAAGAACATTGGCCGGAAAAGGAGTTTCTTAAAAAACCTCAAGCAGGTGAATCTTTATACACAGCACATTTATATTAAAATATCATGGAAGAACGAATCTTAGGCCTTCATCATATCACAGCCATAGCCGGAATGGCCAAGCAGAATTTAGATTTTTACACCAAGGTGCTGGGTCTGCGCCTGCTTAAAAAAACAGTCAACTTCGACGATCCCGGGACCTACCACCTGTATTATGGCGATGAGAAAGGAAGCGCTGGCACCATCCTGACCTTTTTCCCTTACGAAGGCGCCAGAAGAGGGAGCGCCGGAACCGGGATGGCCACTAATATTGCCTACGCAGTGCCCGAAGGGAGCTTTGATTTCTGGATAGACCGCTTTGAAAAGCATAACGTCCTATATAATAAACCTTCCGAGAAATTTGGCGAGGCTTATTTACCCTTCCTTGACCCGGATGGGCTGAAGCTGGAACTGGTGGTGCCGAAGAACGGGGACAACAGGAAAGCGTGGGAAACAGACGAGATAAAGGCCGATGCAGGAACAAAAGGTTTCCATGGGGTGACGCTCACCCTGCAGCAGATTGAGCCAACCGCTGCCATCCTGACAGATATATTCGGGTATAAGCTGTTGGAGCAAAGCGGAAACCGCTACCGCTATATAACGGATGCCGTTGAAACTGCCGCCATCATTGATCTGGTAGCCCTGCCCAACGAAACCCGCGGCATAGGTGGCGCTGGCACAAACCACCATATCGCTTTCCGGGTGAAGAACGAAGAGGTGCTGATGCAGTTCCATGAGAAAGTAATGCAGAGCGGCCACAGCATCACCAATAAGATCGACCGGAATTATTTCTACTCGCTTTACTTCCGGGAGCCCGGCGGGGTATTGTTCGAGATCGCCACCGACAATCCCGGTTTCGGTATCGACGAACCATGGGATCAGCTGGGTTCTGGTTTGTTGCTGCCGCCGCAATACGAACCGCGCAGGGCCGAAATCGAAGCTGTCCTGCCCAAATTGGATTAACAACAATGAGGTTCCCGGTAAAGCCCTGCTACTATATAAGTAGTTTGGACAGCTCCGGGAATCCATTCTACCTAATCATTAACATAGCGAAACGAATATGTATACGCACAAAAAACAGGTTGTTACGCGTGGTCGCCCTTTATCAGAAACAGGAAAGGCGCTAATTATGGTGCATGGCCGCGGTGCCACAGCGGAGAGCATTTTAGGGCTGGCAGATGACTTATATGCCGCTGACTTTTCACTTTTTGCACCGCAGGCCACGCAGAACACTTGGTATCCGGCTAGCTTTATGGCTCCTGTCCCGCAAAACCAACCGGCGCTGGATTCTGCTTTAGCACTACTTAACGAGGTGGTGAACAGTATACTGGAGCAGGGGATCAGCAGTCGGAATATCTATATGGCGGGATTTTCGCAGGGGGCTTGCCTCACTGCTGAGTATGCCGCCCGAAATGCGAAGCCATATGGCGGCCTCCTTATATTTACGGGTGGATTGATAGGCCAGCGCCTTGATACAAGTCAGTATATGGGCATGTTTGAAGCCACGCCAGTCCTAATTACCACGGGAGACCCGGATCTACACGTGCCGGTGAGCCGCGTGGAGGAAACCGCGAAAATAATGGAAGAGATGGGTGCCAGCGTGACCAAGAGAATATATCCGGGGCGCCCGCATACCATTTTGCAGGAGGAAATTAACCTTGCCCGTGCCATCTTGGCCTAATCTTGTTTCTTAATTCAAGGCAATATGATATAGCGCTTTCATCCAAGAGAAGCAACTGACTCATATCCTATATACTTCCATCCATCCCTGCAGAAAAATGCCGTTCCCCAAGAATTCATATGGATAAAGCCATATATGGAAGAAGGAATAGGCGACGTGGTGTAGTTGCAGTACCTCAAACAATGGGTGGTGTGGCGAGCTTGTCTAAGCCGCACTGGATCATGAAATCATTTGTGAAGACGCTACGCGTGGCTGCATCAAGTAAAAACTCCCGGCAGCGGAGCCATTTGTCTACGTTCACGTCGCCGTACATGCGGCGCACCCGCTCCTCGTTTAATATAAAGTTTATTTTGCCCCAATGCAGGGTGTAAGGGATGTTGAGTGCTTCCAGCCGAAGCCAAACTTCTCTGAAAAACCCGCGGGTCTCCGCAGCATCCACGCCGTCCATCTCGAGCACACAGGTTTTAGGGAACTTTGTAAAACCAAGCAGGGCAGGCGTGCCTTTCACAAAACGCAGGGCGATGCCGCCAGCGAAAGGCCGTGTTTTATTCAATTCTAAGATCACTTCGATCACCTTGAATACATCGGAGGTAGCCACTGCCAGCGCTGCGCTTGCGATTTGTCCTTTAAAGCGGGTATGCCGGAAAGTCTCGCCCATGGTTTGTGGTTTGGGCTGCGCTGCGCGAAGCGTGCTTTTGAAAAAGGCGTTCACCAGCGGCTTGATGGCGAGCATGTTAATGGTCGGCCCTGCCACATCTATGACCTTGGAAATAATGCCGTTCAAGTCCTGGCTATACGTCCGCCCGCTCTCTAGCTGGTTATGCACCGGTATATAGGTAGCAGGGCAGGGTGTTTTGTAGAACATCCGGATGTAAATTCCCTTTTCCTTGCTGTTTTTTTCAAAGTTGTGCAGGTTGAGGGCAATCTCCAGGTGATAAAGTCTCTTCGTGAGGCTCTCCTCCGGCATTTTTACCTTGAGGCTTTCAGGCAGCCCGCTTGCATCGGCTAGTTGGTTTAAGAGTATGCGGAGCGCGACCATGTCCTGTGTCTCGATGGCTTGCCTGAGTGCAGGCGTATATGGGACGTTATCAAACCGATATTCTTCGAGTAGGAATAGCGGCTCCGTCTGTAGCAAAACGCCATGTATGATGCCGAAACTGCCAAAGCTGATGACGGCTGCATTGAACATATCATCATCGCGGATCGCAACGGCCCCGATGGCATTCACAAAGTCATCAGAGACCACAGGAGCAGAGGCCCGTTCAAGCCACATATGCCGGTCAGGGCCTGTCACCACATGCAGGCCTGCAATGGTATCGTGTATGGCGCCGGTATAGAGGGCGCCCCCATGCGTGCCTGTCGCCGCCGCACCGGCCACCGACTGTCCGTTGCTGCCACCGCTCGCTTTCACGCTGCGCCTGTAATGCAGTTCCAACACAGCATTCAACTCCAGCATGCTCATGCCGCACTGCACAAAAAAAAGATCTTCCTTTCTTCTTCCGCTTTGCAGGTAAGCAGGCGATAGGGACGAGTTGCCCAGGTCGAAACGCAGGTTCAGCGGTTTGGTGTTCAGCATGCCCCCGTTGCACATGGCCACCGGGGAGAAAGACCAGTTGTTGCCCATGGCCCGGAAGGGGGTGTTGGTGTAAATGGCGTTCTTGATAAGCCACTGCATATTGGCCGTGGTGGCATTATAGTCCCCTAACCTCGACTCACGGGAGTTGACGCGCAGGGTATAGGACGCTCCTAGTTTAAAGCGGTGCCTAAAATTGCGGTGGGCATTTTCCCACGGGTCTTCCGGAAAGAAAGGGGCAATTCCTGGTGGTAGTGCCGGCATAGTATTCTTATTTGGGTATAGATAGCCATTCAATTGTCCGTCCCGATTGTGCCGGGGTCTCTGGCGGGAGGCGCGCAGTCCCACTCAAGGCGCTGCGGAACCACAATGCCGAGGCTCAGGAACGAAACGGTAATAAAAAGGGGGTTGGTCGAGACCTTTACCTGTGTCATGTCGCTTCCTTCCTGGCAGCCTGCGGCCCATGGCTCCGCCTGCAGCAACCCCCAGAAGTATGACCAATGCGTTGGCCCCACGTGCGAGAGATGGCGTGCCCGGTCAGGCTCATCGGAGGTATACCGGGACACGACCGCATCGCTGACCGCACAAGACCCGAGCATTAGCATGGTGAGTACTAAAGAGAAAGATAACCTGGCTTTCACTGGAAAAGAATGCAAAGAATATGACATGAGTCAAGCTATTACAAAATGTAACCTAGTCCATTTAATGATCGCTGCGAAAGGAGGGTGATTGATAGGGTGGGAAATAGAGCCTGATGCAGTTAAAAAGCAGCGATACAAGTTACGCGTACAAAAAGCTATATATTAAAAATATAGCCGTATCTGTGATTACTCCAAATATTTTAAAAAGTTGATGCGAAACATCATGTTTTCTATATCTCCTCCTTGTCGGTATATAAATTTTCCGGATTGGCTTCAAAGAAGGAGGAAAAAGCAAAGCGGACAAAGGTGATTTTTGTCTCGAAGGGACAGGGGAATCAGTTGAAACTAATTTAAAAGATGCTTGTCAGCCGGGAGGCCGCTAAATAAAAGAGCGCAATAATTCACTCTCTATGCCGGTGTTTGCTTGGTTGAGTTGAGCTTATTTTTAAGCGAAGCCAGGTGCGCCTGCTTATGCAGCTCCCTGTTTGCCTTGGAATAGCAGGTAAAGTATTGATGGCTTTCCAGGAATTTGACCTGTAAGTTGTTCCACTCGTCTTCCCCTGCTAAAACCCCAAATGACACCAACTCCTCGTAAAGTGTTTGTGCAATCTGTGAAAAATCTTCCCGCCCCAGGTAATCGAGGTCAGCGTCGCAGATAATCTGCTCCAGGTGTGTTGTAGGGTTTTGCGGTATCTTCGTCGCCCTGATCATGCTGCAGATTTGCTCGATCTGCGCATCGCTGAACCCAAAGCCTGGCAGTTCCTGTTGTGCTATCCGGCAGCCTTGTGCTTCATGGTTGTGATAGTGGTCTATAAAGCCGGAATCGTGGTAAAGAGCCGCTACTTTGAGGGAGAGGAGCCCTTCCGGGCACTTTAGGCCTTCTGCCAGGGCTATCGTCTCGGCTTGCTTCAAAACATCGAGGGTGTGCGACAGGCTATGGTATGTCAGCTGCTGCGGTAGCCGGGCTTGTAGCTTGTTTACTACATGCCGCTGAATGAGCATGAAAGGGATTGGGGCCATGGTCGTTTGGTAATCAATAAATATAACCGGGGTACAGTGCGCTAGGTTTATTCACGAAAAGCCGGCTATAGGCGTAAAATCATAAATAAGCTTTACGTTATATATGCATTTTTGGAGGTGCAATATACCTATTACGCATTGAAAGCGATTATATTGCCCTCTCCAGCCCTTTTTCAACGAAGTACATATTTACATTCCCTTTGTTTTTTGCGGCTACTTTCCCACGGTAGAGGCAGCTGAACCAATCCTTCACCATATCGAATGTGGCATCGGATATGTTCACCCGGCCACCCTCGCCGCACGATTCCATCCGGCTGGCGATATTCACAGTGTCGCCCCATATATCGTAGGCGATCTTCTTACGGCCTATGACGCCTGCTACCAGCGGGCCGGTGTGTATACCGATGCGCAATTCCCATCTCGGTAGCCCCAGGGCGTTTTTCTGTTCATTCACTTCATGCATGTAGGCCTGAATTTCAATGGCCGCGAGGATGGCATCTATCGCGTGTGTCATATTTGATACCGGCACACCTCCTGCACACATATAGGCATCACCTATCGTCTTGATTTTTTCAAGGTTGTTTTTTTCGATAATCGCATCGAACGCTATGAAATAGGTGCTGAGCTCCGCTACCAGTTCCTGTGGGCTTAGCCCTTCGGCTATCCTCGTAAATCCTATAAAATCGGTGAATAGCACTGTGGCGCAGTTGTAGTAATTTGGCGTGGCGGTGCCTTTTTCCCGCAGCTCGTGGGCCACTTCTGCGGGCAGGATGTTGAGCAGCAGCTTTTCTATCTCCTGCTTTTGCAGGTTCACTTCCAGCGTGCGCTCCAGCACCTTTTTCTCCAGCACCTCGTTCGCCTCTTTCAACTCCAGGATCAGGTGGTTATTGGCCCTGCGCAACTGGAAGGCTTCGATGGCATTGTCCACCGTAATCTTGAGCTCTTCTTTATCCCAGGGTTTCATGATATAGCGGTAAACCTTCCCGGTGTTAACAGCTTCGATGATAGATTCCATGTCGCTGTAGCCTGTCAGTATCATCCGGATCATGTCCCTTTCCTCTGGCAGGCTTTTCAGGAACTGAACGCCTGTCATGTGGGGCATGCGCTGGTCAGTGATCACCACACTCACATCATGGTCGTTCAGGATCCGAAGGCCCTCTTCACCTGATTTGGCAGTAAGCACCTGGTAGTACCTCCTGAAAGCCGATTTGAAGACGATCAGGTTGTCTTCTTCGTCATCTATATAAAGTATAGTCGGTTTTGCAAGGGGATCAGCGGGAAGTGCGACAAGCTGCTCCAATACTGATTTTTCCATTTTTTTACTCTTAAGAGGCTGTTTTGATTTCATTTAGATAATTTCTTAAGCATGATATGTATCATGGTAATCTGAATCATGGTCTCAGCTGATTT
>NZ_BAABHC010000010.1:0-133863 GCF_039541895.1 Pontibacter saemangeumensis
ATCCAGCTCGTTTTTCTCTTCCATGTTAGCTGCGTTAAAGGTATTACTCAAGAACCTTTGACACAGTTAGTTTTACAGCCTCAAGTCAGCTAAACTTACTCTTGTGCCGGAGCCTGTACCTGTGTCAGGCCGAGTTTCGCTTTCAAGGCTGCCACATCGTCAGACGCTTTGCGGGCATCACTATTCTGCAGGGCTTTGTCGATCTCCTCATCTACTGAGCGGCTTTCGTTGGCAATCTCACCATAAGATTCTGCCAAGGCTTCCTCCACGGCTACTTTTTCCTTCATGCGCTCCAGCAATGTTACCGTGCTCGATGAGTCGATTTGGGCCAGCTGCTTATTGATTGTTTTGGTTGCGTTGCTCACCGTTACCCTGCTTTTAAGCGTCTTCAATTCGTTTTCCCACTTGCTGATGGCACCACGCAGGTTTTTCACACTGGCATCCAGCTGCGAAACCGACTGCTCAAACTTCTCTTTATCATCCTTCGCCTGTGCCGCTTGCTTCAGGTTCTCCTCTTTCTTCATCAATGTCTCGCCTGCCAAACGGTCTGCCTCCGATGCATCCAAGTCGCCTTTATGAGCTCGTTGTAACAGTTGCACTGCCTTGTTTTCATAATCTTTGGCTTTCTCCTGGTACTGCTCGGCATCATTGCGGGCACGTATGGCCATGGCTTTCACTTCGGCCAGGGCACGCAGGCTTTTCTCCAGGTCTTCTTTCATGTCGCGTATCCCCTGCTCGGTTAACTTAATCGGGTTTTCAAGCTGGTCTACAGCAGAGTGGGCTTCGGCCTGCCCTATTTTAAAGATGCGCTTAAATATGTTCATAGCTGTATTCAATTTGGTTTTTTGAGAATTTGATTAACTGATCAGAATATTCGCTCAGGAGCAGGGCCAGTGAGTTGAAAGTGGCTTCAATCTCACAGAGGTCCAACATTTCGATCTGCAGCGTGTCCCGGAAGATTACCTTTCTGCCTGTTTCATCGAGCACGAAGGCACCATGTATAATGTCGCGGTTCTTTTGCAGTAAACTGCGGTAGATAGCAGCAGAAGCCTGTTCCGGAAGCTCTAAAATGTATTGCTCCAGGATCAGGAGCGGATCCGCGCAGCCGATAACGAGGTTCTTTACGCCTAGGCTTTCTTTTTCTACTACAAACACACACTCCGTCTCATCTTCGTAGGTGATTTGAAAGTCCAGTTCGAGCAGGTAGCCCTTCACTTTAATAAAGTAGTTGTTTTCCATGGGTTAGACTTAAGATGTAAAAACTAGACGATAAACTGGCACCGCCAAATGCAGGAGCTCACACAAACTTTTACATAATTTAATCCGGTGCAATAGCGCCGGTATAGGATCAAGGAGCGAACGGAGTGTCTTTTGTGGTTAAGTCCCGCAGACAACTGAGAAAGAAAGTATAAAGCCTTTTTTATTCTTTGTGTTGAGCTAATGAGACGTAAATTAACAAACTTTATAGTTCATCCCCTATATAGATAAAAGTTTTATTACTTACCCCACCTGCTCATACTTATAGAACTATTGTGAAATATAAACAGTATTTTAGTCTGATTTAATGATGTAATTATATTAAAATAAATTTAAAGCTCAAAGTATTAGCAATTATATTTTTATTATGTCGTATATTGGAAAGAATATAAAGAAGATCCGCACGATCAAGAACCTGAGCCAGGCGGCATTCGCACAATTGTTCAATTTAGCCCGACCGAGCGTTGGTGCTTACGAAGAGGGTCGTTCAGAGCCAAAGATTGATACCTTAGTACAGATAGCAAAGCATTTTGGTGTTTCAATTGATGCCCTGCTTACCAAAGAACTCACTATAAACGAGCTCTACAGGTTTGATATATTCAAGCAGAACTACCAAAAAGGAGATGTTCTCATAAAAGTAGCAGAGCCAGAAGTTCCCGTTCGGCTACCCGGTGATGTCGCCTTGGTGAAAGCCTCGGAAGTTACTGCCTACGCGCACCAACACAACCAGGCAGAGTACCAGCAACAGTTGCCAAGACTCGAGTTAGTGGTGCCGACTGAAAAAGGTCATGTGCGCGCCTTCGAAGTGACCGGTTCCGAGATGGCGCCCACGCTACCCCCTGAAAGTACAGTGATCGCAACCTCCATGGACACAAGCCAACGGGAGAACCTCGTTCAGGGGCGGGTGTATGTAATGGTGACAAGGCAGGACATCCTTATCAGGAGGCTGTTAGCAGTTCAAGAGGCGCATCTTCTGCTAGTGGCTGAGCAGCCAGGTATTGCCGCTAACACCGTACCCATCGCACAACTGCAGGAGCTATGGGAAGTTCGGGGTGTATATAACACAAGCTTGCAGCAACCCCTATCCCTTGAGGAGCGTTTATCCATGCTGCAACAAGTAGTACAAAACTTAAATCAACGGGTAGAGGAGTTGGCCAAACGAGATTCCTAATATGGTTACTCTTACTGATAGAGAAAGCCTTTATTGCTAAAATAAAGGCTATACCGCTCTCACGTTAGTTTATGAAATATGGATTATCGTAAAAAAGGGTTAAGAGAGACAACCCCAACCTGAAAAGCATACCCCGTGAAGCACCTGAAGAAGTTTCTGGCCCGACTGCATACCTTTGAGCTCCACCTGATCCATAGGATAGTAGCTGTGGGTCCACTGGCAGGTCAGCTACGACCTCAGGCATGAGACGCATTATGACGAGGCCGCTGTTTTTGAAAGTGAGCTCAGGCTCCTCTCTGAGATGGCCGCACTCGATCTGCTTTCCCTCCACCACAGGCAGCTGCAAGTGGTCCTGGAGCAAATCACCGGGATAGAGGAGCGGTTCAGGGCCTTTTGGGTCAACTTCCACAACCATACCCTGGACCAGGGGCAGGTCTATCCGGCTGGTTACCTGCACCAGATGAACCTGCCTGCCCTGTTTGTCATGCATCACCTGCAGCCCGCCCATGCCAACGTAGAGGTTCGCGAGGAGCTGGTGGATGACCTAAGTGAGTCGGTCAAGCTACGGGAATCCTTGCTGGCCAAATTTATCCGGAGTGTAACGGCCCTGCTACCCGCCCCGGAGGAGCAGGATACGCTCCCGCTTGAACCCGCCCCTGCCAGGCCTGTTAGAGGTTATCCTCACTTTGTGCATGGGGTAACGGAGAAGCTCTTTGAAATCTTCAAGGGATATTTCACCCCGGAGGACCAGGAGCAGCTACTGCCCCTCCTGCAGGAGAACCAATCTCCTTCTTCTCCCCTGCTCTTTCACGGGAACGGTAACCAATTGGCCGACGCCTTCAAACAGCTCTACGAGGCCAACCTCCTCGTGGGCTGTCTGAAAGGGGAGCTCGAGGCATGGATATCGGCAAACTTTGCCTATGTGTACCGAAAGCAGCAAAGTCCCCTGCCGCCTAACTACCTGGCCGCCATCATCTCCTCCTACGCCAAGCCCTGCCAGTCTCCTATCCTGGACGTGCGAAAGCAGCCGGACGGCACTTACTCCGTCTTTCCCGTAGTCCGCACGCAGAAAAACTATACCATTCAGTAAGATACAGGCAGGATAGGGCGCAGCCTTCCTGCAACCCGCCCAAACAAGCCCCTACCATTGCAGCACAAACCAATAAAACGCTGTTATGGAAAACTTCACCTTTGAGCAACTTCCGCAGGCCATGCGCCTGCTGCATGAGAAAATGAGCCACCTGGGGCGCCTGCTGGAGGAGCGCGATCCCCAACAGGAGCAGGAGCTCATCTTCAACGTCAGCCAGGCCGCCGCCTTCCTTCATCGCCGGCAGCCCACCATCCAGGGAGACTATGTGGAGCTGTGGATTCCCTGGTCATCGGAGACACTTCGCCAGGACCCGCCGCGCAAGGAGGTAAAGAAGGTGCGCCGTTTTGACGGCTTCTGCTGCGTGCCCAGCCACCTGCACTACCAGAAGGCGGTGGGCAACTTCTACAACCTTTACCACCCGCTGCCCTGGCAGCCGGAGGAGGGGCCCTGTAAGCAGACGCTCTTCTAGCTCAGGCACATCTTCGGGGAGCAGTACGGGCAGTTCATCGTGCCGGACCTGATGCTCATCTATGGCAAGTACATCCAGCCCGAGTGGCGCACCTACCAGATGCTCCTGAACACCGAGGCGGCCCTGCACGGGGCGGTCAGGAAGGGGGACGGCAGAACCGGCCCCCGCGGCGGCTGGTGACAAAGAAAGGGGAAAAGCAGCTGATCGTGGACTACCACTCCAAGCGCAGGATGGCAGGGGTGGCGGTCGGCATCATCAAGGGCATTGCCGGCTATTTTCACGAAAGCGACCTGGTGGAAGTCACGCGTGTCACGCCCGCTGATGAGGAGCGGGTGCTGATTAGGGCGGACTTTCTACGGTGCTGAACTTTAGCTTGAGCCCGTTCCAAGGACGGCGGTGCTGCGCCGGCGTGGCAGCGGGCTTTGGGAAGCCGCTCATCGGAAACTGTAGACTCCCTGCTCCAGCCACCTGACGGCCTCCTCCCTGGTGGCAAAGTTGCGGAAGGCTATCGTCATCCTGCAACCCCTGACAAGACCTGCCAGGCGGGCCTCCCTTGCGGCGTCCGCGCTCTCCAGCCTGGCCACCTTCTCCACGGGGGAAGCGATGATGTCCCGGATGAACCGGGCCGTTACCTTCTCGTACTGCCCGTCGCTGATCCCCCCCGCTGTTTTCCTGGAGTCAACCAGCAGCCGCCTCACCCCAAAGTTGCGGATGTTGCCCACGATGTCCCCCAAGGCCAAGCTGATCTCATCCGCTTGGCAGGCGCGGATGTCCGGCCACTCCACGGTGAGCACGTCGGTGGCCGGGTTGTAGTCAAGGTTGACAAGTTCGCTGTGTATTCTCATGCAGCCCTTTTCTTAGATGTTCAAACTTTCAAATATAAGCGTTTAAACCTCCTCACCTGCAATTCTTTACGTTTAAATCCGTAGCCCCCGCCCTCGAAAGGCAGCCGTTGGAAATATAATACGGCAAGCCGGCTTGTGGCGCATGGAACAAAGCGGGCTTCCCTGCCTTTGGCTGCCCCACTAGCGGGGCGCATGCATTCGATACAGGTTGCACACGCTCAACGATGACAGCATGCACGGGTCAACCTTCCTGCTCGCCAAGGCGCAAGAGGAACCGCAGCGTCTGTGGCAGGTCAGCCAGGCTTTCCGCAACGCGGCCAATGACGTGCAGCGGAGCGACAACTGGCTCGGCGACTACTGCCGCCGCATGAAAGCAAGAGGCGGAACCCGGTATGCCATAGGTGCAACAGCGAACAAGGTTGCCACCAGCTATTACAGAATGGTATCTTGCCAGCAAGGGTTTAAACCTGTGGAACTGACTGCTCATCAGCAGAAGCACAAGCAGGACAAGCTTATTTACCTGGGGCGAAAGCTCTCTGAACTTAAAAAAGAAGCTGCTTAAAAGAAGTTATGTAGAAGTTAGCTGCTATTACTTCGGATCATACGAGTGGGCACCTTATTAAAATAAATGTATGAAAACACTATTAATATTATTTGTTTTATTGTCAGGGATGATGCTTTTAGACCGAACTGAATCTTCCTCGCAAAAGATTTTTGACGTACACCTTCATGGCAGTGAGGGCCCTTCATCACAGGTTCTTGCACTACAAGAGGCTGGTGTTTACAAAGCTGCAATTAGTACCTCATGGGACTTACAAAATAGATACAGAGACTTTTCTAATATCAGCTTGCTGTATGGACTGATGTTCCCCTGTGCAAATGGGAAAGTACCATACAGCTTGCAAAGCTGTTTTGAAACAGGTGAAGAGTGGCCTTCCATTAGCTGGGTAGAACAACAAATTATGGAAAAGAGGATCGACTACTTCGGTGAGATTTTAAATCAATATTATGGAATTTCGCCTTCTGATTCTTCACTGTATCCTTATTATACCTTGGCACTGAAATATAATTTACCTGTAGGGATTCATACGGGTGGTGCAGGACCAGATCATGGCAGTCCAAACTTTGAAATGGAAATGGGAAACCCTTTGTTATTGAAACCACTGTTGTCTCGCTTTCCAAAGCTAAAAGTTTGGATTATGCACAGCGGAGATCAGTATTATAAAGAAGCGATCAGTATTATGAAAGATAATGAACTGGTCTATACTGATATCTCCGTTATTTCTAACCCAGATATGGTGCCTCCAGAGAAGTTTTCTACAATAATGAAAGCATCTATAGACGCAGGGCTTGAAGATCGTCTCATGTTTGGTACAGACAATGGGGATATAATCAAAGTGATGAACGCTGTGGAATCAATTGATTTTTTGTCAAAAGCTCAAAAAAGAAAGTTGTATCATCAGAACGCTGAACGATTCTTCAGGAAATCGGAGAAGAGCTAAATCATTAGAAGGCAGTAGCTAACAATGCACATACCCTATGACAGGTGAACTGCTTCATACAAGGTTTTCGGCTCTTAGCAAAGGTCGGCTCGTGTGGATATTGAAGTGCTTCAAAACCGCCACAAGCCATATGCGAGGCCCTTATGCACAAAAAACAAATGGACGCACTAACAAAATTAGGCCTTTCGAAAGGCACGAAATTACTGATTATCCATGCTGATGATGCGGGCTTGTCTCATGCAGAAAATTCAGCTACAATTGCAGCCCTTAAAGCTGGCACTGTTAATTCCTACAGTATCATGACCACATGCCCTTGGTTTAAGGAGGTAGCTGATTTTGCTTTAGAAAAAGATGAGTTCGATTATGGGGTTCATTTAACCCTGACTTGTGAGTGGAAGAACTATAAATGGGGACCGATTTTGTCTAAAACGGAAGTCCCCAGTCTGGTAAATTCGCAAGGGAATTTTTATAGCAGTAGAGATGACTTTAAGAAACATGCTACTGCTGAAGATGTTAAGAGAGAGCTCCATGCTCAGATCGAGAAGGCATATGATTTGGGTTTAAACCCAACACATTTAGATTCTCATATGTACACCTTAGGATTGAAGAGTGAGTTCTTAGAAGCTTATAAAGAGATTGGGGCTGAATATAAATTACCTGTATTTTTAAACAGGCAACTAATAGAAGATTGTGGCTTGAATGCTGATCAATGTTTGAATGAAAGGGATTTCGTCATAGATAACGTTGTCTTAGGCGATTATGAAGTTTTCAAGAATGGTGGGCTTTACGATTTTTATGATTCATCGCTCGACAAACTAGTAGAAGGGGTCAACATTGTTTTAATTCATCCCGCTTTTGATACTCAGGAAATGCAAGGAGTTACTATTGAGCATCCAAATTTCGGATCTGAGTGGAGACAGATTGATTATGACTATTTTACAAGTCAGAAGTGTAAGCAAAAGATCATAGACAATGGGATTCAACTAATAACATGGAAAGAAATTAAAAGTGTATTGTACTGACCTATAAAACAAAAAAACAGTGCATAACAACAGAATAAAACAAGGCTGTAACAGCTTTCTGCCGATCAATTACAAAACCGATACTTTGCGTCCATAGAGAAAGCCCCTGCTTTCTTCAATGGACGTTACCTCGCTTTACAGTCGGTCGTGGTAAACAGAACTACCGCTATAGAACAAGGAAGGCTTCCCGGGATGAGGAGCCTTTTTCTTGTTTGCTGCCCAGCTACAGCCATGAGTGCACATTCCCCAATCCATTTGTTTAAAATTGGGTCAAGCTGTAGCAATGCCCGTTTCTGTAGTGCTCTTCCTTCGATAACCTCCGACCGAAGCAGACTTTTTTCTTGGCTTTCCCTTTTTGTTCCACCATACCAGGAAGCCTGTTATAGGCAGGCTGGCACAGATCAAGCTTACAAAAAAGGCCAGTATTTTACCCGGCAGCCCCCACACGGCCCCGATGTGGATGTCATAGTTGAGCATAACCAACTGGTCCGCGAGGTCTGCCTCCGAGTACCGATCCCCCTTCACACGATAAGGCTCCAGGGTATATTGGTCATAGTAATACTCATTGCGGTTATACCAGGAGCCGTGGTCCTGATACGCTATTATCTCAATCGCATCTTCCCTGTCATGCAGTTCAGGCGTCATATAAAACCCTTGCGCATCCGGTTCCTGGGCCAAGGTTTTGAACCATGCCTTGTCAAGCGCGGAAACAGTGCCGTTGGCAAGCAGGCCTGCCTTCGAAATGTCTGAATGCGGGTGATGGTGCCCTGCCTTGGCCTCACCACCTGAAGTTATATAGTAAAGGGAGTTGCCAAACCACTCAAAGCTCCAGACCAGCCCCGTGACCGCCAGCACAAAAGCCAAAAGCAGGCTATAAAAGCCTAAAATATTGTGCAGGTCATAGTTCACCCGCTTAAAGCTGCCGTTCCACTTGATCCGGAAGCTCCTACTCATGTTGGCCTTGTTCCACTTCTTTGGCCACCACATCACAAGGCCCGTCACGAGCAGCACAACAAAAATCAGCGTACCCACCCCTACTATCGGGCGGCCTATCTTATATGGTAGCCAGAGCGCGCGGTGGCCGTCTATGATGAAACGGAAAAAGTCAAACTCGCTTTCCCCTTTCGACTGCTGCTTTTTCAAGAATTCTCCAGTATAAGGATTCAGGAAAACAGCCGTAAAACCATGCTCCCCCTCTTCAGAGCCCTCATACCCTACGGCGGCGGCGCCTTCTGCATTGCTGTAGGTAAGCCCGGTGGGTGTGGCGTCCGGCATATAAACCCGGGCCGTGTCCAGCAGTTGGCTCGGCGGCACAAATGGCTTGTCCTGCACCTCTACGAAGCGCCATGGTTCCAGGGCATCCTTTATTTCCTGCTGAAAAGCATAGAAACAACCCGTGATGCTGACAATGAACACCACGATCCCGGAGGCAAGGCCCAGCCAAAGGTGCAGCCAGTCGTTGGCTCTCCTGAAAGCGCTCTTGCTGCTATGCTTCTTGCTTTTCATCTTTAACTGAAACGTAGTTGGTAAAGGAAACAGCACCGGCCCCACCATGGGTGGACGGAGCCGGTGTTTTTATATTTCCGGGTGCTAAAGCTTGGAGATTCCTGCCACAAAGTTGGCCTGCACTTCAGCGCCTTTCGTGGCGGTATGGTTCTCAGTGTCTATCCTGTACACATAAATGCCATTGCCTTCCGGGATGGCCATATAGACATAGTTCCCCTCATGCAAAGCCGCCAGCCTGCGGCCGTTTCCCGCGTGCTCGGGCATTCCCTCGATGTATGTGACCGTGTTGTCATACAGGTCAATGATAGCCGATTTCAAGGGGCTGTCAGTCCAACGGGCCTGCTGCTCGCTGTCCGCCGTGTTTATCTCGGCAAACGCTTTTCCATTACCCAGGTACATCAGGTGCGCTATGGTTTTACCGCCAGTGGCTTCCTCCACATCAAAAAAGTAAGATGGATCGAATGCTGTCTCACCGCTTTTGATGCGCAGGATGCCGCCCTCCTTGGTCGTCTGGCTGTACCCGTTGGCCGGGTTGGAGTGCGACAGGGCGTAGACATCTCCTTTTTCGTCTTTTGTCAAACCTGATTTTGTGTTAAACCCGCCAATCGGACCCGTGCGGTCGTCCTCGATCACCTTCTGGAACTCCAACTCCGGGTAAGAGTAAACCGCGATCTGCGCCTTGTCGGTGTAAGGAGTCGCAAAGGTCGTCGGGTCGCTGATGTAATAGCTCAGGAAGAGGTGGTTGCCGCTGATGGCCATGCCGGAATAAGACGGAGCCTCGAGGTCCGTTATGTCTGAAACCGGATGCTGCTTGGTACTGGCCACCGTCACCGTGTTGGCGTTGATGGTATGAAACTTTACCATATCCGAAGCAGACGACAGTTCCAGCGCCACAAGCGTGTTGTCATCCGCCTTCACAATGTCGGAAAGGCTGTTGGTAAAAGAAACGTTGCCCAGTTGGGTTAACTCCCCCGCCGCATTTTTGGTGATGCCCACCACATTCACGTCATCCAGCCCGCCTATGCTGTAAAGGGTATTGTCTATCTGTGTAAAGTCATAGTAGCCCGGCTGCTCAATACCCTGCCCCACGGCAGAAAGGGAGCCGGTCATGACGTCATCAAACGGCACGGTATAGTATGTGAAGCCGCCATCGCTCCCCTGTACGGCAAGCGAAACGACAAACTGGCTATCCTGTGCAACAGGATCAGGTTCATTTTGCTTGTCGTCGTCACAGGATGTGAATAATAGCGTTGCAAAAAGGCTCAGAACGGGCAGTGCCAGTCGTCTTGTGATATTCGGTAAAGTCATACGAATTGCTTTGATTTTAATTTGTAATAGTTAAAGGACGTACCTGAGTTTCAGGTAAAAGGCACGCCCCGGTTTCTGCAGATAATATTTATCGTAAAGCCGCGCATCGGTCAGGTTGCGGCATTCAGCGGAGATGTTATACTTCCCCTGCTTTAAGCTCAGGGAGAGTTCCAGGTTATGAGCCGACTGGCTGGGGATAACCTTCTTTCTGTCTTTGGAGCCAAGCTCCGCCCAGCTCAGGAAATACTGCTCTACATAGTTGTAGTAGTAGTTGATGCCCCAGACAGACTCATTCAGGAGGATGTTTCTGAGTGTGAGCCCGGCTGTCGCGTTACCGAACAGGTAAGGGATGTTCGGCAAGCGGTACCCCTTTTGGTAATTTGTCTGGTAGCCGGTGCTGGTGTAGGACTCATTATAGACAAAATCAGCCTCATCGGTGACGTCCTGGAAGGTAAAGCCCCCGCCCAGGCGCAGGGTTTCTCTCCAGGAGTACCGAAGGCTTCCCTCCACACCCACGGTTCGTGTGTCGCTCAGGTTGTCGTAATAAGTCTCCGGGCTGGCTACCCTCACTACCTGGTAGATAAGGTCTTTTGAATCCCGGTAGATAAAGCTGCTCTCCAGGTTAAACTCATGGCCCCCGCCGAGCTTGAACCCATAGGCTGCCCCGGCATTCAGGTTATCGCTTTGCTCCGGCCCCAGGTCAGGGTTGGGCTGAATGAACAACCCGTCGCCGAAAATCTCCGTGGCCCAGGGCATCCGGTAAGTGTGTTCGTACGAGGCTTTGACCTGAAGGCCGGGGAGCAGGAAGTAAGAGCTCGCCAGGCCATAGCCCATGCTTTGTTTGCTGGTTTCCAGCGCCTCTACCCGCTGCGTCTCCTTTGCAAAGTCATACAGCTTGCTGGTCTCTGCCCTGAGGCGGTAAAACTTGCCGAAAAGCGTGGTGCTCCACTTGTCCGAAGGGTCAATTTTATAGGCAAGCCCCAGCACCTGCTTGTTCAGTGCCTTCGGGAACCGGTTCTCGATTCTGTCTGGGTTCTCCGAGTCGAAGATCTCCCGGTTGAAGTAGGACAAGGAGTAATTGAGGGCCAGTGAATGTACTGGATTCAAGGCATAGCCAGCATTGAATTGGCTGTTGAAGTCATCATCATCCAGGGTGGCGTGCGTCCGGGACAGTTCACCGTCCCTGGAACCAGGTATATAGGTGGGCTCTCCCAGCCAATTGTAGGTAACCCCGCTCAGCGTATCAACCACTTCACTCTTCGAGTAGTTGTAGGCGCTGTACAGGCTGATGTTCAATCCCTCTACAAACAGGTTATCCTTGCTGTACTTCAGCGTTGGCACCACAGATCGGCTGTTTTGGGTGATGCCGCCATATACACTGCTCATGGTGGCCCCCGTCTGCACCTGCTTGTCGTTGCCGGACGCGATGACACCCAGCAGGAGGTTGTCGGCAAATTTCCGATCTGTCCAGCCTGTCTCCAGCATCAGGGTGCCGGAGCTATAGCGGTCGTGGAACCGCTCCACCTCTGCTGTATCGACAATGTTGTTCCCCTCTTTGATCGGCACCCAGACCTTGTAGTTATTGTCAGAGTAGTTGTAGTTGACGTTCCCCCGGAAGGTGAAGCCGCTGGAGGGATTTGTGTAGGCCCCGTTGAGCGACAGGCGGTGCGTGTTGAATGACCCAACCGAATAGGAGGCGTCGAGGAACCTGCTCTTTTTGTTTGTGATGATGTTAACCGCCCCGCCCAGGGCATCGGTGCCCAGCCATACCGGTACCACCCCTTTATACACCTCTATTCTTTCGATGGTGTTAACAGGTATGTCACTAAGCTGCAGGGATGAGGCAAAGTTGTCCATCGGGATGCCGTCCAGGAAAAACTTCACCTGGTCTCCCGTAAAACCGTTCAGCGTAAAGCTTGCATTGGAGCCTAGCCCCCCTTCTTCCAGCACTTTCACGCCAGACACACGGTTCAGCACCTCCTTTGCGTCTGAGGTGCTGTTCAGGATTTCTTTGGTGGAGACGGCGGTGACGGCATAGGGCTGCTCGTTCACCTGGCGGGTGGCGGACTTACCGATTACCTCCACACCTTCTACTTCAAAAGACTTCTGCAGAAGGCTAAAGTTGACCTCTACCTGCTGCGAAGGCTCTAGCTGGATAGTCTTCTCCTGTGCCTCGTACCCCAAATAACTGGCTACCAGCACATGGCTGCCAGGTGAGATGACTAGGAACTCAAAACGGCCCTTTGCGTCTGTCATGGTGGCCGTGTTTGACTCTCGGAGCACCACCGTAACACCAGCCAACGCTTCCCCTGACGACGCGCTCACTTTCCCGGATATACTTGCCTTCTCCAAGCTCTGCCCCCAGACCGCCCCGCTGAGACAGACGAGCGCCAGAAAGACGAAAAGCGCCTTGATGTTTTTTTCTTGCTGAAGCAAAGCCAGTTGCTATTTAGATTGATTTTAAATTGTCACAAATATAGAAGATTAATAGAAAGGAGGAAAAATTATTTAGATCAATTATAAATAAAGCCATAGATTGTACCATAGAGATACTGACAATTTGCTGAAGAGACGCTTTCATAGATAAGCCATAGGGATTGTGCAGTGAGCAGTTTCCATAGCGTCTGATGGCTCAATATCTAGAACCTGACAGAGGCAAGGAGAAGCAGACCCCACAATAAGTGCCTGTCTTCTATTCAGGAAGCGGGCATCTGGGTTTCAAAAGAAACTTTATCCTGTTTAGGCGGCTTTTAGGGTAAAGGCGCTTTCCCGCTGTTGCTATATACATGCCCTTTGGTACTGAGAGCATCAATAGGCTTATCCATAACGTCCATAACAGCTTTTATGATAAGCAGCACGCACTGGAGCGGTGGAAAGTGCCAGGCCAAGGCTTCCTGCCCGTGTCTGCTCCCTGAAGCCGTGCCGGTGAGCGCGCGCCAAGGGCGTTTTATTCGTCTGCATACACTTATATTGGTATATGGATTTTTTTCTTTGGTCTGCCTCCCTCATAGCGACCGCCCTCCTCTGCTGGCTGTGCTGGCAACTGGCGGCGGACGAAGACAAGCCATAGGGCTTGCCGGCTTATATGCCTAAGCTTCTGGCTTGCTGTTTCTCTTCCCTTTTGTGCTCCTCCTGTTTTGGTTGCCGGTGCGGGAACGGGCATGTATATGCTTGAGACAATGAAGGTGGGATACCATCTCCCCTACAGGCGCCATGGCAAATGATGAACGCAACTGATGAACGGGAAGCAACGTCACACCCAGTGCCTTCGAACAACCCGTTCCACACAGTAGGACCACTCTGGCAGGCTTTGCCAAGCAGGGAAAGAGGTGCTAAAACGCGAAAAGGGCCTTCTCTGCACGCCCGCGTGACCGAATCATGCTAACCCAGCCATGCTCCACATGCTGACCCTGGCACCGACATGGCATGGTGCAGGTATTGCCTCGGCCCTGGCTTCCTCTTTTCCCCTATATATCCACGCTTTGTGCGCGGTGGTTCGCTCTGGAAAAGTGTCTGGATAGTAAAAATAATTAAACTTAAATTGTTGCTTTATAGCACGGTGCCCTCTTCCTTTGCTGCATGATAACAATAGGTGCATCTTTTTTGAGGAAGCTGTCTGCCCTGCTGGCAATTCTGCTGTGTGCTGTGCTGACTTTCGCCCTGCCCGTTGTTACCAATCCTGCACCCTCCAAGGTTGCAAAGCAAACACTTAGCGTTGCTGATGATGCATCCTTTGTACTCACCGCCGGCGAAGTATCGTCAGGTGACACCAAAGGCGTGCTGCAACTGGACAATGTGCTGCTTAGCCGGCTGTTTCGGACCCTGCTCCAACAGGTTTACCCGCAATCTGCCATTTCCCCCGCTGTTCCGGCTTTTTACGCCTTCTCCAGGACAGACCACCTGCACACGATCCTGACAAAAGGCCCTTAAGCCCCTTTATTATTTCAAAGCACAGCGCATGTGTTCTTTAACCTAAAGAACGCATGCGCTTAACTGTTTTTGTTTTTCCTGTCCTTAAACGGGTTGCAAGCATGGAGCTGATACAGCAACTGATTGATTTTATATTGCATATTGATTTATATCTGGTGGACCTGCTGCGGGAATATAAAACCTGGATATACCTGATTTTATTCCTCATCATCTTTTGTGAAACGGGGTTGGTGGTGACGCCTTTTCTGCCCGGCGACTCACTACTGTTTGCCCTGGGCGCGCTGGCGGCCATCCCGTCATCGGGTCTGAGCGTCGTGCTGCTGGTGCTGCTGCTCTGTATTGCGGCGGTGCTGGGCGACTCCTTCAACTACTACACGGGCAACAGGCTTGGCGGCAGGCTCTACGACAAGGACTATTGGTTCCTGAGGCAGGCCCATTTGCAGCAGGCAGAGGTGTTTTACGAACGCTACGGCGGGCGCACCATCATCTATGCCCGCTTCATCCCGATCGTGCGCACGTTCGCTCCCTTTGTGGCCGGCATGGGCAACATGGACTATAAAAGGTTCCTGTTTTTCAATGTAATAGGCGCGGTGCTGTGGGTGGTGTTCTTCATCCTGATTGGGTACTCGTTTGGCAACCTGCCGGTGGTAAGGAAGAACTTTTCGCTGCTCGTGCTGGGCATCATCGGCATATCGCTGCTCCCGCCCGTGATTACGTTGCTCAGGCAGCGCATAAGCACCAGGAAACAGCTTTAGCTCCTTCTGCCTCCCCCTGGTACAGACGGCTTTAAAAAAACATAATATTGGTAACTGGCATATGAGCTTTCCAACCAAGTCGCCTGCTGTCACCACAGCGGGTTTGTTAATCTCGCTGGGCATCATCTACGGGGACATCGGCACCTCGCCGCTGTACGTGATGAAGGCTATTGTGGGGGATGCGCTGATATCCGAAACGTTGGTCTATGGCGGGATCTCCTGCGTTTTCTGGACGCTGACGCTTCAGACAACCGTTAAATACGTGCTGCTCACCCTGCAGGCCGACAACAACGGGGAAGGCGGCATCTTTTCGCTGTACACCCTGATCCGCCGGCGGGCGGCGTGGCTTATTGTGCCTGCGATGGTGGGTGGCGCGGCGCTGCTGGCAGACGGCATCATTACGCCTCCCATCTCCATCTCGTCCGCCGTCGAGGGGCTCCGCATTATCTACCCGGACATCCCGACGGTTCCCATTGTGCTGGCCATTCTCTCTGGCCTGTTCCTGATGCAGAGCTTCGGTACTGAGATCGTCGGCAAGGCCTTCGGGCCTGTGATGCTGCTCTGGTTCACGATGCTGAGCGTTCTCGGGGCGTCCTCGGTTGTCCAACATCCGGAGATCCTGAGAGCCTTCAACCCAGCTTATGCCTATGAGTTGCTTGTAAGCTACCCGAACGGGTTCTGGCTGCTGGGCGCCGTGTTTTTGTGTACCACTGGGGCAGAGGCGCTATATTCTGATTTGGGCCACTGCGGCCGACTGAACATCCGGCTGAGCTGGATATTTGTGAAGAGCAGTCTCCTGCTCAACTACCTGGGGCAGGGCGCCTGGCTCATGACGCAGGAAGGAAAGCACCTGGTCGGCAACCCTTTCTACCACCTGATGCCCGATTGGTTCCTGCTGGCGGGTATCACCGTCGCCACCATTGCCGCCATCATCGCCAGCCAGGCGTTGATCTCGGGTTCCTTCACGCTTATCAGCGAAGCCATCCGGCTGAACCTGTGGCCCCGTGTGCAGCTGGTGTACCCCACTAACCTGAAGGGTCAGTTATATATACCGAGCGTTAACTGGCTGCTTTGGATAGGCTGCGTAGGCGTGGTGCTTTATTTCAGGGAGTCAGCGCATATGGAAGCAGCATACGGGCTGGCCATCACCGCCGCCATGCTCTCCACCACCCTGCTGATGGCTTCTTACCTCTATACCCGGTTCAAATCCCACTTGCTGTCAAAGCTATTCCTGGTGGTTTACCTCTCCATTGAAATCGCTTTCCTGATCGCGAACCTAAGCAAGTTCCAGCACGGTGGCTGGGTGTCGATGTTGATCGGCTTCCTGCTGCTGTCGGTGATGTATATATGGATCAGCGCCTTCTACATCAAGCACAGCCTGACAGAGTATGTGCGGCTGAAGCATTACCTGCCCGCGCTGCAGGAACTGAGCGCCGATGAAACCGTGCCGAAGTACACCACCCACCTCGTGTTTATGACCAGCGCGCCCGATCCTAAAAAAATAGAGTCGAAGGTGATCTACTCCATTTTCCAAAAGCGGCCCAAGCGCGCGGATATCTACTGGTTCATCCATGTGGAGACGACTGACGCCCCCTATACCTCCGAATACAAAGTGCGGCATATCGCCGAGGGAGACGTGATCCGGATTGACTTCAGGCTGGGGTTCCGGGTGGAGCAGCGCATCAACCTGTTCTTCCGGAAAGTGGTGGAAGAACTGGTGAGCAACGGGGAAGTGGACATCACCAGCCGTTACCCTTCGCTGAGCAGGCAGCAGATGATCGGGGATTTCAGGTTTGTGGTGCTGGAGAAATACCTTTCCGTGGAGAACGACCTTCCCCTTAATAAAAGGGTGATCATGCAGTGGTATTTCAATATAAAGGAGTTCGCCACCTCCGAAACGAAGTGGTTCGGGCTGGACACCAGCTCTGTGAAGGTGGAGAAAGTGCCTTTGGTGATCAGGCCGGTGAAGCTGCCGGACCTCAAACGCATTCCAGGATAAGCATGGCACTGACAAGGGAACAAATCACGGCAAAGTTTTCAGTCCGGAAGCTCATTCTCCCGGTGGTGCTCGGGCTGGGCGTGGTCGGCTACATGCTGTACCGGAGTTACGAGCCGGGCCATTTGCAGACGCTGCTGCAGGCGAGCCCGTTCTGGTTGGGCATGTCCTTTCTGGTGCTCTTTGTCCGGGATTTCGGCTACATCTACCGCATCCGGTATATCACTGAAAAGGCACTGGGCTGGAAGCAGAGTTTCCGGGTGATCATGCTCTGGGAGTTCGCCTCCTGCGCCCTGCCTTCGGTGGCCGGCGGCTCTACCGTTGCCTCTTACCTGCTGTACAAAGAGGGCATCCCGCTGGGCAAGTCCATTGCCCAGGTGTTGGTGACAGCCATGCTCGATAACTTTTATTTTCTGCTTGCCGTGCCGGTGGTGGTGCTTGTGATGCAGGGGCAACTGCTGCCTGAGATAGCGGGCGCGGGCGGTACTTTGCTGCAAAGCCTGAAAGGGGCCTTCGTTCTTTCTTACCTGCTGATCGCTGTTTACGCCTGCACCATGGCCTATGCCTTGCTGGTGAACCCTGCCGCCGTGAAGCGCCTGCTTATCTGGGTGGGGCGGCGCAGGGCGCTCCGCAGGTGGCGGGCTTCCCTGTTTCGCCATGCAAACGAGCTTTTGGTCTCCTCCGGGCACCTGCGCACCAAGGGCAGGAGCTATTGGCTGCACGCATCCGTCTCCACTGCCTTTGTCTGGACGGCGCGCTACCTTATCATCGGCTGCCTGATCGCCGCCTTCGCCGACCTGGCCCTGCACGATCACATCGTTATCTTTTCCCGAAACCTTATCTATAAGATCGTGCTGTTCGTCTCGGTCACACCCGGGGCCGCGGGTTTTGCCGAGATTGCCTTCCCGGTCTTTTTCGGCGTGTTTATAGGCAGCTTCACCACCATCGTGATCCTGCTCTACCGGCTCCTTACCTATTACCTCTACCTGGTGGTGGGGGCCTTCGTTTTCCCCCGCTGGGCAGCCCTTGTGTTCCGCGGGGAGAAGGAGGAAGCCTCCCCACAGCCGCTGTTACCTTTGCCCAATCCCACCGAAACGCAGACTACATAGAAACAGCATATGAGCAACACTCTACGGAAACTCACCCGCCGCAAGAGCATCACGGACCTGCAGGCGGACTATGACAGGGACGGCCACATCCAGGGGACCGGCCTGGTGCGCACGCTCCGCCTGAAAGACCTGGTTTCCTTCGGGATAGCGGCGATCATTGGGGCCGGTATCTTCGGCACGATCGGCAACGCCAGCGCGGCCGGCGGGCCGGGTGTGGCGCTGCTTTTCATCTTTACGGCCATCGCCTGCGGATTCTCTGCGCTGTGCTATGCCCAGTTTGCCTCCTCCATCCCCGTTTCAGGCAGTGCCTACACCTATGCCTATGCTTCCTTCGGGGAGCTGGTTGCCTGGATCATCGGCTGGGACTTACTAATGGAGTATGCCATCGGCAACATCGCGGTGGCCATTTCCTGGTCAGACTACTTTACAGCGGTGCTGCGGGGCGTGGGGCTGGGCATGCCGGAGTACCTGACGATGGATTACCTGAGTGCCACCCGCGGATACGAGGCGGCGCAGGGGATGCTGGCCAAGGGGCAAGCGTTTGCCACCTTGCCGGCGGGTATGCAGCAGGCGTACACGGCCTGGCAGCAGGCCCCTGCCCTGGGCAGCGTCCGGCTGGTGGCCGATCTACCGGCATTGGGTATCACGGTGCTCATCACGTACCTGGTGTACATCGGCATCCGGGAATCGAAGCGCACGGCCAACCTGCTGGTGCTGCTTAAGCTGGTCGTGCTCCTGCTCGTCATCGCAGTGGGTGCCTTTTATGTGGACACGGACAACTGGACGCCTTTTGCCCCCAACGGCTTCACGGGCATTCTGAAAGGCGTATCCGCCGTGTTCTTCGCCTACATCGGCTTCGATGCCATCTCCACCACGGCAGAGGAATGCGAGAACCCGCAGCGGGACCTGCCGCGCGCCATGGTTTTTTCCCTGATCATCTGCACGGTGCTGTATGTGGTGCTGGCCCTGGTCCTGACGGGGATGGTGCCTTACGGCGAGCTGGCCGTCGGCGATCCGCTTGCTTTCGTGTTCTCCCGCGTGAACCTCGACTTTATCGCGGGCATTGTGGCCGTGAGCGCCATTATTGCCATGGCCAGCGTGCTGCTGGTGTTCCAGTACGGGCAGCCGCGCATCTGGATGTCCATGAGCCGTGACGGCCTGCTTCCGGGGGCTTTCTCCCGCATCCACCCAAAGCACAAGACACCCTACTTTGCCACCATTGTAACAGGGGTTGTGGTGGCGGTGCCCGCCCTTTTCATGAACCTGACAGAAGTGACGGACCTGACCAGCATCGGCACCCTGTTTGCTTTCGTACTGGTTTGCGGCGGCATTCTCGTGCTGGACCAAAGGCAGGCCGCCTCCGCGCCCAACAGGGGATTCCGGGTGCCTTACATCAATGGGAAGTTCACGTTGCCTATGGTTGTTTTCGCTGCCGCCGCGCTATTGTTTATATATAACGGGCAGGCAGTCGCTTCTTTTTTCAGCACCGAGGGGGGCTGGACCGTTTTCCGGCACAAGCTGCCCCTTTATGGCTTCCTGCTGGTAGTAGCCGTGATGACGGTGCTTACCTTCACCAGAAACCTGTCCCTGATTCCGGTGTTGGGCCTGCTCACCAACCTGTACCTGATGTCGGAGCTGGGCATCACCAACTGGAGCCGCTTCCTGGCGTGGCTGGCGCTCGGCCTTGTCATCTATTTCGCTTACGGGTACCGCAACAGCAAGCTGCGTAAATCAACATCCGTGGAGGCGTAGTTGTACATCCCTTGAAAAGCCGGATAAATTTTCCTGTTTTGCTGCGACAGACTTGCCGGTTAGAAGCGGCGTGATGGGGCACCGGCTTCCCACATGCCAGGGAGAGTTGCGCTACGACAGCCAGCCCTTCCTGCGGAACGACAGGTAGATAGCCAGCGTCACCATCCCTATCACGGCCAGCACCGCCGGGTACCCCCGCGTCTTCCCCAGCTCGGGCATGAAGTTGAAGTTCATCCCGTAGACGCCCACGATAAAGGTGCGCGGCAGGAAAAAGGCCGAGAAAACAGTAAGCACCCGCATCACCTCGTTGGTCTTCTGCGAGGAGAGCGAGAGGGAGTTGTTGATCAGAGCTTCTACATAAAAGGCAGCGAGCAGCACTGGGAGAAAAATCCGGCAGCGCTGGAGGCGGGGGGACGGGGTAAAAGCGTGTGGGTGGACCTGCAGGAGCCCATAGAGGGGCAGGAGGTGGCGGCGCACAGCAAGGCGGAGGTGCTGGAGGATCTGTTGCTGCGGCACGGAATAACGCTACCTAAGCATTAAGGGGCCAGCCCATCACACTAGTTGTGTTGCATACAATTTTTAAGATTCAATCCCCGCTTACAATTCAGGAGCCCCACGTTTCCGGGACAATATTGCGTAACAAAAGGTGAAATCCCCCTTACCACGCGGAGGCAGGGAAGTGAGGCATTCGGTCAGGTGACCCTAAACAGGGCACATGGACTGAAGCAGCTGCAGATAAGACGCTCCGACAGGCACACAGTTGCCCCTGATGGACACCTGGTGGCGCTCTATCCTGTCTATCTTTTCCCTGGCGACTATATAAGAGCGGTGCAGGCGGACAAACCGCTCGGCAGGCAGTGATTCGCTTAGCTCGCCAAGGGTCACCCGCGACAGCAGCTTTTTCCCTTCCAGCACGAAGGTCACGTAATTGCCCGCCGCCTCGAGGTAGAGAATCTCCTCATAGTGTACTTTCACCTGCTCGAAACCGACCTTCAGGAAAAGGTAATCCCTGGGGACAGCGGGGTTGCCCCGCAGCTGAAACAGCTCCTGCGCCTTGTTGCAGGCCTTCACGAACCTGGCCAGCGAGAAGGGCTTGAGCAAATAATCGATGGCATCCAGCTCAAAGCTGGTGACGGCATGCTCAGAGTAGGCGGTGGTGAAAACCACCAGCGGCTTTCGCTGCAGGCTGGCCACGAACTCCAGCCCGGAGATGTCGGGCATCTTGATGTCCAGGAAAAGCAGGTCCACCGGCTCGTTCTGCAGGTAGTCAAGCGCTTTGAAAGCATCTGTGAAGCAGGCCACCAGTTCCAGGAAAGGCACTTTGGCCGCCAGGGACCGTACCACCTCCAGCGCCATCGGTTCATCGTCTATCGCTATTGCCTTCATGCTATACGCTCGTCAGTTGCTCTTTCCTCCAACACGCCACATGCCCCTGCCCGCTCACAGCTGGAGCGTCAGGTGCACGAAGAATTCCGCGGGCGTCTCCCGGATGGCCAGCTCATGCCTTCCCGGGTAGAGCAGGGCCAGGCGCTGCCTCACGTTCTCCAGCCCTATCCCCGGCGTGTCTTTCTCCGGGTCCTGCCCCTGTCTGGGGTGGGTGCTGTTGTAGACATCAAAGTACAGCTTGTTTTGCTCGCAATGCAAGGTTACCCTGATCCAGGACTTCTGCTGCAGGCTGATCCCGTGCTTGAAGGCGTTCTCCACAAAGGGGATAAGCAGCATCGGCGCAATATGCGCATCGCCCACCACCTCCGCTATCCCGGTCTGGATCACGATGTCCGGCGAGGTGGAGGTGCGCAGCATCTGCAGCTCGATGTAGTTGCGCATATACGCGATCTCGCGCGCGAGCAGTATCTTCTGCTGGTGGTTCTCGTGCAGCATGAAGCGCATCATGTCGCCGAGCATCTGGATGCCCTGGGCGGTGCGCTCGCTACTCTCCTGCAGGGCCGTGCCGTAGAGGGTGTTGAGGGCGTTAAAGAGGAAGTGTGGGTTGATCTGGGAGCGGAGGAAGTCCAGGTTCGCGTTGGACCGGCCCAGCTCCTTCTTCAGCACGCGCAGCTCCTGGTCCCCCTTCAGGTGGCGCTTGAACAGCACCCAGGAAAGCGGCACGGTGATGAGCAGCTGGAAGGCAACGTTAAACACGCTGAAGCCAAAGGCGCTGTCCTCCTGGTGGGTCAGCAGCAGCACCAAAACGGCTACGGGCAAAAAGGACAGGGCCAGCAGCAAGGCGGATCTCAGCGCATAGTCCCTGAACGGGTGCTTCCTGCTGAGCGCTTTAGGCAGCAGGGAATGGAAGGAGTAGCAGTACAGGGCTATCCCACAGAGGGACAGCACCCCCCAGAACACAACCAGCTCTCCGTCGGCATTGACCATCAAGAGCAGGAACATGCTCACCATCCACAGCACAAAGGCGACAAGGCCGTCCCTTGTGATCATCCTATACCTTTCCTGAATGTCGGCCGAGTTAGAAAGCAGGTAGAGCCCGGAGGACTTGATCACCCAATACAGCCCGAACATGAGCAACAGCCAGAAGGCGCGGTGGAAACTGCCCTGGAAGAGGAAGTCGTAGGTCTGCTGCACCGTGCGGTACTCCCGGAAGAGGTAGCCTTTGGAATATGTGTCGAGCACCCCGATCACCGATCCCATGGCCAGGAAGGTCAGCAAGATCAGCAAGACATTCAGGAACAGCCGCTCCTTCCGCATCAGCCTTGGGGCCACCACGAAGTTCAGCAGCAAAAAAGCCAGGTAAAGCAAGGCGTACCGCATCAGCTGGGGGACGAAGTAATGCTTGTAATAGTGAAAGGGGATCCCCGCCTCCTCAAACAGCGCCTCGTTCGGAAGGTCAGCGGTCGAAAGGGAGAACACCGCGAAAACGAAGATGGCGGTGGCGGCCCAGAATTCCACCTTATGCTGTTCATAAGGCTTCTCGATAAAGTTTTTTAGAGCAAGGTCATGCATAGGGCAATGATCGTTTAAAGAAATGAGGGATAAAAAATAGGATGGAAGCCTGAAAGCGCGGGACAGAGAAAGCAGGGGGACCCTGCACAGGCGCATGGGCGGCGGGAATATGCTTCCCTTCCAAAGAGGATATAAAAGCCTGTGCGTTACCGCCCCTATGGCTCCCTCCTGGCCAGCGCCTCGCCCAAACAGCATTCCTGTTGCCTGTATCCGTCGGTGCGGCCGATATAGTCGCTGTATAGCACCCACGCCACCCTGTTAACGATCTCGCCCAGCAAGCGATACCCCATGCTGTTATAGTCAAGATCCTCCCGGGGAACGGGGGCGGGCCGCTGCAGGCGCGCCGCCCCCCGGCCATCGTTCCGGGCACGTGCCGGGTTCGTGCCGGTTAGGAGGTGAGGGGGAGTAGGCAAGCCTGTCACGGCCTCCCACCGCCACGGGCCGTCCGTGTAAAGGGACAGCCTTTCAGGGACAGGTTGGTGAACACAGCCCTGAGGCCGCGAGTTTGAAAGGCGGCCCGCGGCCGTGAGCGCGGCGGCAGTGAGCAGGAGGACAACAAGGCCGAAGCTTGTCCTGCGCCTCCTGGTGCGCGCGGGAAGCCATCGCCACAGGCTGTGAGTTCTCATAGCGGTCATCGTTTTATAGTGTATATGGACGTTTCGGAAGCAAGGTTAAGGATGGATCGGCACAACCTAAACTAAATGTGACGGACACGGCGAAAAAAGTGATGAAAAGGACAGGGAGTGGGCATCCGCCTGTTTGCCTCTGAGGGAGCCTCCCAATAAGCGTGGCGGGCGCACCCGTTGCGCCGGAGGAACCGCCACTTGGGATTACTCCCTTTGGCTGGAGGCTCTCCAGGTGGTAAAGCGCCCTGCTGCAGCCCATCTCAGAAAGCATAACCAGGAACCGTCCGCGCTGTCACACCAGCGCGACTCGCCCGGCACGGGGAGGCAGTGGAAGGCGTGGAAGCACATCGCAGGTTCGCCTATTGGGGATCGGGAGCGGGCGAAGAAGACATACGCGCGGCGGCTTTTATCGTTTGATCAGCCCTTCAGCCGGAGCCAGCCGCCGCCCTGCAGCAGGGCGTTCCGCACCCGGCGCAGGTCGTACAGGGCATGGGCATAGCGCTCCCCGGCCGTGCCCGGGTCGCCGGCCAGGTACTCGGCCAGGGTCGTGTAGGCCTGGTCCAGGGACTCGGCCAGGCCCGAGGGGCCGTCGTCGGCCATCACCGCCCGCAGCAGCGGGGCCGCGTCGAAAGGGCGGTTCAGGGAGCCCCCGCACGGGCGAGGGGTAGAAAAGGGGTCGTCTTGTGCCGGGGGGGTGGTTTCTTCGTTCATGGCTCCTTGCCGTTTCCTGCGTGTCGGGACACGCCGGTTTTGTTGATCACATGCTACTCGTCTTCATGGCTACACTCCTGCAACAGGCACCGCGGGCAGTACGAAAATGCAGCTATATCCCCAGTAACACAAGGTAATCACACCGCCGTTTGTAACATGGGATTTAGCCGGTGATTATTTATCCAAAATCCTATTATGCGGGAGAAACGCATTTTTCGGGCTGAAATAATTGAAATTTAAAGGGCGATTTGCAACATGGGCAGGTTAAAAAAATAATGGTATTCTTAAAATATAGCCTCCTTTGAAAGTCATTTTCTTCCCTTTTGTAACATGCATACAGAACGATGGCCCAGACTCCTCCCAATCAGACACCATAGAGGAGTATATACCCGAGCCGTTACTATATAATAAAACTATATATAGGTATGTTCGTATTTCCGGGAATGACAAAAAATATTCCTGTACAATGAAGAAATTATACCTGCTGCCCCTCCTGTGCTTCCTCACCCTGGCCTCCTGCAAAGATGACAAGGAGCTTCCGGTGCCCCAGCCTGAACCGGAAGTGCCGGTGCCTGGCGAACCTGACCCGGAGACCGAAGCCAAAGAGGTTGCATTCAGCTTCAGATACGACCCTCGTCCGGAGGGGATTGAGGACTTTGAGCTGATTCTGTCACTAAACGACAGCATCATTCTGCTCGACACCCTGATTGCGGCAAGGACCCATCATAACTTAGTGGTGAAGTCCGATAAAACGAAATTCGATGTGACCACCGTCTACTCAGACCCGGCCACAGGCAAGTACACTATGAAGACTTACGTCCAGGTGAACCCGAACAACTGGCATGTCAAAGATTATCGTACCCGCACAGTGCAGGGGGAAACGCAGGTGAGCACGGTGCATTACTCCAATGTTACTGACATTAAGCGCCATAGATTTTCATCCGAGGGAACCAATAGATATGAGGGAGATTTCCATCGTGACAATCTGACTATGAAATATGACAGGCTGCTGCCGTCTGACTTAACCTACCTGCTGCTGCCCAACACGGGGAAGTACATCTTCGCAGAAGCCGGGACAGAGGAGACACATGTGGACTTTTCAGAGGCAATCACAGCAGAGAGACACATGTTCAACAAGCCGCCCGGCGTGGACGCCATCACCGCGTTCCTATGGGGGTACGCCAAAGCTGGCGACTACAGTAAGCAGCTGTTGCTCTATGCCCACACTAGCATGCCTGGTGATGACTACAATCTGCTCTATCCTTCCACCGTCATTGAGGAGTTCGAATTGGGTCTGAGCTATGATGACGCCGAAGGCTCCCGGCATTCATACGGCTATGCCGGTACAACCGTCCCCACTGAGGTGGACATGCTGGCCAAGGCTGATTTTACCGTCACGCGGGCCGAGTTCGATAACTTTGGGATTGAGTTTGAAGAGGACGGCCCAATGTCCTACGAGATGATGTGGGAGCCCAGGGAGTCTGACCTGAACGCACAATGGTATGTATACCTTTCTCCGGAGGAAACAACTTTCAATGCAAAAGAATTTTTAGGAAACTTGGGTGCTGAGCTCCTGGAAGGGAAAGATACTACCAGGTTCAGCCTCTCTTTCATCTCCTCGATGAAGGCTGAAGGTTATACGTTCCAATCTTACCATGATTACCTGAACAACCAGGAAGCCTATCTAAGAAAAGAAATGAGGCAGTACCGGCTAATAAGCAAGAGGTTCCGATAAGCCAAAGGCATAGGAGGTCTCTCCGGTTGTGAGAGACTTCTTCCAATACCTTCCCTCGCGCCGTCAAAGGTATGCTGTCAGTAACCTTCCGGCAGAAAGCGATTAACAACAAAGGGAGGCGCTAATCCTCCCCATGCTTTTAAGCCACCTGACTACAAGGTAGCTTTACTGTTTACCACATCACGCTGCTCTTACAGTGAATCGATTACTTCCGGCACGTTGTTCATAGGAGAGTTCACCAGAGGGGATACAGCAAAGGCTTTCATTTCGCCCGCTTCGAAAGGCTTCAGCAGCGAGAGCAGATCCTGTTAAAGATAGAAAATCATAATGCATAAAAAATTTGATACTCATCGTAACCCCAGCCTACATAATAAAGCTATGTGTACCTACTAATTAATACAGTTTTCCTTAGATCACATAAGGATGCCATAACGAACCCCATACATAAAATAGACGAAGATGAAGCGTAATTGGCTGGTTAGCCTAATGATTGTGATTGCCCTGGTTACAAGTTGCGATGATGAAAAATCAGACACGCCTGTCCCGGTCATAAACCCGGCGCGCATCAACGCCCCACCATCCGCATTCCAGGCGGAGGTATTAAATAGAACAAAGAACAAAGCCCTTCTCGAATGGACAAAGGCCATTGACCCGGATAAAGACAAAGTGGCTTACTCCGTCTTTTTAGAAGGCCGGAAGGTGGCTACAGACCTCGACTCAACCACATATACGATCCAAGGGCTTACCCCTAAAACCGAATATAAAGGATATGTGCTAGCGTACGACCCGCAGCGGGATTCCACGCGTTCTGATTTCACCTTCACAACCAAAAGCCCCTACACAACTTTCAGCAAGTATTATCCGGTAAGTAAGGAGTCTGCCCGCAGCAGCTCCATTGTTGAGACCTTTGATCAGGGCTATGTGATTACCGGAACCATTCATAGCATCAGCATGGGCCAATGGATGATGTTCGCTACAAAGATTGATTCTTTGGGTAACCAGCAATGGAGTACCACTTCTGAGCATAACACGGCGGACAGTGATGTCGCAGTAACGGAGACAGAGGACAGGGGGCTGCTATTGGCCGCAAAAAATATCGTGTTAAAGCTCAATGCTCATGGAGATATACTGTGGGAGAAGAAACTACAGCTGCCGGGTGTAATCAACGCCGTAGTAGAGGCCAATGACAACAGCTTGTACGCGGTCGGCGCAATTGGCCACAAGAGCAAAGACATTAATTCACAAGCCTTGTTAATGAAACTTGATGCCGGTGGAAACCTGCTCTGGGAAAAAAGGTATGGTACGGCAGAATATAATAATGCAAAGGACATTGTAGCGTCTCCCTCAGAAGGCTTCATGCTGTTGTGCGAGACTGGAACTTACGAAGACATGGACTTCCAGGTGATGAGCGCTGATGCCCAGGGGGAGATCCGGTGGCAGCGGACGTACGGAGACCGGCGATATGACTTTCCCGCTCAGTTAAAAGCCACATTGGACGGAGGGTACATCATGGCCGGGAGCAGTTGGGGAGAATACAACTTTAGCGAAATGCGGGCAATAAAAATCGACGAAGCTGGCAATGAGATATGGAATAAGTCCTTTAACAACGGCGTCTCCTTTCAGACAAAAGCTGTTGCTGTGACCGATGACGGGGGGTGTATTCTGACCGGCTACATGAACCCCACCTATGGCGACAAGCTGTTTGTTGGTCTCTTCAAGCTAGATTCAAGCGGGGAAAAATCCTGGGGACATTCGTATGGTGAAGGGACGGGAGGGGGCTTTGGCAGTGACCTGCTACAGACACCGGATAGAGGCTATATGGTGGCAGCCTCCTCTTCGTACTACATTGACCACCCTATATGGGTGCTAAAGCTCGACCCAGAGGGGAAATATGATGAGTAGTTCGAAGAAACGGTATGTGCTATATGCTCTAATCTGAAAAAGAGCCAGCGATAAAGTTTCGCGTCAACACCCCTATAATTCAACCATAGAACAGCTTGATGGACCTTACGCACTTACATGCTTCCCTTATGCGCAACGCAATCTATGTCCTCCTCGCGCTTCTCCTTGTGCTAATTTCCTGTGAAAAGGAAGATCCGGAACCTGTCAAAACTACTTACGAAATACCGCTGAACAAGAGCATCGTCAAAGACGTCACCCCTAACAGTGTTGTATTCCAGTATAAAGTCTCCGCTGTCGAAGTGTCTGAAACGGGGATCTACATCGCGAAGGACTCTTCTGCCCTTGCACCCGCTGCTGTCTCCGGCGCTTTGAATGTGGCTGAGTACAACACGAAGCATGACGCCTACTCTGTTAGTGTCGATGGACTTGAGCCATACACCAACTACTGGTACACAGTCAAAATCAAGGATGTGCAGGGCAAGGTTTCATACACCAAAGCGGCAGGGTTCGAAACTGCAGGGTTTAATCTGGCATGGCGGGAAGGGTTCTCAGGAAGTATAGAATCAAAGGGCACTTCATACGAAACCCTTTACCTTACTGCTGAATATGCAGATACTGAATTAAACAGATATGCGGTCTCTTTTGGTGGCGCCATACTTAACCTTGTGGCTGTCGAAAAAAAAGAGGGGAGTGACAAATTTACTTTTGTCATTCAGGTTCCTAAAGAAGTGCCGCCAGGAGCTGGCAGCCTCTCGGTGTACTATGGAAGCAGAAAGATTTTTGAGGACGGCCTAAGGATAGAGCAGGGAAACGTATTCGATGCTATCAAGGTTTCCCAATACGAACACCCATACAACAACCTGGCGTATTATAAATACAACGGCAAGGTTCACATTATCAACTTGAATAATAGATACCGCCAGCATGCCTGGAGCCCGAGCACAAAGCAGTGGGAAGAGACGTCGGTGCCTACACCGGAAGAGCTGATAGAGGGGATGGAAGGGCATGAGATTGACGGCAAAATCTATTTCGGGGGTATTTCCAAAAGAGGCTTTTATGTCGGTCAGACTTATATTGGATGCCAGGAGCGCATATATGCCTATGATCCTGTCAAGGAAGAGTGGGAGTTCTACCCCTTCTATTCGTCTTCCAACAGCAATGAATTTTTGCGGCCAAACGGTTCTTTTGTCTATCAGAACAAGCTTTACTGCATTGGGAGGCAGTTAAGGGTTGTAGATGGCGCTGCCCAGGAAAAGGTCTTGCTCCAGGTGTTCAACCCGGCCGACAAAAGCTGGGAGGTGGTGATGGAGCTCCAAAGCGCGACGTGGGGCTATAAGGGAATCGCCATACAGGGCAGGATCTATGTTGTGGCAGCGGAAGAAAAGGACCAGTACGCTGCCACCGTCACTTTCAGGCACAGGCTCTACGAACTGGATCTGGCGTCGAGGAAACTGATAAAAAAAGCTGACCTGGTTATCGATGGTGAAGAAAGGGGCTCACTGGGGCCGAACCTGTTCGAGTACAGGGGCCATCTTTTCGTATATGGGGGCAAGAGCAGCATTGGCTATTATGGAGCAGGAACAACCGGCATGTATGAATACGCGCCAGAGGCAGATTCCTGGACCGAGATATTCCCTACGAACGCAGATATTCCAAGCCAAAACAGTTTTTGCTATGTCATCGATGACAGGATTTACCTGGGGCTTGGTTTGAATCCGTCGACGTACAAATCAAGAGGCATCTATGAAATAAAAATAAAGTAGATCAACTGCTTCTGTATATCTGCCGCACATAGAAAATGTGTATTATGTTTAGTCCTACTACGGTAACAGCTGTAAGCGGCTGAGGAATGCCCTGCTGCAGGGGGGAGGGTCTACAGCCGGTGCCAGCCTCCCCCCTGCAGCAGGGCATTCCTCAGCCGGCGCAAATCGTAAAGCATCTGTGTGTACTGTCGCCCGGCGGTGTTGGGGTCACTGGCCAGGTACTCTGCCAGTGTCGCGTATGCGTCGTCCAGCGACTGCGCCACCGCCATAGGGCCATCTTCTTCCATTACCGCATCAAGCAATGGGGTTGTGTTAAAGGTCCGCTTAAGCGCACACTCCCGTGGGAACGGCACGAAAGGTTGCGCTTCATTTAGCGGCGGAGGTGTGGTTTCGTCTGTCATGTCTCCTTCTTCGTTATCTTCCTTCACATACTGCTGTTAACATTGCTGCTGACCTGGGGCAGGCACCCTGCAAGGGGTCTCTTGCAGTATTAAAAATACAAGTATGAATCCCTCAATACAAGGGAGATTTCGCTCCTTTTGTAACATGAACCTCCCGGTCTAATTTCACGCTGTTCCTTTGTTAAATCAGCTGGAACCTGGTTTAATCAGAAATTATTTGGTATTATGCAGGCGTTTTGTAACATCAGAGGGGGTACGCGATGGGGCTGCCTACTGAGTGGCTTTGTAGGTGAGGAACTGGTTCACCTCAGCGTCCCTGTCGGTATAAGCATAGGTCTTCTGGTCTATCTGCTTTCCGTTCTTATAGACCGTAATCTTCAGTTGCATGGAGGCAGGCGGGGTCTCTACCGATGAAAAGCCATAGGTGGTTTGAATGCTGAGCTCTCTCACGGCCTCCGCCTCATAGGAGTACCTGTCCTCTGTCAGATGCTCTTCAAAAAGAATAACAGGCATTTGCTCCTGGGTGCCGGTGCGGTAGAACTCCCCGCCTTTGATGCTGATAATCTTGCCGAATTTTTCGTAGTCCCCGCTTTGCTCTATGTCTACCCGGAAGGTGGCAGCATCCGGCGTAGGGGAATCTTTCCCGGAGTCGCCGCAACCAGCCAGGAGCAAAACAAAGAAAAGGAGCGCGGTTAACTTTGATAGTGTTTTCATAAGCTTGTTTTTTAGAGTTGTGTTAAATTATAGCTTCAGCGCCACGCTTTTTTTTTGCGCGTTGGAAGGGTGAATCAGCTCGTTGAAGTCTTTGGCGCCACGGGCCTTGTGCACGTGCAGGCCGGAGCGGATACCGGACTCCCGCTCAAAGGTGCTCAGGCTCAGCTTTGATTCAGGTACTTCAAATCTCTTTTCGTTTACCATGAAGTGCAGGCTGTTTGATTCCTTCCGGAAGGAGGATTCCTTACCTGCTATGGCCGTGGCCAGCACGATATCATAGACCCTGCCTTGGTAGTCGTTGTCAAAGAGCGTATTCTTTGACGCCTGTGGCCAGTGCTCCAGCGCCAGGCGCACCTGGCTCCGGGCAATGCCGCCACCGAAGGAGATAAAGACAGCGGTCTCCATATCCAGCTCCCTGCGCCTGAGCTGGTAAAAACTCATCATATCGATGGGATTCTCCCCGAAGAAAACGTTCCGGGTGCGTGCCGGGTCGCCGGCGAAGTCTGCTATCCACATGCCGTTTTGCCTGTCTGAGCCAGCGGCCACGCTCCTGAAGCCATAGTTCCGCAGGTCATACCCGATGACAGCATCAGCGCCGGGCCAGGTAAGCGGGAAGGCAATATTGGCGTATGTTTTCTCCGGGTCTTTGGCTGTGTCCTTTACAAGGCGAATGAAAGGCAGGAACCTGGCTACTGTTTCCCGGTCAAGGCCACGCTCCCGGGTAAGGTAGTGCAGCTTTCCTGCTGACAGCGGCTGCGGGGCATAGCGGTCCGCATCAAAGGCTTTGGGTGGCGGTGGGGCAAAAGCAGGCTTGTAGGCCTGCGGCTCGCAGGACAGGCGGGAAAGCACCTGGTTGACACCTTCTGTTGGGGAGGAATAGGATTCATTGAACCGGTGAAGCCTGTTGGCCACGAAGTCGATGACAGATCCCCGGTCTGTGCTGCCGTCGCGGTTAAAATACAGCTGCCTGCCCGGGTCACGCGGGTTATGGATGATAACCGTGTCACCATCCGAGTGTTTGTACTCCAGGCTTCTGCGCCCCTTGCTCAAGTCCACCGAGTAGCCCAGCGCCTCAGCTGCCTGCATGATGGGTACTTTTTCCCGGTATTCCCTGAACGTCATCATCGCCTACATTTAGTTTAGCGCTTTGGTCCGGAGTGCTTTATCTCTTCGGTGCTTTCTCCCCTTCCTTCCGCCTGCCCGAGCACCTCCGGCTTTGTGGTGAATCCACGTGGCTCGTTCAGGTCCACACGGGCACGTATCAGCTCCTCCCCTCCCTTTGCCCTGAGCTCTATCATATGGCCCTGGCGGAGCTGCTCTTTTTGGTCAGGGCTGAGCACCACATCTTTTATGGCATTCGGCACATGGAAGTCACGCACGCGGGCCTTTAGAATCTCATTTGTCTCCCGGTCGAGCTGGAAATAGTGCGGCTCCCTTTCCCCGTTCAGGGCAACGTGGTCCCGGACCAGCACGCCTCCCGCCTTTAGCTTCTCCAGCTCCTCGGGCGTGGCACCGATGTCATTCTTTACCTGGGCACGCACCGGGTGCACGTTCAGCGAAAGCGAGTTGTCAGGGTTTCGGAAGAGCGAGAGCCTGGCGTCTGCCTCAAAGCGCTGCCCACCGGACAGTTCCATCGTGAAGGTATGAAGCCTGGTGCGGTTACCGGACAGCAAGGCGGCCAGGTCCTCAGGCGGCATGTTCAGCACATCCTTCCTGTTCAGTCCCAGCTTCTCAAACTGCGCGTACGGGAGATCCTTTATGTCAAAGTTCATACAAATACTTTAAGCGTATAATTTGTTTCATAATATTCAAAAGCAGGAGAAGCATAGATTAAGAAGAAGAGTTGGTAAGCAGCTTCTTTACCTCTGCCAGCTTAGCCTGCACCTCCTCCCCCAGCAGTGAGAGTTTCTCCACTGCAATGCTGTTGTAAGGACTTGACAGCGGGTCGTCTGCTGTGCCCATGACGATATCAAACGTATCTGCCAGCAAGAACTTTACCTGGTAAGTGGTGCCGTAGAAGTTTAAAACCTGCAACAGGAGCTCAATGCTGCTGCCTACGCCGTTTTCGAGCTTTGATACCTGGTTCTGGTGAACCCCCACGGATAAGGCCACCTCTCTTTGCGAGAGGCCCAGTGATTTGCGGAAGGTGCTCAGCTTTTCCCCAATATCAGACAATGCTATATTCATACTTGGAACGAAGAAATAAGTGAGGCAATCTCTTTATTGATATGAATGAAGTTTGCTTCAAGTTTGGTGTTTCGGGCAGCGGTTGTTCCAAATTTATAAAATATTGGCATATCCGCATACTGCGCCTCCTCTTTTGCAACCTCCCTCAGGTTGAGATTGATTTTACAGTTATATGTGCTGCTGATGTGCTTTCCGTCATAAGCAGCATTGTCAAAGGCCACTTGCCCCACCATCTCCCCTGCCCTCAGGTTCGCTATCTTGGAGGCGGGGATGAGTGAGCCCATTTCCTCATTCACGCTCACCGAGATCCTGCTGCGGTCGATGCTTACTCCCTGCTTCTGCTGCCGGACCTTCCCGAATATTTTCTCCAGCCAGTCCAGCGTTTCTTTGTTCCGCACAGAGCCGGAGAGCACGTTGGCGGCCACCGCGCAGATAGTATCAGCCGTTTCCCTGCCGTACTGCTGGCGAAGCTGTGGCAGCTCCTGAAGGCCCAGCAGCACGGCGATCCTGTTGCTTCTCGCAGTGGCGATCAGGTTCTCTACCTTGTGCACGTAAAGCGTGGGCGACTCATCCACTATCAGTCCGCAGGGCAGGTTGCCTTTCGAGTTGATGAGCTTGGTCATGCGGTTGAGGATAAGGGCGTTGCAGGCGCTGTTGATACTCTGCGTGGAGGGGTCGTTGGCAATCACGAGCACCGAAGGGGCTTTGGGGTTTGTTATCTTCAAGTCAAAGTCATCGCCGGAGAGCACCCAGAAGGTTTCCTTTGTGGCCAGCCGGCCGATGTTGATTTTAAGTGTGCCAATCTGCCCCTCCAGCTGGTCAAAGGCTTTGTTCCTATAAGCCGTGCGGAAGGGAGAGAGCAGGCTCCCCAGCTGCGGTTCAGAGAACAGCAGCTCAAAGATTTCATCATAGCTCAGGTTCAAAAGGGCCAGCACATGCGGGAAGGTGGAGAACTTTCCTCCCTGGTACCGGCTCATAAAAAAGATGCAGCTGGCCAGGAAGTTGACGGCCGACTGCATGAAGAACTGCGCAGCTCCTGACTCCCTGTCGCTTTTGGTAAGCGACTGCAGGAGTGCCTCCGCTGTCTCTACCGCATCGGCCAGGGTAGGCAAATACTCCGGCTTGAGCGGGTTGAACCGGCGGCTGTGCTCCACGCTGTTGAAGTTAATGACGTGAAACCTGTGGTTCTTGAGTGGCCCTTTCTTCCTGTTCACCAGGTAATGGTAATAGGCGAGTTTTCCCAGGTCAGGGAACTTGAAGTCATACACAGCCATCGAAAAGCCCTTGGCCAGCAGCTGCCTGATAAACGGGTTCACTACGGAGAAAGACTTTCCGGAGCCGGGCGTACCGATGAGCAGCGTGGCGCGGAAGGGATTGACGATGTTCAGCCAGCCTTTGTTTATTTTCCGCCTGTGGTAGTAGAGCATGGGGATGTTAACCGAGTAGGGCGTGTCCACCCGCTCGCGTGACTGCCCGAAAGACTCATTTTCTACGTTGAACTTGTCTTTCATCAGCCCGCTCCGGATGCGCTTGGACACGTTGTCGAGCGCGACGTGTATCATCATGGCACCCAGCAGGGAAAACACAGTATAGAGCAGCTCAAAGAGCGTGACGCCGTAGAAGAGCACCGTTTCGCTCACATAATAATAGAAGAAGCCGGACCCCAGGAAGAGCACCGCACCCATGAAAAGCGGAAGGAAGATGTGCTTCAAAGGGTCATGGTTCAGGTCTTTCCTTGCCTTTGTGCCCAGGGACACTAACATGATGAGCCCAAAGGTGAAGGCTTTCGAGAAATAGATGTGCTCATAGATAGGCAGCTGTGCGAGCCTGTCCACTACCGGCTTTACGCTGGCCAGAAAAGCCGCATCCGCATACAGGAGCACGGCAAACTCCACCAGGAGGGTAAAGTAGACAACCCCCTGCAGAAACGAATAGAGCTTCTTCATCTCGCTTGATTCTTCCATAGCAATAAGTTTTACAAAAGGGAAAAGAAGATAATGAGGTTAATGAAATACATGATAGTAATGAAACTACAGCGTGTCGGCCTTCAGTACGTCCCGATAGTTTATTTTCAGCGAGAGGGCACGCCCTGATACCTGCTCCTCCGCCACTTCCATGTTAAACACCTTCTCATCAGGAAAGGTGAACTTGCGGAACACGAACACATTGCGGTATTTGCGCTTGAAGTTGCCTGAGTCGTAGAGCGTAAACACCGGTTCCACCTCCAGCTGCTGGAAGTTGGTGGCCTTCACTACCTTCTTGTCCTCAATCAAAAAGCGGATCTGGTCAATGTCATAGGGGATGTTGGTGCTGTTCTTCATCGACACATCCACAAAGAAGTAATCCCCCACAGAATAGATGTTGTTGAGGCGTATCTCCACCTTTTGCTTCCGGTTTGACACATGCGTTACCTTTGGCTTTTCCTGCACGGCCGCGAGCGCAAACCGCTGCATGTCTTCAGTGCTCATGGCCACAGCCGGGTTGATGAAATCATCTACCTGTGTAGGGTCAATCCTGACCTCTGACTGCGCGCCTCCTGCCGTCTGGGCATAACTCAGCTTGTACTGCACCATAAAGCGCTCGCCCACAATGGTCACCACGCCCAGAGCAGGCGTCCCGTTCTTGGGCTTCACCCGCAGGATGTTTGCTACTGGTATATCACCGGCCACGTCATCGGTGGAGATATCGACATACTGGATAGGCTCCGGGCTGATAAAATGTGTGGAAATGTCCTGGTGAATGTAGACGGTATCCGGTGCTTTCTTCTGTCCAAAAGCGAGCGCGGAAAGCAGAAGAAAACACAGGAGGATAGAACACTTTTTCATATTCATTGTATTCTTTAGTTTCATGAACCTCATTATCTTTTTGCTTTAGTGTCTATCAGGTAGACCATGGTGTTGTACTTGAGCTTAGCTTTGTTTCTTTTGATGGCTGAGCCTGCTGCCCTGGTGGCGGTTTGGGCCATGCGGTCTGCCATGGAGTAAAGTATTTGCGCGGAGCTCTCCGGGTTGTTCTCAAAGTTGATGCTCTGGCCCTGTGTGGCACGGCTGGCCAGCTCTTTGGTGAACTCCCGAAACTGTGAGTCCGGCACATAGAGTCCTTTCAAACCATCGTTATCATACACGCTCAGGCTGACAGGCAACACCTCGTCTCCCTGCAGGATAGAAGTAATGGTGATATCCACCCTTTGTGCGCTGAAGCCCGAGACAAGGCCGTAGAGGTAGCTGCCCTCCTCAATTTCCATGTTGGCGACATAGATGTCGTCAAGTAGCCGGACGCGAATCCTGCCGCCTTCCCTGACCTTCAGGCCCTCATCGAGAATGGCCTTGATAAACTGCTCTGTAGGAGCACCTGAAATAGTGTTGAAGTAGGCGGTATTGGTATTGGCTGTCTTGCTTACGGGCAGCGCTTCCGGTTCTTCTTCTTTGTGTAGTTCGGTAACAGCCAGAGGACGCGCAGGAGCTGGTTTGCTGACTGGTTCGTTTCCTGCCCTGGATAAAGAATCCACGTAGGCCATCTGCTCCCGGAACATGCGCATTTCCTTCTCGTAGTCGGATTCTGTTTTTCTCTCCGTTCTTCTCAACGGTGCGGCCGCAGAGGCATAACTTGTGTTTTGCTGCCGCTGGTTTACGCGGTTCATAAAAGGCTCCGGCTGCTGGTTGGCCAGTATCTGGTTGTTGAGGCTGTCGAGTATCGCCTGCTCTTGGGTTGAGTACACACTGCCGTACTGGGTTGGCGTGGCGGTGTTATCCCCCAACTCCCGGATGGCAGAGTAATCAGTGCGGTACTTGTGCTCTTCCCTGGAGGCGGCAAACTTATCTTTTACCTCACGCTTTTTAAGGTTAGCGTCGGGCAACGCTGTGTTTAATGATGCTGTTTCCACCAGTGCTGCGGTACCTGGATCCTGAGCGGTATTCCCTGCAGGCCCGAAGGTGTCGAGGTAGAGGTAGTTGAAGATAAAGAGGAACGGTAGCACGATGAGCGGCAGGATGTAGCGCCCTTTCTTGAAATCTATCTTATTCATGGAGGATAGTATTAAGCTGTTTGTCAATATCCTTTAGAAGAGTGCTGTCGCGGGCTGTAAGGCTATCAGGGTTAAGTGTTTTCACCTTAGCGTACAGCTGCCACATCTCCAGCATGTTAGCTGCCACAGGCCGCGCTTGCTGCTTTCTGTTAAAGCCGGAGTAGAGAAACTTCGCTGTATCGTCAAAGCGCTCCTGCGCCTCGCCACGACTGGCCACAAGCCACACAATACCGGTTGCCATCAGGAAGAACATGCCTGCCACCATTGTCTTCTGGTGGCCATAAGCCCAGTTAGAAATTTTTCTTCTCCACATAGTCCAGGTCCTTGTTGAGCACTGTTTTCCAGTTCTTAATAATCAGGCCGTGGGGGTTGTTCTCCGTGCGCGGTACGTCCTGTAAATCCCCTTCTGTAATCAGCGCCCTGGTGGCGATGGAGGTGGGCCGCTCGATGCGCTGTTTGGCGTAATAGCGGAAGTGCCTGTTCTCATCTACCACCACACTATCAGTCTGAATAGTAAGAAGCGCAGAGCTGGCCAGGATAGAATTGTAATAACCTTTCTCCTTGAGGTTGTTGTACTGGGCAAGGCCCGTGTCATCGACCAGGTACATGGCTTTGCTCAGGTTGTTTTTGATGTATTCATCATCCGGGGGAAGCGTGAAGAAAAGCAGGTGAAATATATTCACGTGCGATGCATACTCCACCTCCCGGTTCGTGCCCTGGTCTGTCTGGCGCACCAGCACCGGCACGTTGTGGTCCAGCACGTAGATGTTTTTGCGCTGCTCGTTCACCAGGCTGTAGGCAAACACGCACACAGCCACTACTACAGCGAGAGAGGTAAGGAAACTGCCCAAGCTGATAGCAAAAGCAAGCTTTATTTTCTTTTCAATGTTTTGAATCATGGTATTTGTAAAGTTTACCTTGAGAGGTTGCGCATCGCCTTGCTGGCTCCTCCGGCCATGGAGCCGATGGCGTTGCCGATACCGCTTGTATAGATTATCCAGGTGGAAATGACCGGAATGGTGAGCATAGCCAGCCCCCCGATGATAAGGCTCACAATATAGAAGCTGATGCTGCCGGAGGGGTAAGAGACATAGGCAATGAACATCTCCTCACTCTCCAGCACGGCCTTCAGCACGTCGATCTCTTTCATCAAACCGTACTTGACCAGCACGAAAGAAATCGACATGACAATGTAGGCGATGGTAGAGTAGAGCCCTACCGAAATATAGCGACCTATCCAGGTGAGGTAGGAATCACGGAAGCCGGGCAGGATGCTGAGCGCAAAGGAGAAAGGCCCCAGTATCACCAATATGCCGGCAAAGATGATTTGTAGAAAGAAGATGATGTAGATGCACACCTGGTAGAGCAGTATCACTACATACTCCACAAGGCGCATCATCGTGAAATGCATCTTGGCCATGAGCATGAGGTAATAGCCTTTCATTTTGTTGAACATCGGTTCCAGGTCGATGCCCATCTTCTCCATCCAGTCCTTATCCTGGGTTTCTGCCTGCACCTGCTCAAAGTCCGCGTTGGAGTCTGAGAGTTTGATAGCCACGCTGTCAATAAGCGCCACACGCTCCAGGTGCATATCCCCCACCTGGTCTATCTGCCCGGTATACATCGCCTTTGCGCTGTCTCTGACCACCGTGAGCGGGAAGTTGAGCACGTCCACAAAGCCGCCCCAGAAGATGATGACCAATGCCAGGGCAAAGGGCCTGAACAGGGCCATGTAGCGCAGGGGCTCATCGCCCACCATCATCTTATAGGCTTCCACGGCAAAGTAAAGCAGCATGGCAATGGCGGCCACCGCCTGCGCATCGGCCAGGAAGCTGCCGGCCAGGTCCCGGATGTTAAGAAACAGGCCGTCGAAAAGGTCAAAGATGGATCGGTCGATGAGCTCGCGCATCTATTTTGTTATTTGTTGGTGGTGTTGAAAAGGAAGATGATGCGCCGGTAGTAGCCCCGTAGCGTCAGCATGTCCGCCAGGTACCCTCTGTGAGATTTTGCCTTCACCGCATCCTCCTCATAGGCATCTGTGGTCAGCTTGATATCGGCGTTTATGCGGTCTTTTTCCTGCCGGAGCTTGAGCAGGATATCCCGATCCACACCCGCCGCGATGGCCGCTGCATGCAGTGCGTCCAGCTCCGTGTTCAGACCGTCAATCCTATGCGAGTAAAGCAGGTGAAAGCTTTTGCTAAGGCTGCGGTCAGCGCCTTTGAACAGCTCCTGCTCCCAGATAGCGGTGACCTCCTCCTCTTCCTTTTCCGCAGCGCGCAGGTTGCCGCGGACCGCTGCCATGGTGGGCAGGAGCTGGAGCATGTTGCGGCGGTCATCGCCTTTGCGGTACTTGTTATGGAAGAGGATAAAATACCACTTCGGGTCGAAGCTGTTCCAGCGCGTCACGACCTCCCGCTCCATCTGGTGGCGCACGTACTTGCCGTCCACGATGGAAACAGGAGCCTGCGCCCTGCTCTCCTGAGAGGGCACAGTCAGCGTAAACCCTGCTATAAGAACAAACAGGCGCCCGCTGTTTTTCATAAAATTCAGATGAAGTCCCATTGCCTATTTCTTGATTGTCTTGTACTCCTCCAGCAGGGAGTTGATGATAGCCTGGCTATTATCCGGGTACTTGAGTCCGAGTGGGTTCATGGTCTTTACCAGCCCGGCATGCTTGGCCACCCGCATCTTCCGGACAATCGAGTAGGAAAGGCCCCGCATGATGCGCAGCTCGTCCACCACGTGGCGAATAAGGGAGAGGCGGTCGGCGTTGGTCATCAGGTTCACATCCGTTCCGATGACCGCCACCTGGTAGATATGGGTGAACAGGTCAGCGGTGCGGTTGACCAGTTCGAGTTCTGTTTTAGCCGCTATTAGCAGCAGCTCCGGGTCTCCCTGGGCAATGTCCATCATCTGGCCCTGGTAGGTGCCGATGTCCTGCGCAATGGTGGAGGCATATACAATGTTCTTGCTCTGCCCCACTATCGCCTGAACAGACTTGAGCGAGTTGTACATCTTCTCCTCCAGCCGCCTGATTTCCCCCATTTTAAAAGTGATACTCTGCTGTGTGGCGGATATCTCGGTTTCCTTTTCTTTTATGTCTTGTAAGGCCGCCTGCTGCGCGGTGTGGTTCACCACGAGCGTAGACACCACGGCAGGGTCGAAGACAAGCTGCTGGGCCTGTGTGGCGCTCCAGCCCAAGGTAAAGGCGCTAATCAAGTACAGGTATTTTCTCATGGCTCTTATAGTTAATTAGGTTAATGAATTCCATTAGCTTCATGTTCGACGCGCGGAAGTCTTTGACAAACATCTCCAGGGCCTGCCGGTAATTGGCATATCGCTCCACATACACCTGCAGCGCTTCCTTTTCCCTTCGCTCTGTGGTGAAAGTGAGGTACTCGTAAAGCGACACCTCCACACCGTACACCTCCCCGGTGCTGCCCCGCCTGATATAAACCTCTTTGAAGCGGCCCCGCCCTTCCTTGTTATCCAGGTTGTTGATGGTGAAGATTTTCTTTTGCTCCACCTGGCTGAGCGAAAGCAAACCTGCTATTTCAGAAAAGTTGTCTTTGAACTTGGTCTGGTCCAATAGGCAGATGGTGTCGGAGTTATTGATGATGCTGTTTTTGACCACGGCGTTTCCCAGGATATCGTCCAGCTCCTGGGTCACGACCACCGCCTCGCCCCAGAACTTGCGCACGGTTTTGTAGACGTACAGGATGTAACCTGCCATGAGCGGGGATGCGATGGCTTTCCAGGCCTCTTCAATAATGAGTGCCTTTCGGTTCTTCTTATGGCGCATCTTCTGCAGGAACACATCCATGATAATGATGGTGGTAATCGGGAAGAGGACCTTATGCTCTTTGATGGCGTCTATCTCAAAGACGATGAACTTCTCATCAAACAGGGCAGCGTCTATGTCATTGTTGAGGATGGTGCCGTAATCCCCGCCGAGGCAGAACTTTTTGAGTATAAAGCGGTAACTGGTTATGTCAAAGGAGATAGCCTCGGCCTGGGTGATAGCGCCTATCTTTTCGATAGAGAAATCATAAAACGATTGGAAGCTCAGGTAGCTGCTGTCCTTTCCCCTTTTGTAAAAATCCTCATAGTAAGCTGACACCACCGAGGAAAGCACGCTGTCCTCTATCTGGCTCACGGTGCCGTCCGCACCTTTCCAGAGCAGCGAGACTAGCGACTTTAAAAATTCCCGCTTCTCTTCGTTGAACTCTTCTGCTGAGATGCGGAAAGGATTCATGGTGATAGGCTCCTCCTCCGAGTAGGTGATGTACTTGCCGCCGTAGTAAGCACAAAGGCCGCTGTAGGAGTGCCCGGTGTCCACTAAAATCACATCCGTGTCCTGCAGCGCGTACTGCCGGATAAGGTGGTTCATAAAAAAGGACTTGCCAGTGCCGGAGGGTCCCAGCACAAACTTGTTTCGGTTGTTCATGCGGTTCGTGTGGATGGGCATGTCACTGGTGTCGATGGCCACCGGGATACCCTGCCGGTCTGAGAAGAATACCTGAAAGCCCGAGGCCTCGTCTTTGAGTAACCCTTCTTTGAATAGCAGGCACAGCGCCGCATCTGAGGTAGTCTGGAACTTATCGTACTCCTTCAGCTCTGAGCCGTTGCCCGGCAGCATGCAGCGGAAAAGCTCCAGCTGGTTGTAGGCGTTGTGCGAGGGGATGATGCCCAGCGAGAAAAGCGCGCTCTCGATGTAATTCACGGCCCGGTCGATGTGCTGCTCTCCGGCCAATACAAGAATATTAAAATGCCCGTGCACGAGCAGCCGGTTTTCCCTGGCAATGTCAGCCAGCACGCGGTCAATGTCCTCCACCGCCAGATCATTGGCAGGGTCCGGCATGGAGGTGTGGCGCTTTCGCTTGGCGATGAGCTTATTCATCTCCCCTCTCTGGTCTGGTATCTGGATCACCTGGCTGTAGAGCACGCAGTCCGTGGCCGGTATCTTGTGCAAAAAGTGCAGCATATCGACCGGCAGCGAAAAGCCCAGGTTTACATCTGTGTGGGGCGTGATGGAGGCAGGGAAATTGATTTCGTCCACGTCCACCAGCGAGATGCTTTTGATAGTTTTTCTTCCTGATTTTATACCCTCCTCTGAAGCGCTGAAGTTATTGAGGCTATACACTTCATCAGAGAAGTTAAAGGCCAGCAGGCGGCTGATAAGCGTTTTGATTTCCTTTTCTGCAAGCACCTGCGGGTGAAAGCCTTTCGACTCCAGCAACTCCACTACTTTGGTGATATTGCGCTCAAAAGCCTTAAAATCTTTTTCCTCATAGGTAAAGAAAGCCGAGCGCTTCACGTCCCTTGTTACCACAAAATAAGTGGTGATGTCGCGGTACTCCCTTCCGGCAAACGCCTCATTGTACTTTTGGCTGAGAAAATCAGAAGAGGCGCGGCCCTTGAACTGCTTGATCGCGAAAATATCCAGCTTCTGCAGGGTATAGCCGGAGCCCAGTATCTTGATGATGTTGGAGAAGACATAGTGAAAATCTGCGTAGGCCTCCACATCCGCGGCGTACTGAAGCACCGGGTTTGTTAGCCTGATAAGGACCGAGTGGTCTCCTGACTCGTGATAGAGAATGTCATGGCTATGCCGGCTAATGCCAATGTAGGGCAGGGTAAATTGTTTGTTTTTCATAGGCGGGAATAGATAGCGGGAAGAGTAAGAGTTAACGCGTGCGTTTCAGCCGGGCGGGCACGATGTACACGCCAGTGGATCTGGTCTTTGAATGTAGGCCTTTCCTCTGGCGGCTGTTGGTGTAGAGCAGACCACCCATTGAAACGGCCAGCAGGGACACAAAACCGGCGAGGAAGTTAATGGTAACCGTCAGCAGCACAGCAGAGAAGAACCCGGCCAGGATGCTTCCCATTGCCCAGTAGATGTAGCGCCCTTTGAAGGACTTGAATACAAGAGGCTGCTGGAGCCCCTTGTAAACAGGATATCCCGAGGGGCGGTTTTCAGGCCGCATGCTACACGCCGAAGAAAGCCTTCACCACCACGCCCACCAGCATCAGGAAAACGCAGGAGCCCATCCAGCCCATCAGCGACTTCTGCACGTCCTGGTCTCCGGTGTTCCACTTGATGAAGACCCGCACACCGCCGACCAGCCCCACGATGGCGCCGATGACAATGATAAGGGTGCCGATGGGATCCACGTAGGTGGTCAGCTCAGAGGAAGCCGCATCGATGCCGGTCACTCCCTGCGCCATTGTCTGCTGCACCAAAGCCAGTAGTGCCGCTGCCATGAAAGAAAGTCTCTTTTTCATAAAGAAGTTGATTGAATAGAACTGGTTTAAAATATGGAACTGGAATATGATTTTGCTTCTTTCAGGAACTCCTCCAGCGGGATGCCCTGCCCCTCCACCCGTAGTGGTGGCTCCTGCTCTGGCACTATGCTGCCCTCCTCCTGCTCATAGGACTGCTCCTCGTCTTCGTCCTCATACAGATCGTCGGCATACTGGTCATCGTCCTCTGCTTCTTCCTGAGTCAGGCCATATCCCTGATCCTCCTCATCGGCAAGTTCTTCCATGTCATAGTGCACACCCGCATCAGCTGGCGCCAACTGTTTCCTCGACAGGAACAGGTCATAGAGGAAATTGAGCACGTAATAGACGACGTACGCTCCCATCACAACCCCTAAAAATGTACTCCATGCCATAACATGATTACTTAAAAATGAACAAATAGGGTTATATCACTTAAATTAATACGTATAAAGTATATTAAGATTTAATCTAATAGTCTATTGCTTCGCTTCTCCACCAACTCCTGAATGAGTTCCTTGTGTTTGCTGAAGAACTCCTGCAGCAGGTAGCTCACCAGCACATTGGATTTTATCTTTGCCTTCTTCTTGAGCAGCTCCAGCACTTCAGCGCTCTCCTCATCCACATAGACAGCCTTTTTATCAATCTCCATCTCTTTCCGAGCAGCTTCTAATACCTTGAAAAGCAGCACAAACCCTCCATTATTCAGTACTGTATCTATGTCCTGCGCTGGCTGGGTAGCAGAAATTCTCCCATTGCTTGGATGAGCGGCAACTAATGGCTGCTCCCGCTCGGTCACGACTTTCAAGGTGCCCGTTGGCCCAGCTGCTACAGGTGATTTCTCAGCACCCATTTTAGCTTTTATACTATCTAATAGTGAATTGCTCTTATTCATAACAGTACTATTAGATACGTTTAAAGTATAAATTAAATCACATATTCCTTATAAGTTTTAAATATTTAATTACATAAAAAGAAAAACCCCTCAGAATGACATCCTAAGGGGTTTCTAACCTTATTACATGGTATTTACCTAATATACCTATCGTATAAAAAGTCTAAGGATTCCTGCACTACTTCCCTCGCTTCCGAGCTAATGGACACGGTGTCGATTCGCTGCAGGGCTACCCGCTCCGCTATCTCCGGGGCTATCTCTCCGAAAGCAGCCAGCACCTCCCGGACCTTCTCCTTTGTTTCATACTTGATGGTTTTACTGAGCCTGGTCGGAAGAAAGACAATCTTGTTATCCGCGTTCAGGTGCCTGGCCACATGCGCAAACACATGCGAGGATTCAAACACGCTGCGCTCGTAGGCCATGGGGCAGATGATAAGGTCCGCGTCTTTGAGCACAGCCAGGATGCTGTCATCATCCAGCCTGCCGGGCATGTCGATGATAACCTGTGTATGTCCCTTGAGCGCATCCAGATCCGCGGCATACCTGGGGTAGTCCTCCAGGTCAAGCTTGAGCACCTCGTACAGCGGCTCGTTCTCATAAAGCTCCCGGTCACGCTCCCACTTGGAGTAAACGGTTTCCTGCTGGTCCATGTCGAAGATGACCACCTCCTCGTTTTTCTCCAGTGCCAGGTAGTTGGCCAGCAGCACGCAGGTGGTGGACTTGCCGACGCCGCCTTTCTGGTTTGCGATGACAATTTTCATATAGGGTCGATTAGCGTTTTAACTTCCGTTTGTTTTTCCTTTCCTGCGCTGCTGACCAGCCACTCTGGTGCAGGCCCTCGGCCAGGAGCTGGAGCAATTCCGTGACAGCGCCGTTTGAGCACTCCAGCTGGCGGCTGGCCTGCGGACTCAGCTCCCTGTCCATATCCAGCACAGGAGCGGTACCGTAGTCGGGGCGGCGGGTGGTCAGCTCACTTATCGGGTGTATGGCCTTCTCCCTTTTGTCAATAAGGTAATGCTGCCCCTCCAGCCTGGCAATACTCCAGCCATTGCTTTCCAGCATGTCAGGAAGCGCTTTGCCGTTGGCCAGCATGCTGTTTAGTCTGTCAGAGGCATACTCCCGCGCCTCCTCATCTTTCGGGCTGTTTACCTTCAGGCTGCCGGCGTGAAGGTGAAATACACGCTGCAGGATACGCGCCTCCGCCTGGCTGGTAATCGTCCACTGGCTGGCCTGCTCCCCGCGCTGGGCCTGTCGCTGGGCAGCTGACACCGGCCCGGCAGCGTGGAGCAGCTCGCTTAGCTTCATGACCTGCGAGCCTTTGAGCACCTGCTGTTTAGCGTGGTCGATGAGGGTGTAGCCGTAGGGGGTGTCTTTGCCCTTTGCCTGGTGAAACACCAGCTCCACCCCGAACCTGGTTTGCAGCAACGCCTTCAGCTCCTTTTCCTCAAGACCCGGCTTATACTTGGTGATGAGTGCTCTCAGCTGCTTAACCCTTGCCTCCGGAGCTGTGTACCTGGCTGCCTTTTCGGCAACTTCTGCTTTATCCAGTGCGCTCACTATCCTTCCGTACTTGATAAAGCAATAGCTGATGCCATCATCCTCCACCTTTACCCCCTGCCCCTCCAGCAGCAGCCTGAACTGGGCCGCTGTGGAGAAATTAAAACCAAGGGCCTTGTTTACATTTGACCGCATTTCCTCGCCTACATCCTGCTGCAGGACTTCCTTCATCGCTTGCTGGCTCCTGGTGCGCTCAAAGGAATCATCAATCTTGCGGCCCTCCGCATTCACGCGCGAGGAGACAAGGTGCACATGGTTGTTATTGGTGTCCGAGTGGAAGTAAATCAGGTACGGGTTCTCTCCGTAGCCCATCTTTTCCAGGTACTGCTGGGCAATGTCCTGCAGCTCGTAGGCGTCTTTCTCCCTGCCCTCGCAGGAGATGACCGCATGAAACTGCGGCTGCTTCACCGTCTGCCGGTTGTTGTCGGCCCTTGACCAGGTCTGCAGGTAACCCTTGTAGTCCATGTCTGCGATGCCGGAGGGACCCAGGTGGAGCAGGCTGAAATTCTCAGACGCCAGCAGCTGGGCCGTGCCTTTGGCTATCTTGGCCTCGTTGTATTGCACCCCTGAGAAGGTGGCGGCGGAGGAAAGTATCTTGACGATCATAGCCCGGTAAATGTAAGGGATACTCACAAAAGCGAATCCGTATGACGGAATCCGGAAAACGTATTGCGCATTTAGCGTACCGTGCGCAGGTAGGCGCGGATGGCTTTCACATACTCCTTCTCCACCTGCAGGAACTCCCGGAAGTGCTGGTTGTACTGGGCAAGCACCCTTCCCTCCACCATGTTGTTCTTCTCCAGGTAGTGCACATAGCGGGTTATCTGGTTGATGTTGGTACCTATCCGTTTCAGATCTCCTCCTGTTTTATCCAGGGCCCGGAACAGCTGCTTCGGGTTATGGACAGGCGCAGTATCTTCTGAGAGGAGCCGTACCCGCATGTACTCGCTCAAATCTTTGTACCCGGCAGCAGCGGCCCGCTGCTCCAGCGCCGTGCGCTCGTCTTCCGTCAGCCGCATGCTCGCCGTTTTAAGGCGCTTCTCCGCTGGCTTCATCGGCGGCCTGCCGCCTTTTGGCTTCCATTCCGGTGCCTGCTGCTGGTTCTCCATTTGGAACATTTATAAGATGATGAGTTGCGAATAATCTCCCCTAACTTTCCCTACGTGGAAAGCGAGGCAAGAGGTTTATGTGCAACATAAACACATCTTGCAAAGAAATCTCCGGAGGGGAGAAAGCCAAGTTAAAGAGAAAATAAAGGATAAACGGCGGCATGTTTAGAATAGCCGGAAAAGCTGTAATAATCCATGATTGGGGAAGACGGACACAGCCCCTCAAAGATGGATAGGTTGACCTACCCAACATACGCTGGGGTCAGCGCTCCAGACCGGGTAAATACTTTACATGCATCAGGTCTGCACGTGGTGCCAGCTATGCCGGCGCTACCTAGGCCCGGTGCTTATAAATTCTTCTGGGTGACCTGCTTCGACCACTTAATAGTTCATTTCTTGGCCACTTACCCAGCAATCCGCATGGCGCACTGTGTAATTTGTTTTGCGTCATGCACTATGCGCCACATGCATGTTTCTTTTGAAAAGCGGTTAGGGAATCGGTTAAACCGGACTACACATATTCGGGTAAACCCTTTCCTTAATCAACAATCCGCATTACACAATGCGTAATCTGCAATGCGTTTTCCGTATTCCGTAATGCGGATTACTTATAAAAAGTGGTTTTTGGGTCTGTATCTTTTTCCCCTCGCATTGCGCCGATGGGCTCCTTTTCTATTTTGTTGCTTAGCGGAAAATCGATTTTAAGCCCCTCTGAGTGCATCAATTCCTTACGAAGGTGAACTTCCCGTTTTTTTCGGAGCGCTTGCCAGCGTTGATCTGTGGCAGTCCTGTGGCCAGAATTCACGAGAAGTCCCATCAGTTCCCCTGTAGCTCATGAACCTGTGTCTCCTCCTATCAACTAAAAACTTAGTTGCCGCGCCCCGGTGCTCTTTTTCCCCTTTTGTTGTTTTTTGCTTTTCCCGCAGGAGTATTCTTCCTTTTGTAGGGGCTGTTGAACCCCTAAACGCTATGGCGCGGTAGCGCCCAACACAACTTTGTGTATTTATATATATTTGTTCTATTTGCAGGGGCTGTAAGTCCTGTGTCTATCAAGAAGTTACACGACTTTAAAACCACGTATTATAAGTTTGGAACCACTTTTTATAACTCAACGACCACTTTTTATAAGCTAAAAACCACTTTTTATAAGTTGTGCGACCACTTTTTATAAGCTAAAAACCACGTTTAAAAATAAGGGTGGTTTTTATGAGAGTGTTTTATATCTTTGGCTAAACCGTTCAAGCCATGGAAGCCTCTAAAGCCGTCGAAATCAGGCAGCACAACGCCATCACAGCTGCCCGCTATGATTACTCCTCCTGTCAGTTGGATATACTCTTCTGCCTGCTCTCTCACCTGAGGAAGGAGGATTCCCCGAACGTCTCCTACCGCATCAACATCGCGGATGTGGAAAGGCTGACCGGGCGCCAGTGGAATTACCAGCAGCTCCGGGAGGCCACAGCTGACATGGGCTCACGGATGTTCGAGGTGGAGAATGAGAAAGCCTATAAGCAGCTGTGGATGTTCCAGAAGGTAGAGTACATCAAAGGGCATGGTTGCCTGGAGATCGTGCTCTCTGAGTTCATCCGGCCCTACCTGTTTGAGCTGAAGGACAACTTCACCTCCTACCAGTTGCACTCGGCGCTGAAGCTCTCCAGCAAGTACGCCAAGCGCATCTACCAGCTGGCCAGCCAGTGGAAGGACATCGGCGAGACGAAGACCTACACCATCGAGGAGCTGAAGCTTATGCTCAAGCTCAAGGACCCTAAGGGGAAGTTTCCGGAGCAGTTCGAAAAGTTCAGCCAGTTCAAGGCGCGTGTGCTGGATATTGCCATGCGCCAGATTAACGAGCACACGGACCTCAGCATCAGCTACCACCTTATCAAGCAGGGGAAGGCATTCCACAGTATCCGCTTCTACATGAAGGCGCAGCTGCCTGACCAGCTGCCTATTCCCTTTGACCAGGCAGGCGAGGAGGTGCGCCACCAGAACGCCCGCCAGATACTCGATGACCTCGGCATCAAGGACAACAAGCTTCTTCAGGAGATCATGTCTGACAAAGGCCTGGTGGATGCTGTCTTTAAGTTCAGCTACGGCCTGAAAACAGGCAGGACAAAAGCAGACAAGAACCCAGGCGGCCTGCTGCTAAAAGTGCTGGGCATCCGTTAGCTTAAGGCGATAGTGACAAAAGGGGGAAAAGTGATCATGCCAGACCTGCCCTCGGCTGTGTTTCTTTCAAAAGGTGTTTAGGGAATCGGCTGAGCCGGACGACACCTCTTCGGGTAAGGCCCCCGCCTTCAACAACAATCCGCATTGCGTTTTCCGCAATCCGCAATGCTTATAATAAGTGGTCTTTGCGCGCCACTTTTCCTTTTTTCCCTTATGTTGTCTTTTGCCGTCACCTGGGGGGATGCTCTTACAAAGGCGTATGGGGTAGCCCGGGCAAGCTTCACCTGACTGCATCACCGAAAAAGCATTTTGGACGACAGGGTATTTTCTTCCTTTTATATAGAATTTCAAAATCCCGTATGTGATGCCCTTTTTCATAGGGCCAGGTGCCATCACCTGTTCCAGGATACAACAGCAGGGACAAAAGAGAAGAGTGCGTTTTGGGAAACAGGATAAAGGGGAACTGAGGTCTTTTTTCTGTATGTAACGCCCCTGTTCACCGGCCGCAACGCAGGACCGGCGTGTAAAAGCCACCCGTGTATGCGTTCAGGAAATGGGCGGGTGGGGGCATGAAAGGGCCTGCGGAGGCTGTTCGGGGTTTTGCCGCCGGCCTAAACCTCGGCCACCACCCCGGGTTACTCTGCCAGGTAATCCACCACCATGACCTCTGCCAGGAGAGGGTCCGCTGACTTGCTGAAAGCCTGGTGGTCCGGATGGGTCCCATAGGCGGCCAGGGCTTCCTCATCCCGCACCGTGACAATGAAACAGTGGGTGAATCCCCCGCTCTTTTTCTGGAGGGACACATCCGGGCCGCCCTCAAATGCGAGGATCTGGGGTACTTTCCCCTTCAAGTCGCGGAAGTCGCCCGTGACTTTCGCCATCTGCTCCGGGGTGACCCCCGGTTTGAATTTAAAAGCCACCACATGCCGGAGCCGCCCGGGTTTGGAATGCCCGGCGCTTGAAAGGAAGAAAGAGCAGATGCCCAGCAGCAGGGCCGCCAGAAGCGTCATCGTAAGGTTTTTCATGGGTCTATAAAATCAATGGTCTGAAGAGAGGAGGCCTCCTCTTCCCTACGGAAACAGAATGAGCTGGGCAGGCTGTGCCTGCGGGGGGCTGGCGGGCCGGCAGGAACGGACGGTGAGCACCAGCTTCACCACCACCCGCTTGTGGCGGTGCTCGCGGTAGCGGATGTCCAGCAGGCCCCTGTCGCGGATCGTCTTGATGGCCTGGTCCACCACCCGGGTCTTGAAGTCATAGTAGCGCTCATACTCGGCGTCCTTCTGCCTGTATTTGCGCACGCCAAGCACGACCTCCTTCAGCTCCTCCACGGAGATCTCCACCTTCCGCGCCTCCGCATAGGGCCGCAGAAACCAAAACAGCCGCTGGGGGTGGCTGTGGCGGAGCATGACCAGGTTGGCGATTTCCTTCAGGGAGAAGGTGGCGGTGAGCTCCTCCAGCTCCTGGCGGGCGTGTTCCGAGAAAAGCGCCAGGAGCTGGCCGCCTTCCTCCTGGCTGAAGGTCAGGTACTCGAATAGCGGGTAAAACCCCATGCTGCCGCGGTTGGGGCCAGGCTTGGTGAGCCGTTTTCCCGCCAGGCCGTGGAGGGCCTCCGAGAGCAGGGTGTAGTGCTGCGGGCTCGGGTTGGTGCCCAGGACCTCCTCCAGGCCCACCCGGATGGGCGGCAGCCGGTCATACCCGGCGAGCTGCTCCAGCAGGTGCGTGAAGACCTTCGCCTGGAGCGTGTCCATGCCGAAGTCAGAGTGGGCAAAGGCGTGATACGGAGGGGATTGACTGGCGGGGCTGGGGTTCATAGCAGGCGGAGGTTTGGATAACCCAAGATACGCAAAAGCCGCGAATTAGCCTGAAAAGTGAGAAAAAATGAGTGACACCCCTGCCTGGGAAAGAGGCAGGACGCAAAAACGCAAGCACTGGCAAGCGCGTTTGGTTAGCCTTGCGTTCTGAGCGTGAAGCAGCGTGTGCCCGGGGTTTAGTCCAGGCCGAATTTCTTCTTGAAGATCCCGTAGGCGTAGGCGGTTTTGTTCTCGATGGGGTGCCCCAGCTTGTTGAAATTGGTGTTCTCCACCTCGTAGCAGGCTTTGTTGATGTCGGTGAGGCTGCCGTTCTGCAGGATGCGCCGGATCTGGTGGTCGGTGAACCTGAACTTGGCCAGGCGGGCGTAGGCCATGGCCTGCCGCTCGGTGAGCTCCGGCGGCTCGGCCGGCCCTCCTTCCGGGGCGGGGCGCAGCCGCTTGCCCTTCAGGAGCGTGAACCTGATGGCAGTCACCTTGCGGCCCGTCTTGATGGGGGTGAACTCAAAGGGGATGTCGGTCTTGGCGATCTCGTGCTGCGCGGGCACCAGCACCCAGCGCCGGATATCGGAGTACTTGGGGTACAGGTTGTAGTGCACCTCCTTGCCCTTGCTCAGCTTTTGGGTGTAGTCCAGGCCGAGCTTGAAGCGGAACTCAGTGACGCTCATAATTCGGTAGCCCGCCTTGGGCGAATCGAACTGTTTCAGCAGCATGTAGATGCGGGAGGTATACGTGCTGGAGAAGCGGATGCACTGCTTCAGCTGCGCCTGGGTGAACTCCTTCCGGAGCTGCAGCAGGTGCGGCTTCATGTCGGGGTGCGGGGTGATCTTGACGATGCCCTGCTTCTTGTAATAGGTGGCGTCCGTGACCAGTTGGGCGTAGCGGGTGGTGTTGGGTCCCTCCTCCCACTCCACGACGTGGCTCATAAGGCTTTTGATGTTCTTGCTGACCTCCTCGTAGAGGTGGCTGCCGGATTTGAGGTCCGCCAGCTCGATGATGTCCTGCACCCGGATGAAGTAGTCCTTGAACTCGGTGTCGCCCTCCTCGATGCAGGAGAGCATGGCGAAGAACAGGCGCCACTCGATGTAGTTGAGGTGGAACTGCCCGTTTAGCAGGAAGTTAGACAGGGCTACCTGTGCGTCGCCCCGCAGCTGGATCGGCGTGGCGTGGGCCGGGATCATTATCCCTTCGGGGCCGGAGGGGAACATCGAGAGCTGGTCGTCCATGTAATCTAAGGTAGGCGCCTGCGGCCGCATTCGCAAGGGTCACTCAGTATCTCTCATACTTGGGCCCCGGTGCCCGGTGGCGGTTCTGCGAACCTCGTTTCTTTCGTTTTGGCCTTCTGCAGACTTATCCACAGGTTGCGAGGCTTTCCTAAGCCACATAAAAGATACGTATATTTTATATACCTATTTTAAATACATTATATAGAGTGGGTTAGGCAACTAGGAGAACCGCTGAGTGAAATGGGCCTTAAAGGCGAGAACTGCTCAGTGGCCGAGGATGAGAAGTACGCAGTGAGGGTGAGAACTGCTCAGTGGCGCCCAAAGGTGAGAACTGCTGAGTCGGGGAAGGTGCGAGGAGGGGCCGTTTTGCTGTTTCTTCCTCCTGGGGTTCAACGGGCCCCTGAAGGCTCAGTATCTCTCATAGTTCGTCTGCTGGCCTGCCCCGCCGGGTGTCACTCCCAATTCGCCGTGGCCTTCCGTCGGCTCAGTATCTCTCATAGTTCGTCTCCTGGCCCGCGCCGCTTAGTATCTCTCACTTTTACGGCCAGGCCGGGGGAAGCCGTAGCGGCGCTTGCTCTGCGCATGGGCCTGTCTAAGCTGCTCCACGAGTTCCTGCTCCTTCTGCCCCCTTCTGCTCGCGGGATGTCTGAGCCAGTGATGGTACCCGCTCACGCTCACCTGGGGTACTTTACACATTTTCTCTACGGGAAACTGGCTCCGGTGCTCCTTTATGAACCCGTATACTGCCCGTCTCCCCTGGAGAAGGTGCTCACCGCCTTTCTTAGGGTATCACGTTTCAGCTGCGCCTCTTTCAGCTTCTTCTGTAGCCGGTTTATCTCCCTTTGCTGGTCTGCCAGCCCTTCTGTGGGCCGGGCTGGTGAGTTGTCCTACTGCCCCGGCTTGCTCAGCCGGCCGGGATCGGTGCCCGGTTCGTCTGCCACCTCTTTTACCGAACCCCTGGCATAGGAGAGGCCAAGGGCCATCCGCTTGGAGGAGGCGTCAATTTCTTGCCGTTCCATGATAGTTAAATGCAGTGCTTGAAATAATCCTGCCTGCTAAAAGCCTCCAGTCAAAGTCAATTTAGCAAGTTCACTGCAGGTGCTCAACGGCTCGGGGGTGCATGCCGGGGGGAACGGCTTCTAACGTCCCTTTTAAGCCCGTCCTTCCCCTCGGCGGCTCGCCTTCGCTCAGAAGTGTGTTCTGCCCCCTGCTCCCTGTAGCCGCCGAAAGCCGGGCGGGGCCTTTACCGCGGCTGCCCCCATGGGAGAAGTGTCTGGCGCCCCTCCCCTTCCTGCTTTACCCCTGCCAGGGCCTGTCTGTCACCCGGATGGCGTCTGGGCGATTCCGAAACGGGCGGCCCCCTGTCCCGTCCTTTCAGCTACCTATTCGCTGCCTGGCAGAAGCAGGCAAGTGGCGTAAGCGCCTCCTGCGGTGCTGCCGTACAACGAGGCAGTCGTTCTGTTTTACTGTCATACAGTAAGAATGTGTAACAGTCATCCGATCCTGCGGAATGACCGTTGCACCGGCTGGCAAGGGGGGCGCTTCCCATGACCGAAGCCGCCGGTAGGACTGGGCTGGGTTGGGTTGGGCGTGCCGGTCCAAGGCCAGTCCTGGAAAGGCTGCGACAGCTTCCCTCCTACCCCATCGCCACAGGGAGCACGGCCCGGAACCATGGACAGGAGCCTCCGGCAGGGCATGGTTGTCATACAGTAAGACATTCTTTCCTTCGTACCATTGTGCGGCAAAGGGGTTTTACTAAATTGCGGTCATAAACCATTTCTGTAAAAACGCATGACAAAGGTGATCACCATCGCGCAGAACAAGGGGGGGGTTGGCAAGTCCACCACTGCGGCTAATCTGGGGGCGGGCCTGGCCCGTCAGGGGAAAAAAGTGCTGCTCATTGACATGGATGCCCAGGCGAACCTGAGCGCCTGCTTTACCTATGACAGCCCGTGCCACATCGGCCAGGTCCTGACGGGGGCCGTGAGCGTGGAGGAGGCCGTCACGCCCGTTGCCGAGCGGCTGGACCTCATCCCGTCGGTGAAGACGCTCCTGGAGTTCGAGGAGGCCATCGCCGGGAAGCCGCGCCGCGAGGACATCCTCCGCAAGGCCGTGAAGAAGTATGTCACCGGGCGCTATGACTACGTGCTGATCGACACCCCGCCCCACCTGGGCCTGATGACCTACAACGCCCTGTACGCCTCGGACTATTACATCATGCCGATGCAGTCGGAGTTCTTCAGCTATGACGGGATCGACACGCTGATCGGGCACTGCAACAGCATTGCCGAAGACACGGGGCTGGAGTTGGGCGGCATTGTGCTGACCCGCTACAACGAGAAGAAAAGGGGCATGGCGCTCCAGGCGATCGCCAACGCCATCAAGAGCGACCCGGACTACAGGACTTTCCGGTCCTACATCCGCGAGAACAACAAGCTGTTTGAGGCGCAGCTCAAGCACAAAGACATCTTTTCCTATGACCCCGACTGCAACGGGGCGGAGGATTACCATAAACTAACCCTAGAATTGATTGAACGCTATGGCTAAGAACGATTTCGCAGACGACCTGAAGGCGAAGAACAAACCGAAGACCGTGGAGTACCACTACCGTAAAAAAGGGAAGAACGGCAGGAAGAAGGACGTCGTCACCTACTCCATTCACCCCATGCTGGCCGACAAGATCGAGCGCTGGGCCTACCATGCCCGCAAGGACCGGTCTGAGATCGTGGAGGCCATCCTGCAGGAGGCCCTGAAGGAGCGGGATTTCGAACCCATCCCGGAGGACCGCCCGCTGGAATTATAGGGTTACCGCCTTGCCTGCATACCGTCCTGCTGTCATAATATATTTCCGTATGACAGCAGGACGGTATTTCCTTTCCCGCCTGATGCTGCGTGCCACGAAAGCGGGCGCTCTGCCGCCGGCACGCGAAGTCGGCTCTATCAGGCCAGGGGTACAGCCTGTATGACAGCAGGACAAGGGAGCAGTCTTATTGTATGGGTGCCTTACGGTATGACGGTAAGATTTTATTAACGCAATGCCGTAAGCGAATCGTACGCCGGTACGGCTGCACCTCCTCCACAATGGCGGTCACACAGGACACCTTTCCATGTGCTGCTGGCGCAAGGGCACCGCTCATGCGCCTCTTTTCTCAGCCGGCGCCAAGTCCCCCGTTGCCTTGCTATTTGCCGCAGTTCCGTAAGACAATAGCACGGAATTGCTGTTTTATTTAATTACTGTATGACAGACGTGCGGTCGTGCTTATTCCAGGTGCTCGCTTAGGGGGCCGCCTGTTTTAGCTGTAGCAGGGGCAGTGCGGCTATCTTTGGCTGAGGTCCTGGCGTCAGGGCTGCCCGGAAAGCAACAGCAGGGTCGTTCCTGCAACAACCGTATGGCATAGCAGCCATAGCACCTAATAGACAGCTGTATTACCTCCGTGCGGTAAAATGTATTTATTGTAAGCTCGTATAACAGTAAGACATTATGATCGCCTTACTGTTATACTGCCGGGCTATGAGACAGCCATCATGTAAGTGTGCAAGACGGTACGACTGTCCTAAGCTCCTGAAGGCTAGTTATCGCCTCCACAGGGACTTTTTGCCCTTGCACCGACTTGCCTGTTTCGCCAAAAGCACGACCGCCATCCGGGAAGGCTTTTGGCAAAAGCCAGGTAGGGTAGGAGTCCGGTAAACCACCTTGGCCCGTGCCTTTTCCTTTTCCTTTGGTTCCTGGCTTGGGAAGCAGCGGCATGGGGCATGGCAATTCTCCCGAACTGCAGGAGTGCCCCCATGGCGGACGGCGCCATTGCTTCAGAAAGTTGTTTTCCCAGGCCGGCGTTCAAACAGGGGCAGGTCTGTCATCAGGGCGTTGCAACAGCCTTGGGATACCCTGGAGGTGCTGGTGCGGGATGAGGAGGTAACAGGGGAGAGGAAGGCGTCCGCGCCTCGGAGCCGGGTCCCCTCAGAAGCGGGAGGGTTGGAGGGGGAAGCCAGGCCGGGGCGCACAAAGGCTTTCCCCTCTTTCCAAATAAAAGCGCTTTACCGGCTACGTATAGGAAGCAATTTCCATGTAAGGGAGGCTGCAAACGAAAATGCGTCAAAGGCAACGCTCCTAATCCGCTGACAACGATTGATTTACAGCCCCGGGCATACCTCGAATCTGTTTCTGATCCTCAAGGCGTACCCAAGGTTGTCCTCCTGCCTGTTACCGAAACTACCCGCTATTTTATACACGCCCTGTGCATCGGGCGTGTACATGAGAATGTAATGCGGGCCGGATTTGATTATCCTGGGCGCTAATATCAACCCGCTTGCCGTGTTCCTGCAGGTAACCTGGGAAAAATCAAACGCCGAGCTTCCGGAGTGGAATCCTGCCGTGCTGACCGTGAGAAAAACAGTGTCCCCTGGTTGATTCCGGCACTTACCCAGGTAGGAGGGGACTCTCCAGGAAGCCAGTTCAACAGGCCCTTGGAATTGCAACGTTCTACCGGAGACTCTCTCAGGCAGCAACCGCTGTAAAGAAATACAGCACCCTGTGCTGACCAGGCATTTGTGACCGTCTTTAGCCGCTTATGCTTTGGGTAAGCGGTAGCGGGTCGCCGGTATTTGTGGCTATTTCATCTAAAACTTTATGCAGTGCAGCGCCTTTTGTTTAATTTATCATATGATTGACACAAAAAAGGTCTTACTGCTGCTGTTGTGCACTTCCATGCTGGGGCTTTCCGGCGCTTCAGAGGGAGTGGCGCAGGGGAAAGAGCCAAAGCCGAACGTGCTGCTAATATTAACAGATGACCAGGGCTGGGGGGATGTAGGCTCTCATGGAAATAAGCTCCTGGAAACGCCCCATCTGGACAGGCTGGCCAAAGGTTCAACGGAGCTCGAAAGATTTTACGTGTCACCTGTCTGCGCGCCCAGCAGGGCCAGTCTGCTCACAGGGCGATATAACCTTAGAACCGGCACAAGCTGGGTAACCCATCGCAAGGAGGTGATGAGAAGCCAGGAAGTCACCATCGCAGAACTCCTGGGTTCCCACAACTACAGAACGGGCTACTATGGAAAATGGCATAACGGCCACCAGTACCCCACGGACCCGATAGGGCAGGGGTTTGAGCAGTTCTTCGGATTTAAGGAAGGGCATTTGAACAACTACTTCGATACCCGCCTGACACATAATTTTCAGGAGGTGGAGACAAGCGGGTATGTCCCGGACTTGCTGGCTGACAGCGCGATCTCATTTATCCGGAAGAAAGGGCCTTTTTTCTGCTACCTGGCATTCAATACGCCCCATAGCCCTTTTCAGGTGCCGGAGGCGTATTTTAAGAAATACAAGGCCAAAGGGCTCGACGATAAAAATGCAGCGGTCTATGCCATGGTGGAGAACATCGACATGAATGTGGGGAGAATCCTGCAGGCTCTCCGGGAATCCGGGAAGGAGCAGGAGACCATCGTGATCTTTCTTTCCGACAACGGCCCCAACGGACAGCGCTACAACGGAGGTTTGAAAGGCATCAAGGCCTCTGTGGACGAAGGGGGGGTGCGGGTGCCTTTCTTTATCCGGTACCCGGCAGGTGGCATAGAAAGCGGGCGGGTTCGCCGGCAGTTTGGGGCACACATCGACATTCTGCCAACCATCGCCGAGCTGACCGGTATCAAGGTGCCTGATAGCCTGCAAATAGACGGCAGAAGCCTGTTGCCCATCATCAAAGGAAAGGGGATTGCCTATCCGGGACGGGCGTTCTATACCCACCATGTTATCCGGGAGCTCGGTGCCATACCGGGTGCGGTAAGAACACACCAATACCTGCTTACGCTGATGCCGGAGGACACCTCCTTCTATGACCTCCTAAAGGACCCATCCCAGGAGCATGACCTGGTGGACCGGCATCCGGAGCTGGTCAGCGAGTACATCCGGAAGTACCGGGAATGGTTCGGCGAGGTAACCGGCAATGGGGTAGAGCCGCCCCTGGTCCAGCTGGGAGGTTCCCCGGCCCCGCTCACCTGGCTTCCGGCACCCGAGGCAAGCCTTTATGGGCAGGTGGCGTTTAAGGGAGGAGAAGGCTGGGCGAACGACTGGCTGGTTAACTGGAATGATGCTTCCGATTCAGCCGTATGGGAGGTGGTGGCGAAGCGCCCGACACAATACAGGATCAGCATGCAGCTCTCATTGGAAAAGCCGCTTGTGATGGCCCTGGAGCTGGATGGCAAGACCTACTATAAAAAGATTGAAGGTCCGCGACAGGCGGTGCAGGTCCTTAATAAAGATCGTGTCCCAAGAGGCGAAGTGGAGGAAATGCAGTGGCCTGAAGTAGTGCTCGCGACCGTTCATATGCCGGCAGGTGTTCACCGGCTGAAAATAAGCCCGGCAGGGGAGGTGAAAGGGGAGCTGGCTATCAAAGCACTGAAATTAACAAAGCTGTAAGGGATGGAGATTCGAATGATTTCTAATATATCCAGGTCGAAAAGCTTCCTGAGGCTGTTCTTTTTTGGATCCTGCTGCCTGGCATTCATTGCCGACAGAGGCAATGAATGCCAGACACGCGGCCAGAACGCGGGGGGCTCAGGTTGTAAGGAGGCTGATGTTGACTTTAAATACGAGCCTTATCCGGCTTTTCATGGCTGAGAACACACTGTCGGGCGGCATAACGCGCCGCCGTGCGCTAGGTTGAAGGATCAAAGGGAATATCTTGTTTAAATGGGGAATGGAGTGGGCGCCGCAATCCGTGCGGTGAAGGCTTGCCCGTGACACGTAGTGGCCCCTCCGGCAATACAAATTAAACAGGTGCAAGATGACGCTACCCGGCAGCAGCGTTGCTGCAGGCCAGGCTGGAGACAAAGAGCGGGCACCCGCTCTGGCCAGGCTTTGCCTTACCGCGCTTTCTCCTTTCTCCACTCCTCCACATAGACCCGCCGCAACACCATCTTCCGGTTAGGGTATGTTCTCAGGAACCATTTCCTGAACGCTACCAGCTCAACTGTTTTCATTTTTATACCACTCTCTATTTTGTTTCGAACCCCATGCCCTGTTGCGGCAAATCGTCGGCACCCAAAGGAAGGCGGTGGCACCGCACGGCCCACTCGGTCGCCGGGTCCTCCAGGCCTTTCCCCGAAGCGCGCCTGAGCATGCCTGCCATCCCTCTCATGAACAGCAGGCAGAAGAGTAGGATCGATCCTTCTGGCTTATTTGCTTCACTTGAATAAAAATATACTTATATATAAGTATTAAGTTTCATAATATGCGGCTATGTTTACAGTTTTTTTGGCCCGCCGCGGCTGGGACACACAGGAACCGCTGGCCGGAAATTCGTATTAGTGAAAGCGGGAACCAGCCTTCATGAACCACCACTGGCAATAGGCCCCAATTAGGCTGTGATTGGGAAAGGCATGCATAGAGCCAGCTTGATTTCTCTTGCGGAAAATTACACAGGAGCCATGCCTTGATTTGCAAGTAGGGGCGGCGTTACGGGATGGGGGAGGACAGGAATGCCTTTCCCGTTTCGGGATTTCCGTTTGCTAATTTGACATGGGGATACGAGTTTAGGGCCCTGTGCTGCTCCTTGCTCCGAAAGCTTGCCGGGCTGTAACGGCATTACGCTATATGGCTGAACAAACACGGTTTTGAATTTCCATGGAGACTCTTAGGTTTTATCGAATGATCATGGATTAGAGCGGGTCCTATAACTACCACCGATGCTACACATAAATGAAATCAGTGCGGCTTATGCCTATTCAGGTACGCCGCACCTGGTCCTGTCCTGTCAACCGGATTATACGTTAGTGGCCGTGAACGCCGCCTACTGCGACTGGTGCGGCGGGACGGAAGAGGATTTACTCCACCAGGGCATCTTTTCCGCCCAGGCAGCAATTGCCGATTTGACCGGCCTGCCTGAGGAAAGGTTAGTCCAGACGTTTCAACAGGTCGTAAGCTCCAGATCCCCGACCAAGCTAAAGGTGGAGCGCTTTCTTTTACCAGGCAGGAAAGCGCACTATGGCCAGCGGGGCGGTCTTTTGGAAATATACCCCATAGTCGACAATGACCAGACAGTTTACCTGGTGCTTGCGCTGGCGGTGCCGGGCGGAATGGATTTTCCGGACACCGCCTTGTCAGCCCGGCCCGCTCGCCCTGCGCCCACAGCTCACCAGTCGCTGGAGGTGATCTTTGACAGCTTGGCAAACGTTTTATTCGTGCTGGAGATCGAGGCCCCCGGTCTGTACAGGTTTTCGTTTGCCAACCGGGCGTTTCAGGTTACGACGGGCTTGCCCGTGGAGCGTGTGATAGGCAGCTATGTGCATGACATAATCCCGGAGCCTTCTTTGGCTTTGGTGAGGGAAAAATACCGGGAAGCCATCCAGACAAAGGAGCAGGTTTCCTGGCAAGAGGTTTCTGACTACCCGACCGGGCAGAAAACAGGGGAGGTCAGTGTGGTGCCCGTTCTCGATGACCAGGGCAACTGCCTGCGCCTGGTTGGCATGGTACACGACATAACTGAACACAAGGAGGCTGAAGCCAAGCAACACCGCCTTGCCCAGGACCTGTACCGGCACAACCGCGACCTGCGGCAGTTCACGTACATTGTGTCGCATAACCTCCGCGCCCCCGTGGCGAACCTGCTTGGATTGGTGAGGCATCTGCCTAAAGTAGAGCCTGGGACCGATCTTTTCCAGCAATATACAACCTACCTGACAACAAGCGTTGAAAAACTGGATGCCGTTTTAACAGACATAAACATGGTTTTATCCATTCGGGACCGACAGCGCCTCGCCGATCCGGAGCCTATCGCACTGGCGGACGTGTGCCGCCAGGCGGGGCAGGACCTGGCCACTGAGCTCGCGGCCTGCGGCGGCCGCCTGAGCGTTCAAATCGATCCCGGTTTTACGGTGCGGGCAAGCCAGGCCTATCTGTACAGCATCTTTCACAATCTGATAAGCAATGCCATCAAGTACCGGTCTTCTGAGCGTGCGCTGCAGATAAATGTCACCTCTTACAGAACAGCGGAGCTTGAAAAAGTAATGCAGTTTTCAGACAACGGGTCAGGGTTTGATATGAACAGGTTTGGGAATGATGTCTTTAAGCTGTACAAACGCTTTCACGGCAGTGGGGAGGGGCGCGGCATTGGCCTGTTCTTAGTGAAAACCCACGTGGAGGCAATCGGAGGCTATATAAAAGTGCAAAGTGAGCCAAGCGCCGGCACCACTTTCACCATTCATTTCAAAGCCGGTTTGTAATGAAGATATTCATAGTCGACGATGATCCGATAAGTATTTTCCTGACGCAGCGGTCTTTCGAGATGGAGGGGGTTGAGGCCAGCATTCATCCCTTTCTGTCGGCCGAGGAAGCCTTGGAGATGCTCGGCAAAGCCAGCCTGGAGGACTTGCCGGACATTATTTTCCTAGACCTCAACATGCCCGGTGTAGACGGGTGGGAGTTCTTGGAGGCTTTTGAGCAGCTGCCCGATGTGAGCGCACTTGAGAAATGCCGCACTTATATTTTAACCTCATCGCTCGACACCTCAGATATCGCCAAAGCCAACGAAAGCCCATTAGTGAAAGGATTTATTCATAAGCCGATCGGCCCAGAAGATATTCAGGTTATTTTACAAGCGCACTAATGGTCAACGCATTTAGGACGTGTTACGCTGTCTCTTCCTGAAGCGTTCCTGTGGCTCACCGCCTATGTGGCCGGCTTTCCAGGGCTGCAAACCTACATAACCGATTGCCTGCCGCCCCCATGACGCGAAATCACGGATGTGCCGCCCGTTAGGCTCAGCGGAAGGCGACCGCCTGGCACAAAAAGCGAGCCGGTACAAAGAACAGGCACCCCAACAGAGGGGCTGAGCGGCTTCGCTTGTTGCCGAAGAACCCCGGAACCGGGACAGCCTCAGGAAACGATCAGGAGCGTGAACAGCACGATGAGGGCGGGGAAGATATAGCGCTGGTAGATTTTAGCGACCTTACTCTCGGTGTCATGCTTCTTGCTTTTGACGAACTGGAGTATGGAGGTGCCTATCAGCGAGGTAATCATGATGTAGGTGAAGATAAAGATCTTGTCGGAGATGGTGGCATACTCCATCTCCGGCTTGTATGCCGAAAAGTACAGCGCAATGGAGGCCAGCAGCGAGGTGACCTGTATCGCCTCCAGCGTCTCGAACCTGAGCAGCGGGATGAAAACCGAGAAGTAAGTCACGACAAGGATCACAAGGAGGGGCACAAGCACCTTCAGGAAGAAGTCCGCCCGGGCTCTGGCAAGCACGAAGGTGTAGCTGAACTTGTAGTACGGCAGGGTGTGCCGCTCATCGGTGAAGGTGTTTACGAAACTGACGATGTCGTGGTCGTAGCCCACGTACTGGCCGCTGTAGTGCCAGCCTTTGATACCGAAAACGGAGTCGTTGAGGGCGGTGGTGGAGGGCTGCACCAGGAACGGCTGCGTGGCGCTGGCCGGCTGGAAATGTATGGAGAACTTTTGTTTGTCGAATGGGTAGCTCTTCAGGTCGGGCTCAAACAGGAACTTGCCGGAGACCTTGTACATGTAGCTGTAGAGCGGCGGCTCCCCGTCCGGCTCCTTTACCCGGACCGGCTTAATGTCCAAGAGGGGTTGGTGGCTTGTTTCGCTTCGGGCGGCGTTTGTGAAGTCTATTTGCTGCAGGGCCACTCTGCCGGTGGAGGTGAGTTCCAGGTAGAAGGTGGCGTAGAAGCTGCCCTCTATGTCGCTCACCCGGTTTATCTCCACCATGTCAAGGTGCGTAAAAAGCACGGGCACCTCCTGCAGCGTGTCATTCAGGCGCATGTACTGCTCCGGTGCCAGTATGTGGCGCGCCAGGGTGGGCGGCTTCCAGGCGAGCAGCACGTCCCCGGCGATGGCCCTGTCCTCCGTAAAATGCCAGTCATCGAACCACCCCCGGTAAATGCGGCCGCCGTCCCTGTACCTCTCCAGCCCCGTGTTGATCCGCTCCCGGATGCCCTCCCCGGCTGCGCCTTCCCCTGATCTGGCGGCCTCCGCCAGAATCCCGATGCTGTCGGCCAGGCGGGCGCCGAAGTTAAGCTGCACCTCAAGCGCCCCGCCGGGGCTCGCGCCGTCCATGAAAGATGGAATCTGCTCCTGCATCCGCAGGTTGAGCGTGCCGGGTATGCCCACCACATTCAAGTCGTACAGCTCACCGGCCAGCCCGCCTTCCGCCTGCGACACGACAAAGCCCAGGTCCCCGAGGGCTGTGAAAACGGGGATGCCGATGCCTGCCTGGCGTATCCGGCTCAACAAGGCCGAGGTGATGCCGCTCTCAAAGGACAGGAGCAGGAAGTCTGCTTCCTCCCTTGCCAGCAGGCTGCTGAGCGTGTCGTGTTCGGCGGCCGTGAAGGTGTGCGTTGCCGGGTACCATTTTTCCAGCACCACCCTGACGGAGGGGTCTTCCTTTTCCAGCTCACGCATGCGCTCCAGCAGGGCGATGGTGTACAGGTCCCCTGTTTTGCCGATGAAGGCGGGCCTTTTGTACTTTTTCAGCAGCAGATCGAACCTGGCGGCCACATCCTTGATCCCCAGCTCTGCTGTGAACATGGTAGGGTAGTCCTCGAATAGGGTCGTGAGGGCATAGCCGCCTATGAACGGCACCCTGGCGGGGCCGACTACCTCTGAGACGGCATCGGCCCTGGTCGAGCTCCAGCACCCCACATACCCGATCATGCGCTCGTCCTCTACGGTTTCCTCCACCACCTGCCTGGCCACCTGCGTGCTGCCCCTGTCATCCAGGTACTTGACCCTTAACTCCCTGCCTTCTATGCCTCCCTGCTCGTTTATCTGGTCTACCTTTCGTTTGATGACCAGCTGGACCACCTCCAGGTCCTCAGGGGTCAGCTCCAGGTTGTTGAGTATAACCCCGATGGTGTAGTAGCCCCTGAGCACGGCTTTGGAGCAGAGGTGGCTATAGATGATAAAGGCCACAAGAAGACCGCCGGCGATCAGAATCGCCGGCTGCCTGAAGTCTATTTCTTTGCGGTGCATGGGCGGGGGAACACAACATGGTTTAGCGGCTCCCTCAAGCCCGCATCCCAATTTGGGCCTCTGAAGCACGCTGACAAGCAAGCTCGCTATATATCAGTACGAGACCGTAGGTAAAAGAGGCACAGGCGAATGTTGGTCTTCTTCGCTCTTCCCATACCAAAAGAACAGAAAATAGCTATGGAAGGTTCTTTACACTATTTGGTATTAGACTTGTCCCATTTGGCTGGAGGCTTTTGATAGGCAGATGTAAGTGAAATGTTACATCTGCCTATTATAGAACGACGGGTAGTTGATGCCTCCTTCAAGCGGATGGCCCTTGGCCTCTCCTATGCCAGGGGTTCGGTAAAAGAGGTGGCAGACGCACTGGGCATTGACCCAGCCCGGTTGGGCAAGCGGCATGCGGTGATCGGCGAGAAGTCGATCGCGGACGCTGTCCTGGAGCGGGTCGTGCACGAGGCACACCGCATGGAACTGCAGGAAGAGTCAATGAGGAGGAAACGCAGGCCGGAACCGGAAGGCACCTGTCGGCAATGCCGTGTTAAATCACGCTTTTAACAACGCTTCTGCAGCAAACACCGCGGGGCTTCGCCAGCTGAACAGGCTGGTATCTCTTCACGTGGTTGCCTCCTGTGACACAGGCTAATGCACAGCGACGGGCGATGAGCAGGGCATGCGGGCAGCGCCTGCCGCCGATTTTGGGTTAGACAGCTTCGGGCCCTATCCGGTTCCTGTTCAGCATCCGGTTAGGGCCCGCCCTCTGAGCAGCAGCAGCAGCCATGTCAGGGCGGATAACGTATCTACAGTGATAGCTATCTTGAAGCATGCGACTCTACAGCGACGATTTGATTAAGCTTGATTGCACCAGGGGCACGGGGATTCTGTACGCTGCCTGGCAAGGGCAAAGGCCGTACGCCGCCGAGGAGGTCAGGAAGGCTTTCATCGCCGTTGTGGCCTGTGCCCGGGAGCGCCCTGTCACACGCCTCCTGCTCAACTTCGCCGACAACACGCAGGACCTGACCGAGGCCGCGTACAAGGGCATGCTGGGGCAGCTGGCCGTAGGGTTGCTGCCGACCTCGGTCCGCAGGATCGCCTGCGTCGGGACCGGCAGCGCCGTCCGGGAGCGGCGCATCGCCTCGGCCTACCGGGAAATAGCGGCAGCCCTTGAGGCGCCGCTGGAATTTCAGTTCTTTTCTAAAAGGATTGAGGCCCTGCGGTGGCTCACACAGGAGGGCCCGCCTTCTTAGAGAAGAAGGAATTGATGGCAACATATTTCAGGAAGGGTCACTGCGGGTTTCCTTTCCAAACCTTTAACACACGAGGTTTTATACGGCATCCTGGTTGAAGATTATTGGGCGCAAAACTTATGCTAATTACAAAAGGGCAAAGAGGTTGAGCGCACGTTGGTGATGGCAACAACCTAACCCGGAACGGAGCTTCTCTTTCGTCAGAGGCTTGGGAACGTAACTCCCTTTCGGGTTCACTCCCGCCCTGTCCATGTTTCTGAATAGCAGGCTGCTGCTGCTGAGCACCAGCCACGTACTGCCAAAGTCAAGGAGATCCTGCCTTTCCAACTCCCGCATGAAGGTCAGGCCGCCCATCAACGGCATATTGATGTCAGAGATGACAAGCTGCGGCAGCCGCCCTGCTTCGACGCCCTCCCGCAGCAAATCCAACGCCGCCGCTCTTCCCGGGGGCGGTTTGAATCTCCGCCCCCGGGAAGAGCTTTCCGAGCAGCCGCTCTGATAAGAACAGGCATGTCCCGTCGTCATCCACAAGCAGTACCCTTTTAATCTGCTTTATCACCTGCACAAAGTTATTCCGGTAGTGAAAGCCAGTGCGTCACGGGGGCTGGCCTATAGACGTGAAATACGCAATACCCCGTCCCTTGCTTCAAACCCTGCCCGATATCAGTAGTGGCACCGGCAGTTTCCGTATTCATCCATAGGGAAACACCTACTGATGCGGCCCCCGGGGAAAATAGAAACACGTAATATTGCCCGTGTCCTTTCTATACGACTATATCAGCAGGGTGGAAGTGCAGCGGCTAAATGCTTTCCAGGCCGCAGAGTGCCTGTTTTACCTGCACTGCCTGACGAAGAATGACCCCGGCCTCGCCCGGCAGTGCCGGCCGCTTGTCCTCCCCTATACCCACCCCATTGTCGCTGACGGAGAGCAGGGTATAGCCCTCTGACACTTCGGTCTTGATGCGTATCTTGGGTGCTCTGTCCGGTGCCTTGTACTTGATGGCATTGCTGAGCAGGTTGTAGACAATGCTCCTGCCGTTCTTGCGGGACAGGTTTATCTCGGGTACGTTTATCTCGGTCTTTATCTGTGCCCCTGTTCCATATATCTTGTCTTTGTGGGCAAGTTGGGCGTCTTCTATTATGTTCCCGAAGTTCACCCGCTCCGCCGCCTTGGCGAAGTCGGTGTCGGTGTCGCCCTCCCCGATGTCGGCAAGTTCCACGACAGTCTTGCGCAGGTTGCTCACCGAAAGGCTCAGCATGTCCATAAGGGGGGCTGTGTCTGCTTCCCCGGCGCATGCTCCCTTCAACACGTCTACCAGGCCCTCCATGTTGGAGAGGGGGCCTTGGATGTCGTGGGTGAGCGAGAAGATGATGTTCTCGTAGCGCTTGTTGAGCCTCTCATACTGCCTCAGCACCTCGATGCGGTCGTTGATGTCGATGAAGGTGATGATGACGCCATTGGTTTTGTTCTCTTTCCGGATGATGTAGGGCAGGATGTTCATCTGGTACCACCTTTTGTCGGTGGTCTGGATTTCCTTCTCTATATCCTTGCTGCTCTTAATCACCTCTTCGATGTTCTCGATGATGGTAGGGAAGCGGACGTTGCCGGCCACCTCGTCCATGTGCCTGCCTATGTCATCGGCCGAAAGCCTGAAGTGTCTCATGGCGGGCGGGGTGAACTTGCGAAGGATCATGTCGGCATCGACAAAAAGCTGCGGAATGATGGTGCTGCTGAAATAGTTCTCCAGCTCATCGTTCAGTTCTATCAGCTTTCTGTGTGCCCGTGACTTCTTGGGTGGTTGCTCCATGGTTAAAGATAAGAGGGGAGCGCCTAAGCACAAAGCGACAAGGTAAAATGCTTCTGCCAGTCGCCTCACCTGGAGAGCGAGCAAGAGTTAGTCCCACAGTTGGACTGAATACCTTGGAAAATGAAGAGGGATCAAATTAAAAGATTGCCCCTCCATACACTATATCCTCCATTTCTTACCGTATCTTAGAGGTAAATGAATTAATGTTGCAGCGACAATGTCATAGAAAGAACTCTAATACATTGGCTTGTGAAATCCTGATCCCTTTGCTCTTCCCCTCGCACTTGATTCTAATCACCTTCCCAGCAGCAAAGTCGTGCCTTGCCCCTGATCTGAGTATGCGCTTAACAAAGACAAATGAAATTATATATTAAGTACATGGTCAGTAACCGCTGCAAAGCATTGGTGCAGCAAGAGCTTATAAACCTAGGATTGCAGTCAGAGTATGTGGTGGTTGACCTGGGCATAGTGGAAATACAGAAAGACATTACCGACATTCAGCTTGAGCAGCTCAAACAAAACCTAAGCAAAGCTGGCCTTGAGTTACTCGATGACAGCAAAAGCAAGCTGATCGACAAGATAAAGACGCTGATCACTGACATGATCTATTCTTCTGAGGAACAGCCGAAGGTGAATTACTCCATTTATATTAGCGAGAAATTGGGCTACAACTACAACTACCTGGCTAACATCTTCTCCGAGGTAAAAGGCATCACCATTCAGCAGTTCATCATCATCCATAAAATTGAAAGAGTGAAAGAGCTGCTGTTTTATGATGAGCTCAGCCTTACGGAGATCGCCCATCGCCTGCATTACAGCAGCGTCGCCCATTTATCCAGCCAATTTAAAAAAGTGACCGGGCTTTCCCCTTCGTTTTACAGGCACCTGAAAGAGAAACGCGAGAGCGTGCTCGAAAACCTGTAAAATTTGAAACATACTAGAATAAGTATGTAAAGATCTTCCCTTGCATTCCCTCACCTTTGTACACCCCTGTGGTTTGAATATTTCATACTACAGGGGTGTATTCACTGTGTCTGACTGTCCCTCATGAAGCGTGTCGCTGTTTTAGGCGTGAACATCTGCCTGAACGCTTCATAAAGTTCATTTGCAAAGCCTGCCATGGTAACACCCGGCCTGTGGCTCCAGCGCCATGCCTCTACTTCCAAACCGCTTACCACTACCTATGAACCTGAAAAAACTAGAAACAGGAAACACATCTTTTGATCATATTTCTCACGGCGGCTTGCCTATTGGGCGCACAACCCTTGTGGCTGGTTCCTCCGGCAGCGCAAAAACACTGTTTGGCGCCCAGTTTCTGGCACTGGGCATTCAGCTGTTCGATCAGCCGGGCGTTTTTGTCACGTTTGAAGAACAGGTGGACGATATCCGGAAAAACCTGAAAAGCCTGAACTGGGACATTGACACCTGGGAAAAAGAAGGGAAATGGATATTCGTGGATGCCGCCCCGAAAGAAGAGAATATAATAGCTGTCGGGGATTTTGACCTGAGCGCTTTCCGCATCAGGCTGGAGAGGGCTGTAGAGAAATGCAAGGCGCAACGGGTCGTCATAGATTCGATAGGCAGCATTTTCACACAGTTCCATGAAGAGATGCATACCATCAGGCGAGAATTGATACAGGTGGCCCTGACTCTTTCCCGTTTGGGGGCAACGTCTGTCATCACAGCGGAACGCCTGGAGGAATACGGCAAGATTACCCGCTTCGGTGTGGAAGAATTCCTGACAGACAACGTGGTCATTCTTCGTAATGTGCTCTCTAATGAGAAGCGCAGAAGAACTATCGAGATTCTGAAATTCAGGGGAAGCGATCACGAAAAGGGCGAAAACCCGTTTACCATCAACCCTGAGAAGGCCATTGTCATTATCCCGCTCTCGGCCATGAACCTGAAGCATGGCTCCTCTAACGAGCGCGTAACTTCTGGCATACCGGCCCTGGACGATATGATAAACGGCGGTTTTTACAAAGGCTCTATCAATCTGATATCCGGGGCGATCGGAGCTGGTAAGACCTTACTGGTGGCCAACTTTGTAAATGGCATCCGGAAGAAAAAGGAGCGCTGCCTGCTCATGGCATTTGAAGAGAGCAGCGAGCAGCTCTACCGTAACGCAGCCGGGTGGGGCATCGATTTTAAGCAACTGGAAGGCGAAGGGCTTCTGAAAGTGATCTGCGTTTACCCGGAGATCTCCTCGCTGGAGGATCACTTCATCAACATCCAGGAAGTTGTGAAGAACTTTAAACCCAACAGGATCGCGATCGACAGTTTATCCGCTTTGTCGCGCGCCTCTTCCGACAAAGGTTTCCGGGAGTTTATCATTGCCTTCACCTCTTACCTGAAGCACCAGGAAATTACCGGCATGTTTACGTCCAATACGCCTTTGCTGGCAGGCGGCACATCAGATACGGAAGGCAACATCTCCCCCATAACCGATTCTATTATCCTGCTGCGCTACGTAGAGATGGCTGGAGAGATGCAACGCAGCATAGCGGTGCTTAAGATGCGTGGCTCCAGGCACGATTCTTCTATCCGTAAGTTCTCCATCACGGATGAAGGGGCTAAGATAGGAAAGCACTTCGAAGGCATCAGCGGCATTCTGACGGGTAATCCGATGCTTATAAAGCTCGAATAGAGATTCATCGCAGATCACTTTCTTTGCCGGCGTTTACCGGCGATTTTAGCCAAAAAATTAAAAATGGGCATGCATGTATTTCAGCTCTTCATTAACGGACACAGCCTTAATTCAATTGAGGCCGTGGATACTCTTCTTAAGATCTGCAAGGAAAACTTAAACGGGAATTATCGACTCGAAATAATTGACATTCAGAAAGACCCGGATAAGGCCGAGGAAATGGGAATTATAGCGATCCCGACCCTAATCAGAATGGAACCTACGCCAATCAACCGTATCATAGGGGCGTTGAATGTAAGAAGCCGTGTATTGGCTGGCCTGGGCATATCCAGCATGCACTAGTTGCGTCACCGCCTATTTATCATTCTCAAGCAAAGGCTGTTCCCCTAGGGACGGCCTTTGCTTTTAATGCCTTTCGGCTTCTGTTTGAAATTATGGAAAACCATGCTGAACATGTCATGTATGCAACACAGCGTATGTACTATGCAGCACTTCTCTGACGATGTTCTTTCCTGAGATAACCTATTCCGGAGAAGGGCTGAATTTTGAGATAGGCTTCTAACGGGATTTATATCATTTATCATGAGGTGTCATGGTTTTAATCAAGGGCAGCAGGCAAAAACCAGGTGGCATCCAAACCATTTTCCAAGGCCACTCAGAGAAAAGTGTCGTATATTGCCGGCAAAGGGTAAGGCGAGATGATAATTTTCAAGAACGGCTTCATCAGGCTGGACTATGACCCGGCCTCCGACATCCTCTCCTTCGCCATGCCTTCGGTCAACGACGTGGTCATGCCGGAGATGAGGCGCTGCCTGGTCACCGTCGTGGAGCACGTGCGGAACTACGACGTGAAAAGGGTGCTGCTGGACGCAAGGGAGACAGCCATCGGGGTGGGGCAGGAAATCTATGTCCCTGTCATTGCCGAGTTCTACGGCAGTTTGGCCACAACCCGCCTGCAGAAAGTAGCGCGCCTTGTCACGCCCGGCTCGCAAAGGGAGCGGATCATCCACGGCATTTTCGAGGGCATCCATTTTCCGATGGAGGTTCGACCCTTCGCGGAGGCGGCCCCCGCGGTGGAGTGGCTGCAAGCTAAACCCTAGCCCGGCTTCACCGGAACCTCTTTACCTAAACTATTCGCCTGTACCTATTGTCACCTTCCCATGGAGAAAAGCACAGTTAGTGAGGACACGATGCACGGCTCGATGTTCGTGTTGCTCAAACGGTTCATAGAAGGCGGGCACGGCTACAGCACCTGGGTAAACCTGCTACAGGAGGCAGGAATAAAGCACGCGCCCTACCAGATGGACGGGAGGTACCCCACCGGGGAGATGGCCGCCATTGTGGGGGCGGCCTCCAGGCTGACCGGGACGCCGCCCCACAAGCTGATGGAGCAGTACGGGGAGGCCCTGGTGCCGGACCTGCTGCTGGTCTACCGCAAGTATATCCAGCCCGAGTGGCGCACCTATGACATGCTGCTGCACACGGAAGGGGCTATGCACGCGGCCGTGAAGCGGGAGGACAGCCGGGCCAACCCGCCGATGCTGCTGGTGACAAAGAAGGGCGCCAGGCAGCTGATCGTCGACTACCACTCCCGGCGCCGGATGGCGGGCGTGGCCGTGGGCATCATCAAGGGCATCGCCGCCTACTTCCATGAGGGCGACCTGGTGGAGGTCACGCTCCTTACGCCAGTTGACGGGGAGCGGGTGCAGGTAAGGGTGGACTTCCTGCCGTGACACGCCGTGGGGCGGCAGGATAATATATTGTATGTCTTGTCCCTTAAAACGGCAAGTATTTGAGATGTAGAGCCCGCACTTGAGTGCGGGAGCCGCCGGGCTGAAAAGTATTGCTGGATTGTTGCTCCGCTGTTGCTGATTCGTGCCTCGTCCTGAAACAAGTTGACCGTCTTGAATGAAACCCGTCTGTTCACCGCGATGAAATCCTGTAGAGTTGCAGCAGGCCACTGACACCTTTCAAATTGGATTGGAAGGACAGAACCGATGTTGGTTTTAAAAGTTCAGCTCTCCCATCGTGCGCATGAACGTTATGACTGATACAGATCTCGTTTGCCTCTGCCAACTGCTGTATGCGCGCTGCAATGTTAACTGTTTAGCCAAAATAAACCAGTCGGTCATTCACTGTAACGGCAATACAATGCCCGGTATGCAAGCCGATTTTCAAAATCAGTTCTTCAGTGTGCCCCCGGTTGAATTCGCCTATCGCCCCAAACATCACCAAGGCCGCCCGCATCACCGATCATTTTCACAACAGCACCCGAATAATTGACAGTTAAGTAGCAAAGGAGCAGGACTGCAAATTTTTAAAAGAACGAACAGGCGTCTTCCAAGCCTGCTGCTCCGGCACGAGGAGTTTTGCTGCCTTGCTTCGTCCCAAAAAGGGGGAATTTTTGATATAAATTTCTAATGGAGTTCATATCACCTATCACAACAGATGTTATGTGGAGGAGCGGTGCTTTGGTAGTGACCATTCCACAGCTACGATTCTCATGCATCTTCAAAGAAGTTTTCATGAGCGGCTGTAAAACTCAAATTGCTCACCCACAGCATTCTTACAACCATAAATTCGCCTATGCTAACATGATGGCTCCTATCTCTTGTGCTTTCGATCGGGTAGAAGTAACACAGATGAACAACGCTCCAAAAACAGAACAACAGATTTTAATATTTGCACATTTTTAATCAAAAAAAGCTGCCTGATATAAACCAGGCAGCTTTTAAGAAATAAACGGAGTCTTATTTTCCGGGAATAATGTCAATTAAAACGGTTCGGTTATAAAAGCGCTCTTCCGGAAATGTGTTATTGAAAGGAGCCAGTTCCTGTTCCTCGCCAAATCCCTGCACTTCAAAGGTTACATCCTTTCTGCCTGCTTTAGCCAGGCTGCTTTCGATGATTCTCTTCACATCACTAGCCCGCGCTAAAGAAAGATTCCTGTTGCTCGTACCATCCCCAATGATGTCTGTATGGCCATGGATGATAACCTTGCCACCTTGTGGTATTTTAGGGGTCACGATCTCAGTCAGGTATTTCTCATAGGTGCTGATAGCCTTGGAATCGTTGAACTCATAGAGCACACTGTAACGCTGGCCTTCTTCGTCTTTTGCCGGGGTCCAGAGCACCATGTCTACAGTAGCCACTTTCTTCTCAACAGTGCCATCTTCTTTCGTGCCCAGCATGGTGACCAGGTATGTGCCTTTCGGGCGGTCACCTAAAATGGATGTGCCGGGCATTCTTACACTGTCCTGCATGAAGGGGCCAAAGTACTTAACGGTGCCTTTGTCATCTGTTATCTCCATAGACCAGGAAGTGTATGCCTTATCAGAGCCAGCTACAGTAAATGTAATATAACTGTCAAGCGGGGCTTCCTGTATGGCTATAATCTCCACTGGTTTTAGTGCAGCTTCCGGGCCACTCTGGAACTCCATCAGCAGAGCCTGTGAATTACTTTCTATTGACACACGACGGTCGCCCTCACGAAGCAGTTCCAGTTCTTTTGTGCCACCCGGTTGTTCCGATGGCAGTTTAGGTTTGTTGCGTCCTTCAACAGTGATGCGTGAAGCCTCGATACCAAACGTGTTCACCAAATAGCTTTTCACAGTTTCAGCCATTACTTTGCCTTCCTGAGGGCCATTCTCAGACGAGCCAACCAACGTTATAGTGGCTGATGAATCCCTGCCCAAACGGTCACCCAGAATATTTAGCACATTGTAATAAACTGTCATTTCGCGATCTGAGCGTCCAGCCAGTGTTTTAGGCGTGAACACTTCCAGCTGATCTTCTTTAAAGTCATTAACCTGGCTTTTCTCCAAAAGTACATAACGGCCTGGGATGGCAGTAGAGCCCAGATTGAAGAACACATAGTTACGAAGCGGGAAGGTTTCTCTTACCCTACGGTCTTTCGCGATGTTGGTGGGCGAGTTAACCGAGAACTGCACATCGCTTGCAGCTACTGGTGTGTTTGGCTTTCCTCTTCCGAATTTAAGGGCGGCACCTACCCGTAAGGTATTAACCGTCATGGTTTCGAGGCTGCGTGGCGACTGGCCAAAGTAGGGTTGGTACGTTACGAAAGGAGAAAGTACCAACTGGTTGCGGTTATCCTGTGAGTTGAGCGGAATGTCGTAGCCCGCGCCAACCTGCATCGAAAGAAGCGTTTGTTTGACATTGCTCAGGTCACCATTCACCACAGGGTTCTTTTCCTGATCCGGGTAAGCCGGGTTAACGCCCAGTTCGTACCTGAACTCCTTTTTCACATTAAAAGCCAGTCGCGGGCCACCCGTCAAATAGAAACCTGATGCTTTGAAAGGGGCGAAGCGCAGGCTCGGCTCCACGGTGATGTAGCTAAGCTTCGTGCTCAGGTCTACAGGGCAATCACACGGCGTTATTTGCTGATCAAAGGTGCCTCTGCGGCTGTCGTAGCCTGTTTGCAGCATAAGCCCCCATCTTGACTCCGGACGGCGGTATTCAATAAGCGGTGCCGCGAAAAGACCGATGCCGTTGCCTTCATGAAACGCTACCGGCGGCGTTAGCTGAGCGTTCAGCTGCTGAGTTGAACCGTTGTAGAAGTTGAAGTTTGCACCGGCGGCTGCGCCAAACCACCACGATGGTTTCGTGAACGGAGCATCCTGAGCCTGTGTTTGTGCCTGTATTCCGGTGACAAGTAAGGTACTTAGCGCTAGGCTTGTGAGCGTAAGCTTAGAGCCGGACCACGCTTGGCGCGATCCGGTAATTTTATTTTTGAGGATCATTGTCGTGTTGATTAAGGCTTCTCGATGATGTTGGTGTTGGTCATGACTACTGCGCCATTCAGCGCCAGCATTCTACCTACTGCTCTGGCACCCGAGTTCATGGTGATAGAGGTCAGGGCAAGCACATTTCCTTTAAAGGATGTACCGTCGCCGATGGTGGCAGAGCTGCCTGTTTGCCAGAAGATGTTCTTAGCCTGTGCGCCGCCAGTCAGTATGATATTACCGCCTGCGCCACCCACTGTGGTAAAGTCTGAAGCTATCTGGAAGATCCATACTGCATTCGGGTCGCCTTGTGCATCCAGCGTAAGATCGCCGGCCTGTATCAACAGCGTCGAGGTGGATTTGTAAATACCCGGTGCAAGCGTTTTTCCACCCTGGTCGCCGGCTACTGTGGCAGGTGCCGGAGAAGAGGCGCCTTCAGCAAAAAGGTAAGCTTCCAGCAGATCCTGCTTCGCCTGTAACAGCATGGCGGCAGTGCCCGGAGGTGCAATATCATCGGACGCATAGATGGCGCCGTTTACAACAATTGCTGGCGGGAAGCCGGTTACAGATGAGCGGACACCCGGTGTTATACCTACATCCAGGTTTCTGATTTCGCTAAACCCTGCATTGTTACTGATGCCTACACCTGCAAAGATGCCGAACCGGCCCGCAGTTTTCAGATCAACTCCCATTTGTGGTGTTGCCGGTGTCTCTGGTTCCGAAGGATTATTGGCTACCGTCGTAAAGGTCCACTCATAGTTGTCGGCTAAGGTAACCTCATGTGTGCTCTTAGCTGCCGTAGTGATGGTAGCCGTGTAGGTTGTGTTGGGTGACAAGTTGCTGGCAGGAGTGAAACTGGCCGTAGTGCCGGTGTAGCTGATGTCGCCAGCCACGGTTGTTGTTCCTGTTTTCAAAGTAAAGGAAGCCGCCGTCATGGTTAAAGGATTCATACCTTCGCTGAAACTGGCAGTGATCACTTTGTTAAGAGTAACAATAGTAGCCTGATTAGCAGGGTCGGTAGCGGTAACAGTGGGTACGGTGTTAGGTTTAGTCCTAAAGGTCCACTCATAGTTGCTCACCAAAGGGTTTCCTTCTGTGTTTTTGGCACCAGTTGTAATGGTTCCGGTATAAACCGTGTTGGCAGCCAGGTTACTGGAAGGCGTAAAAAAAGCCGTTGTGCCAGAGTAGGTTACTGCTCCTGCAACTGCTGTTGCACCTTGCTTTACGGTGAATGTTGTCGTGTTCAGCGTCGAAGGGTCCATGGGAACACTAAAGGAAGCAGCTATGGCTTTATTCAGCACGATACCCGTTGCATTGATAGCCGGATCTGTAGAAATAACCACCGGCGATACAAGTGCGCCGGTACTGAACGTCCAGACATAATCTCTTTGCAGGGCATTTCCCAACTTGTCTTTTACGGATGTGGCTACTCTGCCAGTATACGTTGTGGCGTATGCCAGCTTGTTTTCCGGAACAAATGTTAAGGTGTTGGTTTTCGTGTTATAGGTTATTGCGCCTGAAACTTTTTCTGCTCCTAATAAGGTGAAGGAGGTTTGGGTAATTGTCTCAGGGTTCATTTCCTCGTTGAAGGTAACTGTAACCTCGGATTCGCGTGGCACATCAGTGGCTCCGTCTGTAGGGGTTGTCGTTAAAACAACGGGACAAACCCCTAAACTTTCAATGAATGTATCTTCTTTACATCCGGCAATCACAACAACCGATGCCATGGCAAGGGATGTCAATAGTCTTTTTAAATTCAATGCGGTAAATTAAGAATGTTCCGTTACTGGCGGTTGTGTGCATCTTATATTATGCACAGCAGTTATGATATGACAAAGATGGGAGCGATCAGGCTATGATGTGTTATATATTTATACTTGTATATTACATAAATCCCATGTTTAGAAAACTAACGGATTTATTTGCTGAATAACGGAAAAAACACCGGGGGAAAATAGAATAGAGGTGGTGTCTTAACGGGTGTTATGTTTAGTGAGAGGCTGTATGCAGCGTAGGCTCTTTGGCTACAGGAACAGAAGGAAGCGTGACGGTAAACGCCGTCCATTCTCCTTCCTCAGAGGCCACGGCCAGCTCCCCGCCGTGCCCCTTGGTGACAATGTCGAAGGAGAGCGAAAGCCCCAGCCCGGTTCCCTGGCCGGTGGGTTTGGTGGTGAAGAAGGGCTGGAAAACCTTTGACTGCACCCTCTCCGGTATCCCCGTGCCGTTGTCCCACACCCGTATCTCCACTTTCCCATGCTGTGTTGCCGTGCTGGCCGCCACCTTCGGCTCGTATTCCATCAGCCCCAGCAGCTGCTTCTGCCGCACGGCGTAGAAGGCATTGTTAAACAGGTTCAGAAGCACCCGCCCCAGCTCCTGGGGCACCACCTCCACCTTTTCAAGGCATTGGCCATAGGCAGTGTCGAGGGTGCAGAAAAAGTCCTTGTGCTTGGCCCTGAAGCCGGAGTAGGCCAGGCGCAGGTACTCCTCCACCAGGGCATTGAGGTCAGTGGGTTCCTTTTGCCCGGCGCTGGTGCGGGAGTGCTGGAGCATGCCCTTCACGATAGCATCGGCGCGCTGGCCGTGGTGGTTTACTTTCTCCAGGTTTCTTTCCAGGGCATCTGCTATGGCCAGCACCTCTTCTCCGTTGCCCGCCTTGAGTTCCTGCTTCATTTCACCGATCAGTTCTTTGTTCACTTCCGAGAAGTTGTTGACGAAGTTGAGCGGGTTCTGGATCTCATGGGCGATGCCGGCGGTGAGCTCGCCCAGCGAGGCCATCTTCTCCGCTTGGATGAGTTGAAGCTGGGTTTGTTTCAGCTCCTTGTAGGCCTCCTCAATCTCGTGGGCTTGCGCCAGTTCCCGTTCCCTTGCCTTCTCCCGTTCCTTTTGGAGCAGCCTCCTCCGCTGGGATCTGTCCACAGCTAAAACAATCGCAACGAGGCAAAGCGCGTAGAAAGCGTAAGCCCACCAGGTGCGCCACCAGGGCGGCAGAATGATGATGGTCAGCAGCTTCCCCTTCTCGTTCCAGGTGCTGCCATCGCTGCTGGCTTTCACGCCAAAATGGTAGGTGCCAGGGTCCAGATCGGTGTAATGGGCCAACCTCCCACTGCCGCTGTTTACCCATTCCTTGTCTAACCCCTCTAATCGGTAGGCATAGCGGTTTTTATCGGGCGCATCATAGTTGATGGCTACAAACCGGAAGGAGATAAAGTTTTCATCATAAGGAAGCATAATTTCACCATCCGGAACGGGCAGGCTCTCTTCCATTACCTCAAAGTCCGTGATATACACGGGCGGTGGAGAAGCCCGGTCCCTTATGCTATCGGGATGAAAGACAACCAGGCCATCCTTGCTCCCGAAAAGCAATTTCCCGCCGCGCCTGAAAACGCTCCCCCTTTCCAGAAACTCATTCCCCGGCAGGCCATCACTCGTGTCAAAGTTGCGAACGGCTTTGGTCCTGGGGTCCAGGCGGCTTAAGCCATAGCCCGTGCCCAGCCAAAGGTTTCCCTTCTCGTCTCCCATCAGGCTCATCACCCGGTTGCTGGGTAGGCCCTGCCGGGTGGTGAAGTAAGTGAAGGTGTTGGTTTTGGGGTCCAGTCGGTTCAGGCCTCCCCCGTGCGTGCCGATCCAGATAATACCGGCCTCGTCCTCGTACAAGGCCATGGCGTGTGGGTCGTTGATGCCGCCGGCAGGGGAGCGGTAATCAGGCTCATACCGGACAGAACGCCCTGTGACCGGGTTCAGCCGGCCCACTCCCGTGGTGGTCGCCAGCCAGACGTCCCCTTCCCGGCTCACCATCAGGTCATTGATAAACCCGGAGATCAGGCTGGTGGAATCCATTTCGTTGGTCTGGTAATAGGTAAACTGCTTTGTCAGGGTATCAAACGAAGCCAGCTCACTCGTGGCGCCCCCCACCCAGATCCTTCCGGAGGCATCTTCGTCCAGCATCCGGACCGGAAACCGGCAGGGGTACGCCAAGAATGCCCCGCTGGCCCGGTCGAGTCGGTACAAACCCCTTTCATCTCCCGTCCCTACCCAAAGCCGGCCTTGCCGGTCCTCCAGCAGGGGCCACCCACCCGAGCGCATCCCGGCGTTCACTTTGTCCAGCGGATTGACCACCACCCGGGCGAAGGACTGCCTTTGGGGGTCCATCCGGTACAGACCGTAGCCCGCGCTGCTCACCCATATCGTGCCGTCCCTGTCTTCCACCACCGAGAATATCTCGTTTTCCAGCTGGTGAAAAGCAGAAGGGGTGGGCGTAATCTGGTAAGCCCTGAACGGTTTGGGCCTGGTGGATGCCTTGTTGACGCCGTTGACCAGGCCTACCCAGAGGTTTTCGTCTTTATCCCAAAATAGAGAGGATATGAACTCATTGCTCAGGCTACCAGGCTGCGAAGGGTCAGAACGGTAGGTGACGACTTCATCTGTCCTGGTGTTTACCTTTTGCAGCCCCTGCGTGCTGCCCAGCCACAGATACTTATCATGCACATGAACCCGGATCAGGGACTTGTTTATTAAGCCATCGGGGTTATACGGCGTGTACCGGCCGGGCCGGTGGGTATCCATCCGGTACAGTCCACCCTCTATTCCAAGCCAGGCGATGCCCTTGGCATCAATGGCAAACCCCAGCGGGCTGGCTGATGTGTTGCCGGCAGGGGTCACCAGCGGGAACAGGGAATACTCGCCGGTTTTGGGGTCTAACCGGTAAGAACCGGCCCACAGCTTGCCTAGGGAATCTTCCCGAATCGTACTAATGCCTTTTCTGTTGGGAGTAGGAAACAACCTGTAAGCCCGCGTGTCCGGATTGAACCGGGCCATCCCCAGAGAGGTCCCTAGCCACAGGATGCCTTGTTTATCTTCATATATATTGTATATACTATTGAGTTGGTCCCCGGGACTGGATTTGTGGGCGTTGATGGGAAAGGCTTTTGCCTGCCCCGTTCGTTTGTTCACCTGGTGCAGACCGCCGCCCCAGGTACCCACCCACAGCCGGCCCTTCCGGTCCTCGTGGATGGCACTGATAAGATTGGAGCGTAGCGAATGACTGGGGTCAGCCGGGTTCAACACGAAGTTGGTGGCCGTTTGGCCGTCGTACTTATACAACCCGTCATAGGTGCCGAACCACATGAAGCCTTCCCGGTCCTGGCAAAGGGCCCAGACCCAATTGGTGGGCAGCCCCTGCCGGGCCGACAGGTGCTCGAACCGCAGGTGCTGGGAATGGGTATGGTGAGGATGGCTGATACTTAGAAAGAACAGCAAACAGATGAGTCCCAGGTGGTAAAAAATTTTCATACTCTTTGGAATTACAGCCCTGATATTTACCTAGCCTGGAGATGAAGATTTTCACGTAACTACTTGTACACCTGAATGTAGAGAATTTTAAATGATAAATCAAGGCAGGTCTTCTTCTGAAATATGTTGACCAACTGTCAACGTATATCAGGACGGGTCAATCTTTTACTTGTCTCAGCATTCCGCCGTTTTTTGGGAAAGGGCAAAAGCGGTTTCGGGTGAGTCAGGATGCTACCTCCTTGTTCGAACCGGGTACCAAGACTGTGAAGGAGACAGTCCAGAACCTTAGTGTCGGTCTGACTATTAATCGGAGCCTCGCTTTCCGGCCTGATGACTGGTATTGCCCTGGTTAACGCCGGACTGAAAGTAACTATATTGGAGAGAGCAAGCGCCGAACGTCGCAGTGGTGCAGCTCTTCAGGTGGACAGTGGGGAAAGAGATGTGTCAACAACCGCAAAACACCTTAGAAAAACCGCTTCAGGTGGTGTCAGGTCTGTGGAAGCATGGTCCTCTATCGAAGCCCGTTTGCGTAGTGAAGCAAAGACTAATCCTCAGATCGACTTGCGTTTTGATACCCGTATTCAGATAGTCCACCAGGATGATGAAGCCGCCTGGGTCATTACGGATAAAGGCGAAAAATTCAGCGGATAAATCCTGATTGGTGCTGATGGTTACCGAAGTATCGTGCGTCGGTATTTGGCACCTCATCATCCTGATGCCACTTTCGCTGGCTACTTGATTTGGGAGGCAATGGTGGAAGAGCAGCATATCCCCAAGCAATACCGCCTTGGCCCTAATCCGGGTGTAACTATGCCAAATGGCATGGGAGATTTTTTGCTTGGTTCTGTTGTTGCCGGCGCTGATGGTTCCCGGACTGTAGGACAAAGAAGATTAGGTTGGGCATGGTACGACAACACAGAAAACGATTTGCTAAGGCAACTTGGATGTGTGAAAGGAAACGTTGTACAACATTCCTTGAGAGGAGCAGACATTCCCACCGAAACTTTAGACAATCTGTCGAATAAGGCAAATCAAAGATGGCCACAACCATGGTTAGCTGCTATCCAACACAGCATTCGAACCCGTAACCTTGTAGCAACTCCGATTGCTGAATATGTGCCTGAAGTCCTGGTAAAGGAGCGCATAGCACTTGTTGGGGATGCAGCACATTTACCGACGCCATTGACTGCATCAGGATTCAATGCTTCACTTGAGGATGCAGCTACATTGGCAGATTGCATGGCAAAGGAAATACAAGGAGGTGATGCAGTTAAAGCGCTCTTGCAATACTAGTCCCGCCGATTGAAGGTGGCACGTCAGGTAGTGCAATCAGGACAAGGTTTCAGCCGCTCCTTTGGCAGTTAGTTTAGCGGATAAAGGGCGGATCATTTACTAAATAAAACTGCTTTAATCTTATGTTTACCATTATGCATTAACTTGTACAGAAAGCAGAATGGGTCTTGTTTATTTGATAGGGAAATAACTATATTGATAGTACTGCACGTGCGCCAGCCAGGGACATTCTTACACTTTGGGGCACTAAGCCCCTTGGGGACCCAACTTAGTAGGTATTGAGAAGCAGGGGACGCCTGATAGCAATCAATAATAAAATGAAAAGCAAGTTATTAAAACTTAAACCATGGCAGATGTTTGCTCTCATTATTTTGCCTGCGTTAATAAGAGAAATATTCCCATTTGGATCTTACGCCTTCGACGTGGCAAACAGTTTATCCGTGGTTATAATAAGCATCGTTTTCTTTTTTTGGTCAAATGCAGTAGGAGAGACATTCTTCAATTACTCTATACACAGAAGGTTTCTTAATCTAACATTGTTCAAGGCTGCTATGCTGCTATCATTTATGTATATATCAGCACTTTCACTTATACTTTTAGACAGGCCGTTGTTTGATCGTGCGATTTATTGGATCATACCAATCCACATCCTTATAATGGTCAGCATAATTTATATTATCTATTTTGTTGCGAGAGTAATAAGGGATGTTGAAGAAAGAAACAGTAGCTTATTTAAACTTCTACTAGCCGTTTGGTTCTTTCCTGTAGGGGTTTGGTGGCTACAATCAAAAGTCAATAAATTGACGGAATTAAATAATTTAACTTAGAAAGTAGAAACGAAGACAATAGATCGTTCTTGTAGTAGGTCATGGGTAGCAGAGGAAAGTATAAATTCCCTTCATGTAAATAGCTCGCCAGCATGAACTGATAACCATCATTTATTGATGAGCATAAAGCCCTCCCTGAACAGGCAGGGCTTTATGCTTTTCGCCGGAACCCGTTCCTATTATGTTTTTTGAAATGAGTTGATGACGTTGGCTATTCATCCCAAAGCAGAAAACACTGTTACAGCCAAGCTTTAAGTTAGGAAAAGCGGATTCGAGTGTGGCCTCTCTGTGTGCATCTGGTGTACAATGGCTGGTTTCAGTTTGTTGAGGTGCAATCCCATGAAGCACCGATTTACGATATTTAGGAACCCGGAACCGCAAGCACCTCAGGCGCAGGAGCCCAGCTCGGCCTGTTCCCAAATGGCCGTCACCCGACTCAAAGCGCGTTTCATTTTAAAGAGACGGGTAACTGGGACGGGTGGGGGAGCCAGGCGACACCCGGGGCACCCCGAAGGCCGCTCTGTCCCTGGGCCTTGGTCGAGACGCGGGAGTAGGCGACGTAGTTTCTCATTTCTTCTCCCTTTGGTAGCCTTTCCTCGGTCCCTCATACTCGCTAAGCAGGCGCTACCCCCGTATTCCTCGGTAAACACACTCTTCAGCTTTTCAGGTAATCAGCGTAACCCAAGTAAGACAGGGTCCTCCAGCAGCCAGGCAGGACGGCATTAGGGAATGGATTCTGCCGGTGCTCGGTGCGTGCTCGTAGCCGTAGGCGTTGAGGTGTTGCAGCAGCCCATGGGTGTGCAGGCCTTGTCCTACGATAGGTTGACACGAATTACCTCAAGAAAACGCCGGAATAATGAGATGCAGCTTGATTTTCAGTTTAAAAGCTGAGTTGAACACAAAGCAGCTTATGAGCCAACAAGCAGGTTGCTTTTAGGAAAAGCTATGTGTCATTTCCAGTAGATGGATGTCTGTTACATAGGGCGCCAGCGCCCTTCTGCTGTCCAGGCCGCGTACCAGGCTGATGTAATCGGTCCGTGGGTTAGACCACCCCTCCGCAAAGAAGCGCCCCATGTCATAGCGCTCCATGCGGTACCCCCTTCTGCCGCGGTGGGCCAGCAGCGTGCCGTGCGCCCAACCGATTTCCAATCGTGCGGCTAAGGAATGGCTGTTGAAGAGGGGGCGGTTCATGAAACCCTATAGGGGATAAAGGAAAAGCGAGGCCAGCCTACAAGCGTACCACTCTACTCCGAAGTTGAGGCTGAGAACGCCCTTCTTTAAGCCCCAAACGACGATTATGTTTAGCAGGACCGCCTGCAGTATGTTATGAGAGGGCGCCGCTAAACCCTGGTGCGTCCTTAGGCAGCGCTACTTCTTCCGCCGACCTGTTTTCAAATGTTAAACTTTTTAGAAGCCCTTAGCTGCAGCGCCTTGTCGCCCTCTATTCCGGTGGGCCTCTAAAATCCCAGCACCCTGAGGATCTCCTCTCTGTAGCTGCCCCCCATGGGTATCCCGTATGCATGGAGGAAGGCACGGTTGCCCCCGGAGTGGGCTATCTTGGCCTTGTTGAGGATAAAGGAGCGGTGTCCCCGCATAAAAGGAAGGCGGGGCCGGCAACGCGGCGAAACTGGGAAAGGCCGTGCCACATGAACGAACACCACGGCTGAGAGGCCCGAATTTGAAGCAGGCTGCGTGACTTGCCCGCCCTTGTTTCCGTAAAAAGCTAAGGGAGAGTCAAGGCCGGGCTTCTGAAGCGTCACCCACCTGAAGCGGGGTGTCGGTAATCGCTTCAGCCCTCCCCGCCTTGCATCAGGGGAACAGGGAATGGAGGTACTAAAGAGACATAATGTAAAGGTTTTCGGCAAAGGGGAGACACCCATGGTTTTTGCGCACGGCTACGGCTGCGACCAGAACATGTGGCGCTTTATCACCCCCGCTTTCGAAGAGGACTATAAAGTCGTGGTGTTCGATTACGTGGGAGCCGGCAAGTCGGATGCGCGTGCCTACAGGAAAGACAAGTATGGCCAGCTGCAGGGGTACGCCGCCGACATCCTGGAGATCTGCCATGCGCTAAACCTGAAGGATGTGGTACTGGTAGGGCACTCGGTCAGCGCGATGATCGGCGTGCTGGCGGTGATTGCGGAGCCGGGTCTCTTCCAGCGCCTTGTCATGGTAAGCCCTTCGCCTTGTTACATCAGCCAGGGGGATTACGTGGGCGGCTTCAGCGAACGGGACATCGACGGCATGCTGCAGTCGCTGGAGAGCAACTACCTGGGGTGGACCAGCGTGGCTGCCCCCGTGATCATGGGCAACCCGGACAGGCCGGAGCTGGGGGAGGAGCTGGCTAGCAGCTTCTGCAGGGCTGACCCGGAGATAGCGAGGCAATTTGCCCGGGTCACCTTCCTGTCGGATAACCGGGCGGATCTTCCCAGGGTCAGAACAAGGACGCTCATTCTGCAGTGTACCCACGATGCCATCGCCCCGCCAGCCGTGGGGCAGTACGTGCACCAGGCCGTGGCGGGAAGTGAGCTTGCCCTGCTACGGGCCTCCGGGCACTGCCCGCACATGAGTGAGCCGGAGCAAACCATCGCCGCTATCAAGGGCTTTTTAGGACAGGGTGCCAGTGGAGAATAAGGAGCACATCACCAGGCTGGCCCGCCAGGGGCTGTTGGAGGAGCGGATCGAAGACCTCTATGACCAGGCCCCCTGCGGCTACTTCTCCACGCTGCCCGACGGCACGTTCATCAAGACCAACGGCACCTTCCTGAAATGGCTCGGATACGATGCCAGTCAGCTGCTCTTCGTCAGAAGGCTACAGGACCTGCTTCCGGTCGGCGACAGCATTTTTTACGAGACGCACTACCATCCCTTGCTGCTGATGCAGGGGTTCATCAGCGAGGTTAACCTTTCGCTGCGGCATCAGGCCGGAAAGACAATCCCGGTCCTGGTGAACACCCGGTTGGTGAAAGACGCCGATGGCCGACCCGCCCTTTTGCGCACCACCGTCTTTGACATCACAGACCGGAAAAAGTATGAGCTGGAGCTGCTCCGGGCCAGGAAGAAGGCCGAGGAGGGGGCCAGGGTGAAGGCGGAGTTTCTCGCTACCGTCAGCCACGAGATCAGAACGCCCATCAATGCCATCGTGGGGATTGCGCACCTGTTGCGTGATACCGGACTTTCCCCGCGGCAGGCGGAGCTCCTGAGCGTGCTGGAGGTCTCAACGGAGACCCTGCTCCGGCTGGTCAACAACATCCTTGATTTCAGTAAGATCGAGGCGGGCAGGGTAAGCCTCCAGGAGGAAAGCACCAACATCAGGAACCTGGTCGGCAGCGTGCTGCATGGCTTCGGGGCAAAGGCAGCGGAGAAAGGCCTTTCCATCCGCCTGAAGATAGACGAGCGGGTTCCGGAGCAGGTGTACGTGGACTCCCTGAAGCTGGTGCAGGTGCTCAACAACCTGCTCAGCAACGCCGTCAAGTTCACTGAGCAGGGGCACGTTGCGGTGCGCGTGGCGCTGCAGGAGCAGACCCCGGGGACAGTGCCTGTCGTTTTCGAGGTAGCCGATACCGGGATAGGGATCGCGCCCGATAAACGGGGCCTTATCTTTGAGGAATTCGCCCAGGCCAGCGCCGGCATTGACCGGGCGTACGGGGGAACCGGCCTGGGGCTGGCTATCAGCCAGCGGCTACTGGGCATGTACGGCAGTGAGCTGAAGGTGGAAAGCGAACCTGGCACGGGCTCCAGCTTCTCTTTCACCCTCAGCCTTAAGATCAGCGAAGAGGCACCCCGCGCAGCGCGGCAGGCGGGCCGGGCAGGGGCCGCCAGGGGCGTCAGGCTGCTCCTGGTGGAGGACAACAAGATCAACGTGTACGTGCTCTCGCAGTACCTGGCGAACTGGGGGGTAGCGTTCGATGTGGCGGGCAACGGGCAGGAAGGGGTTGAGAAGGCGGGGCGGGAGGCGTACGACCTGATCCTGATGGACCTGCAGATGCCGGTTATGGATGGCTACGAGGCCGCCAGAAGGATCCGGAACATGCGGGAGGGCAAACGCAGCAAGGTGCCGATCATTGCCCTGACCGCGTCTGCCCAGCCCGATTACGAGGGAAAACTGACGGCCTCCGGGATAAACGGCGTATTGGCCAAGCCGTTCAATCCTGAAGAGCTTTACAGGCTGATTGCCTCCTATGGCCCCGTTCCTGCACTTCCCATCGCAGGGCAGGCCGCCGCACCCCACCCGCAAAGGCCGGACGCTCCCTTTGATCTGTCCACGTTCGATGACCTGATGGCAGATGACCCCGAGGGCATGCGCGACCTGATCAGCGTCACGGTCAAGGCGCTAAGACAGGCATGCGCCGAGTTGACCAAGGCGCTCAGGGAGCGAAACCGGCAACTGTTCACGCGCTGGGTGCAACACACCGAGACCTCCCTGGAACTGCTGCAGGCAAAGCAGCTATACGCGACGCTGGAGCAGGCCATGGCTTTGCTGAGCACGGTACCTGTTGACCCCGAGCAGTTAGAGTTGGCGGAGCACCTCATCGGCACGCAGTTCAGGGTGATCCTGCAGGGCCTGGCTGAGCGGTTGAAGCCCGGGGAATAAGAAGTTTGGCGGGGCGTTTTGTTCGGCCCCGTGTTTTCCGGCCCATGCCGCGTCCTCCCTTTGCGGTCCGTCCAAACAGCGAAGTACTGCCTGCCGTCTTCTGCTACGGTTTTAGGCACGGATCCGGCTTCACAGAAACGGTTCAGGGCGCTATAGAACGAGGCCCTGGCTAACGGAGGCGCTCTTTTACCCACGATGGGGTCCTGGCTCATCGCTTTGCCTGCAGGAACCCCGGCTCGGCCTCCTTTGGAGCAGTATTCAGGCGTTTCATTTTCCAGGCAATTAAACGCAACATAGTTGCACATTCAGGGATTATTGCTATGTTTGGCAAATCAACGCCAACCAGAGGGAACAGCGGGCCCGCCTTATTCGAAAGGCAGGGCCTGACCTCCCCTCCCCGGCCGTTTCATTTCCTTTCGCAACACAAACGAAGCAAGCATAGCATGGCAGGACATAAAAAAGAGTTTGATGTGATCATCGTAGGGGGGAGCTATGCCGGGCTTTCCGCAGCCATGGCGCTGGGGCGGTCCCTGAGAGAGACCCTGGTAATCGACAGCGGTGAGCCCTGCAACAGGCAAACGCCGCATTCCCATAATTTCCTGACCCAGGACGGAAAGACCCCGAAGGAAATCTCCTCCCTTGCCAGGCAGCAAGTCGGGCAATACCGAACGGTGCATTTCCTCGAAGGCATCGCCCTGGCAGGGGCAAAAACGAAAAGCGGGTTTGAAATCGTGACGCAGGCAGGGGGGCATCTCCGTGGCAGGAAACTGATCTTCGCGACAGGGGTAAGGGATAAAATGCCCGACATCCCGGGCTTTGCAGCCTGCTGGGGGATATCGGTGATTCACTGCCCCTACTGCCACGGCTACGAGTACCGCCACCGCAGGACCGCAGTGATGGCCAATGGGGACAGGGCGCTCCACCTCGCATCACTGGTAAGCAACCTCACAGGCGAGCTGACCGTGCTCACCAACGGCAAAGCCGATTTTACCGATGAGCAAACCTCGAAACTCAAGGCACACGGGATACCTGTGTCTGAGAAGGAGGTGAAGCGCATAGACCATTTGAACGGGTATATGCAGCAGGTCCTTTTTCAGGATGGGACAAAGCTGCATGTGGATGCGCTGTACGCAAGCATCCCGTTCGGGCAACACACCGGCATTCCCCTGTCACTGGGGTGCGCCCTGACGGAACAAGGATACCTCCAGGTGGATGGGGCCCACAGGACGACCGTGCCGGGGATCTTTGCCTGTGGCGACAACTCCTCCAGGATGCGCTCTGTGGCCAATGCAGTCTCGGGCGGTAACCTCGCAGGGGCGATGGCGAACCTGGAGCTGGCTGCTGACCGGTTTTAGCAGGAAAGAAAAAGCCTCCGGAAGTGGGCGTGCCGGCGACCCATCGAATGGAAGCGGCTCCTTTTATCGCCGGCTTAGCCATCCGTCCAGGTTCTCCAGCGCCGCCACGAACCCCTCCTTGAAGCCCATCGCCAGGGTTTGCTCCAGGTGCTGCAGGTCGCCGAAGGTTATCCGGTTGGTGACCAAAGTCCCCACCGCCGCACTGCTGAAGGCAACGTCCCAGCGGGACTGCGGCATCTGCCGGTTGAGGTTGCCTTCCTCGTCGGCAAAGCCGTCCCTGGCGCTGAAGCTTTTGTGGGGGTCGATTTTGAGGTAGTCAGCCCTGGCCCAGTGCTCTTCCCCTCCGGGGCCGACCATGGCGTACAGCCAGTATCCGCCCTCCCGGAAGTCCATGGCCTTGGTGCGGGCCCGCCAGGGCTTCGGGGCCCACCACTGGTCCAGGATCTCGCTTTTGGTGTAGGCCTCCCACACCAGCGGCAGGGCGGCGGCGAATTCCCGCTTCACTGAAATCGCCTTGTTTTCCTTGTCAACGGAGAAGTCCATGAGCAGATCACGTTTCATTTTGTTTCGCTTTTAGGTTGGTTAACACTTGGTCAAGTTGCTTAAAACGGCTGTCCCAGTGCTGCCTGAACTGTTCGAGCCACCGGTCTATTTCTTTCATCTTATCCAGCCTGGAGTGGTAATAGATCTCCCTGCCTGCTTTCTGCTGTTCCACCACCTCACACTCTCTCAGGATCCTGATGTGCTTGGAGACAGCCTGCCGGCTCATTTGGAATTGTTCCGCCAGGGCATTGGGTGTCATGGCCTGGGCTGTGAGCAGCACCAGGATGGCCCGGCGGGTGGGGTCGGCTATGGCCTGAAAAACATCGCGCTTCATTCAGCTTGATATACGCAACCATTTAGTTGCAGGTTTAGGCTTTCCCAGGCTTTCACAGCGCTATCTCCCGGTTATCGGTGGGGAGGGTGCCCGGAAAGCAACGCCGGTGGCTGCCCTGCGTTGCATCCGCCTCCTCATGGCGCCTTGTGATTCTTCTGGTTCCCGGGGTGAAAGGAGGCGGGCTTAAACTAAAAAGAAGGGTGGATTCTGGGGGAGCCTTGCTTGTTGTGTGACGGTTTATGTGTTCGGAAAACACCTGGACAGGCAGAACCATCCTTTGGGAATGCCCAGGCTTCTGAAGGTGGCTGCCCAGCCCATGTGATTACCCGGTGCATGTTTTCGGGTCATCTCCGCCATAGCAAGCGATCCCCTGCGCGCCCGGCTGTGTGCCCCCTCAAGGGGCCGTGCCCTTTACCGCAGCCCGGATGCGCGCTTCTATTTCACCATACCTTCGCTCCGCCTCCGACAAAGGAATCCCGGGTGCCATGCCGGGGCGCCTGAAGCCTGTCTCCCTTAACCAGGCGTCTTTCATGAAAGCCTGCCGTTGGCTCACCAGTTGATGGATTTCCGCCCCGCGGGGATGACTCCCCAGCGCGGAGAGCGCATCGGGCGCGCGCGCCGCCTCTTCGCCCAGGTACAGCAGGACGGCCCTGGCCATGAGCCAGTGCCCCTCCTCCCCGGGATGCACCCCGTCAGCGGCCAGCCTGAAACCGGGCTGCGCCAGCCTTCCCGTTTCCAGGCGCCGGGTCATGGGCGTATGGATGTCCGCCACCTCCCACCCAAGGGAATCCCGCTGGCCCAGCAGCCACTGGGAGTATTTGCCCAGCGCCGCGTCATCATGCACCGGCGGCGTGAGGAGGATGATCCTTTTTGCCCCGCTCTTTTCCAGTGCGGCGTGCAGCCGCCTGACGCCGGAGCGGAACGCCGCAAACCGCCCCTCGTCGAAAGGCAGGTAAATGCCGTCGTTCATGCCATAGCAGGCGAACACAACATCGGGCTTCACCCGGCCCAGCACCCGGCCCAGCCGCTCGTGCAGATCAGGGCGGGGAAACCTGCCTTCCGCATGGCCGGGCTCGCTCAGCCCCGACACCGTCTCGCTGGGCAGCCCGAGGTTGATAAACGCATACTGCCGCCCCGGGTAGCGGGTGATAAAATAAGCCTCCAGGTCGGAGATGTACCGTCCGGCGTACGTGATGCTGTTACCCAGGAACAGGACGCGCTTCGTTCCCTCGGGGAAAGGGGGCTTGTCCTGCGCCTGGGCGAGACTGGCTGTAAGTAGCGCCAGCAGCAGCAAAACCGGGCGGCTGAAACAACGGCGGTGTCTTTTTGCGGGAAAATACCTTTTGGCCATGACAGGGTCTTGTGTTTCGTATCCGGGTCCGGCGGCACCTCCCGGCGCCGTGCGGCGTTTGCAAGGGAACGGTTCAGCGGCCCGCCCTTCTGCCTTAGAAGGTAGCGCTTCTGTGTTTCTTATCTAAGCGCCCGGGTGTTTTTTTGTTTTCTTCTTTTGAAGTGCCTGAGAGGAGGAGGTCAGAAGCAGCGGGCGCCATGGTCCCGGCAGATGCGGTGCTTTCGCTTTTCCTTCGCCGGCTTTTGCCCCAAAAGAGATGGCTGCAGGCAGGTAAAAAGTAAACTGCAAGACGGCTTTGCCAATTTCTTCCTATCTTGGCACAACGAACCTGTTTCATATAGAAAGGCCTGGCTCAAATGAGGAGGCTTTTCTTTTGTTTAGCAAAGGGTTTGTCACCCTTGAGGGCCTGAAGAGCCTATCCAATAAGGGAAACGTGGAGATGCGGATAAGACCAGCCGCCAATAGCGCGCACTATTTTGAAGCACCAGAGAAGGAAACGTGGGCTTATCCTTGGGTTTGAAGCGGCCGCCCTAACTTGCCCGCATCGATCTGGATGAGCGGATGGAGTAGCGGCTATTTGCTTTAGAACTGGTTAGAACTGGCAGCATTTGTACCAGCTGGTTATGGGCTCTATTCTGACTCAAGCACATTGACAGCTCCGGCAAGAAACAAGAGGGAGAATAAGAAAAAGTATTCCATATTGAATGATGATGAACAGCCACGGATTGCATACCCACAAATGTAACAGATAGTTGAGCTGAACGCCGCAGGGGTTGGGAAAATAATAATTACATAACGTAGATATTGCTATAGCAACATTCTTTCCCGTAATACCATCGTATAGCGCTCTTGCGGAAGAGCTGATGCAAATCAAGAAAGGCCCTTTAGTTTATTTATTCTGTTTTGGCGTGGGTGGTGGTGGGTTAGTGTGGCCTGGGAAATTCTTTGTGTCTGGTTCAGGTATAGGTTGCGGCCTTTCCTGTGGAGGAGTGGGCCTTTTAGACGGTCTTTGTTTGCTCATATGCTATACTTTGTTTAAATAATTGTTACAAGTCTCTTCAGCTTCTTTATGCAAACTCTTGTGCGTGAAGAATATAATGTCCTCAGGGATCTGATCTTAGGTAGCCATTCTCTTCCGGATGTCCGGATACGACTCCCAGGCTTCGTCTTCTGATATCACTTCTCTATCGACTTGATGCCACAACTCCTCAGTTTTGATGGTCAAGCTTTGCCACTGCCCCTTCTTCTCGCTGAAAACTTTAATATACTTGGGGAACAGGAAATAAGGCTTTGCTAGGGTAGCCACCTGCTTGCTCCAAGATAGAACCCCACAAGAGGTTGAGGTGATCCCAAACAGCCCAGACTGCGATACTGGATGAGGTAGAAAAGACAAGGAACAGGTTCAAACATAGATCGTATTTTTGATACCTTTTCACTATCAAGCTGGAGAAGCATTCATTGGCGTTGGAATCAGCGAGTATTCTCCAAACTTTATCCCTAATAACGATCATTGGATGATAGGCTAAAAATAGGGATTTATATTTTTTCTGCCCCTCTCCCGGCTTAGATCCGGCGCAACAACAGCTTCCTGCCTGTAATAGCCCTCCTCCGGCACCGCTCCATGCAAAGGGCCAGGGGCTGCTAGTCCTGTATCTACTACCGATTTCTTATGGTCCCATTCTCCAGGATCCTGTTCATAGTGCAGCAGCGCCAGGGCGCCACTGAGGATACTTCCTATTACTGTCAAAGCGGTTAAGGCAAGGGCAATCGCCATATTAGGGGAGTTTAGTTATAAGATGTTAGTCAGGGGTTTAGCCGAAGAGCACAAGGTGTCCGTTACAGGCGCCTTTTTTGGGCGCTATTAAAAGAGCCTGTCGGCCGCCACAAAAAGGAGGGCGGCGGCATAGGAAGCGAGCATGGCGTGCGGCAGCACAATGGCAGCCGGAGCCGGGCCGGCCAAGTGGAACAGGGTCAATGCCACGGCAAAGAACAGCACCGCGAACAGGTGTAGCTCGACCAAGGCTATCACAAAGGTTTTCACACTTGCTTTACTGCGCTGGGGGATCTTTTCTAAGTGCGGCATGGGGTACTGGGCATCGGGGTTATCTCTTCCTTCGGGTGGCTCCGGAGCATGTTCACCCCCGTCCTGACAAGGAGCAGGGAGAACAGCAGGAAGTGGTTCATGAAATAAACTATAATATATATATATATTATAGTTTATGTAAAAGTAATATGTTCAAAAAAGCACCATTATCCTTCCATATCCCATGCTGGCAATGAAATCCTGTCTGGGTGAGCAAGGTTTTCTTATTTTAAGACCCTGTCTTAGCCCGAGTAAAGACTTTCCTTCAGGAAGGGCCTGTTCATCGGAGCAGGCCCTTCTTTTTCCCTAAGGAAGAGCTAACCCTGGCGATGGGGGCGCTCGGAAGTGGTGCAGGTTGCGGCACGTTCTATACCTGCTGCGGACAGTGCCTTTCTTCATGAGGGCCCAACTGAACGGAAGGCCTGGCGTAATTATAATCAGAAGTACGATTCCGTTTATTCGAATCATCTTTTAGGAAAGGGACGCAATGAGTGTCCTTTTCTGTTTTTGTGCTCCCTGCGGAATCTGAGTCGCTGCGGATGTATGAAACCTAGGTGAAACAGATCAAGGGCCGCGGGCCAATAAAGGAGGCAGAAGCAAGGAGGCTGTAAAATCATCAATGGGCCTTCTTTGTCTACTCCTTCCACTGCTGCTTTCTGTAGCGTTTCCAGCTTCTCACGGGTGAGCATCTCTCATACCCCCGTTTGTTGCACCCCTTATGGGGTGGGCAGCAGAGGCGTAGCGCGCTATGCCAGAACAGTATGCTGTAGGCGCGGGAATCCGTTTCCGCTTTTAGTTTGTGTGATCCTTTCATGTCGCATTAGGTTAGTACCTAATGCTTGTCAAACGCTTTTTTCATATCCGGTTTTAACAAGGGGGCCGTTGAGCAACTACAGCTCCACGGCCATCGGTTCACTGCCCAGCTTGTGCAGGGGAGGCGGTGATAGGTTTTCTGGTACTTGAGAGGGTCTTTACTTCATCAGTAATGGAACTTGCACTGGACAATCGTCATTTTTTGGTCTACACCTCTTTTGCCTTCCACGGCATACACCAAGCGGTGTTCACCGGTGATGCGGCGCGACCAATACCCCCTCAATTCATTTTTAAGGGGTTCCGGCTTGCCGATGCCTTTGAACGGTTCCCTCTGAATAGCTTTAATTAAATCGTTTATTTTCTCAATTGCGCCCATGTCATCTTGCTGCCATTCGCAATACTCTTGCCAGGCCTGTTGGGTAAAAGCTACCGTCATGTTAGCTGCCCGGTGTCTCTTCCTCCCCCTGCAGGGTAAAAGGCATTACTTGCCCGCTCTTGTGCTGGGCAATCGATTTCTCCAGCGCCTCGCGATTGGCTCGTGACCCTAGCAGATGCGCTGTCTCCATGATAGAGTTGTATTCTCTCATAGGCATGAGCACGACAGAATCATCCTCATTGCCACGCGTTACGAATATAGTCTCAGCAGTCTTGCTTACCCTGTCCAGGTAACTTTTCATTTTTTTTCTAAGTGCTGTTGCTGTGATTGCGTCCATATGTATCTTTTACGTACACTATAATGTACACAAAAATATACTTTTTTGTTCACTTTGGATAGGTTTATGTTAAATAAAACGGTTCTGGCCAAAGCGCCTCAGGCTGATGTGCAATGCGCAATACGTAATCCGCATTGCGCATTGCACCCAGCCTAGAAAGTACCCCCGCTTAACATAAAAGCAGTTATGGGAGAAACCGCCCCCACAGCCTGGAATCGAGGGGGCGGGTTTTGGTACTTTAGAGGGAGGTGAAAGGCTTAGCCAAGACAGCCGAGACCAAGATACAGGTTACGACGAGACACTTCATGCTTTAGAAACTACCCAAATTAACCCAAAAAATCCTAACAGGAAGGCATTACCGCTTCAGGGTTATTCAAAAGGATCTAAGGCTTTATCCAGACATTGTCCTTCGATTCTACATCGCCCCCTAACTGCAAAATCAATTCTACCTTGGCCAGCGGCTGTTTAGATGACTTCATCTTATGCGTGTAGCTGGATGAATTTTCCCAGACCAATGGGCTTACCTCCTGCTTTGATGTTGTTCCGTCTTTAAATGTCCTCAGAATAGTAAATGCCAAGGGTCTACCTCCTTTGTTTTCAACCACTACGTTGTTCCCTTTTACTGTGGTGATTCCCAGGTCTGGATACCCCCAGTCAAAGTACCACCTTTTCCAGAACCAATTCAGGTCCTTGCCTGATGCTGTGTTAAAGCTGTACATAAAATCATAAGGCGTTGGGTGCTTGTTTTTCCATTCGTCCATAAAGGCATGCAACGCTTTCATGAACTCCTCTTTTCCTAATAGACTGTAGAGGGAGTGGTACGCTGCAGAGCTAATGGTATAGGAGTTTGTATTACTACTTAAGTGCTGGTAAGTAGGCACCATCATCGGTGCAATGTTTTGTGACCCCAGTGAGGGACCATTCCGATGAGTGTATGGAAATATAGGCTTGGCGAAAGTTCCGGTAAATTGAGCAAAGCCTTCATCCATCCACGCGTACTTTTTCTCATTAATCCCCATCAAAAACGGAAAATACATGTGCGCCATTTCGTGCAATGTTAAACCAAGAATCATCTCCTCGTCTGTGGTACCCTTTATAGAACGACTTTCAACCATCTTAGCGGATTGCGCGTGATTGTTGGCCATGCCCGGAAACTCCATGCCTCCAGAAGTATATCCATTGAAAATAGTGAAGTGCTTGTAAGGGAAAGGGTACACTGGGAAAGTATGGTGAAATACATCTAAGGAGGTGTGTATAGTAGGCATGACAGAAATAAATTGGGGGTGCTTTACCGGGTAGGCGGTATGCACAAAGAATTCGCCGTGCTCATCCTGGTACATGCTCGCATCCCAGAGGTAATGGTCGCTCAGGGCGAAAGCAAAGTCAGGAAAACCTTTTGCCTCATATTTCCATGTTGTGGTGCCTGTTGAAGTAGATTTGAAGTCGGCTGCTGTCAGGATCTGAACTGATTTTTTACTTTTCCTTGCCTGTTCAAGCCTTTGCTGCACCATTGGCGAGAACACATCCTTTGGGTTTTCTGGCGCAACCGAAGCCCATACCGTAAAATTATCAGGAACGGTTAAGCTGATTTCATAATCTGAAAAGTCATGGTAGAACTCGGTGGCGGCATCAAAGGCAATCCGATCCCACCCGTTTATATCATCCAGCACGGCCATTTCGGGGTACCAGTATCCCACCATCATAGAGGTGCTATCAATGGCGCCGCTACGTACAAATCCTTCTCCGGGAATCACATAGTTCCAGTGAATGGTCAGTTCTTGCGTGGTTTTGGGTAATAAGGGTTTTTTAAGCAGTACTGAATAATTGGTACCCTGGTAGGTGGCCTGCTTTGGATCTTTCAGGTTGATAGGCTCCTGCCCCAGTAGTAGCTTGTATATGATTACTCCCTGGTGATTTTGAGGATCAACAGCGTTTTTCAAAAGGGTTGATTTTTGGGAGTTTGGTTTGTAGACGTCATGGTAAGTATGGAAAGTAACAGCTCGTACCGTGTCTGGGGAATTATTGAAATACGTTATCTGTGCCTGGCCGGTAAGTAGGTGGGTAATAGGGTTGACAGTTGCTTTAATTCTGTATACAGCGCGATTCTGGCTGTATTTTTCAGAAACCTGGCCGGACTTCAATCTTGTCCCTTTTTTGTATGCCTCCTTAAACTCCAAGGGCAGGAAGAGTTCCTTATCCTTTTGTGCAAGTAAAGGATGAAAGGCAAAAGAAATTATAAATAAAAAAATAAATTTTTTCATAAAATATTGTTTTTCAAATGTATATCTATTTTTAAGATATACAACTTGTTCATCAACTTGTATGATGCAAAAGGGACGTTATACAACACGAATCCAATTATGCGACTGAACTCAACGGCACTTAGTTTGTTCTCCCTGCACAAAATGCCGAAGTTTCTTAAATCTTTAAATGGGATTACAAGGCACCGCCTTATCCATCAATACTCAGGGAAGGAATAAGCATTGGTTTCCAAAGGCGCACCAAGTGGAAACTTGTTCTCCTTCACTACAGAGCAAGTTGACTTAAATGATAAACTGTTGCACCTGCTTATCATAAAATAGCTTATAGGCTAAAAATAAGGCTCCTCAACACGGGGAGCCTTCCTCGTTCTATAACAGCTGTTATGCTAACTTAAACGTAAGCATCAGTAAGTCTTTTTAAATTTCGCTTGTCAATTTGCCTGTATGAATTCTCTATAGGTGGTTTTAGGTTCATTCAACTTAGTTTGATTGCATTGAATATGATGGTCCTTGGCTGACGTTTTCTTCTGATAGTGTAAGCGCAATAAGCAATGGAACGGCCTTTTTTGAATCTGCTGTTTGACGGGGAGGCTTTCCGGCTGCACCCTGCCTCTATCGCGACATTGGCAGAGTCTATCCTGGCATTCCTCATCTTGGTGTACTTCTTAAGCCTGCGGGGCAAAACACGGGACACCTGGCTCATGGTCGGTTTCGTGGGTACCGCCTTGCTGGTGTACCTGGTGGACATAGGCGTCACCTCCAGCAGGCCGCCGCTCTACAATTGGTTCAGGGTAAGCCACGCGGCGCTGGCATCGGTGTGGGCTCTCACCTGGACCTGGTGTGCTTACACGTACGGGGGCAACCCCATGCGCCGCGAGGCAACCATAGTTATTCTTGCTGAGTCCCTTCTACTTGCCGTATTCCTTGGCCACGCCCTTTCCGGTGCCCCAAATATTAAATTCGCTACCTTCTCTACCTGGGCCTTGGTGTATTATACGGTCACAGGGTGCCAGGCCTGGTCGGTCTTGGTGCTGGTAAGGAGAACGGTGTCTGCCTCCAGGCGGTCCGGTGCCTCCAGCGAAAATACGCTGTACCATCTGCTGAACGCAGCCGGTCGCAGTGCGCAGTCTCTAAGGGCCCTGGCGCTCCTGTTCGCCAGTTACCTTCCCTTCATGGTTTGGGCCTTGGCAGGAATGGGGGGAGCCTCTTTCGCCTATCAGGTCTGCCAGATGGTTTTGCTCCTGGGCGTGCTGGTGGTGCACCTAAACTACGCCAGCGAGGTGACTACCTTCCAGGTCAAGCTGGTGGCCCTGCCGCTTGCCACTGTCCTGGCCTTGCTGGGCTTGCTCCCGTTCCTGTTGTACGGCACATCTCCCCCCGAATCAGACTGGGACGGCAAAAGTGCGGAGCAGCAGCGACAGCTGGCGGTGTTCTTTTGGCTGCTGCCTGCGGCGGCCGCGTTTGTCGTTGTCGCTTTCATCGGCTTTTACCGCTATGGCCTGCTGCGGCCGTTGGGAATGCTGCTGGAGGGGGTCCGCCGGATCGAGGAGGGTAACTTCAACGCCCCGGTCCCCATCGTCAATCGGGACGAGGTCGGGGTGCTCGCCGGGAGCCTCAATAAAATGGCGGCCTCCCTGAAGGCGTCGCAGGAAGAACTGGAGGGCCGGGTCGCGGAGCGCACGGCGGCGCTGCACGAGTCCCTTGTGCGGCTGAAGGCTGCGCAGTCCCAACTCATCCAAAAAGAGAAGCTGGCCTCCCTAGGGCAACTAACGGCCGGCATCGCCCACGAAATCCAGAACCCCCTGAACTTCATCAACAACTTTTCGGAGGTGTCCGGGGAGCTGGTGGAGGAGCTGCGGGAGGAAAAGAAAAAGAAAGGGCAGGATTGCCCCCTGGAAGGGGAACTGCTGGAGGAGATAGGGCGGAACCTTCAGAAGATCCACCACCACGGCCTTCGCGCAGACGCTATCGTGAAAGGCATGCTCCAGCACTCCCGCACCTCTGGCGGGGAGAAGCAGGCTGTGGACGCCAACGCACTTGCCGATGAGTACCTTCGCCTGGCCTACTCCGGCTTCAGGTCAAAGCACCAAAACTTCGCCTGCAGCATCGACACAGACTATGATCTGCAGCTGCAACAGGCCCAAGCCGTGCCACAGGAACTGGGGCAGGTGTTGCTTAATCTCTACAACAACGCCTTCTACGCCGTGGAGCAGAAACATAAGTTGGTGCAGGTTCTCGGGGACGGAAAGGCGTACGCGCCAAAAGTGAGTGTGAGCACCCGGCAGCTGCCAGGCCAGGTCGAGATACGGGTGCGGGACAACGGTGTCGGTATGGCCGAGCATGTGAAAAGCAAAGTCTTCCAGCCCTTCTTCACCACCAAGCCAACCGGTGAGGGCACGGGCCTGGGCTTATCCATCAGCTACGACATCATCGCCAAGGGGCACGGCGGCGAGTTGGAAGTGGAGGCTCAGGAGGGAGCGTACACAGAGTTCACCGTCAGGCTGCCCCTGGTCACTGTTTCCGAGGAGCAGGCCCCGGGCTTTTAGAGGCAGGCATCGCATGCATGCTAGAGCCAGTCTTTTGTCAATACCTGATCATTGATGCTTTAAGCTCACCTGTCAGGTACTCAGGTAGCAGCTCAAGGGGTTGTAAGGCTATTTTTTACTGTATGGATACCTTCATACGTCTGCTTTAGGCTCGGTTACAACTTCCCTTGGTTTGCGAACGGTTTGCAGCAGGTTAGCTTCCAAAGGACACCGCACAAGTAAACACCTCTACTGTGTCAGCTGCATCCCAAAGAAGAAGCGCATTCACTGCCGGATAGGCCAGCGGAAGCGTGTAGTGGCAGATCCAGCGCTATTACCGCTTCGTTCTCCCGCGGTTGCACTCGGGTGCAACCGCGGGATTCATCTCAAAATACAGCCGTATTTCTGATATAAAAGAAAAGCCTCTGGTGTATATATCACCAGTTATGGGTTAAAACAAGAGAAAACTCCTCATCACGGGGAGCCTTCCTTGTTCTATAACGGCTTTTATGTTTAACAGAATCACTTGCTAGGTATGTTTCTTATCAAGTGATTGATTATAAAACAGTCCTGAAGCGTTTTGTAACCCACCGTAGGATGAATACCATGCCTCGTGCTTCGAGAGGGATTTAGTCCTTGTTGCTATACAGATGTACCGTTTTTAGATGCCTGGCCCATGAAAGATTTCCAAGATGAAAGACAAGAACCGAATTGGTCAGGAAACGGCCCTTTCTTCAACCTGGATTACTTTGGGAAACCGATACGGTCCAGCAGCTTCTGGAAACGCGGGTCTTCCCGGAGCAAGGCAGGTACAGAAGGTGAGTGGTTAAGTTGAATAATGTACGGCTCTCTGTCATCACACGCTTGTTCCAGGTAATGGAAAGCAGTGTCCAGGTCACCCAGGTGGGCGGCAGACAAGCCAACGTAAGAACCCCCGATGTATTCGGTGACGGCCCTTTCCTTCAGCTCATCCATCAGGACGTTTGCTTCTTCCACATCCCCATTGCTGCAGTAAGCCCAGATAAGCCCATTGACAGCCTGTTGGTGCCGGTTTGATATCTTAACTAAATGCTTGAAAGTTGAGATGGCTTCCTCAAAGCGGTTCAAGGCCATATAGCAGAGGCCTGCCAGGCGGTGGGAAAGGAAAGAGTAGGGGTCCAGCTCAACCCCGGTTAGGGCAAAAGCCAGTGCCTCCTCAAATTTACGGGCGTAATAGAGCGTCCACGCTAGATCGGCATGATCAATGGCGCTCAGGGGCTCCAGTTTGACGGCTATCCTTCCATGCCTTTCCGCTTCCGCAAAGTTTCCCTCCACTTGTGCCAGATAGGCCAGCCCATACAGCGAATGCGCCTGGGCAAACCTGGGGTTGAGCTCTAGTGATTTTGTGAAATTCCGTTTTGACTCTGCCCAGTTCCATTCAAAGTAGGGGTAATAATGGCCCAACGAGCAGTAGGGTTCGCAAAGAGAACTATCGAGTCTTATGGCCGTTTCTGCTGCCTGCCTGATCTCCTGCATCACGTCTTTGCCGCGGAAGAAACCATATGCCGCGCACACCAGATAAGCGTCCGCATACCCCGCGTAAGCCAGCGCATAATTGGGGTCTAGGGCAATGGCTTGCTTGAAGTTTTGTAAGCCTATCAATGTGTAGCCTCCCCGCCTGCTGATGTAAAACCTTCCCTTCAGGTAGAGTTCGTAGGCCTCGGCATCCTGCGTGTAGGTTTTAGTGATCAGCTCTTTGTCCTTCCCAAACAAGGTCACCTTCAGCTGCTCGGTGATGGCCAGGGCGATCTCGTCCTGTATGGCGAAGATGTCATCCATGTTCCGGTCGTACTTCTCGCTCCAGAGGTGGAAGCCGTTCTCCACGTTGATGAGCTGGGCAGTAATGCGCAGCCTGTTCCCCTGTTTGCGCACGCTGCCCTCCAGCACCGTGCTGACGCCAAGTTTCAGGCCCAGCTCCCGAAGATCTGTGCTCTTGCCCTTGAACTGGAAGGAGGAGGTTCTGCCGGCCACGTTCAGGTCCTTGAGGTGCACCAGCGAGTTGATGATCTCCTCGGCTATCCCGTCGCTGAAGTACTCCTGCTCCGGGTCGTTGCTCATGTTGACGAAGGGCAGCACGGCAATGCTTTTGGGCGGAGCCGCTTTAGGCGGTTCGTTCCGGGGCGCGTCAGGCTCCGTCGGCTTTGGTTTATGGCGCATCGGCTGCACCTGGTAGACCCGCACCGGCTCTCTCACGTGCCTGAGCGTTTCCTCGCCTACCAGCTTGGTGGAGATGTCTTTCTTGTTGGCCACGTTCTGATACACGGCCTCCGACACCCAGATGCCTCCGGGCGGGGCCAGGGCCTGCAGGCGGGAGGCGATGTTCACCCCGTCTCCGAACACGTCCCCGTCCTCGAAGACCACCTCACCCAGGTGAATGCCGATGCGCAGGCACAGGCCGTTCACCTTCCCGCAGCCTTGCACCAGGGCGCAGGCGCAGCTCACCGCGTCCGTGACGGTGGGGAAGCTGGCCAGCACCCCGTCGCCCATTTCCTTGATCCACCTGCCGCCATACCTTTCGATGAGGGGCTTGTGGAGCTGGCGGTTCTGGTTGAGCAGCTCAAACGCCTTCTGCTCGTCGCTGCCCATCAGGGCGGTGTAGCCGGCGATGTCGGTGAACATGATGGCGGCCAGTTGGCGGGTTCGGGTCATGGGGGAGGCTTCTGTCGGAACCATTACAGCAATAAGCATGGGGTGTGGAATTGGGCCTGTCCAGGGGCAACGGCGGGGTATGGTGCTTCATAGAAAATACGATGAACAAAATATTTTAGTGCCGGTTTCCTGCCTCAATTTTCAATTTGCTCGGCGGTTATCCTGATCAGCTTGGTGTGGTAATCTTGCTTTGCACCATGCCTTGTCCCTTAAAACGGCGAGTATTTGATACCCCAAAACACTGCCTAAGGCATCTCATCCTGAAGTGCGGCTACTAGGGCACGAAAGCAGGCCCTTTCACAGACTTCGCGCACTGTTGCAAATTCTTGTCCTGATATAGATTTACACCAAGTGAAACAGGGCAGGGGCTTCTAAGTCCGCAGGCGCCGATATGCTTCAGTGCTCTGCTGCTTTTAGCAACCCTACAGCAGGAGATGAAGCTTTATAAAGGGTCAGGTAAAACTTTTTATCTTGGATAGCTGCGTTCCAAACTTTTCTCTTTTTGCTTACTTTAGGGAAGACAAATTTTATTCATGTGCTGAAACCCCGCCTTTTCCTTTGTTTGCTGCTGCTGTTCGTGCAGCCCCTGCTCACTTTCGGTCAAAAAAAGCCTGTCGGAGTCAATGCGGCACCCCGGATGCGTGTGATTGTCGACAATGACTTCAGCGGTGACCCGGATGGCCTGTTTCAGCTGGCGCACCTGTTGCTGTCGCCCTCGGTGGAAGTAAGGGCCATCATCGGATCGCACCTGAAGGTGGGAGACGGCTTTGACAACTCGAAAACCCAGGCCGATAATGCGGCAGGAAAGGCCAGGGAACTGGTCAACCTGATGAAGGTAAAGGGAAACATCCCGATCCTGGCCGGGTCCAATACTGCGATGCCGAACGACAGTACGCCAGTGAAAAGTGCAGCCGTGGATTTTATCATCAAAGAAGCCTTGCGTACAGATACCGACTTACCGCTGTACCTGCTAAGTGGCGCAGGGCTTACAGAGGTTGCCTCTGCCGTGTTAACGAACCCGAAAATAGAGGATAAACTGACCTTGGTCTGGATTGGCGGTCCGGAGTACAGCGATCTGGCACTGCCACCGCCCAACTATTCGAGCCCTGAGTATAACCTTAACATAGACATTCCTGCGGCCCAGGTCATCTTTAACAAGTCCAGAATCCCGCTGTGGCAGGTACCCCGTGACGCCTACCGGCAAACCTTGTTGCCGTATTCGCAACTGCTGATAAAAGTAAAGCCGCAGGGCAAGGTAGGGCGTTATTTAACTGACGCCATTGAGCAATTGATGATTCGGCTGGAGGGGTATGGCTATAACATTGGCGAAACGTACGTGATGGGCGACAGCCCGCTGGTACTGCTGACTGCGCTGCAGTCCTCTTTTGAGGCTGATCCCTCCTCCAGTGAGTACGTCAATAAAGTGGCTCCTCGGTTAAATAACGAGGGAGCCTATGAGTACAACCACCTGGGGCGGAACATACGGGTATATACCGATCTGGATACGAACCTGATGTTTGATGATTTCTTCGCAAAGCTGGAGTTGATGAACAAATAGGCTATCGCCTGGTGCGATAGAAAACTGCAACTGCATGACCTTGTTAAGCGGAAGGTGCATGAACAGCAAGCTATTAGTGGTAGCGAATGATACGCCGGAATCATGAGATGAAAAGAGGCCGCCGCTGCTGGGAGAAGATGTTTGGAGCCTGTCATGGCTGGATTAGCCTGACTTGGTCATGCTGGGGCGCAGAAAAGCACTTTTCGCATCTTCGCGGCTGTATCAGGGCCTGTCCGGAGAAAGCCGCCGTCCCGGAAAACGGACGAATTTCTGCTATAAAAGAAAAGCCGCTAGGTTAGGATAGAACAAGAAAAGGCTCCTCATCATGGGGAGCCTTTTCTTGTTCTATCACGCCTGTTATGAGGTTTATGCCGCCCGGGCAACCGTCAAAACAGGGTCTCCTGTAAAAAGTCTGGGTTTGCCCCGCCTGCGCCTGGTTTTCTTTCTTCAGGTGCGCTTGCCTGCCTGGCCGACTGCTTTTGCCGCCCCGCTCTCGCCGCAGCGCCTGCCGGGTTGCCTGTGCGGCGGGTGGCCGGTTTATCCTGTTTGTTTTCCATAAGTAACAACTCCTTTAAAATTTACCATCCGTGTGAAGCCCTTGTGTACGTACATGGTGTGTGAGGGAATTTGGTTATACCCGTATTTTCCTTCATTATACCCTTGGCCGGTCAATGCATTTTAGGACGAGACAAGTTTATTGTTGTCCCGCAAAACCCCGGTAAAATGAGCTTCAGGAAGACAGAGCCGGAAGCGCCCGCAAACACTGCATGCCATAGGCGGGGGTTCCCACTTTGCCGTCTCAAGATTCAAATCCAGATTTTGTTTCGTGAGATGAGTAAGTGAAACTATAGAATAACTCCATTTACAGGATGCGCGCTTCCCGATACGCTCTTCTCCCCTTTGTACTTCATGAGACTAAGTTGATTCAGGAGGTTAATGATGATAATGGGAAGGATGAGTTTAATGAGACCCCTTCAGCCTGGACGGCGGAACAATCCCCTGCCCCACGCCTGAAAACAAAGACCGCTCCAGGCCCAGCAGCCGCTCCTTTCAGAGGAGTCTTGCCAGCAGCCTCTGCAAAATCGCGAACTCTGCCTACCGCACCCGCTACGTCCACACCCACGAGCTGCTCCAGCACCTCAACTCCTATAAGTATGAGAACTACACAGAGCACCGCTTCCGCTCCCTGGTGGTGGGGCCGGTGCGGGACGAGGGCGTGCTCGTCGTCTCCTCGGCCGCCGGCTACAAGCTGCCCTGCTCGGTGCGGGACATTTACAACTTCTTCAACTACTACAACCAGCAGATCCAGCCCATGCTCCACCGGCTGGGCCAGTGCCACCGGGCCCTGGCGCTGGCGACAGGGGGGGAGCTGGACGTGCTGGGGCAGCCCGAGTACGCTGGCCTGCGGAAGCTGCTGGCCAAACACTCCTGACAGGGCGATGCCGGAAGGATGAATTACGAAAGGGGAAAGAAAGGAAGGAGGTTAATGAGTCCCATTAGGTTCATGAGGGACATTGACCTCATGAAGCAGAGGGGGAGAGGGCACAGCGCTGCAGGTTTTAATGCTTCGTGCTACCCTTGAAGGTGACCCGTCCCATCAACCCGTCTCATAAACAGGAAATCCCTTTTGATTCGGGAGACGGCCAAGCGGGAATACCCGCACGCCGGGCTTCTGTGTCTGAGGGGCTTCCAGATCCGGTTCTCTCAGTATCGAGATTCGGCCGATTGCCGGGACAGCCGGTGCAAAACACACAAAAACTATATTATGGTATTACAATATTAAAATTATTTCATATTATTGACGGGCCATACCAAGGCGCCAACACCTTCATCTCCACCTATGGGCAGCACAGCGGGAGGGCACTCGGCCCGCCTCTTCGGTTTAGACTTACTCCGGTTCCTGGCCATCGCGCTTGTGCTGGTTGAGCACGGGAGCCCCTATCTGGCACCTGCCGTACACGTGGAGAGGCTCTTCTATGTATTCGGGTACTTCGGGGTGGAGCTGTTCTTTGTCCTGAGCGGGTTCCTGATCGGAACCATCCTCCTGAACCTGTATGAGCAGGAACAGCGGCTTGGCCTCGGGCTCATCAGGGACTTCTGGGTCCGGAGGTGGTGCAGGACCCTCCCGCTCTACTACCTGGTGCTGGCGCTCAACATCGCGGCGCACGAGCTCTTCGGGTCCGCCTCCCATGGCCTGGCGACCTATCTGCCATTCCTGGGCTTTCTCCAGAACGCGGTGACCCCGCAGCCGGGGTTCTTCGGCGAGGCCTGGAGCCTGTCGGTGGAGGAGTGGTTTTACCTGAGCCTGCCCCTGGTGCTCCTTCTCTTTGACAGGGGGCTTTCAGGCAGCGGCCTCTCGGTGAAGAGCAAAGCGCTGCTGGGCCTGGCCTTCTTCTTCGTGGCCATCGTTTCCCTCAGGCTCACGGTGGTGGGGGTATTCGACCCGGCCTGGAACAGCGGCATCAGGAAGATGATGCCGCTCCGGCTGGACGCCATCCTGACGGGGGTCTTCTTCAGCTGGCTCAGCTTCTATTACCGCGGCCTTTTCACCAAAGGCAGGTATTATTACCTGGCGGCAGGGGCGTGCCTCATCCCCTGCGCCTGCTGGATATATTACCAGGACGTCTACAGCAGTGCCGCCCCCGTCTTCTTCACCAAGACCCTTTACTTTACCATGACGGACGTCTCTTTGGCGCTTCTTTTACCGGCGGCCTCGCATCTGCGGCTTAAAAGCCCCGGGCTGGTAAGTAGAGCTGTCACGCACGTGAGCCTGGTTTCTTACTCGGTCTACCTATTGCACCAGTCCGTGGTCATCAGGTTCCTGGCGCTGCTCGGCAGCCCGGACAGCGTCCTGTCCTCGGCCTTTTTCTATGGCGCTTACCTGGGGATAACGCTTGTCCTCTCCTCCCTCCTCTACACCTACTTTGAGTTGCCCATGACCAGTCTGCGGGAGAGGTTCACGAAGAAGGGGCAGAAACAGGCGGTGCCCTTGGAGCCTGTTGCTTCGTAGAGCGGGGGCACCCGGAACAACTCCAGCCGGCGGAGTGGCGCGACAGCTATAGTAGCTGCCTACAAAATCTCATAAACTTGGGGAATTCTGAGACAAGCCAAGGGCTCCGGTAATTCAACGCAACGGAAGTGTAGCAGGTCGCACAGAAGATTATAACAACAGCCAGCATCAGCGGCTCCTGAGCTGCCGCATCCTCTGTATTCTGTGCTGGAGAGGTGCAGAAGGGTGTTAATCGGCGCTGATAGATGCCGAACCGGGCAGAAAGGTGTTGAATAGGCTACTGCCAATGCTTTTCCATAGGCATAACCTTAAAGCATTAACAGCAGTTAGAATACGGAGGGGGGATATCAAGCTATTACAATTTTAGTTATACTTGATTTCAATTAAGAGACTTATGGTTCCTGACCTATGCCCCGAGCCCGTCTTCAGAGATGAGCGCATGCGAATTGAGATAGACGCCAAACAGGGCTATATCGAGACGGAGTGGCTCCGGCACCTCTCCAGCACAGAATACAGAGGGTGCGTGTCGCTCGCTTTTAAGCTTATACAGGAACATGGGTGCCACTACTGGCTGAGTGACGCGCGCAGGCTCCATTACGTGGAGCTGGCTGACCAGAACTGGCTGGTGCATGATTTTTTCCCCCAACTCGCCTCCTCTGTCAGGAAAATTGCCCGTATTATGACAGATGAGGGCCTGGTGATGATGGACCTCCAGAGCGTCTGTGATAAGATAGAGAAGAAGCAAGCTTTGGCTGCCATCTTTCAGGTAGCACCCTTCCCGGACAGGGAAAGCGCCTTGGAATGGCTATTTGAGGAAGGGGCCCGCTGATGCAGCTTGATGAGGTGCGCACAACCACAGCATTCCCAGCACATTTGAACAGCAATGCCACCCTTTGATCTCGCACATGACTTCCCGTCAACACCCTTGCTGCCATACTTATTCCCGCATCCTACATTATGACCACAACCGCTCTCTCATCTAAGGATTGTCGCAACGTGAGACGCCGCCAAGGCGTCCGGCAACGCTCCGCATCGGTTTACGACAGGGACAGGGTTGAGAAGAGGCGACTTCCCGTCGGAGCGCGCGAGAAGGCAGCAAAAACCGCTGCAAAAGGCGTTTAAGCTGGTTCATTTGCTTGTCTGGCCACGCTGGTCCACTGTCCCGCTGCAGTAAACTGTCCCAAAAGACCCCATTAGGCCAGACAGCTGTTGCAAAGTGTTGTTTTGTGTTGCTAACGCACGTGTTTCCCTACCTTGTCTTTGCTACCGTTGAATTCCGTATAAACCTGTCAGAACCTGTCAGAACCTGTCAAGAGCTGTTGCTGCAGCTGCCTGTATCAGAATTCCGGGGAGGCTGTTGCACAACTCTCTAATAATATCCGTTATAAAGAGTTTAGGCTCATCCTTTTTCCTGCAGGGCAGGAAAAAGGATGAGGGCAAGCGGGAGCTGCTCCTCGCGCTCTCGGCGCACATACCCGAACTCTGGCTTCTACCGGCAGCTTAAGCAGGCAGTGCCGTTGGCCAACAGTGACACCTATGGCACTAACTGAAATTCACTCGAACGAGTACGGGAAGGTAGAGGCTGACCCTGGGAACGGGCTTATCAAGGTCACCTGGCTGCAACACACCAGCGGCGCCCCTTTCAGGGAGCTGTACGGTGAGGCCCTGTGCCATGCCCGCGCAGCAGGGATCACCCTGTGGCTGCATGACATGCGCAAATTGAGCTATGCCCTGATTGCTGAACAAAACTGGGCAGTGAAAGACCACTTCCCCGCCTTTGACCTCACAAAGCGCCACCGGCTGGCCTATGTGGTAAGGCCACAGAGCCTGGACCTTATCCCCGACACCCTGATTCAGGAGGCCATCCGGAAGGATCCGGCATTGGCCGGAAGCATTGAGATGGAAGTGTTCCTGGACATGGAGGTGGCGGAGCATTGGCTGTTTCTGTAGTGCCCGCTCCAGTTTCCCTGCCGTGGATAAAGCACACCGGCTGATTTATATGGACATCGCGCCATCTGTCACAAAGCGGCCACGCCGCAGGGCAATGCTCAGGATGCCACAGAACACTACTTTTTAATTAAAACATTCAATTGCTGTTGTGTATTAAATTTTTTTATATATAATAGTACTGTTATTCAGTGTCTGCCATGCCTCGCGCATTTGCCTGCCTTACGACCCATAAATATGGAGACAAACCCACTGCCGCAAGGCATGCACGAGCTCCGGAACGCGTACCTGCACCTGATCGTGGACGAGGGGGCGCGGCTCCTGTACTCGGAGTGGGTCCGCAGGCCCAGCAGGGAGGAGTACCGGGAGGCAGCCACCATCTTCGCAGGGTACTTGCGGGACAGCGGCATTGCGTTCTGGATACAGGACACGGGCCGCCTGGGGGAGGTGCCCGTGGAGGACCTGAAGGTGGTGCTAAACGAGCTGGTGCCTGTAGCGGCTTCCTCTTGCCTGAGGAAGGTCGCCCGCATCACCTCCGATGAAAAGAACATGGCCACCTTCCTGGAGCTGGCCCGCCAGGAAAAGGCCAGGCTCAGCGCAGACATCGAGGTCCAGCAGTTCAAGACATACCGGGAGGCGGCCGAGTGGGTATGGAGCGACCGCCTCTGACCAGGCCCGGTGGGGCCAAGGCCCGTGACAATTATGCTATTGCCTTTCTATTATGATTTAAGAAGCCTTTCCCGGGTCCAGAGAGACGGATTGCTTTCCGCGCCGGGCCGGGGAAGCGCCGGCCCAGTTCGTGCCTGCGGCAAAAGGAGCCGGCACGTGATATGGCTGCGGTTTGCCAGGCTTTGGCAGAGGTTCCTGTAGAGTGGCGGTAGGTGTATTGTTTTTGGGTGTGCTTCTGGCTACTGCCCCGCTCTGAATATGTTGGCCCGTTGATGTCCGTTGCCGATCACGGCTTAGGCCCATATCATAAATTCGGGGAATAATGAGACGTCGAAACACAGGTAACGGTGGTTTAGGGTGGTGTTACTGCTTAGGGGCAGCAAGTGTGGGAATAGTCCATGTGCTAGAGCAAATGCAGCACTGAATAAAACCTACCTCACCAAGAGGACAGAAGAGGGCCTTTACCTCAATTCCCTTGATTTAATTTCCTGCTGCTACCTTCTTCCTGCCCAAGTACTGCTGCCTTAGCCGATTCCGTAGAAGTCTACCCTGCCTGTTTCCACGTCGTACATGCCCCCGATGATCCTTATCTCCCCCTCCCGCTCCATATCTGTAAGTATTGGACTCTGCTTCCTGATCTGCTCAATTGCCAGGTGCACGTTATTCTCCGTTACATGTGTTACGAACTCCAGGTTTTTGCCATTCCGTTCCGTCTTAGTGGCTGTCTCTCGCTCGATAGCTGGCCCCACCTTCTTTAACAAGCCTGTCAGATTACCCAGTTCTACATGATTACAGGCACCTATAATGGCGCCGCACTTGGTATGCCCCAGCACCATGATGAGCTTTGAACCGGCGGCATTGCAGGCAAACTCCATGCTCCCTAGAATATCCTCATTGACGATGTTGCCGGCAACCCTGATACTGAAGACGTCCCCAAGCCCTTGGTCGAAGACCAGCTCAGCCGAAGTTCTAGAGTCGATGCAGCTCAAAATAGCAGCGAAGGGAAACTGTCCCGTAGATGTCTCATTCACCTGCTGAAGCAGGTTTCTGTTTGTTTTTAAGTTATTCATAAAGCGTTCGTTTCCCTCTTTCAGGAATTGGATTGCCTTGTCAGGCGTCATACTGCTTTGCGTCTCTTTCGTATGTGTTCTCATATGTAGATAACTTCTGATTGATTACATGATATAGAATTCCTCAGCAGGCACAGGCTTAGGCACGTTTTTGTCCTGCAGCACCTGTTTGATGTTTATCTCGATGGTACGGGCGATCGCTGTGACCGAAGTATCCGTAGGTTTGTTGCGGAAGGGGTCCTGCATGTGCTTAGCCGTCTTCTCGATCAGAAAGAAGGTGGAGGCAATCAGCGTCAGGACAGGGATCTCGTACAACCCAATGGTCTCTACCAGGCCCAGGGACAGGATCACCAGGAAGAGGTAGATAAAGAAGTGCAGGAACAGGCCATAAGTCACCGGAAATACGGTGTTATTGATGCGCTCTGCCTTCCCCATAGAATCACACAGCCGTACGACGGTGCTGTCGAGTTGCACCTGCTGAAAATCGTTTACAGCTCCTTTCCGGTGCAGCTCCTTTAGATCGCCCACGTGCAGCATCAGCAATGCAAAGGGCTTGTTGCTCTGCGTCCGAATAAAGGATAAGTCCTCCTCCCGCAACAGTTCATTCTGTTTTTCGGCAATCGGCTCCAGGCCCCTTAGCGACTGCCCGAGGCAATAGCACCAGGCAATCTGGCGGTATGCCAATCTTTTTATAGCTAGAGCCCCCTCCACACCTAAGAGATCCTCATTCATGAACGACTTTAACTGAAGTACAAGGGAACGTGAATCATTGACAATCGCTCCCCATACTTTCCGGGCCTCCCACCAGCGGTCATAGGACTGGTTAAGTTTGAAAGCTAGTAAAAGAGAAATGGAGATACCCAGGATTGTAGGAAGCTGGAACGGAATAAGCGGCAGATGTTCTGAGAAAAAGAGCTTCAGCAAGTGAAAGGCAATTGAGAAGAGCAACACCCTGAACACATCATTCTTAATTTTTCTAAAGACATAGCGGAAAGGAATCTTCTTTTCTATCAACATTTGACCAGTCTTTCATTAATGTTTCCTTTTCCTTCAAGTTGTACTTGATTTTGCTTTGCCCGGTTTCTGTCAGCCTACTGTCAGGCATTTTTCCGGGTCGGACTATGATTGCTAATGAATGGTATTACACAATAATTCTCAGCACATCACAGTTCGGAACGGTGACTCCAGCCTAGCGTCTGAACCTGGTGCCTCTGATACAGGAACTGCTCATGCAATTATAGCTTCTGGCGTCTCTGCTCCGGGACTAATTATCATTAAGCCAGAGAGTTCCTCTATTAAATTTTCCTGCTAAGCAACCAGAATCCTAAACAATTCCTGTACTTGTCAGGTAAATCAAAATCGAACTTCATCACCAAATCAATCGGCAACTTCATTGAAAGTCGAAACTTATAATACTGATTTAAATAGTTCTAAAATGAGCAATTGGCACACGACTCCCAAAGAGAAAGTCTTAGGGGCATTCAATGCCTCACCTGAGGGCCTGCAGGACAGTGAGGCTGAGGCTCGCTTGAGGGAACACGGGCCTAACAGGCTGGAGGAAAAAAGGCGGAAGAGCCCCCTGAAGATGCTGCTACAGCAGTTCACCGAAACCATGGTGGTCATTCTGATCGTCGCCGCGCTGCTTTCCCTTTTCCTGGGCAAGACGACAGAGGCCGTGGCTATCCTGATCATCGTGCTCCTCTTCGGCTTTCTCGGGTTCATACAGGAATATCGGGCTGACCGGGCCATGGCGGCCCTGAACCGCATGGTGGTGCCGAAAGTGCGGGTAAAAAGAGGCGGAAAGGTTAAAGAAATATCCGCAACCGATCTGGTCCCCGGGGATGTAGTGGAACTGGAGGCCGGGAACGTTATACCCGCTGATCTTCGGGTCTTGAGCTCCTTCAACCTGAAGATACAGGAGGCCGCGCTGACAGGCGAGTCAGAACCCATTGAGAAAGATTCCGATCCAATTGCCAAAGAGGACGCCCCCTTAGGCGACCGAAGGAATATGGCCTACATGGGCACAGTTGTGACGTATGGAAGAGGCATGGGCGTTGCTGTCTCCACCGGAATGGGAACTGAGCTGGGCAAGATAGCCAACATGATCAGCTCGGTCGAACCGGGTAAAACCCCGCTGCAGGAAAAACTGGACAGGCTCGGGAAAATGCTGGCCCTGTTCGGGGCCGCGGCGGCCGCCCTTGTATTTGCAGTGGGCGTACTGTCCGGAGAAACGGCGGCGGACATGTTCCTCTCAGCCGTCAGCGTGGCGGTGGCCGTGGTCCCGGAGGGTCTGCCCGCGGTGGTCACCATCACGCTGGCGATGGGCGGCCAAAGGATGCTGCGGCGAAACGCGCTGATCCGGAAGCTTCCCGCCGTGGAGACGCTTGGCTCCGTCACCGTGATCTGCTCCGACAAAACCGGCACCCTCACGCAGAACAAAATGACCGTCACGGTGATAGAGCTGCCGGAACAGACGGTGGAGATACCTCCCAGTGTTGTGTTGGAAGCCGACGCTGCCACAGCAGACAGCCTGGATTTTGCCCTTGCCGTAGGGGTGCTGTGCAACGACGCGACGTACGAAAGAGGCGCTGAACCATACACGGAGCAGGTGATCGGGGACCCTACAGAGACATCCCTGCTCATTGCCGGGGCTAAAAGAGGCATCAGCAAAGAACAGCTCTACGAAGCGCTCCCAAGGGTAAATGAGATCCCTTTCGACAGTACCAGGAAAAGGATGTCCACCATCCACAAAGTGACTGGAGCGTTGCCTGCGTATTTTCATATGCTTGGGGACAACGCTTTTCTCCTTTGCTGCAAAGGGGCCCCTGACTCCCTTCTCAGGGTCTCTGAGTTTGTGTGGGCAGGGGGCAGGCAGGTGCCACTTGATGCGGAATGGAAGGAACGGATACTCAAGGCGAACTCTAACCTGGCCCAAAACGGGATGAGGGTGCTTGGGCTGGCCTTTCGCAGGATGAGTGAGCCCAGCAGTGACACGGACACAGAGCAAGGCCTCGTGTTTGTGGGCCTTGCCGGCATTATCGACCCGCCCAGGCAGGAAGTGAAGGCAGCGGTTGAACAGTGCAGGCACGCGGGCATCAGGCCGGTCATGATCACCGGCGACCACCCGCTTACGGCCGCAGCTATCGGAAGGGAGCTGCACTTTACGGACCAGGCGGATGCCATCACCGGGGAAAGGCTGCAAAAGGCAGACGAGCAGGAGCTTGTGGCCTTAGCCGCCAGAACCTCTGTGTATGCCCGCGTCTCTCCCGAGGACAAGCTACGGATCGTGCATGCCCTACAGCTGAATGGTGAAGTAGTGGCCATGACCGGCGATGGGGTCAACGATGCTCCTGCCCTGAGGAAGGCGGATATTGGGGTGGCGATGGGCATCACCGGAACTGATGTGACCAAGGAAGCGGCCGACATGGTGCTGCTGGACGATAACTTTGCGACCATTGTCGCTGCCGTGGAGGAAGGGAGGGTGATCTTCGACAACCTGCTCCGGTTTATCCGGTTCTCACTGGCGGGAAACTTAGGTAAGGTGATCGTCATGCTCATGGCACCCCTGTTCGGAATGGTAGTGGCCCTGCAGCCCCTGCAGCTGCTGTGGCTGAACCTGCTTACAGACGGTCTGTTGGGGCTGGGCCTGGGCACAGAACCCGCTGAGAAAGACACCATGAGCAGGCCCCCGCGAAACCCGGAGGAGGGGGCGCTTGGAAGAAGGGACTTTCCGCAGCTGGCGATAGTCGGCGCTACCATCGCGGCGGTCTCCCTTGGCCTGGCCGTGTACTACTACAACCCTTCAAATCCGGAAGACCTGACCTGGCAAACGATGATCTTTGCCACCATAGGCTTCTCCCAGGTTTTTCAGGCCCTTGCCCTCCGCTCCACAGGGCATTCGGCTCTTGCCGTCAGAACGAACCCATTGATGGCCATCGTCATCGTGTCTGCTGTTGCCTTACAGCTCATAGCCATATACTTTCCCGGGCTGGAGGGCTTTTTCAAGCTTGTTCCCTTGTCGGCACAAGACCTGCTGCTCTCAGTTGCTGCCGGGGCATTAGTATTTTTAGCAGTAAAGCTTGAAAGGAGCCTTTTTAAGAAAGGGAAACCCGACTTGCCATAAGCAGCACAGAAAGCTGAGGATATTGCCCGAGAACAGTACCGTTAGGGGGCTGTTTCTATAGCCTCAGACGCAACTTCTTCCTAAAGCTTTAAGCATCCCGGCTATGCTTCTCTGCTGTTTTTCCGTACTTGGCGGATAACGAAGACAGACACTACTGCTAAACATAACTTGCGTTATGGGGCCAAAAGATTAGCATCACAGCCCCTATTCAGGGATAAAGCTGTATGCATGTAAGACTGGCTTCCCTTTTCCTTTCTTACGTATAGGGTGTCATGAACCTCCCCCTCTTCAACAGCCATTCCTTAGCCGGAAGATTGGAAATAGTCATGGCACACGGCGCTTTGCTGGCCCACCGCGGCAGAAGGGGGTATCATATTGAGCTATATGACATGGGAAGCTTCTTGGCGGAGGTATGGTCTAATCCACAGACCGATCACATCAGCCTGGTACGAGGCCTGGACAGCAGAAGGGCGCTGGCGCCCTATGTAACCAGTCTCAATCTACTGGAAATGACACAAAGCTTTTCCTAAGCAGGAAGATAGCATCTCATAAGCCGGTTACGTCAAGCGGGAATACACATGTTCAATGGCGCTGCAACTCGGTGCTTTGCCATCTTTTGCTTATATTGAAGCATACACCAACGCAATGACGAACCATGAAATGCCCTAACTGCAACGAAACGCTCTTGATGAGCGAGAAGAACGGAGTGGAGATTGATTACTGCCCCAATTGCCGTGGCATCTGGCTGGACCGCGGCGAACTGGAGAAGATCCTGGAGCGCTCCGCCGACCATTACGCCAAAAAAGAAAACTACGAGGCTGACTATAAACGCTACGGCGACCATGGCCACGACTCGCATAAAAAGCATCCGCACAAGAAAAAGGAATCGTTCCTGAGCGATTTCTTTGATTTTTGATTCCCAAAGAAGGCTTAAAAGCGCCTGTGCAGGTATGATGCACAGGCGCTTTCATTTTACCGGAAACACATTTAACCTGTAGTAAGTCAGAGAACTTTATAAACTGAATACAAAAGGGGTTAACATTAGCATGATGTGCAAACCGTTTGCACACCAGTTGAAAACCGTTGAGTTTCATTAAGCTGTTGCCCCAAAGCATCATTTATAGGACAACAGCTCAACGCCACTCAGTAGCCAAGGGCAACAGCCGTTGCCAAAGGAGAGGCAACAAATAGCAACGGGCCCCTTCGGCCTATAAGCCTAATTATGTTTAATAAAGAGCCAGGATGATGTGTGTTTATTTAGTGCTGGTATTTGATGCGCATCACACCATAATGTTTTTTAATTTACCCTAACTACAATCTAAGGTTGGGGTTCAGTTGCTGGATGCTTGAGAATTTATAAACTTACCTTGACAACCAATCTTTGAATTAAGCCGAGTAAAAAAAGTTCTACCATTTCGGAATATAAAGGTCTTTATAAGTGAGATCTGCTTCTTTTATAGCCTCCATCACATACATTGATTTTTGCATGTTTGAAGCGGGCACCAATCCTGCGAATGTGAATTTGCAGCCTTTGGCTTTTGCCATCTTTATAATTTCCAGTGACGGACTATGGCTCACATTGTCAATTTCTATAGCAATATTGTTTTGCTTTGCCAGGTCTAAAAGCTCTGCGGCCATACGGTTGTTGAGCGTTCTACCCTTATCAGACCAGATATTGATTTTATTTCCGCCAAGCAATGCTTGCGCCGTCTTTAAATCAGTGCTTTCGCCAACAATATAATCAGCAGCTGATGACTGAGCCGTTGCCTGGTTTGTAGCATTCACTTTTATGCCAGTAAAAAGGGGGAGACTTTTAGCTGCTGCAAGTTCTTTGGCAGATGCAGGATTTCTTACCAATGAAACATTGATGCCGGTAGTATAAAAGTAGTCCGCAAGTTCTTTTGCTGATAAAGTGGTCTTTGGATTTAAATCAATAAAAGCAAACTGACGGCCCTGTAGCACTACGAGGCTGTCATGCCAGGCACCCAATACCGGAGCAGCCAGGCTCGAACGGGCATCGTCTGGCAGGCGACGCACCCTGAAACTTTTGAATTGCATTTTACTGAGACTATCGTGGCCTTGCAGAGCGAACGTTCCTTTCCCAAGTCGTTTTACGGCCGAAAAAGTTTTTTCGGGCTGCAGGTAGTCAACTGTTTTCATGCCATTGAGCCAAATCTGGACACGGTTGCTTTCTACGCGGGCTTTTACCGTCATCCATTCACCATCCCGGCCAAAAGCTTTGTACACATTCCGCACCCCATAAAGGCTGGCCGTTTTTTTGAGTTCGATATAATCTCCTTCCCCGATATGGGTATTGTTCACCTGTATCTCCATGCCGCTATTGGGCCAGCCTTTTTCCTGGTACCTGGTGTGAAAATAGACTCCTGTGTTAGCCAGCTTGAAAGTTTTCACCTGCACTTCCAGTTCGAAATTTTTGAAACCGTCTTTCAGGTGTTCTCCTTCATAAAAGAGATGTGAAACTTTTCCGTCAGCCTGGAAAAGCCCGTCTGTTACGGACCAGGTAGAAGTATTTTCGGTGGCTTTCCATCCGGTAAAATCTTTTCCATTGATAAGTTCCACCCAGCCATCGTCATAAGCGAGGTTGGCGACCGTTTTGTAATCAGCAGGTTTGAAAGCCAGAATAGACAGGGCAAATAGGCTTAGCAGGCCAGTTAATTTTCTCATTATTTTTTATTTACATTTATACTAAATTATTTCAAACCTCTAAGTTTAGGAATAAAGAAAAAACACTCGCAATTCTTTCTTTAGAAAGGAAAAAACTGGGAGTTTCCGTCCTTGCTCAATTGTAAATAATTCAATTTGGAATAGTTGCAGATCGCTTGGGCGTAACTAATGGCTAAAAGTAGTTATTACGTTTAACCGCCAGGCGGTGGTTAAACGTAATAACTCCCGGCATCCCTTAAATATATTACAAAATATATATATTTAAGGGATGCCGGGAGGATTTCAGAAAAGCAGCTTTTCCTTAGTAAGTACCAAAAAAATGCCCTTCTCAGAATGCTGGAAAGGGCTTTTCGCTATAACGGCAATTATGTTTACTAAGATGTTTGGAAGAGGTTGATCTGAAGGTTACCTGTGGAGAATGCTTGTCTCTGGAATCCTTGTTCGGCTCTTTTACCGTAAAATGTAGCCTATGAAGTTCCTTCCCACTCAGCTCCTCATTTTCCTGCGCAGCGAGCCTGACCGCCGCAACCTGCAGCTTCTGTTCCGGTTCCTGCTGGTGCTGCTGGTCCTGGTCCTGGCCTTTACGGTGGTCTTTCACCTGCTCATGCTGCGTGAAGGGCAGCGCCATAGCTGGATCACCGGCTTTTACTGGACCCTGACGGTGATGTCCACCCTTGGGTTCGGCGATATCACCTTTCACAGCGACTCTGGCCGCTTCTTCTCCATCGTAGTGCTGCTCTCGGGCATGGTGTTCCTGCTGATCCTGTTCCCCTTCACCTTCATCAACTTCTTCTACTCCCCCTGGATGAAGGCGCAGGAGCAGGCCCGGGTGCCGCGGGAGCTGCCCGCCGGAACAAGCGGGCACGTGGTGCTGACACGCTACGGGCCTGTCACGGAGGCCCTGATCAAGAAGCTGAACCGCTTCCGCTACCCTTACGTGGTGCTGGTGCCGGACCTGGCGGAGGGGCTGCGCCTGCACGGGCTGGGGGTCAACGTGATGCTGGGGGACCTGGACGACCCTGAAACCTACAGCAAGGTGCAGGTGGACAAGGCCGCGCTGGTGGCCACCACCGCCTCGGACGTGGTGAACACGAACGTGGCTTTCACGGTGCGGGGGATCAGCAGCCAGGTGCCCATTATCTCTACCTGCAGCTTTGAGGCCTCGGTCGACATCCTGCAGCTGGCGGGCAGTACCCACGTGCTGCGGCTGGGCGAGATCATGGGCCTGTTCCTGGCCCGCAGGGCCAGCGGGGGGGACGCCCGTGCCCACACGATCGGGGAGTTCGGGGAGCTGCAGATCGCCGAAGCCGCCGTGCTGGGCTCCCCGCTGGTGGGGCTCACGCTGCGGGAGACAAAGCTGCGGGAGCAGGTGGGGGTCAGCGTGGTCGGCGTCTGGGAGCGCGGCAAGTTCCGGGCGGCCCAGCCCGACACGCGCATCACCCAGACGACGGTGCTGGTGCTGGCCGGCTCCGTAGCGCAGATGGAGAGGTACAACGAGGCTTTCCAGGTGGAGAGGCACATGAACTCTCCTGTGGTGATAATAGGGGGCGGGCGGGTCGGCAGGGCAACAGGCCGGGCGCTGGAGGACCGGAAGCTGGACTACCGCATCGTGGAGAAGGCGCCGGAGCGGGTAAGGGACGACCCGCGCTACATCCTGGGGGATGCGGCCGAGCTGGAGGTCCTCAGGCAGGCGGGCATCGAGCAGTCCCCCTGCGTGATCATCACCACGCACGACGATGACGTGAACGTGTACCTGACCATCTATTGCCGGCGTCTGCGGCCTGACATCCAGGTCATCACCCGCTCTACCCTGGAGCGGAACCTGGCCACGCTGCACCGGGCGGGGTCCGACTTTGTGATGTCTTACGCCTCGATGGGGGCGAACACCATCCTCAACCTGCTCAAGCGCAGCGACATCATGATGGTGGCCGAGGGCCTGCACTTGCTCAAGGTGAAGGTGCCGGAGCGGCTGGCGAGGCGCTCGATCGCCCAGTCCTCCATCCGGCAGGAGACCGGCTGCACCGTGATCGCCATCCGGAACGGGGAGTCGCTGCACATCAACCCGGACCCGGCCATGGTGCTGCCCGCCCAGGCGGAGATTATCCTCATCGGGACGGTGGAGGCGGAAGAGCGGTTTTTCAGCATGTACGGGGCCAGGTGAACGACTCCTGCCCCAACACCTGCATCTCCGGATGACAATAAGAACAGGGATTTAGCGCGGGCGGTAGGTGCGCCGTGTGGCGTACCTGAATCGCCTAAGGCGCTACGGCTTTAATCTCCGCTTTCGGGCTAAGCGAACCATCAGAGCAGTGCGGTTTTCTCAGTTCCTCTCCCGATGACAGCCAGGGGCGCTGTCCACTTTCATTTTTGCTTTTAACATACAAATACCGCGGCCCTATTAGGCATTTAGACAGGATACTGTCCAAAGCAGCTGAACTTCTTTACCCAGGGCAAATTCAAAAGTCTCCACAAACAGCCTCTGGCAGCACTTCTGCCTTGTCGTCCATACCCCCCGCAGAACATGGTGAGCGTGACGTGGAAGGGCGGTGTCACAAGAGAGCGTGTAAAGCAGGCAGGGACTGGAGCATCGTCTCCTCGGAGCAGTTCCCCCTTTGGCTGAAGGAGGAGTGGGACATTGCCGCGATTTGGTGGCGTGCCTAAATATCAAGAAGCTTGAGCTCCTGCTTTACGTCTTCCTCATTCGCTTATAATGCCTGACAGGTTCACATAGAGTAGCATTGTCACAGTAATTTCAGCGCAACAAGCTATCCTATAAATCACAAACAGCTGCTAAGCCTCCTGCAGTTATTGCCTATGCACTGTTTAAATGCCGATTTGTTTGAAGTGGCATGTAATCAAACATTTATAACTATACGTATAATGCTTTACACAAGTATTTGCTCCTGTGCATCCTAGGGCGGGTTCCATAGGCTAGGCCAGGAAGAATAGCGACAAGCCTGTAGCTGAAACGGTCTTTAAATTGTAATCAATGCTGCTCACAAAGAGACTTAGATACTACTCCAGCCTCCCGTTCATGTGGGTAATGCTGCTTTGGGCGCTTACGGCACCCGGGCAGGAGGAGCAGGTATATCGCTTTTTGGTGAAAGGAACAGCCCTGGTTTCGTCTTTCGATCCTGCCTCAGCGGGCGGAAACCTAAGCGAGCCTGCCAATCAGCAACAGCAGGTGCAGAGGTGCTGGGACGCTAAGGTGCCCTGCTACATCGCGTTTTGCTCAAATCAGGGACTATGTTGTTCCCTAGACAATTGTTACTTCGCATTACCTGCCGGCAGGCTTAAAGTTTATGGCAAAGGCCCTGTAGGGGCCAAACTGCTCGCTCATTTCCTGCTTACCACCATTCTCCCGAATGCTCCCTGATCTAGTTTGCCTTCTTTATAAAGCGGCCCTGGTGTTGTCAGCGGATCCAACCTTCTCAGTTAGAGGGCGCGCCGCGAGTCGAACCTGTGGATGCGGCCTGCCTGACCTTGGTAGGGACTGAATAGAGTCGACGGCTCTTTCGCCCTTTCCCCGACTGCACTCAAATGCCAGCTCTTGGCATGTAAACTATGTCTTGATGAAATGCTTTACAGCACCTTGATCTATCATGGTACACCTCCCACACCTAATCAGTGACTTAGGGATACTGCTTACGGCGGCGGGTATCACCACCTTGATCTTTAAGAAACTGAAGCAGCCCCTGGTGCTGGGGTATATTATTGCCGGCATGTTGGTAGGCCCCTATTTTGCCCTCTTCCCAACCATCAATGAAATAGACAACATCCGGATATGGGCAGAGATAGGTGTCATATTCCTTCTTTTTAGCCTTGGCCTGGAGTTCAGCTTCAAGAAGCTAGTAAAAGTGGGTGGGGCATCCTCTATCATGGCCTTTATTGAGATCGTAATCATGCTGCTGCTTGGTTACCTGACGGGCCAGCTCCTGGGCTGGTCCACCATGGACAGCGTCTTTTTGGGAGGGATCCTGTGTATTTCCTCTACCACCATCATCATCCGGGCCTTCGAGGAGCTGGGCGTGAAGTCGCAGCGGTTCGCCGGCCTGGTTTTCGGCGTGCTGATTGTAGAGGACTTAGCGGCCATCCTGTTGCTGGTGCTGCTTTCTACCTTGGCGGTCAGCCAGCAGTTTGCGGGCTCTGAAATGCTGGAGGCGGTGCTGAAGCTGGGCTTTTTCCTGGCGGTCTGGTTTTTGGGCGGTATTTTCCTGATCCCTACTTTCCTGAAGTGGGCGAGCAGGCTCATGAACGATGAAACCTTGCTGATTGTGTCCCTTGCGCTTTGCCTGCTGATGGTGATGCTGGCTTCGCAGGCGGGCTTCTCCCCGGCGCTCGGCGCTTTTATCATGGGCTCCATCCTGGCCGAGACGACCAAGGCCGAAAAGATAGAGCATCTGATTGGGCCGGTGAAAGACCTCTTCGGGGCCGTCTTCTTTGTTTCTGTCGGTATACTCATCCACCCGGCCATGATGGTGGCGTACGCCGGCACCATAGCCCTGATTTCAGTGATAACCATTTTAGGGAAGGTATTGAGCATTACAAGCGGCGGGCTGATAGCAGGCCAGGGGCTGAGAACGTCTATCCAGTCCGGTATGAGCGTCACCCAGATCGGGGAGTTCTCCTTTATTATCGCCACACTGGGCCTTACCCTGAACGTAACCAGTGAGTTTCTGTACCCTATAGCGGTGGCGGTCTCGGCCGTCACCACGTTCACCACCCCCTACATGATCCGGCTGTCCGAGCCGCTTTACCGTGTGGTGGAGTCTGTGCTGCCCGAGAAATGGAAAGCCCTGCTGAACCGGTACAGCACGGGTGCGCACACCATCAACACCACAAGCGACTGGAGGCTGCTGCTCAAATCCTATGTCATCAGCATGGCGGTTTACGCTGTTATCATAATTGCCATTGCGATGCTGGCTGATAATTACCTGAAGTCGTTTATAGTCGGGTATGGGGTAGGAGGGTTCTGGGCAGACGTGATGACCACTGTGGTGACCCTAGTCTGCATGGCGCCGTTCCTCTGGGCACTGGCCCTACACCATCCTCAGAAAGAGGCGCACAGCCGGATATGGGCAGACAGGAAGTACCGCAGTGTGGTGATAGTGCTGGAGTTTGCCAGGGCGGGTGTAGGAGTTCTGATAGTCGGTTTCCTTGTAAACCAGCTCTTCTCTACGCTGGTCGCCATCATCGTGGGGCTGGTGATCATTGCCCTGCTGGCCCTTCTCTCAGAGAAGATCCAGAATTTCTATGCCCGTATAGAGGACAGCTTCCTGTCTAACCTGAACGACCGCCAGATTAGTGATGACCACCACATTGCCCCCTGGGGCGCTCACCTCACCAGCTTCCCCATCTCCCCGCACTCTGCCATTATCGGCGGTACGTTGGAGGAGCTGCAGATAAGGGAAAGGTTCGGGGTGAACATCGCTGTGATTGAGCGCGGGGGGCGCACCATCATGCCCCCCACCCGGCGTGAAAGGATATACCCCTACGACAAAATCTACGTGTTCGGCACGGACGAGTACATAGAGCCTTTCCGTCAGTATGTCACCAACGAAGGCCCCCTGGGGGCCAACATGGGAGCTGTGAAAGAGGATGTAAGGCTCCAGAAGATGGTGGTGTCACCCTCCTCGCCGCTGCTGCATAAAACCATAAAGGCGTCAGGTATCAGGGAAACGACAAGCGGTTTGGTGGTAGGGATTGAGCGGGAGGGGAGAAAAATCATGAATCCCGATTCTACGCTGACGTTTATGGAAGGGGATATCCTGTGGATCGTGGGGTCGCCCTCGCGCATAAAGCAACTAGAGGGAAACACAGTAGAAACAGTACTCACAGAGACTTAAGCTATCTACTGCCCTATTTAAACCAACCCGGATATTGCCTTTTGGCTTACCAGGTGTGGCATGAGCCTCGGGTGAAGGCGGCCTTGTACGGTGGAGTCTGGCAAGTGCCGGTCTCAACACAACCCAAAGGCCTGTTGTCAAGGCTCATTAATACTTAGAAGATGATGCATTCTCAGACACGCAACTGGATAGGCTCCTTAACATCACTATGCTACTATGACAGGATGACCTGAAGGGAACCTCTATGATTTTTAACGCTGAACAAGAGGCTTCTTTTTTAACACATTGGCTATTGCGCTACTTTTTTTCCATTCTATGACACTCAGCTATGTTCAGGATTTTAGCTCTTTCTGATTTCTCAGCCAATGCCCATGATGCGCTGCTTGTTGCAATGCGGATAGCGCAGCTCTATGGGGGGGAGGTGATCTTTGCGCACGTGATGGCGCATCCTTTTGTGCCTGCCACGGCCCCTCAAAGCCTTTTCTCAGAGCTACAAGAAGCTGATCAGGAGCAGTGCCGGGAAAAGCTCCGAAAGGAGGTGCAGGTGCTTTTCCTGGAGACGGGCATACGCCATAAAGAAGTAATGTACAGAGTAGAGATAGTGCCCACACCGCTTGTGGAGTCCGCGGTAGGGTTGTCAGAGCGGCTAAGCGTTAACCTTATCGTAATGGGTAACTCCGGGGCGAATGTGCTAAAGCGAATCATTACAGGCAGCAACACCGTGCAGATGATTGATGGAGCTACCAGGCCGCTGCTCATCGTACCCCCTGGATTCGTATTCAGGGGTTTTTCAGACATCACACTGGTCATCAGGCCACAGCATTTCAAATCCAGGGCAGGTATGGATCTGGTGTTCCGTTTCGCGCGGACTTTTAGAAGTGAACTCATTTTTGTGTTTATAGTGAATGAGGAGGAGAACAGGCCAGAATCGACAGGCTTTTTGGCAAAGCACAACCTGTGGGATGAGGTGAAAGAATATGCGTATAATTTTTACACGCTGGCGGGGGCTCATGAACTTAAGAATTTGAAAGCGCATACGTCAAGTACTGCTACTGGCTTATTAGTTGCTTTCCCAACCTCAAAGAGTCTATGGAAGGGGCTGTTTTCTGACAGCTTGACAGCGGCAATGGCAGAGCAGAATAAGACACCGTTGCTGGTCATCCCTGAATCTACTCCTGCAGGGCAAAAGGAGCTGCAATAACTTTCAAAACGAGGCATATGAGCTGCAACCTGTCCCGGAACGCGGGGTTTTCTCCCTATGGGAAGAGGCCTCCGCAATGTTCTTGTAACGCTGGCGCAGGCTGATGTAATGCTGGCCTGAAAAACTACCCCTCTATCGCCCTTCTTTGGCGCTTTTGACCAGGTTTGACGGCTTGTTACTATTCGTTTCTGCATGCCTGTCCCGCATAACGCGGACTGATAGGATTGGCTTGCTTTTCATCAGCAGTACGGGTATACCCCCGATGCAAAGCTTTACCCGTTAAGGACCTTTTCCACCTTTTCCAGCTCCTCGTCATTGTCCACCATCACCATCAGCTTGTCATCCTCCTCCAGCACCGTGGCCCCGTTCGGCGTCACAAACCGGCCGCCCCTGTCAATCAGCACGATCAGGGAGGTCTTGGGCAGCTGCAGCTCGACGATGGACTTCCCTGCAGCCGGGCTAGCGCGGTTCAGGTACAGCTCCACCAGGCTGTTTTTGGCGTCGTAGCCCATGTCTTCCCCCAGCCTCACCTTCTTGGGGGAGTAGTCCCGCTGGCTCAGCCCCAGCCAGTCCGCCACCACGGACAGGGTGGTCCCCTGCAGCATCACGGAGGTGAGCACGATGAAGAAGACGATGTTGAAGATCATGTCCGACCTGCCCACGCCCGCCAGCAGGGGGTAGGTGGCAAACACGATGGGCACCGCCCCCCGCAGCCCCACCCACGAGATATACAGCTTGTCCCGCAGGGAGGCCCTGGAGAAGGCCAGCCCGAGGAACACGCTCGCCGGGCGCGCCACGAAGATCAGGAACAGCGAGATGAGGAGCCCGGGCCCGAGGACGGGCAGCATCTGCGAGGGGAACACCAGCAGGCCCAGCGTCAGGAACATGAGGATCTGCATGAGCCAGGCCAGCCCATCGTAGAACCGGGTGAGGCTGCCCTTGTGGATGAAGTTCCTGTTGCCCAGGACCACCGCCGCGACGTACACAGCCAGGAAGCCGTTGCCGCCGACCAGGTTGGTGAAGGCAAAGGTAAAGAACACCATGGCCAGGGTGAGGGCGGGGTAAAGCCCGTCCTGCTCCAGCCTGATGCGGTTGATGACCCAGCCCATTGCCCGCCCCATCACCACGCCCGCCACGGCGCCGATACTCATCTGCAGAAAGAACATCGGCACCAGCTGCCAGTTGCCCGCCCCCTCGTTTGTGAGCAGAAACGTAAAGCTGACGGTCAGGAAGTAGGCCATCGGGTCATTGCTGCCCGACTCCAGCTCCAGGGTGGGCCGCAGGTTGTTTTTCAGGCCGATGTTCCTGGAGCGGAGAATGGAGAACACGGCGGCCGCGTCGGTGGAGGAGACGACGGCCCCCAGCAGCAGCCCCTCCAGCAGCGAGAAGCCCAGCAGATAGGCGGAAAACAGGCCCACCAGCACGGCGGTGAGGAAGACGCCCAGCGTGGACAGCGCCACCCCCCGCCAGAGGACCGGCCGGGTGCTTTCCCAACGGGTGTCCAGGCCGCCGGAGAAGAGGATGACGGCCAGGGCGACGGTGCCCATGGACTGCGCCGTCAGCGCGTCGTCGAAATAGATGCCGCCGATGCCCTCGGAGCCCGCCAGCATGCCCACCCCCAGGAAGAGGATCAGGGCGGGGATGCCGAAGCGGCCCAGGCTTTTGCTGAGCAGGATGCTGACCATCAGGAGGATGGACGCCCCGAGTAAAATGTCTTCAGTCGAGAACTGCATGGTCCTGTTTGGTTTTTAAGGAAAGTGCCTCTGCCCTCCCTCTCATCGGACATCTACTGTCAAACCGAAAGAAGGCAGCAAGGGTAAGCATCCAATATAAGCAACAAGGACGTAAACTGCACCGTCCACCAGCTGAAGTCATCGTTCATGGCAAATCCATTCGAGACGCATGGCAGGACCTGCGATCACCCGGCGTTTTATCTGAATCCCCGGAAGAGCTAGTGACTGCGTTCATGGGACAGGGCAGCTGGGGATGCATGGAGCATACAATGTGGGTTATGAAAGACACCATCCGAGTTAGAGTTTCAGCTGCTTTGCTGCAGATTTGGTGCTCGTCCCACGAAACCCCGGAATTTCAAGATTCGAAGTGCCCTCGACGGCCCCTGCCCCGACAGCCCGCGTTGCGTCCCGCTTACCCGTCTCCCCAGTCAAACCGGGAATCTGTTTCACGAGACGGGCAAGCGGGACAGGGTCGCCCCAGCCTTCCCTCCGGAACACAAGCCGGAGCTGCCGGCCGGTGCCCTCCCTCGCCACGGCTGCTGGCAGGCCCTAAAGAGGGATGGAGTTGGCAAAGCGTCGCGAGGCGCCCAAAGTAGAAGGATGCGCTCAAAGGATAGGCGGTTCCTCCCTTTGGGGGCCGCGCCCCGTCCCCTTGCCGAAGAGGTAATGCACCGTGCCCCGCCGGAAGGGCCTCCCGTGGCGCGTCAGGTAGCCCTCCGCGTTGAGCTCGTCGGCGATCCGCTGGAAGGTGTAGCCCTGCTCCCGGTAGATCCGCACCAGCCGGGAGGCCTGCCGGTTGGCCTTGTTGGAGGCGGCGTTCCGCTGGCGCACCTCCAGCCCCTTTTGGCGGGCCGCCTCGTCCAGGTTCTGCGGGGAGCCCAGCTTATAGCCTTGCTCCCTCTTGGCCTGCAGGGCGGCGCGGGTGCGCTGGGAGATGAGCTCGCGCTCGTGCTGGGCGAGCACGGCGAAGATGCCGATGGTGAGCGTGTTGGCCTCAGGCATGTCGGCGCAGACGAAGTCCGCGCCGCTGTCGCGCAGGGCGAAGATGAAGCCGGCGTTGCGGCTGAGGCGGTCGAGCTTGGCGATGAGCAGCGTGGCCCTGGCTCTTTTGGCGTGGGCGATGGCCGCCCGCAGCTGCTCGCGGCCGTCGCGCTTGCCGCTCTCCACCTCGGTGAACTCCTCCAGGATCGCCTCGCCGGGTTTTACGAAGCGGCGGACGGCGGCGCGCTGCGCCTCCAGCCCAAGGCCGCTCTGCCCCTGGGCCTTGGTCGAGACGCGGTAGTAGGCGACGTAGTTCCTCATTTCTTCTCCCTTTTGTCCGGTACCTGACAAAGTTACCGCAAAAATCGGCTTTGTCAAGGTTTTTAAACGACCGTTTAAAAACCTTGACAAAACGCTAAAAAGCCAATGCCTTTAGCAAAACATTGGAAAAGTCAATAGAATTAGTATCTTGATAGCTGCGCCGGCAATGGTCTCCGGCGACAGGACACTCTGTATACGATAAGGTATGGCCAAAACTGGTTTTGTAAGCGGGGCGGGGGCGCACGGCTTCCGCTTCGACGGCCCGGGGGACACGCAGTTCTCTCTCACTGCCGTGCTGGTGGAGGAAGGGCACGAAAGGGAAGTAGGGGAGGGGTTCCTCCGTATCCGGCGGCGGCACTTCCCGGACGGGAAATTTGCTGCAGGAGACGGGCGCGGAATAGTGCAAACCAGGCGTTTTCTGAAGGCGCTCCAGGAATTGGACTTTTCCTTCCATTCCCGCTGGTGGACAAGCGCCAGCTGCACCAGAAGTCGCCGCTCCAGTACAGGGGCACCTTTTACAAGTTCCTCTCGGGCCTGATCTACAACAACCTCTACCGCACTGTCCCCAACCTGAGCGTGGTGCTCTACCACATGGGCGGGTTCTTTGCGGAGCTGTGGTACTCCCCGGAGGATAACCAGGTGAAGACCGTGCGCGGCTTTAAAAGCAAAGCCTGCCTGGAGCCTTACCTGGAGATGGTCAGCCTGGAGGAGCCGATGGGGGGATGTGAAAGAGCCCCGCCGGTGTGGAGAGGCTTCAGGCTGGGTATGGCATCAACCCTTGAAAAGCTCTACATAGGGAGCGAAGAGGTAGATGCGGTTGCGGCTCTGACCGGTCTGCTCTACCAGTATGCCTGCCTTCTCAAAGCTTTCAATCAATTCTCCTGCTGCTTTCTTACTGAGCTGGCAGATGCTCTGGGCCTCTTTCACCGTCACTACCGGATGCTCAAACAGCTGGAGGAGCAGTTTCAAGGCCGACTGCGTGCGCCTTCCCCATTCCCGGTGGAGGCTGTTCTCCAGGTCCTGCTTTAGCGTGATAACCTTTGAGAGCGTCTCTACCGCCTCCTGGGCTGTCTTCTCCACGCCGATAAGAAAGTACTTAAGCCAGTGGAGCATGTCGTTCTTTTCCCGGACCCGTGTCAGGTTATCGTAATAGTGGGACTTGTTTTTCTCGAAATAGGAGGACAGATACAAAAGCGGCTGATGCAGGATGTCCTGGTCCACCAGGAACAGCGTGATCAGCAGCCGGCCAATACGGCCGTTCCCATCCAGGAAAGGGTGTATGGTTTCGAACTGATAGTGCGCTATACCTATCCGCACGAGTGCCGGCACGCTGATCTGGTCATTATGCAGGAAGTTCTCCAGGTCGCCCATCAGCTCGTCCACATGCACATGTGCCGGCGGTACGAAGATGGCATCGGCCGGCCCGCTGCCGCCAATCCAGTTTTGGCTGCTGCGAAACGCGCCAGGCAGCTTGTGCTCTCCTCTTACACCCGTCATCAACTTCTGGTGCGCCTGCCTGAGCAGGCGGGAAGACAGCGGCAGCTTGCTCAGGCTTTTGATGGCCTCGTTCAGGGCATGGGTATAGTTGTTTACCTCCTTCCAGTCATTTCTTCTTTCCGGTGTGATCTCCTCTTCCGGTAGCATCGCTTCGGCGATGTTAGTCTGCGTTCCCTCGATCCGGCTGGATACCACGGCTTCCTTTGTCACGTGGAGTGATATAAATAAATCAATGTTCGGCACCAGCCTGGCATAAGAGTTCAGCTCCCCTAGCCGGATGGAAGCCTTTTCCAGCAAAGTGTTGAGCTGGGCGTCGGCCCATTGCCATTGGTCGTTCACTTTTACAGGCAGAAAATATTTATACCCTGTTCCTGGCTGCCAATGGCCTGCCTTGTACTTCTCGAGCTGTATCGCCATGCTTTCTTTTTTTTGCGAAAGTAAACCATGAATATCGTTAGTTTACTTTCAGGCTCAAAAGTAAACTAACGATATTTATAGTTTACCTTTGTCATTTATAGTGAACAGAATTATAAGAGGCATAGCAGGATGTCGGGTCATAACAGAAGGCGTTGACAATGAATCTTCTCATTAGGCTCATGCAGGTAATTAACTTCATTACCTTTTTGCCCTTTTGTAATTAAGCCCATGTGCTACTGAAACGAGAGCGTGGAATAAAAAAGCGTTGCAGCTCCAAGGGCGGCGCTTGCTTTGCGCGGGTGGGAAAGCCACTGTTCCGGCAGCCGGGGAACGAAGCGCAGCACAGTGAGGAGGCTGACTGAACGGTGGCCAGCTACGGGAAGCTCTCCGGCAAAGGCGCAGCATTTGGCGGAGTGCTGGACGGTGGGGGCAAAGCTTGCCGGGGAGGGGTTCCTTCGCGGGTGGGGACTGACCCGCCGCAGCAACTGGCCCGCTCTAGCGCGATGCATGTTATTCAAAAAAGTCCTTGACTTCTCATCAGGAAGTGCCTTTTAAATCATCAGCCTTCCAGTTCTGAAGACTACTTGCTGGTTACAGAAGGGAAGAAGTAGCAGAGATGCCGGACCTGGTGATGAAAGACGAATCCTGTAGAAGATCAACCTGCGCTCCTGTAGTGTGAAGCCAGTCCCGCAGCATCCCAGTACTTAATTGGCAAGGGTCTCAAGCAGGATGTTGCTTAATAGTCAATCATTTTGGGGTCTTCCTGGCCTTGGCGGCTCAGCAACAGGTGTAATTAATCTCTGAACTTACATAATGTTTGTTATTAGCTCAGCCTCCACAGCTCGAAGTAGAAGAGGTTAGGAACTGCCGATATGTTTTTATAGTATATTTGGTTCCATTTATACCATAATCAGGTACTATTTAATGAAATCAGCTATACCATTTCTGCTTGTTCTTTTATTGTTTTCGTGCTCCAAGAAATCAGATGACCTTGAACTGATGATTAAAAGGGATAGTTGCATGCGGAATATAGCCTTTAATGAGCAAGCATTTTCCTCAGTCATAGCCTACTATGAAGAATTAAGAGGTCCTGAAGAATTAGGAGATCCCAGGGACTCGATCATAGCCGCTGATTGCGATCAGATTGTCTCCTGGAGAAGAAATTTTATGAAAGAGCGAACCATTGAAAACCTACTGCTCTACTCTGATTCAGTGGAGGCAAGATACTCTAAGCATAGTAGAGACGGCGGGGAATTGCCGTATTCCATCAAGGAAACAAAGAATCAACTGCGCTCCTCAGCAGATAGTCTGAAGTATTATAACCTTCTATATTTGACTACTGTCGCTGAAGGAATGCTATTAATGCATTACAAAGCTTCCCTTGGTACAGGTTATGGCTATTCCTTTGTTATTCCCTCTTATTTAGATAGAGAAAAATACAATACTAGAGATACAGTGTACTTAACTGTTAATGCCGATTTCAGCAGTTCTCTTGGTACAGGTTATGCCTATACTTTTGTTGTTCCCTCACCTTTAGAGGAGGAAGAGTACGGCACGAAAGATACAGTATCCTCAACTGTTAATACCAATGGAACTTACTTATCTAAAATAGGCTTGGATTTCTCTAAGGTGACTTGTAAAGGGGCCGAAGATGGCGTTAACTTAAAACCAAAGGTTATAAGGTCGGGACCTCATTATATTCTGTTGTACACCCCTGTTAAAGCAGGCACTTACACGGTCGGGGGAAAGGTCATTATCAGCCATGAGGGAAACTTTGACTCAAGTATCAGAATTGAAAATAAATTTGAAGTGAAGAACACAGCACTCAAAACTGCTAGAAAGCACTAGAAGGCTTTTTAGCTAAGTTCGTTCCTCTTGCTTGACATAACTTAGCTTATAAGCTCATAAAAGAAGAGGCTCCTCATCACGGGGAGCCTTCCTTGTTCTATAACGCCTGCTATCAGTGAAACGGACTGAACTTGGTAGCTTATATATGATTTTTCATCTTATAGTAAGAGGAAAAAATATTTACCTCACGGGGAGTGTAATTCAAACTGTGTGGCTGTTGCACAACTCAGCTTCCAGCATACTTTTTAGCAGCTTTTATTCTGAATTAATTCACAACGCTCCTCTCTCCGATTGTGGGCAAGCGACAGGGGTGAAACCAATAGCTGAAGGTATGGGCATGTGGCTGCTCCCTTTCCATTGCTATTGCCATGCTCACAGACTTCTTCGGCTTATACCTCATGTACTTTCTTATATTAAATGCAGCGGCAGCCAGGAGCATGGCTTTATGGGCACCCGACTTTCCCAGCACGCCAACTCTGCGCAGCCCATAGTGATCTACCAGGCTCCCGAAGACCGGCTCCACCGTGCTCTGGCGAAGCTTTTTCATGCGCTTGCCCCGCCTGCTTTGCTGCCGGGCATATGCCCTCAGGTACTGCTCGTCATAAGCTGTGCGGGTAATTTTCCGGCACCGGGCCTTGGGGGCACACGTGGGTTTGGACGCGCACTGCCTGCAGTCACTGGGCGCTGCCCAGTAGTTTCTCAACAGCCTGCCGTCCGCAGTGCGGTCAAAGCCCTTGAAGGGGAGTGGCTTTCCCATGGGGCAGATGTAGCGGTCCTTCTCCTTGTCATAGGGAAAGCCGGCAATCTCGGGCTTGTACATCCCGAACACGGGGATCCAGCCTGTGATGCCCTGCTGCTCGAGCATGAAATAGTTAGAGCCGTTGGAGTAGCCGGCATCGGCCAGCAGGTCCTGCATCAGCAGGCCATTGGCTTTCAGCCTGCTTTGCACCTGTGTGACAAGGGAAGGCAGGTGCTGGCTGTCCCTGCCGTCGGCAAAGTCCGCCCGGATGTGGGAAATAACACCTTTGGCCGTATCAACAGCCATGCTGCAATGGTAGCCAGAGCTTCCTGGCCTTTCCCGGTTTTACTGATATGCGGGCATCCGGGTCGTGCGGGGAATAATGTGTCTTGCCAGCTGACCAGCTTTGCCTTTTCATGACCTGCTCCTGACACAGAGGGAAGCCTTTCAAGATTTTCCTGGTGCTTTGCCAGCTTCCGCAGCTGATGGGCGGGAGCGGTGATAGGCTGTACCGGTTTTCTGTTTTTCTGAAGCGTCCGCTGTTTGTCCGTCTCCTGCTGTTGCACAGACTCTTTTGGCTGCTTTAACAGCAGGCTCTCCATGGAAGCCTTGGCCTTGACCGGAGCCGAGTCTATAGCTTGTGTATCACCCCTCACCATGCTTTTCTCCACGCACAGGCTGAAAACCCTGTCAAACAGAGTTTCGAACAGGGTCTCGGCCTCCGGGTAAAGCTGCCGAGTACGGGAGAGGGTGGAGTGCCAGGGCAGGGGCTCATCGAGTTGGTAGTCCGGAAAGTAAAGCAGGTCCAGGCGGAGGCCGCAGTGCTCAAGAAGTTTCCTGTCTGAGACGATGTTCTCCAGGTAGCCCACCAGGCAGAGCTTGAAGAATACCACCGGGTCGATGCTTTGCTGGCCACACTTACCGTAGAGGGGCGCTGTCAGTTCGTAGAGAAAGTCCAGATTTAACTGCAGCTTAAGCTGTCGGTAAAAATTGTGCTCCGGCACGTGGGCCGAAAGGGAGAAGAGCAGCTCCTTCTCATCCTTGAAAGTCTTCTTGCCCTGCATAGCTACAAGGAATTGGTCATGATCCTTTAACGGCTATCTCCAACCGGTTGTGCAACAGCCACGTGGGAATAATGAGACGGAAAAATGGTAAGGTTGGGTGTCCTAACGTGTAGTATAAGCTACTTAGGAGTTGTGCGACAGCTACCATTGTTGCCAGCATTGCAAATTATTTTAACTTAAAGAAAGCTTCCGCATTTTTGAAAAAAATCTTCTCTTTTTGCTGAACCGAAAGAAACTCTAACTTTTCAACGCTTTCAATTGCCATATCAATATCGGCGTTGTCCGATCCAAACATTAACCGGTCTTCAAGCCCTGCATCGATCAATTTTTTCATTATGTTATTAAAGTCGGCCTCGGGGTATATATAGGGATTATTTATCGCAGATATATCAGCATAAACATTTCGGTAATATTTCATGATTGCCATCGTCTCCTCTAAATAGGGAGCGCCAGCATGCATAATCCAAACCTTAATGCTTGGAAACTCCTGCAAAAGTCCCTCAAAAAGCATGGGCGTTCCAAGCCTGACTTTGAAATTTGGAGAACCGTGATCAGGACCGGCCAATCCTGTGTGAATACCCACGGGGATCCCGTATTTCTCCGCCAGAGCGTAATAAGGATATAGCCGTTCATCAGACGGTGAAATTCCATAATATTGGCTAAGTACTTCACCGATGTATTGGATTTTATTTTCCTTGATTAGTTCTTCGACCCATTTAATATCCGGAAAGTCCTCTTGGTCGTTATAGCAATATTGGTCGCTATAAGGCACTTTTCCATTTGGGCAAGCAATCATCAATCCGTGAACTAATGTAAGATTGATAGAGGACTTATAAGTTTTCTGAAGGTCCCATGATGTACTTATTGCGGCTTTATATACTCCTGCAGAGGTCAATTTATCCACTTGTGTGACAGAATTAGCGCCGCCATGAATATGAGTGTCAAACACTTTTTGCCCATATGTGATTGTAAAAGCGGAGAGCAAAAGCATAAGTAGTAATAATGTTGTTCTCATGCGAAATGTCTTTTGGTTAGCCGCATTGCCGGTAACGTTCTACAGCTTTAGGAAGTAAGGGTACTTGACAAGTTTCAGTCTCACTCACTTTCTTCTGTTCATTGAAGTTTATTAGTTCAGCACGTATCCTTCCGCCCTTGTTTTTTAAAGCTGCTGTAGCGGCTGTTCAGTGTTTAGGAGATTGTTTGTCCCTTGCATCGGAAATCAAATGCGCCTTTATTTCCCAGCCATCGTTTTCTTGCTGAAATACTCTTAGATGTGTTGTTCTTCTATCAGGTAAAATAGAGCCATCAGGCATTTTCTGCCCTTTCCTGACAACAGCAGTGTGGACAATGACATTGCTACTGCTTAATGTCTGATAACTATGTTCTGTGGTTTCGCTTTTACCAGACATAACAAACGGTAAAGAGAAAACTTCTTTGAGAAGCGCCTCAACCTCTTTTTGCCCGTTACGCTTATCACCAAAGGCATTTGTAAAGCGAGCATCACGGCTGTACCACTTGGCAGCAAGGACGTAATCTTTCACGTCCCAGGCTTTGTTCCAGTCCTCCATCATGGAATGGATTTGCAAACTGTCTTTGGAAGATAAACTTTGTCCATGCGAAGCAAGAGCAAAAACCCAAAGAAACACGAAAGTAAGAAGCAGTTTCATGGCGTTATATTTAAAGCATTGAAGTGTAAGGTCTGTCAAATAGCACCTACCACGGTACATAAAGAGTTATTCCTTTTATTCACTACCGTTAGTCAGTTAACCGTGACTAGACTAACGAATATACTATTTACTAAACGCATAATCGATAAAATCTCCGTCTGTTTTCCAATCTCATAAAACGGCAAGTATTTGAGAGAAAAAACAGAGCGTGAGGCGGCTCATCCTAGATAAGGTTACTGTTGCAAAGAAGTTGGCTCAACATGATATCAAAAGACAGAATGTCTCTTTTGATATCCTTTAGGCCCAGTTATGGCAAGACCTTATAACGAAAGTTATGTTCACCAGGACCGACTATAAAGTAGCTTTGGGGCTATACTCTGTGGCCGCTTTGAAACAGATCCGCTATCCGCCCCTCGGATAAAGACTGTGAAAGAAGGAGTGTATGCCACACCAACGAAACTTCACAGCTTGAAAGCCTTTAGTTGTCGGTGGAGAATCTTCCTCTGAATGCTCATTCAGGCTTCTTTGGTTCAGCTGCCCCATCTTATTGACTTAAGTCAATGACTCTCCGGCAGCATCCCTGCACTTTTGCAAAAAAAGACCATGAAATCATTT